>NZ_JBHUHP010000016.1:244974-342919 GCF_042682525.1 Blastococcus deserti
CCGTCGGCCCCGTCGGGGGCTCGTCCCGAGCGTGCCGGGACAGCAGGACGGGATCGGTGTTCAGTCGCGGGTCAGCTTGCGGTACGTCGCGCGGTGCGGGCGGGCCGCCTCGGCGCCGAGCCGCTCGACCTTGTTCTTCTCGTAGTCGGCGAAGTTGCCCTCGAACCAGAACCACTTCGACTCGCCCTCGTAGGCGAGGATGTGCGTCGCCACCCGGTCGAGGAACCACCGGTCGTGGCTGACGACGACGGCGCAGCCGGGGAACTCCTCGAGCGCGCCCTCGAGGCTGCTCAGCGTCTCCACGTCGAGGTCGTTGGTCGGCTCGTCGAGGAGGAGAAGGTTGCCGCCCTGCTTGAGGGTCAACGCGAGGTTGAGGCGGTTCCGCTCGCCACCGGACAGGACACCGGCAGGCTTCTGCTGGTCGGGGCCCTTGAACCCGAAGGCGGCGACGTAGGCGCGCGAGGGCATCTCGACGTTGCCGACCTTGATGTGGTCGAGGCCGTCGGAGACGACCTCCCACAGCGTCTTCTTCGGGTCGATGCCGCTGCGGCTCTGCTCGACGTAGGAGATCTTGACCGTGTCGCCGACCTTGATCTCGCCGTCGTCGGGCTTCTCCTCGCCGACCAGCATCTTGAACAGCGTCGTCTTGCCGGCCCCGTTCGGGCCGACGACGCCGACGATGCCGTTGCGCGGCAGGGTGAACGACAGGTCGTCGATCAGCATCCGGTCGCCGAAGCCCTTGGTCAGGTTCCTCGTCTCGACGACGACGTTGCCCAGGCGCGGGCCCGGCGGGATCTGGATCTCCTCGAAGTCCAGCTTGCGGTACTTCTCGGCCTCGGCGGCCATCTCCTCGTACCGCGCCAGCCGGGCCTTGCTCTTGGCCTGGCGGGCCTTGGCGCCGGAGCGGACCCACTCCAGCTCGTCCTTGAGGCGCTTCTGCCGCTTGGCGTCCTTGGCGCCCTCGACCTTGAGGCGGGCGGCCTTGGTCTCCAGGTAGGTGGAGTAGTTGCCCTCGTAGGGGTAGGCCCGGCCGCGGTCGAGCTCGAGGATCCACTGGGCGACGTTGTCGAGGAAGTACCGGTCGTGGGTGACGGCCACGACGGTGCCGGCGTACTTCTCCAGGTGCTGCTCCAGCCAGGCCACGCTCTCGGCGTCGAGGTGGTTGGTGGGCTCGTCGAGCAGCAGCAGGTCGGGCGCCTCGAGCAGCAGCTTGCACAGGGCGACGCGGCGGCGCTCGCCACCGGAGAGGACGGTGACGTCGGCGTCGCCGGGCGGGCAGCGCAGCGCGTCCATGGCCTGCTCGATGCGGGCGTCGAGCTCCCAGCCGTCGGCGTTCTCGATGATCTCCATGAGCTCGCCCTGCTCGGCCAGCAGTCTGTCGAAGTCGGCGTCGGGCTCGCCCATCGCCGCGCTGACCTCCTCGAAGCGGGTCAGCGCGTCGCGCAGCGGCTTGACCGCCTCCTCGACGTTGCCGCGCACGTCGAGCTCCTCGTTCAGCGGCGGCTCCTGCAGCAGGATGCCGACCGTCGCGTCGGGCGCCAGCGTCGCCTCGCCGTTGGAGGGCTGCTGCATGCCCGCCATGATCTGGAGGACGGTCGACTTACCGGCGCCGTTCGGCCCGACGACGCCGATCTTGGCGCCGGGGAGGAACGCCAGGGTGACGTCGTCGAGGATCACCTTGTCGCCGTGCGCCTTGCGGGCACGGACCATGGAGTAGATGTACTGAGCCACTGGGCTTGCCGAGCCTTCCGTCGTCTCACGAGCGTGGGCGGGGCCGCCGGTGCGCGGCCCCACCCCGTGCGTTCTCGCCTCCGATCCTCCCAGCCCGGGGCAACTAGGCGTGCGCAGGCTCCGCGGAGAGATCGGCGGGGTTCATGTCGTCCAACGTCTCGGGATCGCCCACGTAGTCCCGCCCCGCGAGCAGTTCCTCGGACGCGAAGTCGTCCCGCGTGTCGTCGCCGAGAGCCGGGGACAGGGGTCCTCTCGCTGTCGCGTCGGCTGGCTCAGCGCTGCGACCGAACCGGTCCCGCTTGAAGACCGCCGTCCCCCGCGCGAGGTTCGGCCCCACGGCGAAGGCCCTGATCCGCGGGGTGCTGCGCCGGCCGTTGTCGGTCTCCCAGCTGTGCGTGGTGAGTGCGCCGTGGACGATGACCGGATCGCCCTTGCTGACGCTGCCGGAGACGTTGCTGCTCAGGCCGTTCCAGCACTCGACGTCGACCCAGAACGTGCCGGAGTCGACGAACTCCTCGCGGGCGGCGTCGAACCGGCGGGCGGTCGAGGCCATCCGGAAGTTGGTGACCGCGCCGTTCTGCAGGCTGACGCGTCGCGGTGAGTCGACGACATTGCCGACGACGGTGACGATGGTGTCGTTCACGGTGCTCCTCAGGGCTGTGGCGCCGTACGGCGCGACCGGCGAGGTGCCGGCCTGTGCAAACCTTGACGGCGCCCGGTGCGCGGGAGCACCCGACCGGGCGATCTGTGGACGGCCCTCCGCCCTGTGGACGGCGGATCTCCCGCTCACCCGCGCGCATGACCACGCCGCCGCCTGCCGACCCGGCGCCGCCCGCCGATGCGATGATCGGCAGCCGAGCGCCCGTAGCTCAGCGGATAGAGCAGGTGCCTTCTAAGCACTTGGTCGCAGGTTCGAGTCCTGCCGGGCGCGCCTACCGGGGAGCTGACCTGAGCTTTCGTCGGCCCGCCCGGCGCTGTGACCGCCGGTTACCGAAATTGTTACCCGTCAAGGGCGTCGGCCACCGACTGCTGGCCGCCCATGAGGTCGCGCCGGAGGTAGACCCGGGCGGTCATCGCCGGATCGGCGTGCCCCAGCTGGTCGGCGATCTGGACCAGGGGGACGCCCGCCTCGTGCAGCCGCGAGGGTGCGGCGGAAGGTGTGCGGCGTCGCCCAGGACATTCCGGCGTCGGCGAACAGGCGGCCAGGGCCTTGGCGCAGTTGGACTGACCTCGGGGCCGTTCGGTGTCGATCAGGTGCGGCGAGGCCACCACGTAGCCGAGCGCCCCGGTCTGCTCGGCCCGGCGGCGCAGCCGGGCGCCAGGGTGCCGGGCAGCGGCAGACGGCGGTGCGACGACTTCGACTTGGTGCTGCCCAGAAACATCTGGTGGGAGAGGGGACGCGGGTCAACCTACCGGCAATCTACTGGGTATGTCACCGACCCACGGCCTTTCAGTTTACTGTGCGGAAAGCGACGCCCCCTCAACAACGAATGTCGGAAAGACGTCCCCGCACCAGATGAGGTGACGCCGCGCCGCGCTGAGAGTATCGTCGACAGCCCGTCAGGAGGCCGAGATGGATCATGCGGCGCAGCTGATCAAGTCCATAGCCGCGATTGCCTGGCCGGTGATCGTAGTCCTAGCGCTGGCCCTGGCGTGGCCGATCTTGAGGGATCGCCTTAAAAGGGATCCGGTCACGTTCAAGTATGGCTCCATGGAACTAACCCTCGAAAGTGTCGCAAAGCAAGTTTCTGATCTACAGAATCAACAGATCGCAGGCAGTCAACGTGGCTCAGGAGAGCTGCCACCGGCCGCGTCTACGCCGATCCAGATTGCGCGCGGGAGCCGAATACTCTGGGTCGATGATCGACCTCAGTACAACACCTTCGAGGTGGGGAGGCTTAAGGACTGCGGGATCATCGTGGAGCAGGCATCAACCACGAACGACGGATTGCGCAAGCTGGTGCACGGGGACTACGACTTGCTCATCACTGACATGGAGCGCGAGGAGGGTGGTCATGTGCATCCAAGGGCGGGGCTCGAGCTGCTCCGGCAGGTGAAGAGTGATCCACGACTAGACCTCCCCACGATTGTGTATTGCTCTCCAGAAGCGGTTCACAAGTACGGGGACGAGGCATTGATCGCTGGCGCCGCAGCCGTAACGCACTCTCCCCTTGCACTTCTTGGGATCTTATATCCCCAGGTTACCGACAAGGCCGGTGTGGTGGACAAGGTCGTACACTCATCGGCATCCGTGTCTGGTAGTTGACCGGATAAATTTCGGTAGGTTGACCCGCGTCCCATCTCCGACCAGACGTCTGCTGGGCATGACGCGGGGATACTAGGTCAGTCGACTCCGGCCTGCGTCACCGCAGCGAATCAGGGTCAACCTACGAGCAATCCTCTTGGTAAGGCCAGGCGGAGTGCGGCGCACACCCATGGCATGACGACACGTATGCCTCCCGCTACGCCGTCGGCAGTAGCACGCGTTCGAGGACGTCGCGGTCGCGAAGGACCGGCTCGTCAGCCTGTCCCAGCTCAAGTCGCCGCTGCGCTACGTGCTGGACGGCGCGCTCACCGACGCGCGGCGCGCGGTGCAGGACGATCCGACTGCGCCGGCGAAGTTCTTCCACGTCCACCCGACCGTGCTGGCCTTCGCGCCGGGACCCGTGGGCGGCCGCAGCGGCCCCAGCCGGGTGACGCTCGTCAACAACGGCAGCGCCCCCCTCGTGGTCGCGGACGTCGAGATCGGGGGTCCCCACGCCACCGACTTCGCCGTCCGCGGGGGCGACTGCCTCCCCCAGACGACCCTCGCGGTCGGCGCCGGCTGCGGCATCGACCTCGAGGCAACTCCGTCGGCCGTGGGCCGCCGCACCGCGCAGCTGCGGATCGACGCGGCGGGCGGGGACGCCGCGTCGTCGAGCTCGTGGCCACCGGCGTCGGGGCGGACCCGGCCTTCGACCCGCCCCACACCGACTTCGGCACCGGTCTGGTCGGCAGCACGACCGACCTCCACCAGGCCTCGACCACCGGGCCGCGGACGGGCCGCATCGTGGCCACGGCCGGCGGTCACGAGGGCATCGCGAGCCTGCACGGCATCGGCGCTGCGCCGGCGGTCGCTCTGGACCCGGCGGCCGTGACGTTCCCCCCGACGGCCGTGGGGAGGTCCGCCCCGCCGATGGCGATCACCCTGACCAACTCCGGGACCTGGCCGCTCACGCCACGCAACACGGTGCTGCGGGGCACGAACGCCTCGGACTTCGCCCCCTCGCGACAGCGGACGGAGCCGTGCTCCCGCCCGGGGGCACGCGGTTGCTGCAGGTCGCGTTCACGCCGGGCGCGGAAGGCGAGCGGACGGCGAGCCTGGAGTTCGAGGCCAATGTCCAGGCCGGCCCGCACCGTGTGGCACTGACCGGCACGGGCACGGCGCCGTAGCCCCGCGGACGCCGTCTCAGCGGGCGGTCGTGACCACCGAGTGCGGGAACGGAGCACTGCGGCCGTCGAAGGCGCCGAGGTGCACGAAGGCGATGAGGTGCACGAAGGCGATGAGGCCGGCCGCCGCCGCGACGGTCCCCAGTGACGCGACGACCTTCCGGCCGGCCGCCCGGTAACGCCTCTCCCCCACGACGCGGATCCTGCTCTCGGAGGTGACCGTCGGTGACGATCCCGCCGACCGTCCGCCCGGTCGAGTACCGCCCAGGAGGGCTGGGGCGGGAGATCGCCACCCCTCTGGACGGCGGTGACGACGGCGGTCGGCGGCGTCGACACCCTTCCCGGTCTGGCCGAGGGTGTGCTCCTGGACCTCCTCACCGTGGTCACCCTGGGCGTGCTCGTGATGCTGCTCTGGCGCGGGGCGCGCGGGCGCTGGCCGGTGGCCCCCGCCGCCCTGGCGACCGCGCTGTGGGCCGCGCCGGTGTTCAGCCGGTCGATCTCGGGGCACGTCCGGTGCGCCCGGGTGCCCGGCCCGTGCTCCTCGTGCCGGGCACCCCTGGTCGCGGCTGCCCGCGTCGTACGGGCCGCCGTCGTCCTCGCCGCGGGCATGCTCACTGTCGTGCTGCTGCGGCGGCTGACCTACGGGATGTTCGCGGCCTGAGGTCGGCGGCCCGACCCGTGGCGCTCCGACGGGGGCCGCAGGACCGCGAAGGGGTCGGTCACCTCCAGGGCCGTGGACGCGAAGCGGTAGAGCATCGCGGGGCGCCCCCCGGCCCGGCCGGGCGACGCCATGTCGCCGGTCGCCTCCAGCACCCCGCGGCGCAGCAGCACCCGCTGCAGGTTGGTCGCCGTCACGTCGTAGCCGAGCGCGGCGACGTAGATGTCGCGCAGCTCGGCGACGGTGAACGTGGGCGGGGCCAGGGCGTACCCGACGTTGGTGTAGGACAGCTTGGCCCGCAGCCGCAACAGCGCCGAGGCCACGATCGAACCGTGGTCGAAGGCCGTCGGCGGCAGGCGGTCGACGGGGTGCCAGCCGGTGTCCTCGGGTAGCGCCGGGTCCACGTCCGACGGGATCAGCCCCAGGTAGGCGGTGGCCACCGTCCGGCCGCGCGGATCGCGCTCCGGGTCGCTGCGCGTCTCCAGCTGCTCGAGGTGCGCGAGGTGCGTCACCTCGACCTTCGACGCCAGCTGGCGGGCCACCGAGGCACCCAGCCGCTCGTCGGGCAGCAGCGGCCCGCCGGGCAGGGCCCACGCGCCGGCGAAGGGCTCGTTCTCCCGGCGCCAGAGCATCACGTGCAGCCGGGCGGCCCTGACCTGCAGCACCGCCGCGAGGGCGTGGTGCGGATAGGCGGGCCGGTCCGGCGAGGACCACACAGAGGGCACGACCCGAATGCTATGGTCTGCCACCGAGGTTTTCGCCTGCCAGTACGAAACCCACCCTCCCGGAGGTCCCGGTGACTGCGACGCTGCCCGCCCCGACTGCTGCCGACTGGACGCGTGACCAGTGGGAGGCCTGGCGCGACGAGGTCCGCCGGCTCGCCCGCGAGCGGGACGCCGTCCTCCTGGCGCACAACTACCAGGCACCGGAGATCCAGGACGTCGCCGACCACGTGGGCGACTCGCTCGCCCTCTCGCGGCTCGCGGCGGCCAGCGACGCGTCCACCATCGTGTTCGCCGGCGTCCACTTCATGGCCGAGACGGCGAAGATCCTCGCGCCGGAGAAGACCGTGCTGGTCCCCGACGCCGCCGCGGGCTGCTCCCTCGCCGACACGATCACCGCCGAACAGCTGCGCGCCTGGAAGGCCGAGCACCCCGGCGCGGTCGTCGTCTCCTACGTCAACACCTCCGCCGAGGTGAAGGCCGAGACCGACATCTGCTGCACGTCGTCCAACGCGGTGGAGGTCGTCGAGTCGATCCCCGCCCACCGCGAGGTCCTCTTCCTGCCCGACCAGTTCCTCGGCGCCCACGTCCAGCGGGTCACCGGCCGGCCGAACATGCGCATCTGGATGGGCGAGTGCCACGTGCACGCCGGCATCTCCCCCACCGACCTGCGCGCCAGCGTGGAAGCGGCGCCCGACGCCGAGCTGCTCGTGCACCCCGAGTGCGGCTGCGCGACCAGCGCGCTGTGGATGGTGTCGGACGGGCAGCTGCCCACCGAGCGGGTGCACGTGCTCTCCACCGGCGGGATGCTCGACCAGGCCCGGCGGACGACGGCGCAGCGGGTGCTCGTCGCCACCGAGATCGGCATGCTCCACCAGCTGCGCCAGGCCAACCCGGCCACGTCGTTCGAGCCGGTGAACGCCCGGGCGGCCTGCCCGTACATGAAGATGTCGACGCCCGAGAAGCTGCTGCGGGCGCTGCGCGAGGGGCGCGACGAGGTCACCGTCGACCCCGTGGTGGCCGCGCGGGCGCGGGCGGCGGTCGAGGCCATGGTCGCCATCGGCACGCCGTCGCCGGTCGGTGAATGACGTGCGCGCGAGCCTGTCCCCGATCGTGCCGGCGCTGCGGTTGCCCGCGGCCGGCTGGAGCCGCTGGACCGACGTCGTCGTCGTGGGCGGCGGTGCGGCCGGGCTGATGACGGCGGTCGCGCTCGCCGACGCCGGCCGCGCGGTCACCGTGGTCACCAAGGGCGCCCTCGGTGAGGGCAGCACGGCCTGGGCGCAGGGCGGCCTGGCCGCCGTGCTCGGACCCGACGACGATCCCGAGCTGCACCTGCGGGACACCCTCGTCGCCGGCGCGGGCCTCTGCGACGAGGACGCCGTCCGCACACTGGTCGACGAGGCGCCGGCCGCCGTGGGGATGCTGCAGGCGCTGGGCGCCCAGCTCGACCTCGACCCGCACGGCCGGCCGGCGCTGACCCGGGAGGGCGGCCACAGCCGCGACCGGATCGTGCACGCGGGCGGCGACGCGAGCGGAGCGGAGGTCACGCGCACCCTCGGATCGGCGCTGCGCGCCCGCGGCATCGAGGTGCTGGAACGGACCGCCGCCCTCGAGGCCCTCCGCACGGCGGACGGCCGGGTCGCCGGCCTGCGGGTCGCGCGCATCGACGACGGCGACCTGGTCGACGCCGGAGACCTGCGCGCGCGGGCCGTCGTCCTGGCCACCGGTGGGTACGGGCAGGTGTACGCCGCGACCAGCAATCCCGACGGCGCCACCGGCGACGGGCTGGCGCTGGCCCTCCGGGCGGGCGCCGAGGTCGCCGACGTGGAGATGGTGCAGTTCCACCCGACTGTCCTCTGGACCGGGCGGCGGGCCCACGGCCAGCAGGCGCTGGTGTCCGAGGCGGTGCGGGGCGAGGGCGCCGTCCTCGTCGACCGGTCCGGACGGCGGATCATGGCCGGAGCGCACCCGCTCGCCGACCTCGCCCCGCGCGACGTCGTCGCGGCGACGATCGCGGCCCGCCTGCGCGACACCGGCGAGGACTCCGCCTTCCTGGACGCGACCCACCTGGGGGCGGACTTCCTGACCGGCCGGTTCCCCGGCATCGCGCGGGCGTGCCGGGAGGCGGGATACGACCTGACGCGCGAGCCGGTGCCGGTGGTCCCGGCCGCGCACTACGCCTGCGGCGGGGTGCTCGCCGACCTGGACGGGCGCACCTCGGTGGCCGGTCTCTTCGCCGTCGGTGAGGTCGCCTGCACCGGCGTGCAGGGGGCCAACCGGCTGGCCTCCAACTCGATTCCGGAGGGACTCGTCGCCGCCCGGCGCTGCGCCGCGCTGCTCGCCGGAGAGCTGCCGCCTGCCGGCGTCCCGGTCGAGCCGGACGGGGGCGGCGCCATCGACCCGGCCGCCCGAGGGACGATCACCGCGGCCACCACCCGGCACGCCGGGGTGCTCCGGGACGCCACGGGGCTGGGCCGGCTGGTCGAGGTGCTGGCGTCGGCCCGCCGGACCGCACCGGACCTGCCGCTGGACGCGGCGGCGGTCGAGGCGACCGCCCTGCACACGGTCGCCACGCTGCTGGCCACCGCGGGCCTGGCCCGTCCGGAGAGCCGCGGCTGTCACCGCCGCACGGATGCGCCGGCGAGCCGCCCGGAGTGGCGGGTCCGGCTGGTGCACCGGCTCGACGGGCGCGGCCGGCTGTCCGTCCGCACGCAGCCGGTGCGGGAACTGGTCGCCGAGGGCGTCGCGTGACCGGCGAGGGGGTGCTGCGGCCGGAGCTCACGGCCATGCTGGCCGACGCCGGACTCGTGCCGGGCGAGGTGGTCCGCGTCGTGCGGCGGGCGCTGGAGGAGGACCTCGCCCTCGGCCCCGACGTCACGACCGAGTCCACCGTGCCCGCGGGCGCGCACGCGACCGGCGACGTCGTCCCGCGCACGTCCGGCGTGCTGGCCGGCGTGCCGGTCGCCGCCGCCGTCTTCGACCTGGTGGGCGGGCCGGGGACGGCCATCCGGATGCACAGCGCCGACGGCGCCGCCGCGGAGCCCGGGCGTGCCGCGCTCACCGTCGCCGGCCCGGCCCGGTCGCTGCTCACGGCCGAGCGCACCGCGCTCAACCTGATCGGGCGTCTGTCCGGGGTGGCCACGCTGACCCGGCGCTGGGTGGCGGCCGTCGAGGGCACGGGCGCCGCGATCCGCGACACCCGCAAGACCACCCCTGGCCTGCGCGCCCTGGAGAAGTACGCCGTCCGCTGCGGTGGCGGCCGCAACCACCGGATGGCCCTGGGCGACACCGCGCTGGTGAAGGACAACCACGTCGCGGCGGCCGGGGGGATCACCGCCGCCGTCGACGCCGTCCGCGCGCACGCGCCCGGGGTGGCGCTGGAGGTCGAGTGCGACACCCTCGACCAGGTGCGGGAGGCGCTGGCCGCGGGGGTCGAGCTGGTGCTGCTGGACAACTTCTCGCTCGATGACACCCGGGCCGCCGTGGCGCTCGCCCGCGGTTCGGGTGCGCGGCTGGAGGCCAGTGGCGGCCTGTCGCTCGAGCGGGCGCGCGAGGTCGCGTCGACCGGGGTGGATTTCCTGGCCGTCGGCGCGCTGACGCACAGCGCCCCGGTGCTCGATCTGGGCCTCGACCTCCGCGACTGACACCGCGCCGCGCGCCCCAGCTTTCGGTACCGAAAGCTGGGGCCTCCCGCGCAGCTTCCGGTACCGAAAGCTGGGGTCAGCTTCCGCGCTGGTCGGGGTGGACCCAGCCGACCGCCGGAGCGACGTGCGTCGTGATGCTCTCGAGCAGGTGGGCGTTGTAGTCGACGCCGAGCATGTTGGGCACCGTGACGAGCAGCGTGTCGGCCTCGCGGACGGCGGCGTCCTTGGCCAGCTCCTCGGCGACCACGTCGGGCTCGCCCACGTAGCTCTTGCCGAACCGGGCGCGCACGCCCTCGAGGATGCCCACCTGGTCCTCGCCGGAGCGCTCCGCGCCGAAGTAGGCCCGGTCCTCGTCGGTGACGACCGGCAGCACGCTCCGGCTGACCGAGATGCGCGGCCGGCGGTCCCACCCCGACTCGGCCCAGGCCGTGCGGAAGCGGGCGATCTGCTCGGCCTGCAGCTCGTCGAAGGGCACGCCGGTGTCCTCGACCAGCAGCGTGGAGCTCATCAGGTTCAACCCCTGCCGCGCCGTCCACTCGGCCGTGGCCCGGGTGCCCGACCCCCACCAGATGCGCTCGCGCAGTCCCGGGGACTGCGGCTGGATCGCCAGACGGCCCGACCGCCCGCCGGTCATGCGGGGATCGACGTCGACGACCGGCTGTCCCTCGATGGCGGCGAGGAACAGCGCGGTCTTGTCCCGGGCGAGGTCGGCGTCGCTGCCGCCGTCGGGCGGCACGTACCCGAACGCCTCCGATCCGCGCAGCGCCGTCTCCGGTGATCCCCGGCTGACGCCCAGCTGCAGCCGGCCGCCGCTGAGCAGGTCGGTCGCGGCGGCCTCCTCGGCCATGTACAGCGGGTTCTCGTAGCGCATGTCGACCACGCCGGTGCCGATCTCGATCCGGGTGGTGCGCGCGGCCATCGCCGCGAGCAGCGGAAAGGGCGAGGCCAGCTGACGGGCGAAGTGGTGCACGCGCACGAAGGCGCCGTCCACTCCCAGCTCCTCGGCGGCGACGGCCAGCTCCACGGTCTGCACCAGGGCGTCGCGCCCCGTGCGCACCCGCGATCCCGGGATGGGCTGCCAGTGCCCGAAGGACAGGAACCCGATCCGCTTCTCCACGGCTCTCCCCTCTCGTCGGTCTCGACCGGGTGGAGCAGCCGGGAAGGTCGCGGTGTTCCCGGCGTGCGGATGTGCCCGTCCGCGCCGCAGCCCTTGGCACAAGACGCCGACGCCGCGGCGGGGAATGACTCACCGTGACGGCACGAACACGACTCTCCGTGACCAGGTTCCGTCACTTCCCGCCCACCATGGGTGACGCTGTGCTCGTGAGTTCTCCCGCCTCCGAGGTACCCCGGACGCCCGCCGGAACCAGGGCCGCCGGGCAGCGCATGCGGGCCATCGACACCCTGCTCGCCGACCGCGGCCAGCTGTTCCAGGCGCTGTTCCTCTCCGCGCCGATCCCGAAGGCGCTGGTGGACCTCGACGGGCACATCCTGGTCGCCAACCCGATGCTGTGCGCCCTGTCCGGGCGGACGGCGGAGGAGCTGGCCGGCCGGCACATCGACCTCTTCGCCCACCCCGACGACCCGCCGGTCGCCGACCTGGGCCTGGTCCCGGACCAGCAGGAGCCCGCCGACCTCGACCCGCACCTCCTGCTCGACGGGGAGCGCCGGCTCCGGCGATCCGACGGCACCGAGCTGTGGGTCGTGCAGTCCCACGAGATCGTCCGGCACAACAACGGCGACCCCCAGTTCGTCGTCCTCTCCCTCGTCGACGTCACCGACCGCCGGCGCGCCGAGGACGACCTGGTCCGACGGGCGTTCACCGACCCGCTCACGGGGCTGCCGAACCGGCGGGCGCTGACCGACCGCCTGCGGCACGCCGTCGCGCTGTCCCGGCGCCGGGGGCTGCAGGTCGGCCTCGTCCACCTCAACATCGACCGGTTCAAGGCGGTCAACGACTCCCTCGGCCACGAGGCCGGCGACCTGCTGCTCAGCCAGGTCGCCGACCGCCTCCGCTGGAGCACCCGGGTGGAGGACACCGCCGTGCGGCTGGGTGCCGACGAGTTCCTCGTCGTCGCCGAGGACGTCGAAGACCTCGACGGCCTGCGCGCGCTCGCCGACCGGCTGCTCGCGGTCCTCGACGAGCCCTTCCTCGTCGAGGACCGCGAGATCAGCCTCTCGGCCAGCGTGGGGCTCACGCTGGGCTCGGACACCACCCCCGACGACCTGCTGCGCCAGGCCCAGAGCGCGCTCACCCGCGCCAAGACCGACGGCAGCCGCGCCCGCATCGAGGTGCACGAGGGTGCCCTCAGCCGGGACGACGTCGACGCGCTGCAGCTGGAGACCGACCTCAAGCACGCCCTCGACAATGACGAGCTGCGGCTCTTCTACCAGCCGATCGTCCACCTCCGGGACGAGACGCTGCTCGGCTACGAGGCCCTGGTGCGCTGGGAGCACCCGACCCGCGGGCTCCTGCCCCCGGGCGCCTTCCTCGACGCCGCGGAGAACAACCGGCTGACCTCCAAGCTGGGCGCCTGGGTGCTGCACCGCGCCTGCACCGACGCCGCCGCCTGGCCCGAGGACCTCCGCGTGCACGTCAACGTCTCCGCCCGCCACCTGGCCGAGGAGGGCTTCAGCGAGCTGGTCGCGCAGGCGCTCGCGGAGTCCGGTCTCGCCCCGCACCGGCTCGAGCTGGAGATCACCGAGTCCACCGCCCTGTTCGCCGCGGAGGCCACCCTGCACTCCGTCGCGGTGGTCACCGACCAGGGCGTCACCCTCGCGCTGGACGACTTCGGCACCGGCTACTCCGCGATCACCGCGCTGCACCGCCTGCCGATCCACACCGTGAAGATCGACCGGTCGTTCGTGGCCGACGTCGTCACCGAGCCGGCGACCGCCGCCCTCGTGCAGGGACTCCTCCAGCTGGGCCGCGGCATGGGGCTGCAGGTGATCGCCGAGGGCATCGAGGACCTCGACCAGGCGCACTGGCTGCTCGAGCACGGCTGCGCGATGGCCCAGGGGTACGCGTTCGGCCGGCCCGCTCCCCTGCCCAGCCCCGCCGAGGTGTTCATCGGCGAGATGACCGACGCGGCTGCCCAGGACGTCGCCGGAGAGCTGCTGCCCGAGGAGCGGGAGCTGCCCGCGGTGCCGCAGCAGCGCAGCGAGCCGACCCTGCGGGTGACCGACCTCGACGACACCGGTGCCTTCGCGACCGGGGCGCTGCTCGACGAGCTCGCCGACCCCGAGGACTGAAGGACCCCCAGAACGACCCCCAGAAGGACCCCGCTCCCCTCACCGCTCGCAGGCTCGCGGCGAGCCTCCGAACGCGGCCATCTGCCGCTCGCGGGCTCGCGGCGAGCCTCCGGACGGGGCCGGGGGCTCGCTACGGACGAGGCAGGTTCAGGGGCACCGGGCGCTTCTGCGCGCGGCCGTCCCCGGAGGACCGGCCGCGCAGCCGCCGGCCGACCCACGGCGCGACGAAGCCGCGCACCCACGCCGCCTCCTCCGCGACGGCCACCCGGAACGCTCGTGAGGTGGCCGGCGGTAGCGGGGTGCGCCAGCCGTCGCCGTCGGTCCCGGGGAGGCCGAGCGCGGCGGCCGCGGCCAGGGCGATCCGCCGGTGGCCCTGGCCGGTCAGGTGGATGCGGTCGGCGTCCCACATCCGCCGGTCCTGGATCCAGTCCGCGCCCCACTGGTCCAGGACGGCGGCGCCGGAACGGGCGGCGATCGACCAGATGTGGGCGTTGAGCACGACCACCTTGCCGCGGACCCGCCGCAGGATCGGCGCCTGCCGGGTGTCCACCCCCGTCGCGAGCAGCACGTCGGCACCCTGCTCGCCGGCCGGGGCGTGCGCCGCGACTACGCGCACCTGACGGTGACGCTGCTGCGGGTGCTGGAGATCCGCCCGGCTCGTCGCCGTGTACGCGCCCGGGCTCCCGCCCATGGACTTCCACGCGGTGGTCGAGGCCGACGTCGACGGCACCTGGTGCGTGGTCGACGCGACACGGCCGGCTCCGACCCGCTCCCTGGTGCGCATCTGCTCGGGCCCGGACGCCGCCGACACCGCATGCCTCTCGCTGTTCCGCGGGGTGGCCCGGTTCCGGACGATGGAGGTCACGGCGACGTCGGAGGGCGCCCTGCCGCCCCCCGACGACGCTCCGTTCCCGCTGCCCTGACGTCGCACGTCCCGAAGGCCTACGGGCAGGGAGCCGGTCAGCCGCGGTAGGCCTCCAGGAGCCGCAGCCAGATCTCGCTGACCGTCGGATAGGCCGGCACGGCGTGCCACAGCCGGGCGATGGGCACCTCGCCGACGACGGCCATGGTGGCGGCCTGGAGGAGCTCGGCGACCGCGGGGCCGACGAAGGTCACGCCCAGCAGCACCTCCCGCTCGGTGTCGACGACGGCGATCGCCGTTCCCTCGTAGTCGTCGGCGAACAGCGACGATCCAGCGACCTTCAGCGGGATCTCCACGACCCGGTGGGGCAGGCCCGCGTCCTCCGCGTCGGCCGAGGTGCGGCCCACACTGGCGACCTGCGGGATGGTGAACACCACCGACGGGGTCGCGTACCGGTCGGCGGTGGCCACGAACGGCGACCAGTCGGAGGTGTCGACGTCCTCGCCGCGGGCGCGCCCCACGATCGCCGCGCCGGCCTGGCGCGCCTGGTACTTGCCCATGTGCGTGAGCTGGCGGCGTCCGTTGACGTCCCCGACGCCGTAGAGCCAGGGGCGGTCCCTCACCTGCAGCGTGTCGTCCACCTGGAGGGGGTCGCCGGGGGCGAGGCCCACCGTGTCCAGCCCGATGTCCCGCGTGCGAGCGGCGCGGCCGACGGCCACGAGGAGCTCGTCGCCGCGCACCTCCTCCTGTCGACCGCCCTCCGACGTCACCGTCAGCACCACCTCGTCGCCCTGCCGCCGCGCGGACGTGACGTCGGTGTCGAGGCGCACGTCGACGCCGCCGGCCCGGAGGGCGGCCGTCACCGCCTTGCCGGCGGCCGGCTCGGCCTTCGGCAGCAGCCGGTCGTCGCGCTGCAGCAGCGTCACCCGGGAGCCGAGTGCCTGCCAGGCGGTCGCCATCTCGCAGCCGACGTAGCCGCCACCGAGGATCAGCAGCCGCCGGGGCGTCTCCTTGGCACTGGTCGCCTCGCGCGGGGACCACGCCTGCACCTGGGCGAGACCGTCGATCGGGGGCATGGCCGCCGTCGACCCGGTGCACACGGCCACGGCGTGCCGGGCGATGAGCCGGGTCTCGGCCCCGTCGGGACCGGTGACCACGACCGCGCGCTCGCCGGCCAGCCGGCCCCTGCCGCGGACCAGGTCGATGCCGGCGCCGCGGACCCACTCCACCTGCCCGGCGTCGTCCCAGTTCGACGTGAACGAGTCGCGGCGGGCGAGGGTGGCCGCGACGTCCTGCTCCCCGGTGACGGCCTGCCGGGCCCCGTCGACCGCGCGGGCCTCGGCGAGCACCTCGGTGCCGCGCAGCAGCGCCTTGCTCGGCATGCACGCCCAGTAGGAGCACTCACCGCCGACCAGTTCGTCCTCGACCAGGACCGCGGTCAGGCCGCCCCGGACGACGGTGTCGGCGACGTTCTCCCCGGTCGATCCCGCGCCCAGCACCACGACGTCGTAGGTCTGATCCACTGGCTCATAGTGTCGATGTGGTCGACTGGCCGCCATGCCGGTCGACGCCACCGAGTTCGCCGCCGCCCTGGGTCAGTACGCCGCGGGGGTGTGCCTGCTGACCGTGCGGGACGACATCGACGACGTCGGGACGACGGTCAGCTCGGTGATGAGCGTGTCGGCCGCTCCCCCGCTGGTCGCCGTCGGGCTGAGCGCCGAGGGATACCCCGCGGAGGTGCTCGGGGACGTCGGCTCCTGCGCGCTGACCGTGCTGGCCGCCCCGCACGGCATCGTCGCGTCGCGGTTCTCCTCCGCCGGGCGGCCCAGCGCCCGGCACCTGCTGGAGTCGGTGCCCTGGTCGCGGGCGTCCGGCAGCGGCGGGATCGTGCTCGACGACGGCCTCGCCGCCCTGGACTGCCGCCTGGAGCGCCTCGTGGAGGCCGGTGACCACGTCCTGGCGCTGCTCGCCGTGGAGGACGTGCCGGTGCTCAACCCGGACGCCCGCCCGCTGCTGCGCCTCCGGGGCCGGTACGTCGACGAGTCCGGCTCCCCCCTCACCCGGCCGTGAGCGGTGCGGGAGAACCGCCCACCGCTGTCACATCCGGACCGTCGGCGGTGCTCACCAGTCGTGGAACTCGTACGGCCGGCGGCCACCGCACTCCCCCTGGCCGGGTTGCGCGACGCGGCCCGGCCCCGGACTGAACGGGGCGTGGGCATGTCACGGGGACGGGTCGACGTCCGGACCGACCTCGAGGAGGTCTTCCGCGGCAACTACGCGCGGGTCGTCGCCGTCGCCGCCCGCGTGCTCGGCTCCCGAGACCAGGCCGAGGACGTCGCCCAGGAGGTCTTCCTCTCCTTCGGCCGCTCCTCGGTCCCGGCCGACGAGGCCGGCGGCTGGCTCACCGTCGCAGCTACCCACACCGCCCTCAACGTGCTCCGCTCGGGCCGCCGTCGCAGCGCCCGGGAGGAGGTGGCCGGAGACGGCCCGACCGTCGCTCCTGACGTCGCCGAGCTCGTGATCACCCGCGAGGAGCGCAGCGCCGTGCGGGCAGCGCTCGGCCGGCTGCCGCACAAGCAGGCGGCCGCGCTGGTGCTCCGGCACAGCGGCCTCTCCTACGCCGAGGTCGCCGCCGCACTCGACATGTCCCCAGGGAGCGTGGGCACCACCGTGCGCCGCGCCGAATCCGTCCTGCTCAAGGAGCTGAACCGCCATGCGTCACCCGAGTGAGGGCGTGCTGCGCCGCCTGGTCGACGAGCCGGCCGGCGTGACCGACGACGACCGCACCCACGTCGCCGGCTGCCCCACCTGCCTGCGCGCGCTGGACACCGTCCGCGCCGACGCGCGGCTCGTGGGCTCCGCGCTCGCGCCGTCGGGCACCGCGACCGTCGACCCGGACGCGGCCTGGGCCCGGCTCACGGCGACCGCCGCGGCTCCGCCGGCGAGCACGGCAGTGTTCCGCCCGGCGCCCTCGCCCGCGCGCGGGCGGTGGCGGACGACGGTGCGACGGCCCGTGGTCGCCGCGCTCAGCGCCGTGGTGCTGGTGACGGGTGCCGGCGTGGCGGCGGCCAACGACTGGCTGCCGATCTTCCGGACCGAGCGGGTCGACCCGGTCGAGGTGACCTCCACCGAGCTGGTCCGGCTACCCGACCTCTCCGCCTACGGCGACCTGCAGATCACCCAGGAGCCGAACCCCGAGCAGGTGGCCGACGCCGAGACCGCGCGCGAGCGTTCCGGCCTCGACGTCCCCGAGGTCGCCGAGCTGCCCGAGGGCGTCAGCGGCGACCCGGCCTACCAGGTCGCGGGCGTCGTGGGTGCCACGTTCACCTTCTCGGCCGCGAAGGCCGCCCAGGCCGCGGCCGCCGAGGGTGAGGTGCCGCCAGCGCCGCCCGCCGGGCTCGACGGCAGCCAGCTGCGGCTCGAGGCCGGGCCGGGCGTGGCGGCGATCTGGTCGCAGCCGACCGGCGTGCCGACGCTCGTCGTCGCACGGGTGGGCGCGCCCAAGGTGTACTCCTCCGGGGTGCCGTTCGAGACGGTCCGCGACTACCTGCTGTCCCTCCCGGGCCTGCCCCCGAGCCTCGCCGACCAGCTGGAGCAGCTGTCGGACGAGCGCGGAGTGCTGCCTCTGCCCGTCCCGGCGGAGATGGTGACCAGCTCCACGGCGGACGTGGACGGCGCGGAGGCGACCGTGCTCACCTCCCGCAACGGGCTCTTCGCCGGGGTGGTCTGGGTCGAGGACGGCGTGATGACCGGCGTGGCCGGGTCGCTGAGCGCCGACGAGCTCCTGTCGGTCGCCCGTGACCTCCGCTGACGCCGCTACGGTCCGCGGGATGACCTCCGACACCGCTGCCACGTCCGCGGCCGCCACGCTCGCCGGCCTGCCGCCGTCCCCGGCGGTCTGGTGCTCCGGGCTGCGCAAGCGGTACGGCCGCCGCACCGCCGTCGACGACGTCTCCTTCACGGTCGGCCGCGGCGAGGTGCTCGGCCTGCTCGGACCCAACGGCGCCGGCAAGACCAGCGTCATCAAGATGCTGCTCGGCCTGGTGCGGCCCGACGCCGGTGAGGTCCTGCTGCTCGGGCGGCGCTCGTCCGACCCCCGCTCCCGCAGCGCCGTCGGCTACCTGCCCGAGCTGTTCCGCTACCAGCCGTGGCTGACCCCGACGGAGGTGCTCGACCTGCACGTCCGGCTGGCCCGGGCCGCCGTCCCCGCCGACGAGCGGCGGGAGTGCCTGGCGCTGGTCGGCCTCGCGGACCGGGCGGGCGATCGGGTCGGGGGGTTCTCCAAGGGCATGCAGCAGCGGCTGGGGCTCGCCGTCGCGCTGGTCGCCCGTCCCGAGCTCGTCGTCCTCGACGAGCCCACCAGCGCGCTCGACCCCATCGGGCGGGTCGACGTCCGCGACCTCGTGCTCTCGCTGAAGTCCCGGGGCGTCGCCGTGCTCCTCAACTCGCACCTGATCGGCGAGGTGGAACGGGTGTGCGACCGCGTGGTGATCCTCGACCAGGGCCGGGTGGCCGCGTCGGGCACCCTGGCGGAGCTGCTCGGGCAGCGCGAGGTGCGGCTGCGGCTGGCCGGCGTGGACGGCCGGGCCGAGGACCGGCTGCGGGCGGCCGGCTCGCTGGCGCGCAGCGGCGACTGGTTCACCGTCGCCCTGGCGTCCGAGGACGACGGCGTGACCGTGCCCGACCTGGTGCGCGACCTCGTCGGCCTCGGCGTCCGCGTGCACGCCGTCGAACCGGTGCGGATCAGCCTCGAGGAACGGCTGCTCGGCATCCTCCGCCACGAGGAGCCCGCCACCGGGAGCGTCGAGGAGCCGGCCCGGTGACCGCGCTGACCGTGGCAGGGCTGACCCTGCGCGAGGCGTTCCGGCGGCGGGTGGTCTGGGCGTTGCTGATCCTGACCGTCGGGCTGCTCGCGCTCAGCGGCTGGGGCTTCTCGAAGCTGATCGGCCTGGACACCGAGCTGGGCACCATGACCAGCGGCGAGGCCCGCCTCGTGGCATCGGTGCTGCTGAACCTGATCATGTTCGGGTTCAGCCTCATCGCCGCGATCGGCACGGCATTCCTCGCCGGGCCCACGCTGGCCGGTGAGGTGGAGTCGGGGCAGGCACTGGCGATCCTCGCCCGCCCGGTCCGCCGCTCGGCCGTGCTGCTCGGCAAGTGGCTGGGCCTGGTGGCCTTCGGCTCCGGCTACGTGGTCCTGGCCGGCCTCGCCCAGATCCTCGTCGTCCGCGCGACGGTCGGCTACTGGCCTCCAGCGCCCGCCGGGGGGCTGGCGCTGCTCGCCGCCCAGACCGTCGTGCTGCTGACCCTGGCCCTCCTGCTCTCCAGCGTCGTCTCGCCCATGGCGTCGGGCATCATCGCCGTCGGCCTCTTCGGGGCGACCTGGGTCGCCGGCGTGGTCGGCGGGATCGGCGGGGCCCTGGGCAACGAGGGCGTCGAGCGCGTGGGCACCGTGTCGCGCATCGTCCTGCCCACCGACGGCCTGTGGCGCGGCGCGATGAACGCCTTCCAGGATCCGTTCGCTCTCGCCCAGATGGGGCCCGGTGAGGGCGGCTTCCCGTTCCTGAGCGAGGGCCCGCTGGCGCCCGCCTACCTGGCGTGGGCCGTGCTCTGGATCGCCGTGGTCTGGGGGCTGACCGCCCTCTCCTTCCAGCGCCGGGACATCTGAAGGCTCCGGCCGCGCCAGTGTGCGCGGATCGGGGCCATCCGGGCGCGATGACCCCGATCTGCGCACACTCGTCGGGCGCTCGGTCGTCCTTGGACTAGCGTCGTTTCCGCCATGGACGTCCTGCCTGCCCCGTCCTCGTCCGCGCTGCGTCGTGCCCTCACCCGCGCCGAGCGCGGGATGACCCTCGACCCGGTCGAGGCCGAGACACTGCTGCACGCGCGCGGCCTCGGTGGGGGCGAGCCGCTCGACCGGCTCCTGACCGCCGCATCCCGCGTGCGCGACGCCGGGCTGGCCTCGGCCGGGCGGCCGGGGGTGGTCACCTACAGCCGCAAGGTCTTCATCCCGCTCACCCACCTGTGCCGCGACCGCTGCCACTACTGCACGTTCGTGACGACGCCCGGTCGGCTGCGCGCCCAGGGCAGGGCGCCGTACCTCTCCCCCGACGAGGTGCTCGAGATCGCCCGCGCCGGCGCCGCGATGGGCTGCAAGGAGGCGCTGTTCACCCTCGGCGACCGCCCCGAGACCCGCTGGCCGGTCGCCGCCGAGTGGCTGCACGCGCACGGCTTCGACTCCACGCTGGCCTATCTGCGCGCGATGGCGATCCGGGTGCTGGAGGAGACGGGGCTGCTCCCCCACCTCAATCCCGGCGTGCTGAGCTGGGAGGAGATCCAGCGGCTCAAGCCGGTCTCCGCCTCGATGGGCATGATGCTCGAGACGACGGCGACGCGGCTGTGGGCGCAACCCGGCGGCCCGCACTTCGGCTCGCCGGACAAGGAGCCCGCCGTCCGGCTGCGGGTGCTGGAGGACGCCGGCCGCTCCGCCGTCCCCTTCACCACCGGCGTGCTGCTGGGCATCGGGGAGGACTACGCCGAGCGGGTGGACGCGATCCTGCAGATCCGCGCGTCGGCTCAGCGGCACGGGCACGTGCAGGAGGTCATCGTCCAGAACTTCCGCGCCAAGCCCCGGACCGCGATGCAGGCGCACGACGACCTGGAGCTGCAGGAGTACGTGGCCGCGGTCGCCGTCAGCCGGCTGCTTCTCGGACCGAAGGCACGCGTCCAGGCACCGCCGAACCTGTCGGACTCCACCGAGCTCGGCCTGCTGCTGCGGGCCGGGGTCGACGACTGGGGCGGGGTCTCGCCGCTGACCCCGGACCACGTGAACCCCGAGCGGCCGTGGCCGAACCTGGAGGAACTGGCCAAGCTCACCGATTACGCGGGCTTCGAGCTGCGCGAACGGCTGGCCGCCCAGCCGCCGTACGTGCTGGCGCCCGAGCCGTGGCTCGACCCGCGGGTGCGGCCGCACGTCACCGCGCTGGCCGGGCCCGACGGGCTGGCCGTCGAGGGCCGGATCCCGGCCGGGCTGCCCTGGCAGGAGCCGGACGAGGCGTGGTCGGCCTCGGGCCGGGTGGACCTGCACGTCGAGGTCGACACGGTGGGCCGCACCAGCGACCGGCGCAGCGACTTCGACGCCGTCTACGGCGACTGGTCGGAGCTGCGCGACCGGACGACGTCGGCCCGCGACGGGCACTCCACCGCGCTGGCCGCCGGCGACCGGGAGGTGCTCGCGGCGCTGCTGCACGCCGAGCAGGACCCGGCGGGGCTGACCGACGCCGAGTACCTGGCGCTGCTGGGCGCCGACGGCACGGATCTGGAAGCTCTGACAGCGCTCGCTGATGCCGTCCGCGCCGACGTCACCGGCGACGACGTCACCTACGTCGTGAACCGGAACATCAACTTCACCAACGTCTGCTACACCGGCTGCCGGTTCTGCGCGTTCGCCCAGCGGCGCACGGACGCCGACGCCTACACGCTGTCGATGGAGCAGGTCGGCGACCGCGTCGACGAGGCCTGGGCCGCCGGGGCGACCGAGATCTGCATGCAGGGCGGCATCCACCCCGACCTGCCCGGCACCGCCTACCTCGACCTCGCCCGGGAGGTGAAGCGCCGGCAGCCGGGCATCCACCTGCACGCCTTCTCGCCCATGGAGATCGTCAACGGCTCGGCCCGCACCGGGCTGTCGTTCCGCGACTTCCTGACCGCCGCGAAGGAGGCCGGGCTGGACTCGGTGCCGGGAACGGCGGCGGAGATCCTCGACGACGACGTCCGCTGGGTGCTGACCAAGGGCAAGCTGCCCACGGCCACCTGGCTGGAGATCGTCCGCACCGCGCACGAGATCGGCCTGCCGACGACCTCGACGATGATGTACGGCCACGTCGACACCCCCGCGCACTGGGTCGCGCACCTGCGCACTCTGGCCGCGCTGCAGGACGAGACCGGCGGCTTCACCGAGTTCGTGCTGCTGCCCTTCGTGCACCACAACTCGCCGATCTACCTCGCCGGCGTGGCGCGGCCGGGCCCGACGGTGCGGGAGAACCGGGCGGTGCACGCCGTCGCGCGGCTGCTGCTGCACGGGCGCATCCCCAACATCCAGACGTCGTGGGTGAAGCTCGGCGACGCCGGGACCCAGGCGGTGCTGCAGGGCGGGGCCAACGACCTCGGCGGCACGCTGATGGAGGAGACGATCAGCCGGATGGCCGGCAGCGAGAACGGCTCGCTGAAGACCATCGCGCAGCTGGAGCAGATCGCCGCCGCCATCGGCCGGCCCGCCCGCCAGCGGACCACCGAGTACGGCGCGCCGTCCGCCGAGCGCATCGCCACCGCCCGCTCCGAGGAAGGCCGCCGCCGGCTCACCCTGTCCATCACGCCGTCCTGAGGGCGGCACCGGCTCTGCGGACCGGGGACCCCTCTCCGGCCCTGGAACGGCGCGCCGGCGCTCACGTTCGTATCCGGCGGGACGTAACGCTTTCGCAGCTTTGCCCTGGTGGTGCGCCGGAGTCCGGCAGGATGCCGCCACCGGCGAGACGCCGGTCTCGGAGAGGAGCCGGAGTGACCGCGCAGGACCGCCTGACGTTGCGGAACGTGTACCTGTACTTCGTCTGCCTGATCACGCTGGTGGTCAGCATCTTCGCCGCCGTCCAGCTGGTCCGCAGCGCCGTCGGTCTCGCGTACCCGGACCCGGGCTACTACGGCTACTACGGCTATCCCGCGCCGGCCGACGAGAACGGCCAGCAGATCAGCGAGGAGGAGCTGCGGCGCCAGGAGGAGATCGCCCGCGACTCGCAGCGGCGCAACGAGGTCCTGGGCCTGGTCGGTTCGGGCACGACGCTGCTCATCGCCGGCCCGCTGTACCTCTACCACTGGCGGCGGGTGCAGGCCGAGCTGCCGACCCGCGCCACCCCCGACACCCCCGTGGCCACCGCACCCTGACGGTCAGGCCCGCTCCGCGGGCTCCTTCCCGGCGGTGGCCTCGTCCGGCTGGTCCCTGAGGAACAGGTACCAGTAGCTCGTCGCCACGAAGACGACCGCGCCGACGAGGTTCCCGGCGCCGGCGAGCGCCCAGTTCCACAGGGCGTCGTCCCAGCCGACGTCGGGCACCCCGGCCCAGATCGCGGCCGGGATGAAGAACATGTTGGCCACCACGTGGTCGAAGCCCATCGCCACGAAGGCCATGATCGGGAAGAAGATGGCGAGGATCTTGCCGCCCACCGAGGTGGCGGCCAGCGACATCCACACCGCCAGGCACACCAGCCAGTTGCAGCCGACGCCGCGCAGGAACGTCTCCCAGGCGGTGTGGCCGGTGGCCTTGCCGGTCGCGATCTCGGCCAGCCGGTCGTGGGTGAGCCCGCTGCTCCCGGTCGCGTCGGGGTCACCGATGACGCCGGTCTGCACCGCGAGGAAGAAGGCGACGAGCAGCGCGCCGACGAGGTTGCCCAGGAGCACGAGCGTCAGGTTCTTGGCGACGTCGCCGAGATCGATCTTGCCGCGCATGGCGCCGAGCGGGACCAGCATCATGTTGCCGGTGCCCAGGTCCGAGCCGGCGATGAGCACCAGCACCAGCCCGAGGGTGAAGGCGGCCCCCATGAACAGGGTCGGCAGCGTTCCCCAGGTGGAGGGGTCCAGCCCCGAGGACACGGTGATGGCGACCAGCGCGCCGAAGGAGATGTAGGCGCCGGCCAGGAAGGCGCTGACCAGCACCCGGTCCCAGGTGCGACGGGTCTTCTTCGCCCCGGTCTCGGCGGCGACCTGGGCCATCTCCTGCGGTTCCCGGGCGGTCACGAGCGCCTCCGAGGGTCAGCCGGACGGTCGACGGCGGTAGTGCCCGCGTCCGGCGCGGTCCACGCCCCACCTGCCGTTCTGTTCCGGGGGTCGGCCACGAGCTGCGACCCACTCTGGGCCGCCGTCTCGAGATCCACGTCCGGCGCTGAGCCGGCTCAGCGGTCGGCCAGCGCCAGCCGCGCGCTCAGCGCCACGAACGCGCCGGCGAGGACCCGCCGGAACCAGTCCATGACCCTCGGCCGGACGAGGACCCGGGTGCGGACTGCCGCGGCGCAGAGCCCGTAGCCCACGAAGACGACGAGGGTCGGCACCATGAAGACCCCGCTCAGCAGGAGCATCCGACCCAGTGCGTCCGGCTGCCCGGCCGGGACGAACTGCGGCAGGAAGGCGAAGAAGAAGATCGTGAGCTTGGGGTTGAGGATGTTGATGAGGACGCCGGAGAGGATCACCCGTCCGGGCGACCGCGGCGCCGCCTCCTCCTCGACGGCGAGCGCGCCTCTGTCCCTCAGGGTGCTCCACGCCATGTAGATCAGGTAGGCCACGCCCGCGTACTTGAGCACCTGGAAGGCCACCGCGCTGGTGTGCAGCAGCGCGGCCAGGCCCGTGATCGCCGCCACCATGTGCGGCACGATCCCGAGCGTGCACCCCACGGCGGCGACCACGCTCGCCCGCGCTCCCCGGGCCAGGCCGGCCGCCAACGTGTAGAGAACGCCGGTCCCGGGCGTCGCCACGACGACGAGCGTGGTCAGCAGGAACTCGACGCTCACGGACAGCCCCTCGGACGGCGGGTGGTCGCGGAGCCTACTGGTTCGCGGGGCCGGCCTCTCCGGTCGCTAGCCTCCGCCAGTGGGGTACTTCGGAAAGCTCTCGTACAGCGACGGCCGGTGGAGGGCGGCCGGCCCGACGGCCGTTCCGTTCCTGATCGTCGACGTCCACGACAGCCACATCGCCACGGTCGACTACCGGGCGGCCGACGCCGGCGGCGGTCGCTTCTTCCTCGGTTACGAGCCGCGGATCTACTTCGAGGAACCCGACGCCGGCGACCCCGTCGACACCCGGGCGGAGGCCGAAGGGTTCGCCCGCTGGGTGCGGGACGCCGTGGGCACCGAGGTGGATCCCGACGACGTCCGGCGACTGATGGCCTCCCCCGACGGTGCGCCACCCCAGGACGAGGTCGTGGAGCAGACCGTCGAGCGCCTGTGCGCGCTCGCCGGGCTGCCAGTACCCGGGTGGCCGGCCGACGAGGACGCGCCGCCGGGCTGACGACGGGCGCGTCAGCCCGCACGTCACGGGTAGGGGGCCGCGGTGCGAGCCATCACCTACACCCGGCCCGGCGGTCCCGACGTCCTGCAGCTGACCGACCGCCCGGTCCCCGAGCCCGGTCCCGGCGAGGTGCGCGTCCGCGTCGCCTTCTCCGGCGTCAACCCCACCGACTGGAAGTCGCGCACCCGCGCGCAGCCCGGGCCCGAGGGGCAGGTCCCGAACCAGGACGGCGCCGGCACCGTCGACGCCGTCGGCCAGGGCGTGGACCCCGTCCTCGTCGGCGAGCGGGTCTGGATGTGGGAGGCGGCCTGGCAGCGTTCCTGGGGCACCGCCGCCGAGTACACCGTCGTACCGGCGCGGCAGACCGTGCTGCTGGGCCCGGAGCCGTCCTTCGAGCTCGGGGCTGCGCTCGGGATCCCGTTCCTGACCGCGCACCGCTGTCTCACCGTCGCGGAGTCGCTGCCCGACCGCCTCGGGCCGGGCACGCTCGACGGGCGCACGGTCCTCGTGCAGGGCGGGGCGGGCGCCGTCGGCAACGCGGCGATCCAGCTCGCCCGATGGGCCGACGCGACGGTCATCGCCACCGTGAGCAGTCCGGAGAAGGCGCAGCTGGCCGCCGCGGCCGGCGCCGACCACGTCGTGGACTACCGGCAGCAGGACGTCGTCGCCGAGGTCCGCAAGATCGCGCCGAAGGGCGTCGACGCGATCGTCGAGGTGTCCGCGGCGGTGAACGCCGGAGCCGACGCGCAGCTGATCGGCATGCACGGTGCGGTCGCCATGTACGCCGACGACGGCGGGGCGGAGGTGACCGTCCCGGTCCGGCTGCAGATGACGCCCAACGCGCGCTGGCAGTTCGTGCTCGTCTACACCGAGCCCGCGCGGGCCAAGGAGATCGGCGTCGAGGACGTCAACGCCGCCGTCCTGGACGGCGCGATCCGCGTCGGCCGGGAGGCGGGGCTGCCGCTGCACGTCTTCCCGCTGGAGCAGACCGGGCAGGCGCACCAGGCCGTGCAGGACGGCGTCGTCGGCAAGGTGCTCGTCGACGTCACCGCCTGATCCGCGGCAGCAGGATGGCGCGCAGGAGGAGCAGCCAGATCACCGTGTAGATCACGCTGGCGGCGACGTCGGTGGGCCAGTGCATCCCGCGGTAGAGCCGGCTGAACAGCACGAGGAGCGGCCACGTCACGGCGACGACCCAGATGAGGATGCGGAGCCGATGGCCGGGTCGGGTTCGCGCCAGACCGAGTGCCAGGCCGCACGCCAAGGCGATCGTCGCCGCCGTGTGCCCCGACGGGAAGCTCGACGTCGGTGGCGCCGCGTCCAGCTGAGGAACCGCCGGCCGCAGCCGGTCGACGACCGAGGACGCGAGCAGGAACAGAGCGGTCTGGCCGGCGACCGCCACGGCCAGGAAGGTCGGGAGCCGTGGGCCGTGCCCACGCCAGGCGAGCAGGACGCATCCCAGCGCGGTCAGCACGACCACGGTGCCGGTCGCCCCGAGCACCGAACCGTACTGGGTCACCTGGTCCCAGAGGGGGGTGCGCAGCTCCACGACGGTGCGGGTGAACTCGATCTCCTGACGATGCAACGACGTGCCCACCAGCACTCGGGTGACCAGCAGCCCCAGCCCCAGGAGCAGTGCCAGCACGAGGACGAACGCGCCCAGCACGAGGACGACCAGGCGCCGGAGCGTGCGGGCGCGGGAACCGGGCAGCACACCGGGCTCTCCCCGACCACCCGTCCGCGGCTGCGTCATCGCATTCCTCCGGCCGGCCGCGTGCAACTGTCCACCCCGGGCCCAGGGTGCACGACGACGAGGAGGCCAGGACGCGTCTGGGCGCGCGGGCTCGCGGACGGCAGGCCGGCCGAGCCACCGGTGTCGGCCGGCTGACCGTCGGCGCGGGTCATCAGCATCCGGTCCCGGTGGACGGCAGGACGTCGTCGTCGGCCGCTCAGGTCTCCGCCAGCGACCTGAGGTGTGAGTGCAGCACGCCCCGGAGGTGCTCGGCCGGGAACCGCTCGGGCCAGAGAGTGCCGTGCAGTGCCAGCCCGTCGACCATGGCGTACAGGCGGTCGACCTCGGCCTCGACGTCGCGCCCCGGGTGCAGGCAGCCGGCCTCCGCCAGCATCCGCAGCGCCACGGTGACGGCTTCCCGGCTGCTGCTCTCGGCCATCCCACGGATCTCGCGCAGCCGGTCCTCGCCGTGCGGCCTCCCCAGGAACCCGAGGTAGACGGCGGTCTCGTCGCGCCGTTCGTCGTCCAGGGGCAGCAACTGCTCGAGGAGGTAGACGGCCGCGTCACGGCCCTGGAGAGCGGGCAGCCGTTCGGTCAGCCGGGCTCGCACGCGGTCCACCACCGCCTGCAGCGCGAAGGCCGCGAGGTCGTCCTGAGTCGTGAAGTAGTGGCGCAGGGCGCCCGGGCTGGTGCCCGCCTCGGCGGCGACGGTCCGCACCGAGATGCGGTGGATGCCCTCGCGGCGGACGACCCGCCACAGCGCCTCGGCCAGCGCGCGCCGGCGTGCCGCATGGTCGACATCCCGTGGCATGGGCCGGTTCTAGCACGATTGTGCTGCTACGTTCCGATACGACTGTGTTGGAACGGAGGCGCATGCTGATCGCGATCGTGGCGTGCGAGATCGGCTTCTGGGTCGTGCTCGCCGCCGGCCTGCTGGCGCGTTACGGGTTCCGCCGCCGGCGCCTGGGCGGCGCCCTGCTGCTGGCCGTGCCGCTGGTCGACCTCGTGCTGCTGGTGCTCACCGCGGTGGACCTGCGATCCGGAGCCGAGCCGGACGTGACGCACGGGTTGGCCGCGCTCTACCTGGGGTTCTCCGTGGCCTTCGGGCACGACCTGGTGCGCTGGGCGGACGTCCGGGTCGCTCACCGATTCGCCGGCGGACCCGCCCCCCAGGGTCCCCCGCCCTCCGGTACGGTCGCCCGCGCCCAGAAGGAGTGGCGCGACTTCGGGCTGGCCGTGGTCGGAACCGCGCTCGCCGCCGCCGTCCTGGCCGGGCTGGCGCTGGCGACTGCGCCGGGTGTCGACGACGGCCCGCTCCTCGGGCTGCTCCCGAAGCTGGGCGTCGTCCTCGTCATCTGGTTGCTCGGCTGGCCGGTCTGGGAGTCGGTGCGCACGTGGAACGCCCGGCAGCCCGAGCAGGTCAGCGGCCGCTGAGCGTGGTGACGACCGTCGCGAGCCCGGCGATCACCACGAGGCCGAGGGTCAGGAGGCGGAAGAGGTCGGCGGGCAGCCGCGAGCCGTAGGCCAGTCCGATGGCGTTGCCGGCCAGGGCGACGGGCAGCCAGCACGCCAGGAGCAGCCCGAGCCGGTCGAGCGCCAGTCCGCCGCCGAGCTGGATCAGCAGCAGCGCCAGTCCGTTCCCGACGATCAGGTACACCGCCATGTCGGCGACGAACTCACGCTGCTCCGCCCGCTGCCGGGACAGGAGGATCACCGGCGGCGGGCCGTTCAGCGACGTCGTGATGCCGAGGAAGCCACCGAGCACGCCCGCCACGCCCGACTGCAACCGCGGCGGCGGGCCGGCATCGCCCTCGCGCGGCGTCGGCGGGCGGAACAGCAGGTAGGCGGCGACCAGGACGGCGATCCCACCGGCACCCACCTTGAGGACGGCGTCGTCGACGGCGTCCCGCACGAGGAAACCCACCAGCAGACCGGGCACGCAACCGGCCACCAGCCAGACCGCCCGGCGGCGGTTGACGAAGTGCCGCAGCCGGATCACCGTGGCCACCCGCGTGGTGCCGGAGATGGTCAGGTTGACGACCACCACGTCGGCCAGAGGGAAGCCGGCGAGCAGCAGCAGCGGCGCGCACACCAGGGAGAAGCCGAACCCGGTGACCCCGCCCAGGACGCTGGCGCCGAGGACGACGACCCCGCCGACGACCAGGAGCGACGCGTCCACCGGAGCCACCCTGCCAAACGGGCGGGCCCGGTCGCGCCCGGAGGTGGCCGTCCCGCGGCGGCGACTGCTGCACGGGCGCGACCACGGCGGGCTCAGCCGACGCCCAGATCCCTCGCGATGAGCATGCGCTGCACCTCGCTGGTGCCCTCGCCGATCTCGAGGATCTTCGCGTCGCGGTAGAACCGGCCCACCGGGAACTCGTTCATGAACCCGTACCCGCCGTGGACCTGGGTCGCGTACCGGGCGTTGTCCATCGCCACCTCGGAGCTGTACAGCTTGGCGATCGAGGCCTCCCGCTTGAAGGGCTCGCCCCGCAGCATCTTCTCGGCCGCCCGGTAGTAGGCCAGACGCGCGGTCGACGCCCGCACCTCCATGTCGGCGATCATGAACTGGATCGCCTGGTTGCGGCCGATCGGCTGCCCGAACGCCTCCCGCTGCGCCGCGTACTTCACCGACTCGTCGACGCAGCCCTGCGCCAGGCCCACCGACAGCGCGGAGATCGCGATCCGGCCCTCGTCGAGGATCGAGAGGAACTGCGCGTAGCCGCGCCCCCGCTCCCCCACCAGGTTCTCCTCCGGCACGCGGACGTCGGTGAACGACAGCTCGCGGGTGTCCGAGGCGTTCCAGCCGACCTTCGAGTACCGCTGGCCGACGACGAACCCCGGCGTCCCCGACGGCACGATGATCGCCGAGATCTCCTTGCCGCCGTCCGGTCGCGTGCCGGTGACGGCGGTGACGGTGACCAGTGCGGTGAGATCGGTGCCCGCGTTGGTGATGAACGCCTTCGACCCGTTGATCACCCAGTGGCCGTCCTCCAGCCGCGCGGTCGTGCGGGTCGCCCCGGCGTCCGAGCCACCGCCGGGCTCGGTGAGCCCGAAGGCCCCCAGCGCCTCACCGGAGCACAGCCGCGGCAGCCACTCCTGCTTCTGCTCCTCGGTGCCGAAGCGGTGGATCGGCATGGCCCCGAGCGAGACGCCGGCCTCCACGGTGATGGCCATCGAGCTGTCCACCCGGGCCAGCTCCTCGAGCGCCACGCACAGGTCGAAGTAGGTACCGCCCGCACCGCCGTACTCCTCGGGGAACGGCAGCCCGAACAGCCCGAGCTCGCCCATCTGCCGGACGATGTGCGTCGGGAACTCGTCGCGCTCGTAGAACTCCCCGATCTGCGGGGCGATGACCTCCTGGGCGAACTCCCGGACGGTCTTGCGAAGGGCCTCGGTCTCGGCGGCGAGCCGGTAGTCCAGCATCTGGGTCACAGCTCCTGTCGATCGGGTGCGGCCGCCACCGGGGTCACCAGGGCCAGCCGCTCGTCCAGCGCGACCGTCTGGCCGGCCGTCACACCGAGCTCGGCGACCGTTCCCGCGATCGGGGCGGTCAGCACGTGCTCCATCTTCATGGCCTCGACGACCAGCAGCGGGGTCCCCGCGGCCACCTCGTCGCCCACCGCGGCCTGCACCACGGTCACCGTTCCGGGCATCGGCGCGGTGACCACACCGTCGCCGGACGCCGCACCCGCCGCCGATGACAGCCGCTCGTGCTCGCGCAGAGCCGTCACGTGCCCGTCGGCGGCCAACCACACCGTGCCGCCCTCGTGCTGCAGGACGTAGGACATCGTCAGGCCGTCCAGGGTCACGGCGAGCCGGCCGCCGTCCCTGAACGCCCGGGCCGCCACGGGCTCGCCGTCCCCGACGCGCACTTCCGCCGCCGAGGACCGCCCGCGCAGGCGCACCTCGACCGGGTCGCCCCCGGCGGCCTGCAGCCGCCGGACGGTCCAGGCGGGCTCGCCCAGCCGCCAGCCGTCGGGGACGTCCCAGGGGTCGACGACCGGGCCGGCCGGCTCGCTCTCGATCAGCAGCGCCAGCGCCGCGGCGGCGTACACGTGCGGCGGCGGCGCCTCGGGCAGGGTCAGGGCGTCGCCCCGGCGCCCGATCAGGCCGGTGTCCAGCCGCCCGGCGACCACGTCGGGATCGCTGAGCAGCCGCCGCAGGAAGGCCGCGTTCGTCGTCACCCCGAGGACGGCGGTGTGCCCGAGGGCGCCGACCAGCCGGGCACGGGCGGTCTCCCGGTCCGGCGCCCAGGCGATGACCTTGGCCAGCATCGGGTCGTAGTCGGTGCCGACCACACCGCCGACGGCCAGCGAGCTGTCGACGCGGATGCCGGGACCCGACGGCTCGACCAGCCCCAGCACGGTGCCGGCCTGCGGGAGGAAGCCGCGGGAAGGGTCCTCCGCGTAGAGCCGGGCCTCGATCGCGTGCCCGTCGAGCGTGACGTCGCTCTGGTCGACCGGTAGCCGCTCGCCCGCCGCGACGCGGATCTGCTGCTCGACCAGGTCCAGGCCGGTGATGCACTCGGTGACCGGGTGCTCCACCTGCAGCCGGGTGTTCATCTCGAGGAAGTAGTAGTCAGGCGTGCGTCCGGGCCCTGCCGTATCGCCGTCCACGATGAACTCGACCGTCCCGGCACCGGTGTAGCCGACCGCCCTGGCGGCCTCGACCGCCGCGCCGCCCATGGAGGCCCGCGACGCGGTGTCCAGCAGCGGGGACGGCGCCTCCTCGATCACCTTCTGGTGCCGGCGCTGGAGGCTGCACTCGCGCTCGCCCAGGTGGATCACGTTGCCATGGGCGTCGCCGAGGACCTGCACCTCGATGTGCCGGGAGTTGCCGACGTACCGCTCCACCAGCAGCGTGTCGTCGCCGAAGGAACCCTTGGCCTCGCGTCGGGCGGAGGCGATGGCGTCGGGCAGCTCCTCCTTGCTGCGCACCACCCGCATGCCCTTGCCGCCGCCTCCGGCGCTGGGCTTGAGGAGCACCGGGAAGCCGACGGCGACCGCGGCCTCGGTGACCTGGCCGTCGTCCATGCCGGGCTCCGTCCGCCCGGGGACGACGGGGACCCCGGCGGCCATCACCGTCTGCTTGGCGCGGATCTTGTCGCCCATGGCCTCGATGGCGGCGACCGGCGGACCGATGAAGACGATTCCCGCCTTCTCGCAGGCCCGGGCGAACTCGACGTTCTCCGAGAGGAAGCCGTAGCCGGGGTGGATCGCCTGCGCCCCGGTGCGGACGGCCGCCTCCAGCACCCGCTCGATCGAGAGGTAGCTCTGCGCGGCGGGGGCCGGCCCGATGGGGACGGCGACGTCGGCCAGGCGCGGGTGCAGGGCCCCGGCGTCGGCGTCGCTGTGCACGGCGACCGAGCGGATGCCCATCGCCCGCAGCGTGCGGATCACGCGGACGGCGATCTCGCCCCGGTTGGCGACGAGCACGGTGTCGAACACCTACGCCACCGCCCCTACGGAGCTTTCGGTACCGAAAGCTGGGCGCCGCGCCGCAGCTTTCGGTACCGAAAGCTGCGGGTCACATGCGGAAGACGCCATAGCCGACCTCCTCGAGAGGGGCGTTCGCGCAGGCGGAGAGCGCCAGGCCGAGCACCGTGCGGGTCTGCGCGGGGTCGATGACGCCGTCGTCCCACAGCCGGGCGGTGGCGTAGTACGGGTGCCCCTGCGACTCGTACTGCTCACGGATCGGCGCCTTGAACGCCTCCTCCTCCTCGACCGGCCAGTCCTCCCCCCGGGCCTCGAACCCGTCGCGGCGGACCTGGGCGAGCACCGACGCCGCCTGCTCACCTCCCATGACGGAGATGCGTGAGTTGGGCCAGGTGAACAGGAACCGGGGCGAGTAGGCCCGGCCGCACATCGAATAGTTGCCGGCGCCGAACGAGCCGCCGATGACCACGGTGAGCTTCGGTACCCGGGCGCACGCGACGGCAGTGACCATCTTGGCGCCGTGCTTGGCGATGCCCCCGGCCTCGTAGTCGCGGCCGACCATGAACCCCGAGATGTTCTGCAGGAACAGCAACGGGATCCGCCGGCGGTCGCACAGCTCGATGAAGTGCGCCCCCTTGAGCGCCGACTCGGCGAACAGGACGCCGTTGTTCGCCACGATCCCCACCGGATGACCGTGCAGGCGGGCGAAGCCGGTGACCAGCGTCGCCCCGTAGAGCGGCTTGAACTCGGCGAACCGGCTGCCGTCGACCAGCCGGGCGATCACCTCGCGGACGTCGTAGGGCGTGCGCGGGTCGGGCGGCACGACCTCGTAGACCGAGCGCGGGTCGTGCAGCGGCTCCTCGACCGGCTCGACGTCCCAGGGGCGCGGTGCGCGCGGACCCAGGGTCCCGACGATCTGCCGGACGATCTGCAGCGCGTGGGTGTCGTCGTCGGCCAGGTGGTCGGTGACGCCGCTCACCCGGCTGTGCAGGTCGCCTCCGCCGAGCTCCTCGGCGGTCACCACCTCGCCGGTCGCCGCCTTCACCAGCGGGGGCCCGCCGAGGAAGATCGTGCCCTGCTCGCGGACGATGACGGCCTCGTCGCTCATGGCCGGCACGTACGCCCCGCCGGCGGTGCAGGACCCGAGGACGGCGGCGATCTGGGGGATGCCGGCCTTCGACATCGTGGCCTGGTTGTAGAAGATCCGGCCGAAGTGCTCGCGGTCGGGGAAGACCTCGTCCTGCATCGGCAGGAACGCCCCTCCGGAGTCGACCAGGTAGACGCAGGGCAGCCGGTTGTGCAGCGCCACCTCCTGCGCGCGCAGGTGCTTCTTCACGGTCATCGGGTAGTAGGTGCCGCCCTTGACGGTGGCGTCGTTGGCGACGACGACGCACTCGCGCCCGGCGATGCGGCCGATGCCGGTGATGATGCCGGCCGCCGGTGCCTCGCCGTCGTAGAGGCCGTGCGCGGCCAGCGGCGAGAGCTCGAGGAACGGGCTGCCCGGGTCGAGCAGCGTGTCCACCCGCTCCCGCGGCAGGAGCTTGCCCCGCTCGACGTGCCGCTGCCTCGCCCGCTCGCCACCGCCCAGGGCCACCCGGCTCAGCTGCGCGGCGAGGTCGGCGGCCAGCTCGGCGTGCGCGGCGGCGTTGCGGGCGGCGCTGGCGGCGTCGACCACAGCCGCGGGGGAGAGCACGGGTGCGTCCACGCGCAGAGGTTAACCGCCGTTCACACCGGCGGTAAAGCCAACGCCCCGGAGTGGTTAACGCTCGTTCACCCCCGGGCTACCATCGGCCGTATGACCTCCGCGCGCACGGCACGGGACGCGGCGCTGCACGCCGACGCCGACCGCCCCTCGCGGCGGGAGCAGATCCTCCAGGCGGCCGCGCAGCTGTTCGCCGAGCGCGGCTCGCGGGCGGTAGGGGTCGACGACGTCGGCGCGGCCGTGGGGGTGACCGGCCCGGCGATCTACCGGCACTTCGCCAGCAAGGACGCGATGCTCGCCGAGATGCTGCTGCGGATCAGCGAGCGGCTGCTGGCGGGGGGCAGCGAGCAGGTGGCGCAGGCCGGCGCCGACCCCGCCGCCCAGCTCCGGGCGCTGATCGCCTTCCAGGTCGACTTCGCCCTCGCCAACCCGGCGCTGATCACCGTGCAGGACCGCGATCTGGGCAACCTGGCCGAGGTCGACGCCGCGCAGGTCCGGCGGCTGCAGCGCCGCTACGTCGAGGTGTGGGTCGCCGTGCTGGCCCGGCTGCACCCCGCGGCGGACGCCGCCGCCTGCCGGGCCCGTGCCCACGCGATCTTCGGGTTGATCAACTCCACCCCGCACAGCGCGGGTCGGCTGAGCCACCCGGCCATGGCGGCACTGCTGGCCGACATGGCCTGGGCCGCCGCCACCGCTTGAGGCCGAGACCCCCGCGATCATGGCGCGCTGACCACCGCGGGGCGCCAGAACGTGGCCCCGCCGCCATGATCGCGGTGAGAGGGACGGGGTCCTCTTTCAGCCGGGGATTGGCGGGACGGGCAGGGCCAGACCGCCGTCGGCGACCCGGTCGATCTCGGCGGATCCGCCGTCGGCGTCCTCGTCGACCCAGGCGCTCTCGACGATCGTCACCGTCGGGCCGGAGACCGCGCTGGCGTACTCGGCGGAGGAGAGCTCGGCGGGGCTGCCGGTGTAGCGGACGCCCTCGCGCAGCAGGTCGCTGACGTTGCCGCTGCCGTTGCGGTCGGTCACCGCCTGGAGCTCGCGCGCGATCGCGGTGTCGGGCATCTGGACGCGGGCCACCGAGACCACCACCGGCTCGCCGTCGATGCGGGCCGAGTAGAGCGCCCGCGACAGGCCGGTGCAGTCGGTGGCCGCGAAGAAGCCCGCGGTGTCGCCGTAGGCGTGACCGGCGCAGGTGTCGTCGACGTCCACCGCCTCGAGCACGTACTGGACGCCGCCGACCTCCAGCATGTCGCCGACCTCGGGACCCGCGGGAGCGGTCTCCGTGGCCGGTGGCTCGACGGCGGCCTCGGTGCCGGCGTCCCCGGGGTCGCGCAGCAGGAGCCAGGCACCCCCACCGAGGACGGCGAGGACCAGCAGTGCGACCAGCGCGAAGAGGGCGGCGCGCCCGCGCGGGCGGGCGCCTGACCCGTCGTCCTCGTCGTCCTGCTCGGTCCGGCTCCAGAAGACCGGAGCGGGCGTGGGTGCCGCCGGCGGGGGCGGCTCCGGAAGGACCGCCGTGCGCGGGGGGACGACGGTGCCGACCGGCGGGCCCGGTTCGACGTCGGCCTCCCTTCCGCCGAACAGCCCGCCGATGCCGTCGTCGTCCGGTGGCGCCGCCGGTCCGTCGATGGCGACCGTGTCGCGCTTCGACTGCACCGGCGCGGGAGCCGACTGCACCGGCGGGGCCGGCGGCTGTGCGGGCGCCTGGGCGGCAGCGGTGTGCGCGGCGGCGGCCGAGGCGGCGACGGCCTGGGCGATCGCCGCCGGGCTCGGGTGCTCGCGCACCGGCGTCGCGGCCGGGACGTGAGCCGGCGCGTCCCCGACCGGCGGGGCGGCCGCCGCAGCGGACGACGCCGCCTGCGCCGCGCCGGCGGGCGAGGCGGCCATCGCCGCCGGGGCGAGCAGTTCCGGACGGCGCAGCACGTAGGGCGAGTAGGGGAAGCCCTCGCCGTTGAGCTCCTCGACCGTCGGGCCCCGGCCGCCGAGCTCCAGCGCCTCGAGGGCGGCCCGGACGTCGGCGGTGGTCCACAGCCGGGGGTTGTCCACACCGGCGTAGCGGCTGGACCGGGCGATGCCGAGCAGCAGCGACCGGGGTTCCAGGCGGGCCACCAGGTCGCCCTCCCCCAGGTCGCCGTCGGCGGGCACCAGGCCGGTCACGTCGCCCACCAGCACCGTCAGCCGGGCGATCCGGCCCGGTTCGAGGCCCGCGCGGCGCAATTTCACCGCGACGTCCATGCCGGCGCGCATCAGCCCGTCCAGCGGCGTGGAACCCCCACCGGAGAGCTGCAGCGCCTGACCCGGTCCCGACTCGGGCGCGATGGTCCACGCCCCCTCCGGTACCGCCTTCACGACACCGGACTGCCGCAGCACCTCCGCGATGCGGATGACGGCGATCCCCTCGGGGACGAACAGGACCGCGTCGGAGATGCGCCGGCCGAGGGGGCCGTCGATGAGGGGGATGGAGGCGACGACGGCGGCGCGGACCGATGCGCCGGTGTCCCAGCGGGTCAGCTCGCCGAACAGGGCTCGCTCCCCCGCGGTCTGCAGCGGCGCCGGGGTCAGGGCCAGCACGTCGGGTGTCCTCCGGGCGGTCGGGTACTCGGCTCGTTCAGGGGCATGCGGACGCCAGGCGCCCTCGGCGCGCACTGCCCGTGGGCGAGGGCCCGGCGCCGGCAGCTGCCCTCGACGCTACGTCATGGAGGCGGTCGAACCCGGCCTCCGCGCCGGAGGCCGGGCGATCAGACGCGCACGGTCTCCGGCTCGTCGGCGGTCTCGTCGGCCGTCTGCCACCGGGCCGGCCAGCGGCTGCCGGTGAGCGCGTCGACCCCGGCCCAGAGCAGTGCGAAACCGGCGGCGACCGGCAGCGCCGACCACCAGTTCCACGGTGGCAGGAGACCCAGCGCCTCCTGGACGACGGCGCCGGCGTAGACGGCCGCCGCGACCCCGACCCCGGCCGCCCACCCCGGAACCCGGCGGGTGACCGCGACGTCGACGAGGACCGCGCCCACGACGAGCACGACGGGCAGGACCGAGGGCGGGAAGCCGATCGCGACCAGGCCCAGCCACATGACGGCCCGGTAGGCGAGGTAGGTGGCGGCGATGGTCGTCGCCGTCCAGCGCAGGCCCACCACCTTGCGGGCCACCACCAGCGAGAGCAGTCCGGCGCACACCAGCCAGGCGGGATGCACCCAGGAGGGCACCGGCAGCATGAACGTCGCCGGGGACTGCCCCTGCGAGGCGGCGAAGTCCAGGAGCTGCGGCTCGGCCGTCGTCCGCCCGGCGTCGTAGGCCCGCAGCGACAGGACCCCGTACTCCTGGTGCTGGTTCGGGAAGAGCACGTTCTCGACGAAGAACAGCCACAGGCCCAGCGAGACCAGGTCGCGGACGCGGCCCGGCGCGGCGGACAGCCACCAGCCGCGCAGCGCGCCGGCGAGCATGACCGCCGTCCCGATGTAGAGCAAGGCGTGGCTGGGGCTCCAGCTGGTGATGTCCAGCCCGTTGATCCGGTGGTTGATGATGTCGAGCGGCACGGCGACCAGGAACAGGCCGATCCCGCACTGCATCAGGCGCAGGGCACGGCGGTCGACGCCGTAGCCGGTGTAGCTGTGGAAGACCACCAGCCCGATGACCAGCGCGGTGCCCGCGGAGTTGAGCAGGTGCGGGGGCGCCAGGTCGTCGCGCAGCCACATGAAGTGCCAGGAGACGTCCCACGACGAGCCGAGCATCTTGAGCCCGAAGGCACCCAGCCAGGCGGTGTAGATCCACCGCAGCTCGGTCGGGGTCGTGCTCCGCCCCGGCGGACCCGGGGTCGTGTACGCCGACCACAGCCACCGCACCAGGGCGACCGGACGGGCCAGTCCCGCACGCAGCGATCCCGGTGGCGGGGGGACCGCCGGGGAAACGGGGGTGGGGACAGCAGGAAGGGGCACAGGAACTTCCTCGGCTCGGTGGACTCGCTCGACCCTATCGGCGCCGACGGCCGATCCCGGTCCTTCGACTGGCGGAACGGCGACGCGTGCGCTCAGGCCCGACATGCGGGGCGTGCGGGGCGCACGGTGCGTACTGTCGGGCGACGTGGCAGAGAGCGCAGGGCACCTGGTCTGGATCGACTGCGAGATGACCGGACTCGACATCGTGAAGGACAAGCTGATCGAGGTCGCCGTCGTGGTCACCGACTCCGAGCTCAACGTCCTCGACCCCGGCCTGGACCTGATCATCTCCGCGGACGACGCCGATCTCGACGGGATGAACGAGGTCGTCGTGGAGATGCACCGGAAGTCCGGGCTGACCGACGCCGTCCGGGCCTCGACCCTGACCGTGGCCGACGCCGAGCAGCAGCTGCTCGCCTACATCAAGCGCTGGGTGCCCGAGCGCCGGACCGCGCCGCTGTGCGGGAACTCCATCGGCACCGACCGCGGCTTCCTCGCCCGTGACATGCCCGAGCTCGACGACCACCTGCACTACCGGATGGTCGACGTCTCCTCGATCAAGGAGCTGGCCCGCCGCTGGTTCCCGCGGGTCTACTTCGCCCAGCCGGCCAAGGGGCTGGCCCACCGGGCGCTGGCCGACATCATCGAGTCGATCCGCGAGCTGGCGTACTACCGCCGCACCCTGTTCGTGCCGGCCCCGGGACCCAGCAGCGACCAGGCGAAGGACGCCGCCGAGGAGGTCATCGGCTCGTTCGCCGAGGTCCTGGCGGCCGGCGACGCCACGCCGCGGGTCGGTGTCGACGACGTTCCGCCCCCGGCCGCGTCAGAAGCCTGACCGGCTCCGGTATCGTTGCACCGGCTCCCCCGAAGGCGCGTGCGCCGGCCGGGGAGCGACGGTGGGTGTAGCTCAGCTGGTAGAGCACCAGGTTGTGATCCTGGGTGTCGCGGGTTCGAGCCCCGTCACTCACCCCACGTGAGAGGCCCTGGTCAGTGCGCTGACCAGGGCCTTTCTCGTTCCCCACTCCGTGACCTGCACCGGTTCGGTGCGCACCAGCAGGATCCGCCCCGGTGGCGACCTCCAGCGCGCGCAGCCGCTGGCTGATGCCCGACGGGGTGACGTGGAGTTCTCGCGCGGCCGCCTCCGACGTGCCTCCGCGGACGGTGGCGGCCAGCGCCCGCAGCTCGGCCAGGTCGAGGTCCACGAGCAGGTCGGTCAGACCGGCTGGATCGGCGCCCCGGGGCGGATCTCGCCGTCGGTGAGGACGTCGGCGCGCAGACCGCCCTTGTGGATGAGCGGCCGCAGCAGGCCGGGGCCGCTGAGCCGGTCGAGGTGGACGCAGGGCTCGCAGAGCCGGAGGCCCTCGCACACGACGTCGCCGATGCGGAAGGTGCGCCCGACGAGGGCGTTGACGTCGATGCCGCGGGTAAGGACGTTGCGCCGGGTGGCGGGGAAGTCGACCGTGACGCCGGCGGCGGTGAGCTCGTCGAGGACCTCGGCGGCTATCAGGGTGAGGTCGTAGCCCGGGCGCTTGTCGCCGCGCGAGGTGAAGGTGCCGGCGCCGGCGGCGTACCGGTCGCCGTCGAGGCCACGCCCGGCGACCGTCCGGGCGACCTCGAGCAGCTGCATGTCGGCCTCGGCGGCGGGTGCGATCGCGAGCGCCTCCACCGTGCCGTGCAGGTCCGGCGTGTCCGCGGCCGGCCGGAGGACCGGGTCGAGAGAGGCGACGGCGTAGGCGGCGGTGATCGGCAGCTCGGCGGTGGCCCGGCCCATCAGGGCCGGCCTCTGCGGGCTGAGCACGATGCCCGCCGGGGTGCCGAAGGCCACCGTGGCGACCTCGGCATCGGCGGTCTGCACGACGGCGATCCACCAGCCGGGCCACTGGAAGCGGGTGGGGTCGGCGATGGGCACCAGGCCGGAGTTCCGCCCGGCCAGCCAGGTACGGAGGGCGCCGACGGCCGAGGACAGGTCGCCGGGAGGAAGCGGGAGCTCGGTGACCGGGACCTCGGTGATCGAGGCGAGGCAGGCGGCGAGACCGCGGGTCAGCGCGCTGGCCCCGGGTGCGCTGGGCAGGTCGGTGTCGATCACGGGTGGCTCCCGGCGGGGACGTCGGAACGGGCGGTGGACTGGGTCATCGGGTCGGCGGCGGGGGACCCGAGGGCGGCGGCGAGGTCGGCCCACAGGTCCTCGACGTGCTCGACGCCGACGCTGAGGCGCAGCAGGGCGGCCGGGACGTGCTCCTGGCCGGGCAGCTTCGCACGCCGCTCGATGGTGGACTCCACGCCGCCGAGGCTGGTGGCGTGCGTGACGACCCGGACGGCGGTGCAGACCGCGTCGGCGGTCGCGGCGTCGGTGACCTCGAAGCTCAGCACGGCGCCGAAGCCGCGCATCTGGCGGGCGGCGAGCTCGTGGTGCGGGTCGCCGGGCAGGCCGGGGTAGCGCACCCGGCTGACCGCCGGGTGGGCGGCCAGCCGGGCGGCGAGCTCGCCGGCGGTCCTCTGCGCCTGGCGCAGCCGGACGGCGAGGGTGCGGGCGCCGCGCAGCGCCAGGAACGCCTCGAGCGCACCTGGGGTCGCGCCGGCGACCTCCCGGCGACGGAGGAGCCGCTCCCGGTCCTCGGGTCGGCGGGCCACGACCGCGCCGAGCAGCAGGTCGGAGTGCCCCCCGATGAACTTGGTCGCGCTGTGCACGACGAAGTCGGCACCGAGGGCCAGCGGGTTCTGCAGCAGCGGGGTGGCGAAGGTGTTGTCGACGGCGACCAGCGCACCCGACGCCGCTGCGACAGCGGCGATGTCGACGACCTCGAGCAGCGGGTTGCTCGGGGTCTCCAGCCACACCAGGTCCGCGTCGGCCACGGCGGCGGCCATCTCGTCGGCGTTCGCCATGTCCACCGTGCGCAGCTGCCAGCGGCCGCCGGCCGCGGCGCCGTCCTCGAGCAGGCCCCGCAGGCCGGTGTAGCTGTCGCGGGGCGCGACCACACGGGCGCCGACCGGCAGCAGCTCGAGGACCGCGGCGATGGCTCCCATGCCCGAGGAGAAGCACACCGCCGGACCTCCTTCGAGGTCGCCGATCAGCGCTTCGAGCGCGTCCCAACCCGGGGTGCCGTCGTCGCGGGAGTACTCGCGCGCGGTCTCCCCGTGCGACGGGGCCCGGAAGTTCGAGGCCGGGACGATCGGCACGTTCAGCGGCTGCCCCGGCTCGCGGGCACCCCGGCCGAGGGCGGCCAGCCGCGTCTCCACATGCAGCCGTCCAACCATGTTGTCGAGGCGGTCCATGCGGTCACCCCTCCCTCCGTGATGCACTATGTTGCACCATGGAGGGCAGCGTAGACGGACGGCCCGTGGTGGGCACAAGGGAGGTGGCGGGATGACAGCAGCAGTGGTTGCGGTCAACGAGCAGATCGGTGCGCGTGTTCGGCAGCACCGCACGGCGCATGGCTGGACGCTCGACGATCTCGCCGACCGCTCCGGCGTCAGCCGCCGGATGCTGATCACCATCGAGCACGGGGAGGGCAACCCCAGCATCGCCACGCTGCTGCGGATCAGCGACGCCCTCGGCATCGGGCTGCCGGTGCTGGTCGACGTCGAGCGACCCCACGCGCTGACGGTCACCGCGGCCGGGACCGCGCCGGTGCTCTGGCGCGGTCCGCGCGGCGGGCAGGCGCTGCTGGTCGCCGGCACCGAGCCACCCGACGTCGTCGAGCTGTGGGACTGGACCCTGCAGCCTGGCGAAGCGCACGCCACCGAGGCCCACAGCGCCGGTACCCGGGAGCTGCTGCTCGTCCTGGACGGCGCGGTGGAACTGCGCGTCGGGGACCGCATCGAGCGGCTCGGCGTCGGCGACTCCGTCGCGTTCGCCGGTGACGTCCCGCACGGCTACGCGACACCGGCCGCGGCGGCCACACCCGCCCGGTTTGCGCTCACCGTGTTCCAGCCGCAGGTCGGCGGAGGCCGCAAGTGACCGGCCACCACGACGCCGCCGCGCCGAGCGACCCGCAGGAGTGGCTGGCCGCCGCCACCATCGACCCCGCGGTGTCCGAGCTTCGGCCGGACTACCGGGCGCTGCTGCTGACCGCCGACGGCCTGGGCGGCGGCCCCAGCGACGCGGTCAGCGAGGGCATCCTCGCCGCCGCCGAGGCCACGGCCCGCCGGCACGTCGACGGGCGGCCGCCCGAGCAGCTGCCCCACCCGGCGGCCTGGCGGGAGGCCTACCGGGCCTTCGGCGCCAAGCCGCAGCGCACCCGCCCCAGCGTGGAGGCCCTACTGCGCCGCCTGGACCCCGACGGGCTGCCGCGCATCGACCGGATCACGGACGTCTACAACGCCGTCTCGATCGCCCACCTCCTGCCGCTGGGCGGCGAGGATCGCGCCGCCTACGCCGGGCCGCCCCGGCTGATCCGCGCCGAGGGCAGCGAGCCGTTCGACACCACCGCCGGCGGCGAGCCCGTCGTCGAGCACCCCGAGCGCGGCGAGGTCGTCTGGCGCGACGACGTCGGCGTCACCTGCCGCCGCTGGAACTGGCGGCAGTGCACCCGCACCCGCCTCACCACCGCTACCGGCAGCGCTGTGTTCATCCTCGACATCCTCGACCCGCTCACCGACGACGACGCCTCCGCAGCCGCCGACGCCCTCACCGACGCGCTGCTCGCCCTCAGCCCGGACGCCGTCATCCACCGGCGGCTGCTCACCCACTCTCCCGCCACCGATGGAGGCAGCTCGTGCTGATCCACCCCTGGGACGCCGCCCTCGACGACGAGTGGCGCACCTGGCCGGCCGACGGCCACGACTTCGGGCAGCTGGTGGTCAACGGCCTGCCCGGGCAGCCGCCGGTCGTCATCCCCACCCACTTCAGCGTCGAGGACGCTCCGACCGAGACCGTGCTGCTCGTGCACCTGGCCCGGCCCAACCCGGTGTGGAAGAACCGGGGTCGCTCGGTGGTGGCGACCGAGTCGAACTGCTCGCGGCCGAGGCGTGCGTCGACACCTGACGCCGTGTAGGCCACGCCGCGGCGGGAGCGCACCCTGGGCGCTTCGGCGCTGAGCCGGCCGGCGGATGCGACACGAGCAGCCGCCCGTTCGCGTTCGCGTCGGTCAACTGCGTGCTCGCTCGAGGATCCCGACTGTCACCACGGCCATGTCCGCGGCACTGAGTCGGCCACCCTCGGACGCCCACAGCCGCAGGGCTAGCCGCCGTACCACGTCAGGCTGGGCGGCGAGCCAGGTGGCCCGCTCGGCGCGTCTACCGCACGAGCGGGCGCGCGTCTCGTTCCAGATCGTCCCTGGGGCGCCGCCCGGATCTCGTCCGCGGCCCAGATGAAGACGTCGGCGACGTAGGACCAGCTGCCGTCGTCAGGGACGGCGCGGACAGCATGCTCCCGGCTGCACCCGATGCCGACCGGTCCGAGCAGGCGCCACGGGAGCGGCAGGGCGAAGTAGGCGTGCCAGAGCTCCGCCCGGCGACCGCAGGCCGGGCACGCATCGGCGGCCGTCCCGAACCGCCTGACGAAGACGGTGGCCCCGTCCTCACCGAGCTGCCCGGGCGCCGGCGCTTGCCACATGGGCCGGCCGGCGGACGGCTCGAGCCGTCGCCAGCGCCATCGAGACGGGGTGAGCCCGACGCCGGCCTGCCGCTCCTCCACGGACGTGATCATCTGTGGGACCCACGACAGGACGCGCCGAGAAGATCGGTCCACCGTCGCCTGCCGGCAGGCTGGGACGCGCGAACGGACGATCTGATGTGGTGGCGGAGCGGTGTCACCACACCGTGGTGCGGCGGTGCCCCGGTCAGCGCAGACCGATGCTGGCCCACCTGTCGAGCACGTCGGCGGTGAGCGGCTCCGGCGCGTCCGGCGCTGCGGAGTGCGCGTCGGCGGCCGCGGCCCGCTTCGCCTGAAGCGGCGTCATGAGCTCCGGCAGCATCTGGCCAATCGCCATGATGTCGGCCCAGGTGGACCACACCCCGCGCTGCTGGACACCGTCGGGGTTGCCGCTGCGCTGGTGCGGGATGCACCGGGCGGTGACCCACCTCTTCAGCCAGGTGTCCGAGATGTTCAGGACCTGCGCCACCTCGGCCCGTTTGCAGCAGCGGACGCTGCGAGCTGCTCGTTGATCACCCTCGGACCTGTCCGGTGGCCAGCACCGGGGCGATCCCCGCCAGGACTCACATCCCCCGGCGGCGTCGGGATGGCTCGGCTTGAGCTCTGCTGCGGTCGCTGAGGCACTCGGGAGCTGGGGGCAGATCGGGGGCAACTGACCGCTCAGGACCGCTCCACGACGTCCGAGCGCACGCGTGACCTGCGCATTCGCCGGGCCACCGGGCCCGGGACCGGCCTCACTCGCGGGTTCGAGCCCCGTCACCCACCCCACGCGGAGAGGCCCCGGTCAGGTGACTGACCGGGGCCTCTCCGTTCTCGACGAGGTGGGCTGGAACGCGACCCACCGCGCCGCGTCCTCGGGTGCCGGTGGCACGTCGGCGACGACGGCATGCCCCCGGACGGGGCCTGTCGCCGGCGGGAGCGGCCCGTTCCGCTGTCCGCCGGTGAGCGGGGCGGCTCAGTGGATGTGCGACCCCCCGTTGACGTCGTACGTGGCGCCGGAGATGTAGCCGGACTCCTCGCGGCACAGGTAGGTGATGAGGTCGGCGACATCGGCCACCTTGCCGGTGCGGCCGACCGGGATCCCGGCGAGGAGCTGCGCCTTGCGCTCGCCCTCGAGCGCGCCGCCGGTGATGTCGGTGTCGATCAACCCGGGGGCGACGGCGTTCACGGTGACGCCGTGCGGCCCGAGCTCGCGGGCGAGAGCGCGGGTGAACCCCAGCTCCGCCGCCTTCGCCGCGGAGTAGGCCACGCCGCCGAAGACGCCGCCACCGCGCTCGGCCGAGACCGAGGACAGGAACACGATGCGGCCGAAGCCCCGCTCCGTCATGCCTGGCGCGATGCGCCGGGTGACGTTGAAGGCGCCGCGGACGTTGACGGCGAAGATGCGGTCCCACTCCTGGCCGGTGACCTGCAGGAACGGGATGGGCGAGGTGATGCCGGCGTTGTTGACGAGGGCGCCGACGGGGGGCACCGCGTCGTCGAGGACGGCGAGCGCGTTCTCGACGGAGCTCTCGTCGGTGATGTCGCAGCCGATGCCCACGGCCCGCACGCCGTGCTGTTCCTCGATCTCGTGGGCGGCGTCCTTCGCGCTGGCCTCGTCCAGGTCGAGGATGGCGATGTTCCAGCCGGCCGCGGCCAGCGTGTGGGCGGTGGCGCGGCCGATGCCGCGCTTGGAGCCGCCTCCGGTGACGAGGGCGGTCTTGTCGGACACGGACATGGGTTCCTCCGGAAGGTGTGGGGTCGTTCGATGGTTCGGGGGCGCGGTCTCGCGCCCCCGGGGGTCAGGGGTCGGGTGGGGATCAGGCGGTTGCCGGAACGGGGTCCGCGGGCCAGGCCACGCCGCCCAGCTCGCTCCTGACCTTGGCGACGATGGCGTCGGTCGAGAGGCCGTAGCGGTCGTGCAGGGTGGGCAGGGCGCCCGCGGCGAGGAACTCGTCGGGGAGCGCGATCGGCACCACCCGGTTCCCGACGCCGGCGTAGGCCAGCGTGGCGGCCACCGACTCGCTGAGCCCGCCCATCACGGTGTGGTTCTCGAGGGTGACCACGAGCCGGTCGGTCCGGGCCGCCCGCAGGATCGCCTCGGTGTCCAGAGGCTTGATCGTGGGGACGTGCAGCACCGCGACGTCGACGTGATCGGCCTCCAGCCGGGTCGCGGCCTGCAGCGCCCGCATGGTCATCAGCCCGGTGGAGATGAGGACGACGTCCCGGCCGGTGCGCAGCTCGGCGGCCTTGCCCAGCTCGAACCGGTAGTCGTACTCGTCGAGCACGGTGGGCACCGCTCCGCGCAGCAGCCGCAGGTAGGTGGGTCCGGGTGCCGCCGCCAGCGCCGGCACGGCCTGCTCGATGTCCACCGCGTCGCACGGGTCGACGATCGTCAGGTTCGGGCAGCCGCGCAGGATCGCCAGGTCCTCGGTCGCCTGGTGGCTGGGCCCGTACCCGGTGGTGAGGCCGGGCAGGGCCCCGACGACGTTGACGTTCAGGTTCGGCTCGGCGATGTCCAGGCAGAGGAAGTCGTAGGCCCGCCGGGTGGCGAAGACCGAGTACGTCGAGGCGAACGGCACCAGGCCCACCTCCGCCATCCCGGCAGCCGCCCCGAGCATGACCTGCTCGGCCATGCCCATCTGGAAGAACCGCTCCGGGAAGGCGTCGCGGAACACGTGCATGTCGGTGTACTTGGCCAGGTCGGCGGAGAGTCCCACGATCTCGGGACGCTCCTCGGCCAGGCGGACGAGAGCGCGTCCGAAGGGCGCGCTGGTGGTGCGCTGACCGGGGTCGGCGAACGAGGCGATCATCGCCGAGGTGGTGAGCTTCTTGCGGGGGGCGGTGCTGGTCATCGGGCCAGTCCTTCCTGGAGCTGGGTGCGGGCGAGCTCCCATTCGTGTTCCTCCACCCGCATGAAATGGGCCTTCTCGCGGTTCTCGAGCAGGGGGACGCCGGAACCGATGCGGGTGTCGCAGATCAGCACCGCCGGAGAGCCGCGGTGCTCGCGCAGTTCGTCGAAGGCGCTGACGAGCGCGGCGACGTCGTTGCCGTCGACCCTCAGGGCGTGCCAGCCGAAGGCCCGCCACTTGTCGACGACCGGCTCGGTCCGCAGCACGCCGGCGGTGGGGCCGTCGGCCTGCAGGGCGTTGACGTCGACGATCGCGGTGACGTTGTCGAGCCCGTGGTGGGCGCAGGCCATCGCCGCCTCCCAGGTCGAGCCCTCGTCGAGCTCGCCGTCGGAGAGCAGGTTGAACACCCGCGCCGGATTGCCCAGGTGGCGCAGTCCCAGCGCCATCCCGGTGGCCACCCCGAGGCCGTGGCCCAGCGATCCTCCGGAGATCTCCATGCCCGGGGTGTAGGACGCCATCCCCGACATGGGCAGCCGGGAGTCGTCCGATCCGTAGCTCTCCAGCTCCTCCACCGGAATGATCCCGGCCTCCGCCAGCGCGGCGTACAGCGCGATGGCGTAGTGGCCGATGGAGAGGAGGAAGCGGTCCCGGTCGGCCCAGTGCGGGTCCTCGGGCCGGTAGCGCAACTGGTCGGTGTAGACGACGGCGAGGACGTCGGCCACGCCGAGGGCCTGGCCGATGTAGCCCTGCCCCTGCACCTCCCCCATGTCCAGTGCGTTGCGCCGGATGCGGTAGGCGGCCTGCCGGATGCGCTCGATCCGCTGTGCGTCGTCCTTCTGCCCCTCGCCGACCTCGCGGACGGCGGTGGCCGGTGTTGTGCTCAGGGAAGTCATGACATGCCTCTCGTGGGTCGTCGGGTCAGTCAGTGGTCGAGCCGGCGGTCAGCTGCCGGTCGGCCGACCCCCGCGGCGCGGGGACGTCGCCCGGCGTGGTGGACCTGATCGCGCGCTCGAGAGCGGCGACCTCCTCGCGCTCCTTCGCGCCCCAGGTCTCGGGGGTGACGACGGCCGCGACGAGGCCGAGCAGGCCGTAGCCGCTGAACAGCAGGGCGGGGCCGACCCAGCCGTAGCCGGCGTAGAGGGCGGTGGCGACGAGCGGGGTGAACCCGGACACCACCGCGGACATCTGGTAGGCCAGCGACGCGCCGGTCGTGCGGGTCTTGGTGGCGAACAGCTCGGAGAACCAGGCGCCCTGCACCCCGGCCAGGCAGTTCTGGAGGACGGCGTAGCTGACGACGAAGGCGATGACGATCGCCACCGCGGCACCGGTGTTGACCACGAGGAACAAGGGGATGCCCCAGAGCAGGTGCAGCGCGGTGCCCAGCAGGTACACCGGGCGCCGCCCGATGCGGTCGGTGAGCGCGCCCCAGGCGGTCGTGGCGACGATGCCGATGCCGGCGGCCACCATCGTGGCGGTCAGCGTGACCGACCGGTCGGCCAGCTCCTCGGTGGCGACGTACGACAGCATGAACGTGACCGACACCGCGTATCCGGCCGTCTCGGTGATCCGCAGGCAGAAGGCGCGGAGGATGTTCCGCCAGTCGTCGCGGAGGACCTCGAGGAGCGGGTTCTTGGAGAGCTCGCCCTCCTCCTTGAGCTCCTCGAACTCCGGGGACTCCTCGACCTTGAGCCGGATGACGATGCCCACGACGATCAGGACGGCGCTGAGCAGGAACGGCACCCGCCACGCCCACGAACCGCCCAGGGGCACGCTGGCCAGGAAGGCGAGGTTGGCCAGCAGCAGCCCGACCGGGAAGCCGGCCTGCGTGATCCCGGTGTACAGGCCCTTCTTGCGCCATGGGGCGTGTTCGAAGCACATCAGGATCGCGCCGCCCCACTCGGCGCCGAACGCGAGACCCTGCACGACGCGGACAGCGACGAGTAGCACGCCGGCCCAGATGCCGACCTGCTCGTACGTCGGCAGCACACCGATGAGCACCGTCGCGATGCCCATGAGCAGCAGCGATCCGACGAGGACGGGCTTACGGCCGATCTTGTCGCCGAGGTAGCCGCCGATGATCCCGCCCAGCGGGCGGACGGCGAAGCCGATGCCGAGCGTGGCGAAGGACAGCAGCGTGCCCGACAGCGGGTCGTCGGCGGGGAAGAAGGCGGTGTTGAAGTACAGCGCGGCCGCGATGCCGAAGCCGATGAAGTCGTAGGTCTCGATGGTTGCGCCGACCGAGCAGCCGATGGCCACCTTCTTCTTGGTCGGCGTGCCTTCGATCGGGTGCCACGCGGCCACCTCCTCGAGGTGGGGGTCGTGGTCGTGCGGGTACCGCTCGGTCATGGTGACCTCCGGTGAGCGATGGATGAGGGGAGATCCAGTGGCCGCTGGCGTTGACTGTTAACAGTCAACTGCCAACGAGTGTGGATGGCCCACATCACAGTGTCAAGGGTCACTTCGGAGGCGTGCGCCGACGACGGTTGCGCGCACGACCAGTGAGGGGCGGCGACGCCTGGGCGGCTCAGCCCACGGTCACGGGGAGACGGCGAGAGGGCAGCACGTGCTGGTGCTGCCGCGGCAGACCTCGGTCGTCAGGCCGGTTGGGACGCCTGGGCGAAGTGCTCCGCGGCCGAGGCCATGTGCTCCTCGACGATCTGCACGGCGGCGTCCACGTCAGCTCGTTCGACGGCGTCGACGATCGTCGCGTGCCGGGAGCGCGCCATCATGGGCGCCTGCCACGCGGCGCCGTTCAGGATCGCCACCCGCATGCGGCCCTCGAGGCGGCGCCACGCCTCGACCAGCATGGAGTTGCCGGCCAGCCGGCAGAGCTCGAGGTGGAAGGCGAGATCGGCGTCGATCCGGGCACGGAAGTCCCCACCCTCGTCGGTGAGCTGCTCGAGCGCCGTGCGCAGCGCCTCGACGGCGGCCTCCCGCCGCGGGGAGGAGATGATCGTCCTGACCGCCAAGCCCTCGAGAGCTGCGCGGACCTGGAAGAGCTCGCGGACCTGGGTGGAGGTCAGGGTGTTGACGCGGAGCATGCCGCGGTTGCCGGCGGTCACGAGCCCTTCTTGCTCGAGGTGCCGCAGGGCTTCGCGCACCGTGCCGCGGCTGATACCGAGGGAACTGGCCAGATCGACCTCGCCCAGGTGGTCCCCCGGTCGGTACTGCCCGGAGATGATCGCCGAGCGGACCGCCTCCAGGGCCCGCTCCCGGAGCGTGCTGCGGTCCAGACTGGCCAGTGGCTCGATGCTCACGACACCTCCTCGTCGACGGCCAGCCTAGCGATGCGGTGTCGACACGGGTGTGGCGACTGTCGACACTTCCCCAGTCGTAGTGATCTGCCGGTGTGGGCGGCCTGCGTACCGCGACCGTGGCAGGCTTCACCGGCCAGGTTCGGCCAGGTCCGGCCTCGGGGCGGGACCGGGAGCGGATCGGGGGATGAACGTCCCCTCGCCCCCCGCCACACGCCTCCGACGTCGTCGCTCTCCTCGAACAGCACCACGTCATCGGCGCCGTCCTTCGACCCGGCCTCCGCGAGCCGGACGGCGGCGGCGAGGCCGCCGAAGCCGGTGCCGATGATCACGATCCTGGTCATCGCGCCTTGCTCATGCGGTCGGGCGCGTGAGCGCCTCGATGATCGTCAGCCAGTGCTGCAGGTGCCGGTCGCGGGGCGCATCGGGTTGCAGGGCGTAGGTGAGGGCCTGTCCCCGCATGGAGGTCAGCAGCACCTGGTACATCGCCTCGGCGGCCGGGTGCCGGGCCACCTCCTCGCCGAACACCTCGAACGCCAGCCGCCGCAGCTGCGCGCCCAGCCGGCGCTCGTGCGGCAGCAGGGCCGCCCGCAGTTCCGGGTCGGTCCGGGCCGCGGTCCACAGCTCCATGGCCGCGACGAACAGCGGGCCGTGGAACCGCTCCCAGATCAGCTCCACGCCGAGCCGGACACGGACGGCGGAGTCGCCCGGCAGGTCGACCGCGGCCTGCCGGACGCTGGCGCTGAACTCCTCGTAGAGGTGGTCGACGGCGGCCAGCACCAGCTCCGCCTTCGACGTGAAGTGGTGGGTCAGCGCGCCCCGGGACACTCCCGCCCGGCGCTGGACCTCCTGGGTGGTGGTGCGCGCGTAGCCGAGCTCGACCAGCGACTCGACGGTGGCCCGCACCAGCGCCGCGCGGGTCGCCGCCCGCCGCTCGGCCTGGGTGCGGCGCAGCGGCGGGCGGGGGTCGGCCATCGTGGCCACCTCGGCCCGTTCCCCGCTCAAGCGGTGACCGCGGCCCGGAGGCTGCCCGCCGGAACAGCCCGCTCCAGGAGGATCGCCGGGGGCCGGAACCGCTCGCCGTCCTTGCCGCGCGGCGTGCGCACGGCGTCGTAGACGAACGCCTCGGCGGTCATGCGGGTCCTCTCGGGATCATTCAGGTGGGAACCTTCGAGCTTCATCGCGATGGAGCACCGCGCTCTCGCGCGAGGACGCTCGGGGCCGGGCCGGGCCTAGACGCCGAGGGACCGGCCGACGATCTCCTTCATGATCTCGGTCGTCCCGCCGTAGATGGTCTGGATGCGGGAGTCCAGGAAGGCCTTCGCGACCGGGTACTCGAGCATGTAGCCGTAGCCCCCGTGCAGCTGGAGGCAGCGGTCGACGACGCCCTTCTGCAGCTCGGTCGTCCACCACTTGGCCATGGCGGCGTCCTCGACGGTGAACCGGCCGGCGTTGTGCTCGAGGATCGCCTTCTCCAGGTAGGTCTCGGCGATCGTCACCTCGGTGTGCATCTCCGCGAGCTCGAACCGCGTGTTCTGGAATGTCCCGATCGGCCGGCCGAACGCTGTGCGGTTCCTGCAGTAGTCGACGGTGAGGTCGAGGATCAGCCGACTCGCGGCGACGGCGACCGCGGCGATCGACAGCCGCTCCTGGGGCAGGTTCTCCATGAGGTGGAAGAAGCCGTGCCCCTCGGTGCCGAGCAGGTTGGCGGCGGGCACGCGGACGTCGTCGAAGAAGAGCTCCGCGGTGTCCTGCGCCTTGAGGCCGACCTTCTCGAGGTTGCGGCCACGCTCGAAGCCCGGCATACCGCGCTCGACCACCAGCAGCGAGAAGCCGCGCGCCCCGGCGTCCGGATCGGTGCGGGCCACGACGATGACCAGGTCGGCGTTGATGCCGTTGGTGATGAACGTCTTCGAGCCGTTCAGCACCCACTCGTCGCCGTCCCTGCGGGCCGTCGTCTGCAGGCCCTGCAGGTCGGAGCCGGCTCCCGGCTCGGTCATGGCGATCGCGGTGATGATCTCACCGCTGACCACGCCCGGGAGCCAGCGCCGCTTCTGCTCCTCGGTCGTGAGGTTGATCAGGTAGGGCGCGACGACGTCGTTCTGCAGCGTGAAGCCCAGGCCGCTCGCCCCGGCGCGGCTGATCTCGGCCGCGAGGATCGCGTTGTAGCGGAAATCCTTCACCCCGGCCCCGCCGTACTCCTCGGGCACGTCCATGCCGAGCAGGCCCTGCTCGCCCGCCTTCAGCCAGACCGACCGGTCGACGATCCCCGCGTCCTCCCACGTCGCGTGGTGCGGCACGATCTCCTTGGCCAGGAAGTCGCGCACCATCGCGCGGAACGCTTCGTGCTCTGCCTCGTAGAGCGCCGACTGCACAGGGACCCCCAGGGAGCTCGATTTCCGATCGGTGGAACGGACGTGGCGCACCACAACTTACAGACCATCCGTTCTGTATGTTCGCGGTCACCGTCACACCGCCGCGTCCCGACAGGAGGCGGCCGGTGGTGCGACCCGGTGCCAGTGGCACCGGACGTCCTTCCCCGAGGGTGGACGGATGCTTTTCGGCGCAGTAGGCGACTAGAGGGACCGATGTGACGGGTGCGGCGGACACGGAGCCGGCGGTGCTGGCGTGACGGGTCGGGGCCTCGGACTCTGGAGGCCATGACCAGCGTCTACGCGTACGGCACCGCACACGCCGTCGTGATGGTCGGCTCCTTCGGCGCGGAAGGCCTCACCCCCCGGCAGATCGGCCCCGCGCACGCGACGATCGGACGGGTCAACGGGCAGAGCCGCAAGGCGCTCTGCGGAGCCTACGTCTCGATCGACGAACAGCTGCCCTGGCCGCCCGAGGGCTACGAGGACCAACAGCTGTGCGCCAGCTGCGCGGAGCTGGCCGCGCTCTGATCGATGACGCGCCACTCCCCGCCGCGCTGGGATCAGATCAGCAGTGGTTGACCGATGAGGATTTCGGTGCCGTCGGGGCGGTAGGTGCACCATCGGCCGTCGGGCCCTCGCACGACGGAGAAGCCGTGGTGCACCTGGGTGTGGTGGCGTTCGCAGAGCAGGGCGGAGTTCTCGAGGCTGGTGGGGCCGTCGTCGCGGTGCCATTCAAGGACGTGGTGGACGTCGCACCAGGGGGCAGGGGCCTCGCAGCCGGCGAAGATGCAGTGCCGGTCCTGCACCTCGACCGAGCGGCGCAGGGAGGCGGGCACGATCCGCTGGTCGCGGCCGTGGTCGAGGATCCGACCGTCGGGGCCCATGATCACCCGACTGACGGTGCTGTCACAGGCCAGCCAGCGGGCCCGGGCCGCGGAGAGCATCGTGCCGAGACCGGTGGTCGCTGCGCCGGGGCCGGTAGCGGGGTCCATCAGGTCGTCGAGCTTGATCATCACGGCCACGTGCGGCTTGACCGTACGCAGGATCGGCGCCTGCCCCGCCGCGAGGGCGACGTCCACGCCCTGCACGAGCGCGTCACCGAACTGCTGGGCGCGCGTCCGGGTGTCCCCGGCCGGTCGGTCGGCCCGGACGTAGGACTCGAGCCACAGCTCCAACTTCTCCCCGCCGACCGCGTCGAGTTGGCCTCGAAAGCTGCGGCTCCCGTCGGCGTTCCGCGCGATCGACAGTGACCGACCCTCGGTCGGGTCCGGTTCGGTGCCGTCGGGGTCGAGCCGGGCCAGGTAGTGGTGCACGACCTGGCTCAGCTCCCGGTACGGGCGCGTCGCGGCGATCCGAGCCAGGGTCTGGTCCACCGCGGCCAGGTCGACGCCCTGCCCGACCGCCTCAGCCTGCGCCCGCACGCTGGCCACCGGCGCGATCACCGCCACCTGGTCGGCGGTGACCACGCCGGCGGCGAAGGCGGCCTCGACCGCCGGCAGCTGCTCCAGGGCTCGCCCGTTACGAACCAGCTGCGCCGCCGCCGAGGGGGAAAGACGGGGGTGGCCGCGCAGCCACGACTGCATCGTCTTCGCACCGTCGTGCTGCGACGCCTGGGCAAGCTCCCCCTCGCGGACCGACCGGGTCACCTGCGCGGCGATCAGGTGCTGCGCCCGCAGCAACCGGGCGGTCCGCTCGAGTACCTGCGGGCCGAACATCGACTTCATGTCGTCGGCGGCCAGGGCTTCCACCGCGGCCTCCAGTTGGGCCAGCGGATCACCAAAGTCGTTCGAACGCATGTACGAATGCTAGTCGCCCGAGACTTCACCGGCCACCCGAATCCCCAGGTCAGTGCGCTGTCCACACGCCCCTCAGGCCGGCCGTTGACCGACCCAGGATGCAGGCACGGTCGGACCGTCCGTCCGGTCGTCCCGCCGTGCTCAGCCGCCGGCGACCGACGGCAGGATCTGCACCACCGCCCCGTCCCGCACCGGTGTGGCGAGCCCCTGCTCGAAGCGGACGTCGTCGCCGTCGACGTAGACGTTCACGAAGCGGCGGATCGCGCCGGTCTCGTCCCGCAGCCGGCGGGCCAGGAGCGGATGCCCCTCCGCCAGCCGGTCCAGGACGTCGCCGACCGTCCCCTCCCCCACGTCGACGTCGACGTGCCGTGCACCGCTCACCAGACCGGCGAGCGCGCCCGGCACCAGCACCTCGACGCTCATGGCCGCGCCCTCACGGGAGCCGGGCCGCCCGGACGCACAGCACGTCGGGCAGGTGGCCGGCGACCAGTGCGAACGTGTCCCCCTCGTCGGCGCTGGCGTAGACGCAGCCGTCCCGCGTCCCGACGTAGATCCCCGTGGGGTCGCCCTCGTCGGCGCAGGCCGCGTCGCGCATGACGGCGGTCCACGACCCGTCGGGCAGCCCCTCACCCAGCTCCGTCCACGTCGCTCCGGCGTCGCGCGTGCGGTGCACCCGCAGCCGGCCGTCCGGCGGCACCCGCTGCATGTCGGCAACCAGGGGCACCACCCAGGCGGTGCCCGGTGTGCGCGGCGAGGAGACGATCGGGAAACCGAAGTCGGCCGGCAGGCCCTCGGCGATGGAGGACCACGTGCCCCCGGCGTCGTCGCTGCGGAAGACCCCGAAGTGGTTCTGCGCGTAGAGCCGGTCCGGATCGCCCGCGTCCACGGCGACCTTGTGCACGCACTGGCCGTACTCGGGCAGCGGTTCGGGCAGGAAGACGGCGGTGATGCCGCGGTTGCGCGGTTCCCACTCCGACCCGCCGTCCTCGCTGACGTAGACCCCGCCGGTGCTCATGGCCACCGTCACCCGGTCCGACGCCGGGTCGGGCAGCACGGTGTGCACCGCGCCTCCTCCGCCGCCCGGCTCCCAGGTCTTGCGATGCGGGTGCTCCCACAGGCCCCGGACCAGCTCGAAGGAGCAGCCGCCGTCGGTGCTGCGCCACAGCGAGTGCGGCTCGCAGCCGGCCCACACGACGTCGGGACGGTCCGCCGAGTCCGGCCGAAGCTGCCAGACCCGGGCCAGTGCGGCGTCCTCCCCCTCCGGGAACCTGATGGCCCCGTGGTCGGTCTCCTGCCAGGTGCCGCCCAGGTCGTCGGACCACATGACGGTCGGGCCCCAGTGCCCATACTGGATCCCGGCGAGCAACCGGGGAGCCCGGCGCCGGGTGTCTACGCAGACCGCCGCGACCTCCTGGCCGAGGAGGTGTGGCCCTTCCACAGCCCAGGTGCGGCGGTCATCGTCACTGCGGGCGAGCCACAGCCCCTTGCGCGTACCGATGGCCAGCAGGTCTGCCATGACGCCCCTCCGGTCGACGGATCGACGTGAGGGCGACCGTATGACCCGGGACCGACGGGAACGAGACCTCTCGGCGCGGGCCGGCACCCTCACGGAGGGTTGGACCGTCCGGGGCCCCGGAACTCAGCGGCGGGTGGCGCCACCTCCACCGGGCTGGTCCGGCCGGGGAGCCTGGCCGGGCTGCTCCGGGTACGTGGCCTGGCCTGGCTGCTCGGGGTACGCGGCCTGGCCGCCCTGACCGGGGTACGCGGCCTGCCCGCCCTGACCGGAATAGCCCCCCTGGTCGGCGCCCTGCCGGGAGCGACCGTCGTGGACGACGTCCGGCGCGAGCTTCTCGGCCTTCGCGCGCAACTGCTCCGCCTCCGATCGGACCTCACCGGCCCGCGCGGCACGCTCGCGCGCCTCCTGCTCGGCCAGCGCCGTCCGCTCCTCGGCCTCGGCTCGTTCGCGGCGCGCACGGGCGGCCTGCTCCTCGGCGAGCGCCTGCTCCTTCTCCGCCTGCGCGCCACGGACCTGCGCCTCGCGGAGGTGCTCCCGTGCCTGCTCCCGCTTGCGGACCTGCGCCACGCGGGAGCGCTTGGCCAGGGCGAGCGCCAGCAGGGCCAGCAGCACCACGACGGCGACGACGATCAGGACGATGACCCAGGTGTCCACGATGACCCCTCCTCGGAACCACCGATCTTGTTCCCTCGAGCCCGGGAACGGAAACGCCGGGAGATCGTCAGGCGGTCACTTCAGGGCGCTGCCGGCCTGCCACTGGTCCCACGGGATCGTCCAGTCGTAGACGGGCGAGCGGAGGGTGCCCGCGCTGGAGCCCCGGATCTCGACGACGTCGCCCGGCTGCGAGAACTCGAAGAACCAGCGGGCGTTCTCGGTCGACATGTTGATGCAGCCGTGCGAGACGTTGGTGTTGCCCTGCTGGGCCACCGACCAGGGGGCCGCGTGCACGAACTCGCCGCTGTCGGAGATCCGGACGGCGTACTCGACCGGCGTCCGGTACCCGTTCGGGCTGTCGACCGGGACGCCGTAGGTGCTCGAGTCCATGATCCGGTTGCGGTTCAGCTCGGTGACCACGTGCGCACCGTTGTAGCTCGGGTTGTCCGGGCTGCCGGCGCTGATCGGGAAGGTCTTCACCAACTGGTCGCCGTCGTACACCTGCATCTGGTACGTACTGGCGTCGGCGATCGACACGTGCCGTGCCCCGATGGAGAACGACACCGTGCGGTTCTTCTCCCCCCAGATACCGTCGCCGAAGTGCACGCCGTAGAGGTTGGCGTCCAGGCGCACCTCGGTGTGGGCCGGCCAGTAGGCGGACGGGCGGAAGTGCACCTCGGAGTCGCTCAGCCAGCTCCAGACGCCGTCGGTCGGCGTGGAACTGGTGACCTGGAGGTGGCTCTCGACGGCGGCCTTGTCGGCGACCGGGTCGTCGAAGAAGACCCGGATCGGCATCCCGACGCCGACGGTCTGCCCGTCCAGCGGGCCGACCGAGGGCGTGGACTGCCTGGCGGGGGTGACGGTGGTGAACGTCGAGGTCGCCGTGGCCTCCTCGCCGTCCTCGTTCGACGCCGACGCCGTCAGCGTGTACCGGGCCCCGTAGGCCAGCGGGGTCTCCGGGGTCCACACGGCGGTGTCCTCGCCGTCCCCGGCCGCCACAGCGCCCGGCACCGGGGCGCCGGCGCCGTCGACCAGCGTGACGTCGCCGAGCTCGCCGTCGGTCACCGAGATCTCGAGCGGGACGACGGGTGACACGTCCGCGGACCCGTCGGCGACCGCCAGGGACACCTGCGCGGGCGGTGCCTCGGCGGCGGTCTCCGTCGCCCGGCCACCCCCGCCGCCGTCGTCGTTCCCGCTGCACCCGGCCAGGAAGATCATCGCTCCCGCGGTGATCATGGCGGCTGTCCGTCGCACCGTGCCCCCGTCCTCTCCTGGAACATCGGCCCGGTGGCACCGGGACCGTGGACCGGACACCAGTGTCCACGGCCAGGCAACCGAGTAACGCGAGGCAAGCGTCACGCCGGGGGCCCGAACCGCCACCGGACGGCGCTGGTATCGTTCTCCCTCGTTGCCCAGCAGTCGGGCGGCACGCGCCATTAGCTCAATTGGCAGAGCAGCTGACTCTTAATCAGCGGGTTCGGGGTTCGAGTCCCTGATGGCGCACCACACCGAGCGGCCGCGTCCACCAGGACGCGGCCGCTCTGTCGTTCGTGCGTCCGCGCAGGCGGCTGCAGGTGAAGACGTCCCCTGGCGCGCCCCCGCGTGGTCGGTGACCAGCCCGCCCTCGTCCGTACCGCCTGGACCGAGGTGACACGAGGGATGATCACGCCACCGGTCGCGGTCGCGTGGGTCGCTAGTCGGTCCGCTTGATCAGCCGCAGGTGCGGGCGCGTGGTGATGTCCTCCCGCTCGTCGCGCACCGGCGGGAGGCCGGCCGCCCGGCGCACCCGGTTCTCGGGAACTTCCAGGGCCCGCGCCAGGAACTCGGCCAGCCCCTCGGTGATGAAACTGGTCCCGCCCGTGCGCGCCATCAGCTTGAGGGTCTCCGGGGGCACGACCCAGCGGGACAGGCGTGCGGCGTCGTCCGTGGTGCGGGCGAGTTCCCAGAGGCGGCGCCGCACGAGGTCCTGCAGGTCCTTGCCGGGCATCCCCGCAGGTTAGGCCCGCCCGGCCGGCGTCGCATCCGGGGAGCTCTCCGTGCGCGCGTCCTCGTCGGGTCCGGGGGTCCGGCTCAGGCGGCGCCAGATCCAGCTCGACGGCACCCGCCGGCCGGAGACCACGTACTCGAGGACGCCGTCGACCACGAGGGTCGTCTCGAGCGCGCGACGCGCCGCCGGCCACCCGGCCAGCAGCAGCTCGTCGCCGGGCCGGAGGACGAAGTCGTCGTCCGGCGCGAGCGTGACGTCCCCGCCGCGCATCACCAGCAGCGTCACGACGTGCAGCGGCTCGTCCCGGTCCTCCGGATTGCGCAGCAGCGTGCCCAGGCGGGCCGTTCCCGAGGCGAGCCAGCTCCCGACCGCGGGCGCCTCCTGCGTCGTCAGCCGCACCTTCCACAGCGCCTGCAGCCGGGTGCCGCAGACCGCGGTGAGGCGGTCGACCAGCGTCTCGGCCCACGCGTTCCCCCGCGCGGGCATTTCTCGCAGGAAACGCCACAGCAGCGGGGTGGACAGCTGCGCGTACACCTCGTGCGCGATCACCTCCGTGGGCACGAGCAGGGCGTCGATCTCCATCGCGGCGAACAGCGGGGCGCTGGCCGGCCGGTTCTGCCGCGCGGCGAGGAACAGCGAGGGATTGCTGCGGCGGGCCGCGGCCACCAGCGACAGGTTCGTCGTGTCGTTGTCCGTCCCGGCGACCAGGCCCACCGCCCGGTCCAGGTCCGCCTGAGCGAGCACCCACGGGTCGGAACCGTCACCCACCAGCAGGTCGGCGTCCTCCACGTCGACGGGATTCGCCTCGATCACGGTGACCTCCAGCCCCTCGGCCCGCAGGTCGATGGTCAGCTCACGGCCGAGCCGGCCGTAGCCGCAGACGATCCAGCGCCCGCTGCGCGGCGGCGCCCCCCGCTCCGGCAGCTGCGCGCCCGGGCCGCTCTCCAGCCACGTCAGCAGCTGGTACGACGCCGGTGAGCGCAGGGCCAACCGCAGGTGGTCGCCGAAGCGGTCGAACGGGTTGACGGTGCTCGGGTTGCCGAACGCCCCCATCCGCTCGGCGATCGTCCGCGAGGTCACCCGCGCGATGACCGGGAGGTCTGGCCGCAGGAGCGCCGCGGCCATGACGACGGCCAGGTTGGCCTCCTCGTCGTCGGTGAGCGCCACGACGGCCTCGCAGCAGGAGTGGCCGAGGCCGGCCACCGCCAGGTGCCCGGGGTCGCGGGCGTCGGCGGTCAGACCAGGGACGTCGGCGTGGTAGGAGGTCAGCTCGAGCTTGTCGATGCGCTCGTCCGAGCGGTCCAGGACGACGAACCGCCGGCCGAGCGCGTCGATGGAGTGCCCGAGCAGCTCCCCCGTGCGGCCGTAGCCGGCGATGAGCAGGAACGGCTCGCGCAGCCGGGAGACCTTGCGGCTGAAGTGCTGCAGCGCCAGCGCGTTGCGGAAGGCGCGGTCCTGCATCAGGGCCAGCAGCGACCCGATGGCATAGGCCCAGCCGACGACGGTCAGGTAGATCGAGATCGTCACCCACATCCGCTGGTTGTAGGTGAACGGGTACGGGATCTCGCCGAAGCCGATCGTCGTGGCGGTGTAGCTCATGATGTAGAAGGCGTCGAAGAAGCCCATCCGCCAGGGGTTGCCATCGTCGTCGACGCCCGGGATCAGGGTCAGGCCGAGCACGCTCACCGAGAAGATGACGATCAGCACGATGAGCGGGGCACGCATGCGCCGCAGGATGAGGAAGATGGTCGCCGAGGCCTGCGCGGCCGAGGTGGCGGCCACCCGGAACGTGGCCCGGCGGATCCGGCGCTCCTCCTCCTCCCGCCCGAAGATGTTCTTCCAGAAGGCCAGCAGCGGGTTGCCCATGGCGCCCTTCGGTCAGCCGCGGTGGAAGGAGACCGTCTCCACGACCAGCAGGACGACGGAGACGATGTTGGCGAGCAGCGCGCCGCCCGACATGGATACGACGCTCGCCGTCCATCCTTCCGTCATGCCGGCGGTCGAGACGTAGGTGGCGTAGCCGAACATGAGGGCGGCACCGATCAGCTGCAGGTCGGCGACCAGGCTGGTGGCCAGGTGCACCGCGCCGATCTGCGTGCGGTCGCCGAACTTGAGCACGGTGGCGATGAGGTTGACGACCACGGCGGCGAAGAGCTCGTAGGGGTTGTGGTGCTCGGGCTCGTCGATGTCGCCGATGAAGAACCCGAAGTTGAGCGTGGCGGCGAGCACGACGAAGAAGCCGAAGACCACCTTCTCCAGGTTCATCCGGCCTCCCGTCTCGGCGCCTGCCCTGATCTTGACCCGGAAAGCCGGGAGCGGCCAGCCGGTCGGCACGTCGGGCCGGCCGCGGGTCCGTAGGGTCTGCCGGTGACCTGGAAGCGCGCCGTGTTCGCGCTGTTCGCCGTGGCGGCGGGCACCAACGTCCCCGTTCCGCTGCTGCTGGTCTACCAGGAACGGCTGGGCCTCTCGGCCGAGGTGCTGACCGCCCTCTTCGGCTCCTACGCGGCCGGTCTGGTCCCCGCCCTCCTGCTCGCCGGGCCGCTGTCGGACCGGCTGGGCCGTCGCCGGGTCGCGATCCCCGGCATCGTGCTCTCCGGACTGGCGTCGCTCGGCTTCGCGGCGGCCGGTGACTCGCTCTCCCTGCTCTTCACCGCCCGGTTCCTGCAAGGCGTGGTCAGCGGGGTCGTCTTCAGCGTCGGCAGCGCGTGGGTCGGCGAGCTCTCGCGCGCCTCCGCGGCAGGGTCCGGCGGACGGCGGGCGGCCTTCGCCATGACGGCCGGTTTCTCGCTCGGCCCGTTGACCAGCGGCCTGCTCGGCCAGTACGGCCCCGCTCCCACCGTGCTCCCCTACCTGCTGCACACCGTGCTCGTCGCCGTCGGGCTGGGCTTCGCCACCCGGCTCCCCGAGACCGTCTCCCGGCAGCGCGCGGCCCCGGACGGTGGCGGGGTGCCGCGGTCGTCGCCGCTCATCCGGCCCGGTGACGGCCTGCTGGTGCTCACCGTGTTCGCGCCGGTGGCCGTGTGCGTCTACGCCTTCCCCTCTTCCGTCATCTCCGCGGTGCCGCTGCTGGTGGACCTGCCCTACGGCGGGGTCGCGGTCACCGGCCTCCTGGCCGGGGTGACGCTCGGGGCGGGGACGGTCGTCGCCGGCCTGCAGCGCCGGCTCGGCGCGTGGACCGCCGTGGCCGGCGCCGCTCTCGGGACGGCCGGCTACGCGTCCGCCGCGGCCTTCGCCACCACCGGCGCGCTGCCCTGGCTGGTCGTGGCCGCCCCCCTCCTGGGATCGGGGGGTGGGCTGTGCCTCGCGGCCGGCCTCACGCTCACCGCCCGGCTGGCCGCGCCCTCCCGGCTCGGCGCGCTGACCTCGCTGTTCCTCGCCTGCGCCTACCTCGGTTTCGCGACGCCGTTCGCCATGGCCGTGGCCGCGCGGGCCACGTCCGCCCCGGTCCCGCTGACCGTGGCCGCCGCCGCCACCGCACTGCTCGCCCTCCGCCTGCTGCCGGTCGCCCGCGCCCGCCGGCTCTAGGAGCCGCCGACCGCGGGAGCGCCCTCTCCGGAGGGCTTCTCCGGGCGGCCGGCCGGATTTTCCTGTGTCACCGCGTCACCCATCCGGACGTCGCTCGTTCCCCTGGTCAACCTGGCCACGTCCGGCGAAAGGCCCACGATGACCCCGACCCCCCGCCCCAGACGACGCATCGCCCGCTCGCTCGGGCTCGCGCTGCCCCTCGCCGTCGCCGTCGCCCTCGCCCAGCCGGCGTACGCCGCGCCCCGCGAGGCCAACCCCGGGAAGGGGCACGGGCGCCCGCCCGCCGTCCAGCCGGAGCAGCCGCGCGCCGCCTTCGACTACACCCAGGTCCAGGGGCTCACCACCGATCGGTACGGCACCGTCAAGGAGACGCTCGAACTACCGATGCACGACGGCACCCGCGTGCACATCGAGGTCACCCGGCCCGCCGACGCTGCCGGGCAGCCCGTGGCCGGGCAGTGGCCCGTCATCCTCGAGGCCAGCCCGTACCACGGCACGCTCGCGGACCGCGAGGGCCGGCGCATCCTGCCCGACCCGGTGGGCGAGGACGGCGTCCCCCTCGGCCTGACCGGCTACTTCGCGCCCAAGGGCTACGCGGTCGTGATGATGGACCTGCGCGGCACCGGCCTCAGCGACGGCTGCCTCGACCACCTCGGCGCGAACGACGCGAAGGACCTGGAGGCGGTCGTCGAGTGGGCGGCGTCCCAGCCCTGGTCCAACGGCCGGGTGGGGATGACCGGGCACTCCTACGTCGGGTCGACGCCGTCCCTGGCCGCGGCGATGGACCCCGAGGGCCTGGAGACGATCGTCCCGAGCGCCGGCATGGCGACGATGTACGACCACCAGTTCCAGGCGGGGGTGCCGTACTTCCTGCAGTGGGCCGGCCCCATGGAGGCGTACGAGCAGATCGCCCTGGAGCGGGACCTGCCCGGCGGCGAGCACGCCGGGCAGAAGCCCGAGGAGACCGGCTGCGGCCTGCCCAACAGCTCCCTGACCGCCGGCGAGGCCCAGCTCTCGGGCCAGTACACCGCCTGGCACGGGGAGCGCGACTGGCGCGCCGGCGCCACGGCGGCCGACATCCCGGTGTTCATGGTCCACGGGGTGAACGACAACGCCGCACGCGTCGCGGGCATGGACTGGTTCACCCAGCGCGCCGGCCGGGACGGCGACAAGATCTGGCTCGGCCAGTGGGACCACGGCTCCGGCTGCTGCCCCACCCGCCGTGGCATCCAGTGGACCTACGCGCTGCACGCCTGGTTCGACAAGCACCTCGCCCAGCGCGACGTCGAGACCGGCCCGGCCGCGGAGCTCTTCCTCTCCGACGGCACGTTCGAGGGCGGACGCACCGGCGACCGCACGCAGATCATGAACGACACCCAGTGGCCGCCGTCCACCGCGTCGATGCTGACCCTGCACCCGGCCGACGACGGCACCCTGGGCCCCACGGCGCCGGCCCTCCCGGGCTCGGTCAACTTCACCGGTGACCCGAGCGGGTTCGCCGACCCGCAGGGCACCGGCGGCGTCGACTTCGTGTCCGAGCCCATGGCGGAGGACACCGTCCTCGCCGGCAAGCCGCTGATGGACCTGGTCGCCTCGGTCACCTCGCCGCGCGTGCACCTGATCGGGACCCTCTACGACGAGAGCCCCGATGGCGAGCGCCGCCGGATCAGCCAGTTCGCCATCAACCCCGAGCTGCGGGTGGGCGTGGCCACGCCGAAGCCGGTCGTGCCCGGGACGCTCTACGAGATGCGGCCCCCGGGGTTCGCGATGGCGCACAACCTGCGGGAGGGGCACCGCCTGACCCTGCGGTTCACCACGTCCGACCCCGACAAGGTGCCGACGTTCGCGGTCGACCCGCGGGTGACGATCGCGACCGGCCCCGGCGGCACCTCGCTGCAGGTTCCGGTGGTGGCGCAGCCGGTCCTCGTCGACGACACCGTCCCGTTCAGCGAGGACCAGCCGGCGCAGGCCGGTCCCGCGCAGCCGGAGGAGCAGGCGTCGGTGACCCCGGCCCTGGGCGGCCCGGCGCGGACGCCGGCCACGGTGGCCGTCCACGAGTTCGACGTCCGCGAGAACTTCGACAACGCGGCCCTGCTGATCAGCGCGGTGCCCAGCCTCGACGCCGACATCGACCTCTACCTGCAGCGGCAGAACTCCGACGGCACCTGGAGCGCCGACCTCGCCTCCGGCGGCAGCAGCAGCCTGACCGAGGAGTCGCTCCGGTACGCCACCCCGGCTCCGGGCCGCTACCGCATCGAGGCGCACAACTGGGCCGGCGCGCCGGGCACGCGGGTCGACCTGACGCTGACCTTCCTCAACTCGGTGGGTGAGACCGGGTGAATGGGAGCGGCGGAGTGGTGACCCGCCGCTGAACGCCGAGGGCCTCCTCCCCCATCCGGGGAGGGGGCCCTCGGCACGTCCGGCGACCGCACCGTCATCGGCCTCGGCGGTGCTCGCCACTCCGGCAGGGGCGCGCGAGGGAAGCCTCAGCGGAGCCCGCTGACCGCAGGGGCGGGCCCGGCGGGCGGAAGTGCCGCGGGATGCCCGGCGTTGTGCCGGGCGTGAGCAGTTCGCCCGGTAGCCGCGAGGTCGACGTGGTGGTCATCGGCGCGGGGCAGGCGGGGCTGTCGACCGCCTGGGCGCTGGTGCACCAAGGGTTCGCGCCCGGCACCGGCTTCGTCGTCCTCGACGCCGACGAGGCCCCCGGCGGAGCGTGGCAGCACCGCTGGCCCTCCCTCACCCTCGGCACCACGCACCGGGTGCACGACCTCCCGGGCCTGCCGTTCGCACCCGGCGCGGGCGAGCTGCGCGCGGCCGACGCCGTCCCGGCGTACTTCGCCGACTACGAGCGCCGCTTCGACCTGCCGGTGCACCGGCCGGTCCGGGTCCGCGCCGTCCGGCGCACCGACGACGACCGTTTCCGCGTGGAGAGCGACTCCGGGGAGTGGACGGCGCGCGCGATCGTCAACGCGACCGGCACCTGGACCCGCCCGTTCGTGCCGCGCTACCCGGGCCAGGAGCTGTTCCGGGGCCGGCAGCTGCACACGGTCGACTACCGCTCCGCCGACGAGTTCGCCGGCCGGCACGTCGTCGTGGTCGGCGGCGGGGCTTCGGCCACCCAGCTGCTCGGCGAGATCTCGACGGTCACGAGCACGACCTGGGTGACCCGCCGGCCGCCGGTCTGGCGGGAGGGCCCGTTCGACGAGGACGCCGGCCGGCGCGCGGTCGCCCTGGTCGAGGAGGCGGTGCGGGAGGGCCGCCGTCCCGGCAGCGTGGTCGGCGTCACCGGACTGCTGGTGTCCACGCCCTACGTCCGGGACGCCCTCGAGCGAGGGGTCCTGGAGCGGCTGCCGATGTTCGACCTCATCACCGAGGACGGCGTCGCCTGGCACGACGGCCGGTTCGTCGCGGCGGACGTCATCCTCTGGGCGACCGGCTTCCGGGCCGCGGTGCGGCACCTGGCCCCGCTCCGCCTGCGCGGTAAGCACGGGGGCATCCGCATGGAGGGCACGCACGTCGCCGGGGAGCCGCGGATCCACCTGGTCGGCTACGGCCCCTCGGCCAGCACGATCGGCGCCAACCGTGCCGGCCAGGCGGCCGCGCGGCAGCTGCGCCGGCTGCTGAAGGATCCCGGGGAACTCCCCCGCACCGCCTGAGTTCGCGGCTGGGGGTCGGTTCAGGGTCGGTTCAGGGCGCTCCCCGATGTGCCGGGACGCGCCCGGCCGACAGGGTTCCTCGCATGACCTCTTCCTTCCCCGGCAGCGGGGCGATCGCATGATCTCCGCGCAGAGCCTCACCAAGATCTACGGCGCCAAGGCCGCCGTCGACGGCCTCACCTTCACGGTCGAGCCGGGCCGGGTCACCGGTTTCCTCGGGCCCAACGGTGCCGGCAAGTCGACGACGATGCGCATGATCCTCGGCCTCGACCGGCCCACCTCCGGCAGCGCCACCGTCAACGGCCGCCGCTACCAGGACTTCCCCGCCCCGCTGCGCGAGGTGGGCGCGCTCCTGGAGGCGAGGGCCCTGCACCCTGGTCGCTCGGCCCGTGACCACCTGCGCTGGCTGGCCGCCAGCAACGGCATCCCGCGGGCACGGGTGGACGAGGTGCTCGGCCTGGTCGGGCTGGAGGCGGTCGCCGACAAGCGGGCCGGCACGTTCTCCCTCGGCATGGGCCAGCGGCTGGGCATCGGCGTCGCGCTGCTGGGCGACCCGCCCGTCGTCGTCCTGGACGAGCCGGTCAACGGGCTGGACCCCGAGGGCATCCGCTGGGTCCGCACCCTCGCCCGCGAGCTGGCGGCGCAGGGTCGCACGGTGTTCGTCTCCAGCCACCTCATGTCGGAGATGGCGCTGACCGCCGACCACCTCGTGGTCGTGGGCCGCGGCCGCATCCTGGCCGACTGCTCCATGTCCGACTTCATCGCCGAGCACGCCGCCTCCTACGTCCGCGTGGCGAGCCCGCAGCGCGGCGAGGTCGCCGACCTGCTGCGGCGGCAGGGCCTGGACGTCGCCGTCCACGACGGGGAGCTCCAGGTGCAGGGGACGGACGCCGCTGCCATCGGGGAGCTCGTCGGCAGGAGCGGCCTGCTGCTCCACGAGCTCACCCTCGTCCGCTCCTCTCTCGAGGACGCGTTCATGACACTGACCGCCGACAGCGTCGAGTACGCCGCTGCCGCCACCCCCGCAGGGATCGCCCGATGACCGTGACCACCACCTCGCGCACCGTGACGCTCGATCCCCACCGCAACGTCCCGGGCGTGCGGCGTCCGGGGTTCCCCGACACGCTGCGCGCCGAGTGGATCAAGTTCTGGTCGGTGCGGTCGACGTTCTGGTCGACCGCGATGCTGTTCCTCCTCGGCGCCGGGCTGACCACGCTCGTCTGCGCGACCAGCGCCGAGTGGCTGGCCGGCGGCGAGGCCGACGAGTCGCCGCTGTCGTTCGTCACCTGGGGGATGATGTTCGCCCAGATCACCGCCATCGCGCTGGGCACGCTCGTCGTCACCACCGAGTACGGCACCGGGATGATCCGCGCGACCCTGGCCGCGACTCCGCGGCGGGGGGCCGTCCTCGCCGCCAAGGCGCTGGTGCTGAGCAGCACGCTCTTCGTCGCGGGGACCGTCACCGCCTTCGCGGGGTTCTTCGGCGGCAACTGGTTCTTCGACCGCGAGGGCATCGGGGTGGCCCTGGGCGACCAGGGCGTGCTGCGTGCGCTGATCGGGAGCGGTCTCTACCTGGCCGGGCTGGGACTGCTGGCCGCTGCGGTCGGGCTGCTGATCCGGCACACGGCGGCGGCGCTCTCCGTCGTCCTGGGCCTGATCTTCGTGGTCGGCAACATGACGTTCCTGCTCCCCGGCACGTGGGGTGAGTGGATCGGCAAGCTGATGCCGGGCAACGCGGGCTCGCGGCTGGCCACCCCGGTGTCGTTCAACCCGCAGCTGCTGGACCCGTGGGTGGGGTTCGCGGTGTTCTGCGGGGAGGTCGCCGCCGTCGTGGTGGTGGCCGGGCTGGTCTTCCGCCGCCGGGACGCCTGAGTTCCGCACCGATCCGGCCCTCCCCCGGACCCGTCGGGGGAGGGTCAGGTCGTGACGCCGGCGCCCCGGAGGGCCTCCGCCACTGCCTCCGGATGACCAGCGGCCGGGACGGCGAAGGAGATCGCGTAGTGCCGGGCCGCGACGTCCCGCGCACTCACGCTGACGTGGACGACGTACGTGCCCGCGGTCAGGTCGCGCCAGAGGAGGCTTCCCGGCTGCCCGCTGTCGGCAGAGGACACCGGCTGCACGCCCGCCACCAGACCCCGACGGAGCTGCCCGCCGTCGGGCACGAACTTCACGTGCACGACGTCGACCAGTCGGGCCACCCGCGGAGGCAGGCTGCCCCGGTCGGTTCGCACGTCGGCCCACTTGAGCTCCCGGGAGGGCGGCTGCTTCCGCAGGGGCTCGGGCGCGTCGATGCGGAGAAGGATCACCCGCACGTCCTCGGCGGTGGACCGCCCATCGTTGGACACGGCCACCCGGAGCCAGTGGACGACGCCGTCGCCGTCGGTGGGGCCCCCGACGACCTTGGCCGCGGTCCCGAGCTCCGGCGGTGGGTCGGAGAGGACCAGCTTCGGGCGGCGGCGCCACCGCTCGAAACCGGGGCCGAAGAGCGCCACCACCACTGCCAGCGTCGTGGCGCCGGCGCTCGCCCAGGCCGCGGCGTCGTCCATGGCCGCAGCGTGCCGGAGCCACCGCCCGGCCGGCCCGTTCGCCGTCCGGAGCCACAGCGGCGGCACCGGTCCGATCGGCATGTCACGCATCGCCGTGGCCGACCAGGCACAGTGGAGGGGTGACCTCCTCCGATCCCCTGGCCGAGGGCGCGCGCCGCGCCGACCGATTCCTCACGCTGCTGAGCACCGACGAGGCGGCCGCGCACGACCTGCTCGACGGGATGGCGGAGGTCCGCGACCTGGTGTACCTGGGCGCGGGTCTGACCGCCGTCGCCCGCAACGAGGCCCATACGCTGCCCCCGGCCCAGCGCGCCCAGGCCAACACCCGGCAGCTGCGGCTGGGCATGCTGCGCGACGCCAACCGTGACGATCCCGACGGGCTGCGGACGTGGCTGCGCCGGTCGGGCGAGGAGATCCTGCTCATCCGCTCGCAGCAGGCGATCGCCAACCGGGTCGGCGCGGAGGCTCGGGAACGGACGGCCAGGCGCGTCGCTGACGAGGCCCTCGGCGGCGCCGGCGACGGTGCGACCGGTTCCCTCGTGCGGTCACCTCGTCCGACGTCGTGAGGGCCCGGCCCCGGCTATCGCTCGTCCTCGTCGGTGTCGCCCTGCCGGTGCTGAACCCGGCGCCGTGAATGCGGTCGGGCGCCGTGGTGCTCCGATCAGCCCAGGACCGCGTCGACGACGGCGTGGGGACCGAACCGGCCGAGGTCGGCCACCATGTCGGTGAGCGTCGCCCGGAACCACTCGTCCTGTGCGACGTCGTCCGGGAAGACCCGCTGCATGCCGAGCAGGCCGGTGACGAGTCGCTGCGCCGACGACCCCGCGGACCCGGTTACCCGGATCAGTTCGTCCGCCAGGGGATCCTCGAGGCTCCACTCGTAGCCGCCGGACGCCGCGCTTCCGACGTACGCCATCCAGGCGGCGACGGCGAGCGCCGCGAGCACGGGCTCCCGCCCCGCCGCGCGGCTCTCGGCCATCGGTCGCAGCAGGCGCTGCGGGATCTTCTGGGTGCCGTCCATGGCGACCTGTCGCGTCCGGTGCCGCAACCAGGGGTTGCCGAAGCGTCGCACGACGCCCGCGCAGAAGGCGTCGACATCGGTGCCCGGGGGTGCGTCGATCGTCGGGGCCATCTCCCGCCGCACCAGCGCGTCGGCGTACGCCGCGAACTCCGGGACGTCGACGGCGTCGGAGATGTGCGGTAGCTGCGCGAGCAGCCCGAGATAGGCGAGGGCGGAGTTGCTCGCGTTCACCAGCCTCAGCTTCATCAGCTCGTACGGCGTCACATCGTGGGTGAACGTGACGCCCACCTGTTCCCACGCCGGACGGGCGCCCCGGAACCGGTCCTCCACGACCCACTGCGTGAAGGTCTCGGTGACCAGCGCCGCCTCGTCGCGCAGGCCGAGCCGCCGCTGCACCTCGTGGACGGCCTCCTCGCTGGTGGCGGGAACGATGCGATCGACCATCGTGCTGGGGAAGGCGACGTTCTCCGAGATCCACTCCTCGAGGCCGTCCGTGCTCTCCTCCGGCAGCAGCCGGCAGAAGTCGCGGACGACCGTCTCCGCGGTCCGCCCGTTCGCGGACACGTTGTCGCACGGGATGATCGTCAGCGGTCCCGCGTCCTCGGCACGGCGTCGCTGCAGACCCCGGACGAGCTGGCCCACGGCGGTACGGGGAACGCGGGCACCGAGGTCGGCGCGAACCTCCTCGTCGACCCGGAGCCGCCCGGTCGCGAGGTCGGCGTGGTAACCCTTCTCGGTCACGGTCAGCGAGACGATCCGCGTCGTCGGGGCCGCCAGACGGGCGATCACCAGGTCCGGGTCCGCTCCCGCGAAGAGCACCTCGCGAAGGCTGCCGACGACCCGGAGCCTGCTCTCGTCCTTCTCCCGCTCGAGCACGCTGTAGAGGAAGTCCTGCGGTGCGAGAGTGTTGAGCACGCCAGGGCTGCGCTGCGAGACCCCGCAGATGCCCCAGTCGCTGGAGCCCGTCGCCGCCGCTGCCGCCTCGGTGTAGACCGCCTGGTGTGCACGGTGGAAGGCGCCGATCCCCAGATGCACGATGCCGCAGGACAAGGCGCCCGGCTCGACGGCCGGCCGATGGGCGGTGTCCAGGCGCGGCAGGGTCTCCAGGCACAAGCGCTCCGTCACGCCGCCATCCTGCCAACCGGCACCACCGGTTCTCCTCCTGCCGCGGCACGCCCGCCCGCACGGGCGGCCTCCGTACGGGCGGCCCGGGGATGACCACCGCCGCTCAGGAGCGCGGGGCCGACCGGGCCGCCGCTGAGGCCAGCGGCAGCGCCGCGGCCAGCGACGCCGCCACGACGACGTAGGTCCAGTCCAGCCCGATCCCGGCGGCGACGAGGCCGAGGACCAGCGCCCCGGTCGCGGTGCCGGCGTCGAAGGAGGCGTTCCACATGGCACTGGCCGTCGTCGTCCCGCCCTCGCCGGCGCGCGCGAAGGCCGAGACCAGCGTCAGGTTCTGCGTGGCGCCGAAGCCGGCGCCGAACACGGCCGCACCGACCAGCACCCAGGCCGCCCCCGCCGCGAGCCCCACGGCGACGACCACCAGCCCGACCGCCGCCACGCCGAGCCCCAGCGGCAGGAGCAGCCGGGTGCCCAGGCGGTCGGCCAGCATGCCGGCACGCCAGCGGGTGATCGCGCCGGTGAGGCCGAACACCAGCAGGGCCGCGGTCGCCAGCACGCCGTCCGGGCGCTCGATGGGCAGGAACGTGACCAGGCCGCCGCCGGCCAGGGTGACCACGAACAGCACCGCCGAGGGCGCGAGCGCGGCGACCACCGCGACCCGGTGCGAACCGGCGGGTCCCGCGCCCGGCTGGGGTCCCACCGTCCGCACGAGCAGCGGGACCAGCGCGACGGCGAGGACCGGCGACGCCGCCAGCCACGACAGCCAGCCCACGTGGCCGTCGAGCACCAGGGCGGCACCGGCCGGGACGGCCACCAGGTTGGGAACGGCGATCGCGAGCCCGTACAGGCCGATCGACTCCCCCCGTCGCCCGGGGGGCGCGACCTGGGCGGCGAGGGTCGCGCCGAGCACGGTGAGCACGGCGAAGCCGGCCCCACGGATCGCCGAGAGCGCGGAGATCCAGGCGACCCCGTCGTCGAGCACGTAGAGCGGCGACGGCGCTCCCATGGCGACCAGTCCGGCGACGAGCACCGGACCCACTCCGAAACGGGCGGTGAGGGCCGGGATCGCTGCCTGCACCGCGATCGTGACCAGGAGGAACACGGCGGTGACGACGCCCGCGGTGCTCTCGGCCGCACCCCCGGACACCGCGTAGACGGGCAGCGATGCCAGGGTCAGGCAGTAGCTGGCGAACCCCAGCACCGTGACCCCGATCAGGGCCTGCATGCCGCGGCCCCGCCACAGCGCCGTCCGCTCCTCGACCGCTCCCCCGCTCACCCCCCGAGCATGTCAAAGGACGTCCTCCCCACACCTCGCCGGCTGGTGCGGGCCCCTGGACGAGGCCGTCAGCGGGACGGGTAGGCAGGAGGCATGCCCCTGCTCACGGTCGGCCACGGACCCGAGGACCGTGCGGCCCTGGGCGCCCGGCTCGCCGCGGCCCGCGTCGAGCGGCTGGTGGACGTCCGCCGGTTCCCCGGGAGCCGCAACAATCCCGACGTGAGCCGGGAGTCGCTCGAGGGCTGGCTGCCCGCGCTTGGCATCGGCTACCGGTGGGAGGAGCGCCTCGGCGGGCGCCGGCGGCTGCCACCGGGTGAGCCGGTCGAGGACGGCTGGTGGACCGTCGCCCAGTTCGCGGCCTACGCCGCCCACACCCGGACGCCGGAGTTCGGGGCCGCACTCGACGAGCTGCTCGCGGAATCACGGCACGAGACGGTCGCGGTGATGTGCAGCGAGAGCGTGTGGTGGCGCTGTCACCGGCGGCTGATCGCCGACGTCGCCGTCCTCGCCCGGGGTGTGCCCGTCGCACACCTGATGCCCGACGGCCGGCTGACCCCGCACCGCCCGTCGGAGGGGGCGGTGGTCGGCGACGGCGTCGTCCGCTGGCCCCCGCCCCCAGCTTTCGGTACAGAAACCTGAGGCGGGAAGCGCAGCTTTAGGTACAGAAAGCGAGGATGCGGGTCAGCTCATGTGCGCGTAGCGGTGGTCGGTCGGCGGGACGAACGTCTCCTTGATCGACCGGGTGCTCGTCCAGCGCTGCAGGTTCTGCGGGGCGCCGGCCTTGTCGTTGGTGCCCGAGGCCCGCCCGCCGCCGAAGGGCTGCTGGCCGACGACCGCGCCGGTCGGCTTGTCGTTGACGTAGAAGTTGCCCGCCGCGTTGCGGAGGAACTGCTGCGCGTGCGCGATGGCGGCACGGTCCTGGGCGATCACCGACCCGGTCAGCGCGTACGGCGCCACCGACTCCATCTGGGCCAGGACGGCGTCGTAGTCGGCGTCGTCGTAGACGTGCACCGCCAGGACGGGGCCGAAGTACTCGGTGGTGAACACCTCGTGGTCGGGGTCGGTGCCCTCGATGATCGTCGGCCGCACGAAGAAGCCCTCGCTGTCGTCGGCGGTGCCACCGGCGACGACGGTCAGCGCGTCGTCGTCCTTCGCCCGCTCCAGGACGCCGGAGAGCCGGGAGAAGGACCTGCGGTCGATCACCGCGCCCATGAAGTTGGAGAAGTCCGTGACGTCGCCCATCGCCAGCGACTCCGTCGTCGCCACGAGGTCGTCGCGCAGCCGTGACCAGACGCTGCGCGGGACGTAGGCGCGGGAGGCGGCCGAGCACTTCTGGCCCTGGTACTCGAAGGCGCCGCGGATGAGGGCCGTCCGGAGCACGTCGACGTCGGCGGAGGCGTGCGCGACGACGAAGTCCTTCCCGCCGGTCTCACCGACGATGCGCGGGTAGCCGCGGTAGGAGGCGATGTTCTCCCCCACGGTGCGCCACAGGTGCTGGAACACCGCCGTCGACCCGGTGAAGTGGATCCCCGCCAGGTCCCGGTCGGCGAGCGCCACCTCCGACACCGGGATGCCGTCGCCGGTCACCAGGTTGATCACGCCGGGCGGGAGACCGGCCGCCTCCAGCAGCCGCATGGTGAAGTGCGCGGCGAACTGCTGGGTCGGCGAGGGCTTCCAGACGACGGTGTTGCCCATCAGCGCCGGCGCGGTGGGCAGGTTGCCGGCGATCGCGGTGAAGTTGAACGGCGTGATCGCGTAGACGAAGCCCTCGAGGGGGCGGTGGTCGACCCGGTTCCACACGCCCGGCGAGGATTCGGGCTGCTCGGCCATGATCTGGCGGGCGAAGTGCACGTTGAAGCGCCAGAAGTCGATCAGCTCGCACGCGGAGTCGATCTCGGCCTGGTAGGCGGTCTTGCTCTGGCCGAGCATGGTCGCCGCGTTCAGCGTCTGCCGCCACGGACCGGCCAGCAGGTCCGCTGCCTTGAGGAAGACCGCGGCGCGGTCGTCGAACGACAGCTCCTGCCAGGCCGGCGCCGCCTCCTTCGCCGCACGGACGGCCGCCTGCGCGTCGGCGTGGGTGGCCTGCGCGGACGTGCCGAGCACCGCGCTGTGCCGGTGCGGCTGGACCACCTCGAACTTCTCGCCCGACGCCATGCGCTGGGTCCCGCCGATCGTGCTGGTCAGCTCGATCGGCTCCGCGGCCAGCTCGGTCAGCCGGGCCTGCAGCGCGGCGCGTTCGGCCGAGCCGGGGGCGTAGGTGAGCACCGGCTCGTTGCGGGGAGCCGGGACCCGGGTGACGGCGTCCATGGTCGGTACCTCTTTCAGGACGGGCGGTTCAGGAGCGGGTGACGAGCGAGCGCAGGAAGAAGCCGACGTTGGCCGGCCGCTCGGCCAGCCGGCGCATGAAGTACGCGTACCAGTCGACGCCGTAGGGGACGTAGGCCCGCACCCGCGTGCCGGCGGCGGCCAGGCGTCGCTGCTCCTCGGGGCGGATGCCGTAGAGCATCTGCACCTCCCAGGAGTCGGGGGCCCGCGAGTGCTGGGCGGCCAGCTCGTGGGCCCGCGCGACCATCGCGGGGTCGTGCGAACCCACCATCGGGTACCCCGGGCCCGCCATGAGGATCTCCAGGCACCGGGCGTACGCGGCGTCGACGTCCTTCTTCTTCTGGTGGGCGACGGCCGCCGGCTCGTTGTAGGCGCCCTTCACCAGGCGGACCCGCGAGCCGGTGACGGCGAGGGCCTTGGCGTCGTCCTCGCTGCGGAAGAGCATGGCCTGCAGCACGGCGCCGGTGCCGGGGTGCTCCTTGCGCAGCTCGGCGAGGACGGCCAGCGTGGACTCGACGGTCCGGTGGTCCTCCATGTCGAGGGTGACCGTCGTGCCGATCGCCGTCGCCGCCTCCGCGACGGGGCGGACCAGCTCCAGGGCGAGGTCGTGGCCGTCGGGCAGCGACTGGCCGAACGCCGACAGCTTCACCGACACCTCGGCGGCGGCGCCCAGCTCCAGGGCGGCGAGCCCGTCGAGCAGGGCCAGGTAGGCGTCCCGCGAACGCTCCGCCTCGGCGCGGGTGGTGATGTCCTCGCCGAGGTGGTCGAGGGTGACCTGGATGCCGTCGGCGGACAGTGCCCGGACGGCGACGAGCGCGTCGTCCAGGGTCTCCCCCGCGACGAACCGGTCGACGACCCGGCGCGTGGCCGGGTTGCCGGTGACCACGCGACGCAGCCCGGGCCGACGGGATGCGGCCAGCAGGGCCTTCTGCAGGACCACGGGACCTCCAGGATGTCGGACGGCGCGGTGTCGGACCACGGGCACCTCGACGCTAGGCAGAACACCCCCTTCGGGCCAGGGACAGATGTCCAGAACCACCGACCGTGCTCTCATACAGTTGTACGAGGTGGCGGCACATCGTGGCCACCAGGGCCCGAGGGAGAGGACGGCGGGTGCGGGACGACCTGCAGGAGCTGGTCGACGAGGTGTCGCGGCTGCTGGGGGCCCCCGCGACGCTCGAGGACGCCGACTTCACGCTGCTGGCCTTCTGCGCGCACGACGACAGCGCCCCGGGGGCGATGGACGCCGTGCGCACCCGCTCCATCCTCACCCGCGGTTCACCCGCCGCCACCCGCAGCTGGTTCGAGGAGTTCGGCATCGCATCCGCCGAGGGCCCGCTGCGCACGCCGGCCGACCCGGACGCCGGCATCCTGACCCGCCTGGTCATCCCGGTGCGGCACGCGGGTCGCACCCGCGGCTACCTCTGGCTGCTCGACGGCGGCCGCATCGATCCCGCGGACGCCGACGACGCCGCGCTGTCGGCCGCGGTCGACCTCGCCGGCGACGCCGGGCGCCTGCTGGCGCAGCGCGCGGCCGCGGACGACGACCTGGCACGGCCGCTGACGGCAGCGCTGACCGGCGGGACGACCGCGCGCGTCCAGGCCCTCCGCGCGCTCGGCGCGGAACTCGGCGCCGACCTGCCGCTGGTGCTCGTGGCGCTGGTGCCCGGACCCGACGGGCTGCCCGAGGGCTGGCGGCGGCCGGCGGCCGGCGCGGTCGCGACGGTGCTCCCCGACGACCCCGCGGGGCCGGTGGCCGCGGTCCTCGTGCCGCTGGCCGGGACGGCGGACCTCCGCCCCGCCGGCGCGCTCGCCGCGGCGTCCCTGGCCGGTCTGCCCCGGGGCAGCACGGCCGGGGTGTCGCAGGTGCGACGCGGCGTCGAGGAGCTCCCCGGCCAGTGGGCCCAGGCGCGCGCCGCCGCACGGGTCGCCGCGGCGGAACCCCGGTTCTCCCCCGTCGCCCAGTGGGCCGAGCTCGGCGCCTGGCGGCCGGTCACCGAACTGGCCGGCCCCGATCCGGTCGTCGTCCCCCTGCTGGCCGATCCGGTCCTCAGCGCGACCGCCGAGGTCTACCTCGACTGCGCGGGCAGCGCCTCGCGCGCCGCGACGGCCCTGCAGATCCACCGCCAGACGCTGTACTACCGGCTCTCGCGCATCGAGGCGCTCACCGGGCTGGACCTGGCCGACGGCGGCGCCCGGCTCCTGCTGCACACCTCGCTCCGGGCGGCACGGCTCGTGCCCTGACCGGCCGCGGGGACGGTCCCCTAGGCTCGCCGGCGATGGCTGAGCGAGACGGGACTGCGCGCGACGGCGACAGCGACGGCGACGTCATGCGCCGGCTCCGCATCCGGACCGCCGACGAGCACGAGCACCTCGAACGCACCCTCGACCTGCTCTCTCCGCAGCTGGGTCGCGGCCGGCTCGGCGAGATCCTCGGCCGGATGCACGGGTTCTGGCTCGCCGCCGAGGCGGGCCTGGACGCGTGGGCCGCCCGCAGCCCGGCCGACGCGGACGACGTCGCCTGGCCGCGGCGCCGCCGGGCGGCCCTCTTCGGCGAAGACCTGACCCGCCTGGGGAGAACGGCGACCGGCGAGGTGCCGGAGCTCGCCGCCGTGGCCGACACCGATCAGGCGCTGGGGCGGCTCTACGTGCTGGAGGGCTCCACGCTCGGCGGCACGTTCATCGACCGGCACCTGGCCGGTCTGCCGCACCTGTCCGACGTCGGCATCCGCGCCTTCGCCCCCTATGGCAGCGAGACCGGGGCGATGTGGGCGGCCTTCCGGCGGGCGACCCGCGCGCGGGCGGCCCGCGGCGGGGACACCGACGTCATGCTGATCTCCGCGCGGGCCACGTTCCAGGCGCTGGCCGCCTGGTGCGGCGCCGTCGCGCCGGCCCCGGCGTCCCGCCCGACCTGAGCCGCGGGCAGGACGGCGGCCCACCCCCGGGAACCTCCGGCGGCGGGCGGCAGGCGCGTCAGCCCTCCGGCTCGGGAGCGGTGAACCGGGGGGTGAGCCCGTCGTCGGGCACTCCGCCCTTCCCGGGCAGCGGCGCCTCGTCCTCGGCGGCGCGCAGCTGCTGCAGGGACTCCTCCACCGGCCGCTCCTGCAGCTTCCGCGCGTCGCGCTCGAGCGCGGCCAGCAGCCGCTCCTCGTCCGGCGCCAGGTCACCGGGGCCGAGGTGACCGCCGGGTTGCCCGGCGTCGGAGCCGGAGGCCATGCCACTGCCGGGAAGCCCGTCGTCGGGGTCGGTGCCGTGCGGTCCGGCCATGCTCATCGGGATCTCCTGACCAGAGCTCATCGGGGGAAGTTCGGCTCGAGCCGGGGCACGATCTGCATCTCCGGCACGAACGCCGTGGGATGCAGCAGCAGCAGCGTGCGCACCATGTCCGCCACCGCGGACGGCGGCATCATCAGGTGGGAGGGGATGCCCCACTGCTCCATCATCGGGGTGTCCATGGCGGCCGGGATGACGGCCTGCACGCGGCACGGGAAGGGGCGCTCCGAGCCGTCGGGCTGCCGGATCGCCTTCTCCCGCAGCTCCCGCTGGATGCACCGCGTGGCGTTGAGGAAGCCGGCCTTCGAGCCGTTGTAGGCGATCGCCCCGCTCCCGGCGGTGATGGCCGACAGGGACACGATGTGCACCACGTCGGCGGTGCGGCCCTCGGGCAGGTGCTGCACCCGCTTCATGAACTCGCTGGTCAGGAAGATGGGGCCCTCGCAGTTCACCGCCTGCACCCGCTGGTAGTCGGCGAGGTCGATGTCGGTGATGTACCCGGGCCGGTCGATGCCGGCCACGTTCACCAGGACGTCGAAGGCGTCCCCGTGCCGGTCGAAGAGGTCGGCAACGACCTCGCGCCGGTTGGCGTCGTCGGTCACGTCCAGCGCCACCACGTCGGCCGATCCGCCCGCGTCGACGACCCGCGCGCGCGTCTGCTCGCTGCCCGCCCCGTCGATGTCGGCGATCACCACGTGGGCTCCGGCCTCGGCCAGTGCCACCGCGGTGGCCCGTCCCAGTCCGCTCGCCCCGCCGGTGACCAGGGCGACCCGGCCCTTCAGGGCACCGGTGTCCTCCATCGACCCCTCCGTCCACGTTCGGTTGCTCTCCGGGAACAGCCTGTCGGAAGAGCCGGCCCGCCGCAGGTCGGGCCGAGGAGGTCAGCCGACCCCGGCGCGACCGCCGGCGGAGGCACCGCGCAGCCGCTGGGCCGGGGTGGCCCAGGCGTCGGCCAGCGTGACGGTGCGCAGTCCGCGCTGCGCGATGAGGTCCAGCAGGTCGCCGTAGACCGTCGTCACGGTGCGGTGGTTGGCGTGCCCGACGATGATGCGCTGCGCCGCGAACCACTCCCGGGCCGCGGCCATCAGCTCCGCGGCGGTCAGGACGCGGGAGTCCTCGAGCGTGCCGTTCCACATGGCGATGGTGGGATGCCCCTGCTCGGCCGCGATCCGGTCGATGCGCTCGTCCCGTGCGCCGAAGGGCGGCCGGAAGAACGGGCTGTCGCGCACCCCGAAGACCGAGCGCAGGAAGTCGCGGTTGCGCCGGATCTCCTCGGCCACCTCGCGGTCGCCCAGCGTCGTCAGGTCGGGGTGGGACCAGGTGTGGTTGCCCAGGGCGACCTGACCGGAGTCGACCAGCGGTCGGAGCACGCCCGCGTTGTCCTCCCACGAGCGGTAGCAACCGTTGGGGAAGAAGGTCAGGCGCGTCCCGGTCTCGGTCGCGAAGGCGGCGAACGCGGCCACGACCTCGCTGTTCGTCCCGTCGTCGATGGTGAGGGCGAGGGAGGTGCCCTCGCCGGGCAGCGCGTCCACGACCCCGGTCGGCGGAGGGACCGGTACGGGCGAGGGCACCTCCACGGTGCGCACCGACGCCGCGGTCCGGGGCGCGGCGACCGGGGGCGGATCGGTGTCGACCAGACCGGCCGTGCCACGACCCACCGCCGCACCGGCCAGACCGGCCGCGAGAGCGAGCAGGAACCTCCGTCGGTCCATGGCGCGGACGGTAGGAGCGACCCGGGACCGTTCCGCGGCAGGCGACGGCCGACGCGCCGGACCACTTCGCCACGCACACGGAGCGATCCGGAACGTAACCGAAAGCCTGACCCAGTGACACCGGAGCGTCACGTGGCGTCGCGATCGGCCACTCACCCGGGCGGGGGGTCTACCGGTCCAGCCATGTACTCCAACGTTCCAGGACTTAACACTGTGTACCGACACAACTACGCACACGGAAGTGCGCACATCACAGGGAGGTGTACGGATGCACAGCAACCAGCAGGAACCTTCGCCGGTCGCGCCCAGTTACGGCGTGACCTGGGGTGGGGTCCCCCGGCACGCGCGACGGGCGATGACCGTTGCCGTGGCCACGCTCGTGGCGGCAGGGCTCACCGGTCCCGCCGTCGCGTCCGCGGCCACGCTGACGTCGTCGGCCGACCCGGTGTCGGTCATCGTGCGGGAGTCGGCCGGCTCGGGGAACGCGCCCGAGCGGGCGGTCTCCGCGTTCGGTGGGTCGGTGGGTCGCCCGCTCGACATCATCGGTGGTTTCACCGCCGAGGTGCCGGCTGACCGGATCGAGGCGCTCCGCGGCGTGGCCGGCGTCCAGTCGGTCACCGTGGACGCCGGTCTCGAGCTCCAGAGCGCCGACGTCGAGAGCCAGGCGGCCCAGGCCGGCTCGCTCTACACCATCGCCAACGAGGTCACTGGCGCGTCGGCGATGTGGGACGCGGGCTACACGGGGGCCGGCGTCGACGTCGCCGTCATCGACTCGGGGATCGTCCCGGTCGACGGGCTGAACGGGACCAAGGTCGTCCACGGCCCGGACCTGACGCTCGAGAACCACACGCCCGCCCAGAACCTGGACACCTACGGTCACGGCACGAACATGGCCGGGATCATCGCCGGCCGCGATGCGGCGGCCGGCACGGTCAGCGGGAACTCCACCGACTTCGTCGGCATGGCTCCCGACGCGCGGATCGTCAGCATCAAGGTCGCTGACGCCAAGGGCCAGACCGACGTGTCGCAGGCCATCGCGGCCATCGACTGGGTGGTCCAGAACCACGACAAGAACGGGATGAACATCCGCGTTCTCAACATGTCGTTCGGGACCGACGGTGTGCAGGACTACGTGCTCGACCCGCTGGCCTTCGCGGCCGAGCAGGCCTGGCACGAGGGCATCGTGGTCGTCGTCGCCGTGGGCAACGAGGGATTCGGCACGCAGAAGGTCAACAACCCGGCGTACGACCCCTACCTGATCGCCGTCGGCAGCGGCAACACCAACGGCACGGCCACCACGGCCGACGACGTCGTCTCCGCGTTCTCGAACGACGGCGACGGCACCCGCAACCCCGACCTCGTCGCCCCCGGCGAGAAGGTCGTCAGCCTGCGGGTGCCCGGGTCCTACCTGGACACCCAGTACCCGGCTGCCCGCATCGGTGAGCGGCTCTTCCGTGGCAGTGGCACGTCCCAGGCCGCCGCCGTGGTCTCGGGTGCCGCGGCGCTGCTGCTCCAGCAGCGTCCGGAGCTGACCCCGGACCAGGTCAAGGCCCTCCTCACGGGGTCGGCCGCGGCCATCCCCGGCGCCACCGCGGCGCAGCAGGGAGCCGGTCTGGTCGATCTGGCGAAGGCCAAGGACACCGCCACCCCGGTGGACGCGAAGCAGTCCTTCACGCTCGCCACGGGTGCCGGGTCCCTGGAGCTCTCCCGCGGCTCGGTGCACGTCACCGTCGCCGGCAAGGAGATCCGCGGTGAGGTCGACATCCGGGGCAAGGCGTTCGACGCCTCGTCCTGGGCCGCCGGTCTCAAGAAGGGCACGAACTGGTCCTCGTCGCTGCTCTCGGGCGTGACCTGGTCCGGCGTGACCTGGTCCGGCGTGACCTGGTCCGGCGTGACCTGGTCCGGCGTCACGTGGTCCGGGGTCACCTGGTCCGGCGTCACGTGGTCCGGGGTCACCTGGTCCGGCGTGACCTGGTCCGGCGTCACGTGGTCCGGGGTCACCTGGTCCGGCGTGACCTGGTCCGGCGTGACCTGGTCGTGACCTGATGACGACGATGACGAACGGCGCCGACGCCGTGCAGAACACGTTCCTGGGCCGGTTCTCCGTGTCCCAGCGGATCATGCTGCTCACCGCGACCGTGGCAGTGGCCGCGGTGGCGCTGTTCGTCATCGTCGTCCGCTCGCTGCCCGGAGCACCCACGGCCCTGAACCTGCCGTGGGTGCTCTGGGCGGGCGCCTTCGCCCTCGGCGAGGTCCTCGTCGTCCACTGGCAGTGGAAGCGGGACGCCCACAGCTTCTCCATGGGCGACCTCGTGCTGGCCGTCGCCCTCTTCCTGGCCACGCCGACCCAGCTGGTGACGGCGATGGCCCTGGGATCCGGTGCGGCCCTCATCCTGCACCGGCGTCAGCGCGGGCTGAAGCTCGCCTTCAACGTCGCCGAGTACGCTCTCGGCGCCGGCGTGTCGCTGGTCGTCTTCCACGGTCTGTCGGCCGGGCTCGGCCCCCAGCTGGACTGGCTGGCCGCGCTGGTCGCCGTCCTGTCCGCGACCCTCACCGCCGACCTGTGCATCTTCGGCATCATGACCATCCTCGAGGGCCGCGCCGACGGTCGGAAGCTCGTGGAGCTCCTGGGCCTGTCCGTCCCCTTCGCGCTGGGCTCGGCCGGGATGGGGCTCGTCGTGGCCCGCACGGTCGTCAACGACCCGGCGGCCCTGGCCCTGCTGGCGCTGCCGACGCTGCTCATCGTCGTCGCCTACCGCGCCTACACCGGCGCCAAGGAGCAGCAGGACAACCTGCAGCTGCTGCACGAGGTCACCTCCCTGCTGCACACCGGCGACACCCAGGAGGCGCTGGGCGACTTCCTCGACTCGGTGCGCTCGGCCTTCCGGGCCGAGATGGCGGAACTCGTGCTGCTCGGCCCGGCCGGCCGTGAGGGCGCCACCGTGACCCGGAGCCGCGAGGGCGCCGAGCCGATCGTCATGGCTCCGCTGGACGACGACCAGGACCACCTGCGGCTGCTGCGCCTGGCCACGGCCTCGGGCGCCCTGACCACTCGCACCGGGACCGGCCGCGACACGCCGCTGGACACCTACGCCGCCGACCGCGGCCTCAAGGACGCCGTCGCCGCGGCCCTGCGCACCGAGGACCGCGTCCACGGTCTGCTGCTCGTCGGCGGCCGCATCGGCGACGTCACCACCTTCACGTCGCGGGACCTGGCCCTCCTGGACACCTTCGCCCGCCACGTCGCCACGTCGCTGGAGCGTGGACGGCTCGAGGAGAACCTCCGCCAGGTCACCGACCTCAAGGAGCAGCTCCGCCACCAGGCACTGCACGACCCCCTCACCGGGTTGCCCAACCGGACGCTGTTCCTCGACCGGGTGCGCCAGGCCGTGGACGTCGCCGGCCGGACCCGGGTCTGGCCCGCGGTCGTGTACCTGGACCTGGACGGCTTCAAGCCGGTCAACGACACGTTCGGCCACGAGGCCGGTGACGCGCTGCTGCGCACCGTCGCCGACCGCCTGCGCGGGTGCCTGCGCCCGGCCGACACCGCGGCTCGGATCGGCGGCGACGAGTTCGTCGTCCTGCTCAACGGTCCGGTCGACCGCTTCCGCGTCGCCCGCGTCGTCGAGCGGATCCGCGCTCAGCTCGCCGTCCCGGTGTTGCTGGGCGACGGCGTGGTGACCACCGTCGGTGCGAGCATCGGCGTCGCCATCGGCGACGTCGAGACCCCCGACGCCGACGCCCTCATCCGGGGCGCCGACATCGCGATGTACGCGGCCAAGCGGGCTCCGGGAACCGACTTCCTGGTGTACGAGCCCGGGCTCGGCACCGCCGCGGACACGGGCAAGGACGCCGCGGCCGAGCTGGCCGCGGCGATCCGCGACGGCGAGCTGCGGACGGTGTACCAGCCGCTCGTCGACCTGCGCACCGGTCGCCCCATCGGCGCGGAGGCGCTGGTCCGCTGGCAGCACCCGATCGACGGGACGCGTCCACCGGACCAGTTCATCGCCCTGGCGGAGGAGAGCGGCCTGATCACCGAGATCGGCGCCATGGTGCTGGACGACGCCTGCCGGCAGGCCGCCCGATGGGTCGCGCAGGCACCCGCCGACGCCGACCTGCTGGTCACCGTGAACCTCTCGGCACGTCAGGTGGCCGACGACCGGATCGTCGACCAGGTCGCGGCGGCGCTGGCCGCCTCGGGCCTGGAGCCGCACCGGCTGGTCCTGGAGATCACCGAGACCGTGCTCATGCACGACCGGGACGCCGCCGCCGCCACGCTCTGGCAGCTCAAGGCGCTGGGCGTGCGCATCGCGATCGACGACTTCGGCACCGGCTACTCGTCGCTGGCCTACCTGCGGCGATTCCCGATCGACATGCTCAAGGTGGCCCGCGAGTTCGTCGACGGCCTCGGACGCGACGCCCACGACGACGTCATCACCCGCGCGATCGTGGAACTGGCCGGCACGCTCGGGCTGCTGACCGTGGCGGAGGGCATCGAGACCAACGAGCAGTCCCGGTACGTCGCCGGCCTCGGCTGCGACCTGGCGCAGGGCTACCTGTTCTCGCGCCCCATCGAGGCCGACGCCGTCGGCACGCTGGTGGCGGAGTCGTGGCTCTCCGGCATCATCGGTCCCCGGTCGCTGGAGGAGGACCGGCCCGGGACGGCCGGCGAGCTGGCCTCGGCCTGAGCCTAGGTCGACGGCACCAGCCCGGCGTCCTCGATCATGCGCGCCTGCTCCCGGCACCAGGGCGACCACGCGTCGCCCTCGGTCTCCTGCCGCCGGCGGAAGCCGGCCCAGTCCAGCAGCTCCCACTCCTCGACCTCGGCGGCGTCCGGAGCGGGCGAGCCGGTGAACCGGCCCAGGTAGACCGGGCAGATCTCGTTCTCGACGACGCCGCGGAACTCCGCGCGGTAGCGGTACCCGGGCAGGGCCGGCCGGACGTCGGCCACGCCCAGCCCGAGCTCGAACCGCGCCCGGCGCTCGATGGCGGCGGCGTCGTCCTCACCGGGGCCCGGGTGGCCGCAGACGGTGTTGGTCCACATGCCGGGGAACGTGGCCTTGTCGACCGCCCGGCGCGTGATGAGCAGCCGGCCGTCGTCGTCGAAGAGGTAGGCCGAGAAGGCGCGGTGCAGCGGGGTCTCGCCGTGGTGCACCAGCGGCTTGGGCATGGTGCCGATGGCCTGTCCGTCGTCGTCCACCAGGACGATGAGCTCCTCCACGGGGGCGATTGTCGTCCCCGACCCGGGTGCGTGCTACGGACGGCGGCCGATCCGCGTCAGCGCCCACAGCGCACAGCGTCGGCAGATGAAGACTCCCGGCGTGGCGGCCAGCTCGTGGACCGCGGACCGCGGCAGGTCGCGCCCGCAGCAGCCGCACCCGGCTCGCCCCGCGCCCGCGTCACCGCGTGGCGACCGTCCCGCACCTACCGCCATCGGCTCACTGTGCGCGACCTCGCGCCGCCTGACCAGACCGCCCCTCCCCCGGTGCATGGTCGCGCAGCCGGTCGGGGCACAGTTCGGGCATGGACAGCTTCCGCCGCGACGGTCTCACCTTCGACGTCCTGGACGCCGGCCCCTCCCACGGCGAGCCCGTCGTCCTCCTGCACGGCTTCCCGCAGGACTCCGCGGCCTGGAGGCGGGTGGCTCCCGCACTGCACCAGCACGGGCTGCGCACGCTCGCCCCCGATCAGCGGGGCTACTCGCCCATGGCACGGCCCCGCGGGCGGTCCTACTACCGGCTCCGCGAGACCACCGCGGACGTCCTCGCCCTCCTGGACGCCGCTGGGCTGGCGAAGGCGCACGTCGTCGGGCACGACTGGGGCGGGCTGGTGGGGTGGGCCCTGGGCGCGTGGCATCCCGATCGGGTTACCACCCTGACCGTGCTGTCGGTCCCCCACCCGGCGGCGATGGCGAAGGCCATGGTCAGCAGCGACCAGGCGCTGCGCTCCTTCTACATAGCGCTGTTCCAGGTCCCGCTGGTGCCCGAGCGACTGCTGCTCGCCGGCGACGGGGCCGCGCTGCGCCGGCTGCTGCGCCGCGGGGGTCTGCCCGAGGACGTCGTCGACCACTACGTCGCCCGGATGCGCGAGCCGGGGGCGCTGTCGGCCGCGCTCGGCTGGTACCGCGCGCTGCCCTGGTCGGGACGTGACCCCGTGGGGCGGGTGCGGGTACCCACGCTGCACGTGTGGAGCACCGACGACGCGTTCCTGGGGCGGGCCGGTGTCGAGGCGGCCGACCAGTTCGTCGAGGCCCCCTACCGGCTGGAGGTGCTCGAGGGCGTGCCGCACTGGATACCCGAGCTGGCGCCCGAGCGGGTGGCCGACCTGGTCACCGCGCACGTCCGCGCGACCTGAGCCGCCCGGAGGGCTGCGGACCTCCGGCGCCGGAAGTCCTCCGCGGTCGCGCCAGGGGGCATTGACCGGTATCCCGTGGCGGGTCTACCACCTCTTCTCGAGGACGCCGGCGGCAGCTGCGCCGGCCATCCCGGGGGGAGCACGCACATGGTCAGCGAGAGCCTCTACCGACGGCTGGTCCCGGATGCGCCGCTGCACCGGCGCACCGACCGCGACCCGGTCGCCGACTCGGCGCTGGAGCGCTTCGAGTCCCTGCGCGCGGCCACGCCGCCCACACCGGGGCTGAAGGAGCCCCGGCTGACCTCCACCTGGCAGGGCCGGATCGAACGGATCCTGTTCGCCGTCCCGGCCTTCTCGGTGGACGACCCGGAGTCGGCCGCGGCCTACCGCTCCGTGATCTCGGCGCTCCGGCCGGGGACCGAGTTCGTCGTCGTCCACGCCCGATCCCGCCGCGACGACGTCGAGGAGTGGTTCCGCGCCGCCGGCCACACCGACACGGTCACCTACGTCCCGCTGCCGGACTACGTCTCCTTCACCGACTGGGCGGAGGACGCCTACCTGGCGCTGACCGATGCCTCGGACGGGTCGCCGTACCTGATGGAGCCGTGGGAGTTCCTGCGGGCCGGGGACGCGCTGATCGCGGACGCGGTCGAGGAGTACACCGACATGCAGGCGTCCCAGGCGCCGCTGGTCTTCCAGGGCGGCAACTGCCTCATCGGAGACGACTTCTGGTTCCTGGGCACCGACTACTTCGCCGACAGCGTGCGCCTCCTGCAGAGCGGTCGCCCACCGGTCGAGCTGCCCGACCGCGCCGACCTCAGCGAGACGGTGCGGCAGCTGTTCCGCGACTACGTCGACGCCGGCCGGCAGCTGACCCTGGTCGGCACCCGCCGGCCGGTCGCGGTGCCCGAGCTCCGCGGTGCGCGCGAGGGCGACCGGTTCTACCTCGACCTCCCGTCGGGCGGTGTCGGCGACTTCCAGCCGATCTTCCACATCGACATGCTGATCACCCTCGTCGGCCGCGAGGACGGCCGGTTCACCGTGCTCGTGGGTGACCCGGCCATGGCCGACGACATGCTCGGCACCTCCTCCCCCTACGCGCTGCGCGAGGCCTACGACCAGATCGCGGCGGCCCTGTCCGCGGAGGGCTTCGAGGTGCGCCGGAACCCGCTGGTGCACCGGAGCACCCCGGGGGCCACGTTCGCGCTCGCGGAGCTGCGGGCCATGGCCGCCCAGGACGGCGACCCGGCGCTGGCCCAGGCCGTGCGTGAGCTGGCCGCCGCGGGAGCGACGGACGACACCCCCGTGACGGTCCGGGACTGGCACCACATCACCTGGAACAACTGCCTGGTCGAGAACAGCGGGAGCGCCGGGCGGCACGTGTACCTGCCGACGTTCGGGCACGGCGAGAACCGCGACCTCGCCGTCATCGACGAGCACATGAGCCGGCTGTGGACCGAGCTCGGCTTCGAGGTGCATCCGCTGGCGGACTTCAACTCCTTCGCCCGCCGGCAAGGTGTGGTGCACTGCATCAAGAAATACCTGCGCCGCGGCGACTGATCTGCTGCAGGCCCTGATGCGTAGGCGGGCCTGGTCTGCAGGTGGGGCGCCGCCGACCGACACTGCTGTGCATGACGGCGACGGCGACCCCGCTCCCCCGGGCCGAACGGCTCGACCGGCTGCCCTTCACCCGCGAGCACGGCCGCCTGGTCGTGGGCTCGGGGCTGGGCTGGGCGCTCGACGCCATGGACGTCGGACTCATCTCCTTCGTCATGGCCGCCCTGGCCGTGCAGTGGCAGCTCACCGCGACCGAGCTGTCGTGGATCGGCTCGATCGGGTTCGCCGGGATGGCGCTGGGCGCGACTCTCGGCGGCCTGCTGGCCGACCGGTTCGGACGGCGTCAGGTCTTCGCGCTCACCCTGCTGGTCTTCGGGTTGGCCACGGGGGCCGCGGCGCTGTCGTGGTCGGTCGGTGCGCTGCTGGTCTTCCGCTTCCTCATCGGGCTGGGGCTGGGCGCCGAGCTTCCGGTGGCGTCCACACTGGTCAGCGAGTTCGCCCCGGCGCGCGTGCGGGGACGGGTGGTCGTCCTGCTGGAGGCGTTCTGGGCGGTCGGCTGGACCCTGTCGGCCCTGATCGGCTACTTCGTCGTCCCGCGCAGCGACGACGGCTGGCGCTGGGCCCTGGCCATCGGCGCCCTCCCCGCCCTGTACGCCGTGGTCGTCCGGCGGGGGCTGCCCGAGTCGGTGCGGTTCCTGGAGCTGCGGGGGCGGGTGGAGGAGGCCGAGGCCGCGGTCCGGCGCTTCGAGCAGGCCGCGGGCGTGGCCGCGGTGGAGTCGCCCCTCCCCCAGCGGACGACGCCGCCGGGTCCCCGGGCGCTGTGGGCGGCCGGGACCCGGCCACGGACGGCGGCCCTGTGGCTGGTCTGGTTCAGCATCAACTTCGCCTACTACGGCGCCTTCATCTGGCTGCCGACGCTGCTGGTGGCCAACGGCTTCTCGCTGGTCCGGTCGTTCGGCTACACGCTGGTCATCACCCTGGCCCAGCTGCCGGGGTACGCGGTGGCCGCCTTCCTCATCGAGAAGTGGGGACGCCGCCCCACGCTGGCCACCTTCCTCGTCGGCTCGGCCCTCGGTGCCGGGTTGTTCGCCGCGGCCGACGGCGAGACCGCGGTCCTGGTCACCGGCATGGTCCTGTCGTTCTTCAACCTCGGGGCGTGGGGCGCCCTCTACGCGGTGACGCCCGAGGTCTACCCGACCGCGCTGCGGGCGACCGGAGCCGGCGCGGCCGCCGGGTTCGGCCGGCTGGCCTCGATCGCCGCCCCGCTGTGCGTGCCGCCGCTGCTCGACGCCGGGGGAACCGGACTGGTCTTCGGCACCTTCGCCGCGTGCTTCGTGCTCGGCGCCCTGGCCACGTGGTGGCTGCCCGAGCGGCGGGGCCGCGCCCTCGAGGACGTCGCGCGCCCGGTACCGAGCGCCTCGGCCCGGTCGGCCGGCTGACCGCGCACGGACGCCTACGGCCGCGCAGGACGACCTCCGTCATGTCCCTCCCTCCCGACCGCTACCGGGTGGTCCCCGGGAACGAGCGGGTCGGCGTTCCTTAGTGCACCCACGTGCCCGGGGACGGCACGCAGGGCCACGTGCACCCGCTGGGCCGGACTGACCGGCCGGAGGTCCGGGCGCGGACGTCGGGCCGCGGAGGTCAGGGTCCGAACGCCGTGGGGTGCCGCGCCTCGTAGAGACCGAGGCGCCCACCCCCGGGCATGCGGACGGCCGTGAGGCGCCCCCAGCCCTGGTCGCTCACACCCCCCTCGACGGGGAAGCCGCGTCTCTCCAGCTCGGCCGCGGCTGCCTCCACGTCGTCGCAGACGAGGTAGAGCTCGGCCGCCCCGGAGGTCTCGGCGGGGTGGACGGCCACCTCGCCGGGGGGCAGCTGCATGATGAGCCACCCGTCACCGGCGTCGACGTGCGGCAGGCCGAGGAGGTCGCGGAGGAACACCCGGTCGGCCTCCGCGTCGGTGCTGTACAGGATGACGTGCGCACCGCGGATCATGTGGGCACGCTACGACCGCGCGACGGTGGCCGTCACCGGTTGACGGCGGGGCGCGGGGGTAGCGCAACTCCATGGCTGACCTCTCACCCGGCCGACTCCAGGGCCGCACCGTCGCCGTCACCGGCGCCAGCGGGAACCTCGGCACGGCGCTGCTGCGCCGGCTCACCGCCCCGGGCAGCCCGGTGGCCGAGGTGCGCGGCCTGGCCCGGCGGCAACCCCCCGACGTGGCCCCGTACGACCGGGTGCGCTGGCACCTGGCCGACCTGGGTGAGGCGGGCAGCGAGCAGGACCTGGCCGAGTTCGTCGACGGCGCCGACGCCGTGGTGCACCTCGCCTGGGCGCTGCAGCCGGGACGCCGGCCCGACGACCTGCGGCAGGTGAACGTCGAGGGCACCCGGCGGGTGATCCGTGCCGCCGCCGCGGCCGGCGCGCAGCAGTTCGTCCACCTCTCCTCCATCGGCGCGTACGCCCCCGGAGCCGTCGGTCAGCGGGTGACCGAGGACTGGCCCACCACCGGCATCCCGAGTTCCCAGTACAGCCGCGACAAGTCCGAGGCCGAACGAGTCGTCCGCGCGGTGGCGGGCCGGCATCCCGGGATGACGCTGACCGTCGTCCGCCCGACGCTGGTCCTCCAGCCGGAAGCCGGCAGTGAGATCGGCCGCTACTTCCTCGGGCCGCTGGTGTACTCGGCGGCCCGCCTGCTGCCGGGCCGCGTCGCGCGCCTGCTGCCCCTGCCCCTGCCCGACCTGGCGGTCGCCTTCGTGCACGCCGACGACGTCGCCGACGCCCTGGAACGGATGCTGGACCGGCAGGCACCGGGACCGTTCAACCTGGCCGCGGAGCCGCTGATGGACGCCGCCGCGATCGCCCGGGTCCTCGGCACGGTGCGGGTGCCCGTGCCCGCCGTCGTGCTCCGCACGGCACTGCAGGCAGCGTTCAGCGCACACCTCGTCCCCACCGAGCCGGGCTGGCTGGACATGGGCACCCAGCTGCCGGCCCTGGACACCACGCGCGCGCGCAAGCTGCTCGACTGGGCTCCGTTCCAGCGCGGCGACGAGATCCTCCCCCAGTTCGTGGCCGCGCTGGGCCGCGGCGAGGGAGCGCCGGGCCCGCTGCTGCGCCCCGAGGACGGACCGTCCCGCGATCCGGCCGGCGACCCCGCGAACGCACCGGGCCCGCGCGCGAACTGACCTGCGCCGGCCGGTCGCCCCGGATCCCGCCGTCAGGCGAGGCCCGGGCCGGGCGGGCGCGTGGCCGCGGGGAACGCCGGGGCCGCCCCCAGGAGCGTCCGGGTCATCGCGTTGCGGGTGTCGAGCAGCTCGTCGAGGGCCGCCTCGAGGTCGCTGGCCGATACCTCCACCCGCTCCTCGTCGCCGGCACGCGTGGCCGCCAGCAGGGCCGCGCGACGCAGGAGCTCCTTCAGGAACGACGCCGTCACGCCCTCGGTGCGAGCCAGCACGTCGTCCATGCGGGAGGTGTCCACCTCCAGTGGGCCGCGGTAGAGCTCGAACAGCGCGCGGCGCGCGGTGGCGTCGGGCAGCTCGAGCGCCACGGCCTGGTCGACGCGGCCCGGCCGGGCGGCCAGCGCGGGTTCCAGCAGGTCGGCCCGGTTGGTCGTCAGGACGAACACGACATCGGCGTCGTCGGCCAGCCCGTCCATCTCGTTCAGCAGCTGGAACAGCAACGGGTGATGGCCCGGATGGATGCCGCGGTCCTCGGCGATCAGGTCGACGTCCTCGATGACCAGCATCGCCGGCTGCAGGGCGCGGGCCACCGAGCACGCCTCGGCGATCAGGTGCAGCGCGTTGCCGGTGAGCTGGATGACCGTCGTCCCGGCCAGGCTGCTCATGAGGTAGCGGACCGTGTGGGTCTTGCCGGTGCCGGGCGGCCCGTAGAGCAGCAGTCCACGCTTGAGGTGCTGACCGGCCGCGAGGAGCCGGTCCTTGTGCCGCGCGACCTCGACCACCTGCCGCTGCACCGCGGCGAGCGTCTCCCCGGGCAGGACCAGCTGGTCCGCGCGGAGAGCGGGTCGCCGGTGGAACTGCAGCAGCGTCTGACCGTGCCCGAAGATCTCCTGCCCGAAGCTGAGCACCTGGCCCCGGAAGACGTTGTGGGCCCGCGCCGCCTCGCGGATGCCGGCCGCCGAGCGCGTCGCGGTCGCCGGGTCGGTGCTCACCACCTGCACCGACATCCGGTCCCGGCCGAACTCGGGCGCGGCCGCGCGGAGCAGGACGGCTGTGCGGACCTCCCCCTCGGTCACCAGGTAGATCCCGTAGCGCACACAGGGGCGGACCAGGCCGTCGGGGCCGCAGGCCAGGTTGACGCGCGCGGCGGTCCCGGGACGGGGACCGTAGGGGTCCCCCGGCCGATCGGGATCGGCCAGCAGCTCGCCCAGCCCGAAGGGCTGGTGCTGGTGGCCGACCACGCCGACCAGCTCCGCCGACCGCCCCGGCTCGGCCAGCCACGCGTCGAGCCCCGCCTGCACGTTGACGTGCTCGTACCCCGGCCACGCCTCCTCCACGACCTCCAGGGCGGCCACGTCCACGCGCAGGTGCGCGACCAGGATGCCGGCCAGGGTCATGCGCTCCCCGGCGCGCGCCGCTCCGACGACGGCGCGCATCCCGCGGCGGACCAGGCGCCCGACGTCGGCCAGCTCCGGTCGTGCGTCCCGGGGCGCCGGCGGGACGTGGCCGCCGGGCCGGGGGCCGAAGGCGGTCCAGCCGAACTCTCGGGTCACCGTCGTCCCTCCGCTGCGTCGTTGGGCGGACGGTAGCCGGAACCGGCCGGTACACCTACGACTTTTCAGCGGCGGGTGGTCCAGGCGGCGACGTCCCGCCCGGTCGGCGCGAAGACGTCGGCGGCCCGCTCGGGGCGCAGCGCCACGAACAGTCCCTCCGCCTCGGCCAGCGTGGTGGAGGGGTCGTCCTCGGCGACCAGCCGGGCGGTCGCCGTGGTCCGGCGCCCGTCGGTCGCGCCCATCTCCGCGGTCGCGATCAGCGGGATCCCCAGCCGGACCGGCCGGCGGTAGGTCACCGTGAGCGTCGCGGTGAGCCCGCCCCGCCCTGCGGCCCGCAGCGCCCGGGCGAGCACGTGGTCGAGCAGCGTGGCGACGACCCCGCCGTGCACCAGTCCGGGTGGCCCCTCGTGCGGTTTGCCGAGGGTCACCCGGCCGGTGGCGCGTCCGTCCGGGGAGTCGGTGGCGACCATCGGGGGCGCCACCGGGTTGCCCGGCCCGTACACCGGGCTGTACCAGCGCTCCCCGGTCTCCGGGTCGTCGACGCTCGCGATGTCGTGCAGGCCACGGCTGTCGGCGCGCAACCGACCGGCCAGCTGCCGGGCGACCTCGGTCGCCGCGGCGAGCTCGTCCACGGGGACCTCGGTCCGCACGGCGGCGTCGAGCAGGTCCCGCAGCGCCGAGCCGAGCGCGCCGACGGCGTCCCGGCGGACGGCGCGCTCCTCCGGCATGAGCTCAGCCACGCTGCATGCCGGCCTCGCGCAGCAGGGCGCCACCCACGATGACCCGCTGCACCTCGCTGGTCCCCTCGTAGAGCCGGAAGAGGCGGGCGTCGCGGTAGAAGCGCTCCACCGGCGTGGTGCGCAGGTATCCCAGGCCACCGTGGATCTGGACGGCGGAGTCGGTGGCCCGCCCGACCATCTCGGTGCAGAAGAGCTTGGCCGACGACGGGCCGACGGAGGTGTCCTCGCCGCTGTCGTACCGGGCGGCGACCTCCCGCACCATGCTGCGGCCGGCCAGCAGCTCGGCGTGCATGTCGGCGATCATCGCCTGCACCAGCTGGAAGCGTCCGATCGGTGCGCCGCCCTGCTTCGCCGTCGCGGCGTAGGCGACGGACTCGTCGAGCACCCGCTGGGCCATGCCGACGCAGAGGGCGGCGATGTGCAGCCGGCCGCGGGAGAGGACCGTCAGCGCCTTCGAGTAGCCGCGGCCCTCCTCGCCGATGAGCGCGTGCGCCGGCACGCGGACGTCGTCGAAGAACACCTCGGCCGTCCACGCGCCGGACTGGCCCATCTTCTTGTCCCGCGGTCCGACCGTGACCCCGGGGGTGGCCGTCTCGACGACGAAGCTGGAGATGCCGCGGCCCCCGCGCTCGTCGGGGTTGCTGCGGGCGAAGACGACGAACAGGTCGGCGAGCGGCGCGTTGGTGATGTAGCGCTTGCTGCCGTCGATCACCCACTCGTCGCCGTCCCGGCGGGCGGTCGTCCGCAGTCCGGCGGGGTCGGAACCGGCCTCGGCCTCGGTCAGCGCGAAGGAGCCGATGAGCTCCCCGGCGGCCAGCCGGGGCAGGTAGGCCTTCTTCTGCTCCTCGCTGCCGAACCGGGCGATGACCTGGCCGGCGATCCCGTTGTTGGTCCCGAAGAGGGAGCGGAACGCCGGGGTGGTGTAGCCGAACTCGAAGGCGAGCTGGACGTCCTCGCTCATGGTCACCCCGAGCCCGCCGTACTCCTCGGGCAGCGCGTAGCCGAACAGGCCCATGTCGGCGGCCCGGGCCCTCAGCTCGTCGGGGATCCGGTCCTCGTCCTCGATCTGCTCCTCGCGGGGAACGACGGACTCGCGGACCAGCTGACGCACGGCGTCCCGGATCTGGCGGAAGTCATCAGCGTCCACCCGGTCATGGTGACGCCTGTCTCCCCCGCCGGAGCCGTGGGGGTGCTCGAGCCGCGCGCGGTCACGTCGTCGCACTCCGTTGTGCCTGCAAAGGGAACCGCCTAGGCTCGGATCGACGGCGCCCCTCTTCGGGCGGACTCATCCGACGACCGGAGGCACGGTGCCCCAGCTCAACGCCGCCCTGGTTCCCGCGCCGGACCAGGTGGTCGTCCGGTTCACCGGTGAGGTCGACCTGTCCACCGTCTCCCTCGTCGCCGACGCGCTCACCCAGGCCGCGGGGCTGGGCACCCGGCAGGTCGTCGTCGACATCGCGGCCGCCCGCTTCTGGGACTGCTCGGGGCTGCACGCGCTGGCGGACTGCACGCGGGAGCTGTCCGCGGCGGGCCGGGCCTGCCGGATCGTGGGCGCGCTGCCGGCGACCCGCCGTCTGATCGGCATGGCCAACCTGGCCGACCGTCTCCAGCTCGACGGGATCGCCCCGGGCGGCACCGGGGCAGCGGCCGGCCACGGGGGCGGGCGCGACAGCGTGCCGGCCCGCCGCCCGGTGCGCGGGCACGCCGCGGCCCGGCGGAACGCCCTGGCCACCGCGGGCCGCGGGCGCTGAGGGCTCAGGCCAGCGCGTCGAGGCGGGCCATGTCCTCGTCGGAGAGGGTCAGCCGCGCCGCGCCCATGTTCTCGGTGAGGTGGTCGACGGACTTGGTGCCCGGGATCGGGAGGACGACCGGCGACTTCTGGAGCAGCCAGGCGAGCGCCACCTGCGAGGGCGTGGCGTCCAGCTCGCGGGCGATGTCGGCGACGGGGCTGTCGGGGGCGGCCAGGTCGCCGGTGGCGATGGGGAACCACGGGACGAAGGCGATGCCCTCGGCGGTGGCGTGGTCGAGCACGTCCTGGCTCGGGCGGCTGGTCAGGTTGTAGAGGTTCTGGACGCTGACGATCTCGACGATCTCGCGGGCGGCCGTCAGCTCCTCCACCGAGACCTCGGAGACGCCGATGTGCCGCACCTTGCCCTGCTCCTGCAGCTCCTTGAAGGCCCCGAGCTGGTCGGCCAGCGGGACCTCGGCGTCGATGCGGTGCAGCTGGATCAGGTCGATGCGGTCGACCTTCAGGTGCCGCAGCGAGAGCTCCACCTGCTGCTTGAGGTAGGCCGGCCGGCCCACCGGGTGCCACTCCCCAGGGCCGGTGCGCACCAGGCCCGCCTTGGTCGCGATGACCAGGTCCTCCGGGTAGGGGTGCAGCGCCTCCGCGATGATCTGCTCGCTGACGAGGGGCCCGTACGAGTCCGCCGTGTCGATGAAGTCGACCCCCTGCTCGACCGCGCTGCGGACGACGCGGACGGCGTTGTCCCGGTCGGCCGGCTCGCCCCAGACGCCGGGGCCGGGCAGCTGCATCGCGCCGTAGCCCAGCCGGTGGACCGGCAGGTTCCCGCCGATGGCGAAGATGTCACTGGGCGCGACCGTGGTCATGCATGCTCCTGACGTTCGTCCTGCCCGCGGTCCCGATGGCCGTGGGCGCTGCCAGGGGCAAGGCGGGGCCATGCGGCGCTCTTCCCGACACCCCGGCACGTGACCCGAGGCACGGAACGCCGAGGAGGCCCGATGGGTGAGGTGGTGGTCGTCCGGCACGGGGCGACCGAGTGGAGCAGGAGCGGCCAGCACACCGGCCTCACCGATCTGCCGCTGCTGCCCGACGGTGAGGACGACGGCCGGCGGCTGGGCCCGGTCCTGGCCGACCGGGCGGTGCGGCACGCCTTCGTGAGCCCGCTGGCGCGGGCGCGCCGCACCGCGGAGCTGGCCGGCCTGCTCGACGGCACCGTCGACACCCGCATCGAGCCCTATCTGGTCGAGGTCGACTACGGGGGCTACGAGGGCCGGACGACGAAGGAGATCAGCGCCGAGCTCGGCCGCCCATGGTCGCTGTGGGCCGACGGGACGGTTCCCGGTGACACCCCCGGCGAGACCCTCACGCAGGTGGCCGAGCGCGTCGACCGGGTGCTCGAGCGGGTCCGGCCCCTGCTCGACGGTGGCGACGTCGCCCTGGTCGCGCACGGGCACGTGCTGCGCATCCTCACCGCGCGCTGGCTGGGCTTGGGCCCGGAAGCGGGCGCGCTGTTCCCGCTGGCGACCGGCCGCTACGGCGTCCTCGGCCGGGAGCACTCGTGGGCCGCGCTCACCGGCTGGAACACCGGCTGCCCTTGAGCGGTCGGCGGCCCGGCGGGCCTGCCCGCGGACGGGCGGGCGACGTCAGCACCGAGTGAGGTCGGCAGCCGGGTGCGACCTTCTGGGCGTCAAGCCTGATACACCGCGTCAGTTGCTGCGGTGAGCAGCGACATCACGCCCGAGACGCGACCGGCCCACGGCCGTGACCCCGACCAGGCCGAGACAGACGCTGACGCCGATCACGAGGGTGGGCGTCCATGACGGCTCCTGGCGGAGGACGTCGCCGGTCGCCGGATCCGTCCATGTGCAGGCGAGACCCAGCGGCAGCCACGATGCGGTCGCCTCGGTGTGCCAGTTCTCGTCGGGCGGGGTGTAGGGCACCCCGCGATCGCGACAGACCTGGCTGCGCCCATCCCCGAGGGATGGCGCCCACGCCGTCACGAGCGTGCCCAGGGCGACCACGGCCGCCAGCACCAGCAGCGCCACGCCGGGAAGCGCGCGCAGACGCGGCCGCTCCACGTCCGGTTCCGTCATGTCAGCCCGCTGCCGAACTCAGCCCCGGGAGAGAGCGACCGGCTGCCAGCGGTCCTCCGTCTCCTCCACCGGGGGCTCGGGCCGAGCCGGCCGGCCGAACAGCCACCCCTGCCCCAGGTCGGCACCCAGTGCGGTGACCTCCTCGGCCAGCTGCTCGGTCTCGATCCCCTCGGCGACGACGACGGCTCCCAGCTGGTGGGCCAGCTCGACCAGCGCCCGGAGGACCGTGCGGGCGCCGTCGTCCGGGAGCTCCTGGACCAGCCCCTTGTCCAGCTTGACCACCTCCGGCCGGACGGCGGCCAGCAGCGAGAGGCTGGACCAGCCGGCGGCGACGTGGTCCAGGGCCACGCGCCAGCCCAGCGAGCGGTAGTGCTCCAGCACCGAGACGAGGTGCCCGCGGTCGGCGATGGCGTGCGACTCGACCACCTCGACGACCAGCTGCCCGGGCGCGATACCGGCGTCGTGCACGGCACGCTCCGTGCTCGCGAGACAGACCTGGGGCCGGTAGATCGACGTCGGGTGGACGTTGATGAACAGGTCGGCACCGCCGAGCCAGTCCGCCGCGCCGACGACGGCGGACTCGCGGCCGATCCGGTCCAGACGATCCAGCCAGCCGGCCTGCTCGGCCACGAAGAAGAGGTCGCCGCCACCCACCTCCCGGCCGTCGACCACGCCGCGCAGCAGCGCCTCGTGGGCCACGACCGAGCGGTCGGCCAGGGAGACGATCGGCTGGTAGACCGACCAGAGCTCCGCCTCGGCCAGGACGCCCACCTCGACGGTGACGCCGCGGCGGGCGAGCTCGACGGCGAGGGTCGGGGCGGTGAGCAGCCGGGCGGTGAGGGCGGCACCCTCCCCCGGCGGGTCGGTGACCACGCGCACCGCCTCGGTCTCGGCGGCGGTGAGCTCGCGCGCGAGCCGCTGGAAGAGGACGTCGAGGCGCCGCCCGCCGCGGTCGTCGAGGAGCTCGGCCAGGTGCGGCGACGAGTGCACGGTCACGCCCATCGCCGTGGCCAGGCGCGCCACCGTCGGCAGGACGTGGTCGATGGAGGTGGCGAGCAGCGCTCGGGTCGCCGGGCCCGGGACCTCCCAGTTCCCCCGGCAGCCGCAGACCCCGCCGCAGATCGTTCCCACGTCCGCAGGATGACTCACCGTTGGGCGCCCCGCGGGCAGGCGCGCGGCGGGGCCGCGGCGCCCTCGTCCGGGTGATCACACGGACAACTCGCAGCCGAGTTGTGGAACGTCCCTATCTTTATTGTCTAAGGTCAGCCCATGTCCGCCGCTCTCTCCTCCGACGTCCGCCCGAGCCGGGGTGGACGCCCCCGCGATCCCAGCCGCGACGGGGTCATCCGCTCGGCGATCCTGCGACTGCTGGCCGACGTCGGCTACGGAGCGCTGACCATGGACGCCGTCGCCTCGGAGGCCGGCGTCGGCAAGGCGACGATCTACCGTCGCTGGCGCACCAAGCAGGACCTGGTCGTCGACACGATCTCCGAGCTCAACCGCGCCCAGGCACAGCCGCCTGGCACCGGCTCGCTGGAGGGTGACCTCCGGGCGATGCTGCGGTCCCTGCTCGACATCGTCACCGGTCCGGCCGGCGCGGCGACCCTGTCGCTGCTGTCGACCGTGCCGCACGAGCCCGCGCTCGCCGCCGCGTTCCGCCACGGCCCGCTGGTCGAGTGGCGCAACGTCTTCGAGCAGGTCTGGCAGGAGGCGCAGGCACGTGGCGAGGTCCCTGAGGGCGTCTCCGGCGCCCTGATCGGCGAGGCCGCGAGCGCACCGCTGGTACAGCGCTGGTTGCTCACCGGCGAGCCGGTGGACCAGGCCTACGCGGACGAGGTGCTCGACTCCGTCGTCCTCCCGCTGATCCGCAACGCCGCGGCCTGACGCCCGGTGCCGAGCGCATTCGGGGTCACCAACCCTGGGTGCCGGCCTCGCCCTTGAACGGCCCGACGACCTCGTCGGTGATCCAGCCGCCGTAGAAGCCCCCGGCCTGCGGCCGCACCTGCCGCCCATCGACGGTGGCCCGGTCGACCCGCCCGGGATAGAAGGCCAGCGCTCCGCGCAGGTGCTCGTACCCGGGGCTCGGGTCCTCGTACGACCATGCGACGGCGGCCA
>NZ_JBHUHP010000016.1:342946-346006 GCF_042682525.1 Blastococcus deserti
GTAGGTGGCCGCGCCCTTCCACTCGCACCACGAGCCGCCCGGGGCCCGCTCCAGCAGGTCGAGGACGACGTCCTCGGGCGGGACGTAGTACACCGGCGGATGGCTGGTCTCGCACACGCGGACCGCACGGACGGTGTCGGCCAGGACCCGACCGCCGAGCTCCACGACGACGTGACGGGACGAGACCTCGGCCGACGGCGGCCGGGGATAGTCCCAGACCGACTCCTGCCCCGGCCCCACGGGGTCCCGCCGCAGCGGTGGCACCGGCTCTCTAGTCGTTGCGGTGCCGGATCTTCTGGACGACGGCGAACGTGACGAGCAGTCCGACCACGCCGGCGGCCGCCATGCCGGCCGGGGTCTGCAGGAACCGCTGGACGGCGTCCTTCCCCTTGGCCCGGAGTCGGGTCGGGCTGGTCCGGTAGGTCAGCTGGTCCAGGGTGGCGGCCAGCGACTCGCGGGCGGCGTCGATCTCCAGCTGGATCTGTCGTGGGTCGCGAGGCACGGCGACAGCCTGCCAGACCTTCCGCCGTCCAGCGCGTTCGGTGAGGGCAGGCACACCCTGGTGGGCTACTCATAGACTCCGGTACCGCGCGGGAGTGGTGTAACGGCAGCCACGCCAGACTTAGGATCTGGTGCCTTCGGGCGTGGGGGTTCGACTCCCCCCTCCCGCACTGCAGTCGTCACGCGTTCGTCCAGGTCAGCGGGTTGCGCTGACGAGCGTCCACACCGAGGGGCACCGGCTGATACCGCGGTGATACTTCGGTGCTCATGACGGCGTTCCGCCGTAGATCAATGCGGCCACTTGGGTAGCCGCCTCGCGCTGCATCGTCGGCATCGCGTGCGAGTAGACGTCCAGGGTGATCGAGATGGTGGCGTGCCCAAGCCGCTCGGACACGATCTTGGGATGGACCCCGGCGCGCAAGTAGAGCGTGGCGTGCGTATGCCGCAGGTCGTGCAGCCGGATGACCGGCGGCATCGCGTCGCCCAACTGTCGGGCCGCCGACGCCAATTGACGGCCGAACTCCCGGGACAGGCGCTCCGGGTGCCGCAGGCCGCCGTCGAGCCGGCCCAGCACGTAGGCGTCATCACGAGCCAGCGACAGGGACAAGGCGCCGCGCTGCGCCCGGTGCGCCCGCAGCGCGGCCAGCGTTCGCGGGTCCAGGTCGACTACGCGCGACCGACCGGACTTCGGCGGGCCCACATCGAGCTGCTGCCCCTCCCCCTTCGCCTTTACCAGGACGGCGGAGCGGCGGACGGCCAGCGTGCCGGCCTCGAAGTCGACATCGCCCCAGCGGACCGCGAGCGCCTCGCCGCGGCGCATGCCGGTCATGGCCAGCAGCAGCCACGCAGGGTAGAGCTCCGGGCGCTCCCGCTCGGACCAGTCGAGGAACGTGCGCAACTGCCCGGCGTCCCACGTGCGCATCTCGGGGCTCTTCGCCTGCTTCGCGGTGGGCGGTTTCGCCTTCGAGGCAGGGTTGACCGCAATGAGGCTGTCGTCGATCGCCGCGGCCAGCGCGCTGTGGATGATCGTGTGTATATAGCGCACCGTGCGAGCCCCAAGGCCGCCAGCGCCGTCGTGGCGGCCAGACGTCTCCAGCTGTCGGTACAGGGCGTTAAGCCGCGCGCCGGTGAGGGCGGCGAGTTTCACGTCGCCGATGTGCGGGACGACGTGCAAGCGGACGTTCTTCCGATAGGAGGCGACTGTCGTCGGCCCCTTGCGCAAACCGTCCAGCCATGTCGCGAAATGCTGCTCGACGGTCATCCGTGACGGTGCGACGTGGGTGCCGCGGTCGATATTGGCCAACTGCTCACGCAAGGCCTCGGCCGCCGCCTTCCGCGTGTGGAAGCCACGGCGGAGCACCTGCTTGCGGGTGCCGTCCGACTGGGGCGCCCAGTACTTGATCAGGAACCGCGGGCCCGCATTGGTGGCGTACTCGCTGATGCTGCCCTCGCCGGCCTGCCGTCGCCGCGACTTGGCCATCTTCCTACCTCTCACACAAGCCTCCGGGACAGAATGCCGACCAGCCCAGCGGCCGCCCCGGGACTCGCAACCCCATAACGGTCCCGCACGTGCGCACACACAATCACTCGCTACTGACAACCAGCGTGCTGTGGAGCGAAGCCCCTGATCGAGTCAGCACGCAGGCCTGCCAGCTCTCGGGCCGAGGCGACACCTACGGACCAAGTTCACCGGCGTGGGCTCGGATGTGCCACCCCGCAGTGCCAGCACGCCATGGTCGTTCGTGGCAGGTATCGGCGCCAGCCGCGGTCGCGCGTGACGCGCGGCGATCTACTGGACGAGGTCCACTTCTGGCATGGCTGATCGACCCTGCGGATCCGTCGCTCGGGCATGCCCAGAGCGTGCCCACAACTTCTGCAGTACTTCTCCAGTTCGGGCTTTCCGCCGGTCAGTCAGAGGGCGGACCTGCGGGCGACACCTGGCAGCCCAGCTCATCAGCGATCCTCAGTGCGACCTCGGGCACCGTCAGGCCAACACGGTCCGCGGCGGCACGGGCGTAGAGGATCACGGCTGAGACGGCGTAGGTCCACAGCCGCGGTTCCCAACCGCCGGCTGCTCCCAGCAAATCCGGATGCAGTCCTCCGCGCATGCAGGCGGCGGCGTAGATGGCGTACTGGGTCCGGCGGCGCACGGTACGCCCGTCGAGCATGAGGTCGGCCAGATAGCGATCTGTGAGGCCCTCGTACTCCAGCCGTTCAGTGCCGGGCGGGCAGGCCAGGCCGAGCGCCGCCGCGGCGACCTCGAGCAGCGCGACGTCGGGTGTGAAGTGGCCGCGGACGTCGTGCGGAAGGACCGACACCATGAGCTCGAAGACATCGTCGTTTCCGCCCGCGAGGCCGGACAAGATCGCGGCCTGCGCCATGCGGTGCAGCACGTCCGGATCCTCACGTCGCTTGGACATGGCGGAATCGTCCCGCGCGCATGCCGATCTGAACCCCCTTCTGCCTCGCGGTCCTTGTGACAACGAATTGGCGAACCGGAAGTGCAAGACGTGTAATCGGTTGCGATCTTGATCGCTGTCTTTGCGGATGAGAATGCTC
>NZ_JBHUHP010000017.1:0-22469 GCF_042682525.1 Blastococcus deserti
GGCCTCACCGAGGACGCCCCGGCAGAACCGAGCCTCCGCTGAACCCAGGGCGGTTCAGCTCGCATCGACGCTGGCAACGCGCCTGGTCTGACGACCGACGAGCGGGCCCGGCTGGTGGAGCTGGAGCGGGAGAACCGCGAGCTACGCCGGGCGAACGAGACGCTGTATCAGGCACTGATCGAAGCCGACCTGACAGCGGTGATCGGCGCGGCGCCGCATAAGCGCACCGACGCCCGGACCGCCTAGCGCAACGGCCACCGCAGCCGATCGTTGACCACCACCGCCGGGGATATGGAGCTGCGGATTCCGAAGCTGGACGCGGGCTCGTTCTTGCCCTCGCTGCTGGAGCGCCGGCGGCGGATCGATCAGGCGTTGTTCGCCTTGCTGTTGGAGGCCTGTCTGCACGGAGTCACCACCCGCAAGGTCGACGATCTGGTCCGGGCGTTGGGCGCGGACACCGGTATCTCTTAGGCCGAGGTGTCCCGGTCTGCGCCGAGCCGGACGAAGAGGTCAGTGTTTTCCGGGACCGCTCGCTCGCCGAGCAGGCCTTTCCGTACGTGTTTCTCGACGCGAACTACTGCGAGGGCGCAGGCCAACCGACGGGAGGTCTCCCAGGCGGTGGTGATCGCGACCGGGGTGGTCGCCGACGGGCACCGTGAGGTAGTCGGCTGCGCCGTCGGTGACAGCGAGGACGGCGCGTCTTGGACGGCCTTCCTGGAGCCTGTCAACTTCTCCGTGTAGAGCCGCAGTTGACCTTCAATGGAGGTAGGGCTCGAGGCGGTCGCCGAAGGCGATGAGCAGGGCGGCCATCGCCGGTTTCCAGCCCGGAGTGACCGCTCCCTCGACGAGGTGCGGCGGTGCGGTGGCGCTGGTTGGCCGGCTTGCCGCGCTCCTTTGCGCGTTCGCGGGCACGTCTGTCCTCGATGTCGAGGATGGCCAGCCAGAGCAGCTTGACCACGGCGTCGTCGCTGGGAAAGTGCCCGCGGTTCTTGATGATCTTGCGGCTGGTAGTTCAGTGACTCGATCGCGTTCGTGGTGTCGATGATCTTGCTGACCACGCGGCGAAGGCGAGGAACGGAATGAACCGCTCTCAGGCGTTCTGCTGGGTCACCACCATGGCCGGATAGCGCCGGCGGAGCTCGGAGTCGGCGAACTCCAGCAGTGCGGTCTCCGCGGCGTCGGCGGTCGGCGCGGTGTAGATCCAGCGCAGCGCCGCGGCCACCTTCATGCGATCGCCGTAGGAGACGAACCGGGTGGAGGCCCGGACCAGGTGGACCACGCAGGTCTGCACGGTGGCGTGCGGAAACGTGGTCTCGATCGCCCCGGTCAGCCGGTCAGCCCGTCGCAGCAGACGAAATAGACCGCGACGATGCTGTTCTGGGTTGCGAATTCTACGGGTGACAGCCAGCCCAGGGCGCTGTGCCGGCGGCGTCGGTTTATCCGGTCTCGAGGTGCGCGAACAGCCACGCCGCGAGACTCAGGTCTGAGGCCCATTCTTGCTCGGTAGAGCAAAGGTCACGGTGACCTTCCGGTCCGAGGGCACGGGATCGTCTGCCTTCGGATGCTGATCTACGACTCGCATTTCCGCTCCGGGATTGTCCGGGTCCGGATCAAACTCAAGGTTCGCCCGCGCCAGGCTCGTTTGAGCGTCGCGGGAGGTCATGTCGTGCAGGTCCGGTACCGGACCTGCAAAGGTAACGAAGACCATTGTCTGAGGAACAGCGGATGTGCCGGCGCCTGGTCGCTGGTCAACCACCTGAGCTCTGGGATGCGGAGTAGGTCGATCGGTCTCGAGGCGCAGCACAGAAGCGGCCATAAGTCGGTATACATTCTCCGCGTACATTCCCTTAAGATCTGGAACGGTGGTTGAGGCGGCGGTCGACGCGGTCAAAATGTCCCGACGCGCCTCCTCGGATGACTTTGAGGCGAAGTAGAACGCGACAGCTGCGCCAGTATTGGCGACGAACCCGCCGACTAGGGCGCTGCGCAGCGTGGGGTCGTCTATCCAGAACGAGGCCGCCATGAAGATAACTAGTCCGCCCACGAGGCTGATCGCGATCCAACTGCGGACAAGGGTCTTGTCCTCCTCCCCGGCTTCCGACTGCCGGGTCCTCGCCCTTCGGCGGTTTGTCCTGCTCGTCCCCGACTTGCCCTCGCCCGGGCTGGCAGAACCAGATTCTAATCCCCGGCGGCTTTGCAGCGATTGTCGGCCACGGGTGATGACGTACCCTGCTGCTAGGAGGAAAGCAACCGCTAGACCCAGGAGCCAAATTCGGTCAGCGCCTTGAAGGAAGGTCGCGGAGCCCGGAGCTTCTTCGGCCGCGAGAATCTGGTGAACGATGGCTGAGCCCAAGACGCCCTCCCTCAGCCCTGGGCCCGGCGCCTGCGCGTCGGGATGCGATGCGGAGGAGCAGATTTCTACATGGTGACCGCGTCGTCGTCACGGTGCCGTCACGATCGCGTCACGCAGATTTGCCCTCCTGCCGTGGTACCTCGGCACCGAGTACTGAGTGCCTTCCGGACGGCTGTTGCCGCGTGTCAGGCATGTGCCTGGGCCGATGCAACGGTTTCACGTACGCCGATCCCAGGGGCGCGCAAAGTCTGGCCACCGGATTACCCTGGGCCGCTGCAGCGTTTCAGTCCCCCATCGACGGATACGCGGGGCACGTGCGATCGGGTCGCGATGGAACTCTGCCGGATCCGGCTTGGCACGATGCTGGTCCTTGCAGCGACGCCAGCGCGTCACCGGCAGGCAGTTGACTGACCCAGGACAGTCCCCACGTCAATGTCCGCGAGCCCGTGGGTGACGTCCCTGGACGTGGTGTAGCTGGCCGGAGGCCCTGAGCTCGTCGGCGTGGCGCTGACGTGCGAGGGGCCACCGCGTGGATCTTCTGCGTGAACCCGCCAAGGAACACTCGGAAGAGAAGGGCCACGCGATGGCCCTGGATCAGTCTGCCCTGCTTGAACTCCTCGAGGCGCTCAAGCTCGCCGACGTCGATGATCGGGTCCGTACTGCGACCGAGGCGCTGTATCAGGCGCTGATCGAGGCGGAGCTGACCGCGGTGATCGGCGCCGCGCCGCACGAGCGCACCGAGTTCCGCACCGCCCAGCGCAACGGCTCCCGGCTGCGGACGCTGACCACCACCGCCGGGGATCTGGAGCTGCGGATCCCGAAACTGCGTACCGGCTCGTTCTTCCCCTCGGTGCTGGAGCGCCGGCGGCGGATCGATCAGGCGCTGTTCGCGGTGGTGATGGAGGCCTATCTGCACGGCGTCTCCACGCGCAAGGTCGACGACCTGGTCCGCGCCCTGGGTGCCGACACCGGCATCTCCAAGTCCGAGGTCTCCCGGATCTGCGCCGATCTGGACGAAGAGGTGGCCGCCTTCCGCGACCGATCCCTGGCCGAGCAGGCCTTTCCGCATGTGTTCCTCGACGCGACCTACTGCAAGGCCCGGGTCGACCGCCGGGTGGTCTCCCAGGCGGTGGTGATCGCCACCGGCGTGGCCGCCGACGGGCACCGCGAGGTGCTCGGCTTCGCCGTGGGGGATTCGGAGGACGGCGCGTTCTGGACGGCGTTCCTGCGCTCGCTGAAGGCCCGCGGGCTGGCCGGCACCCAGCTGGTCATCTCCGACGCCCACGCCGGGCTCAAGGCCGCGATCGCCGCCGTGCTGATCGGCGCGGCCTGGCAGCGCTGCCGGGTGCACTTCATGCGCAACCTGCTGGCCCGGGTGCCCCGCGGCAACAGCGAAATGGTCGCCGCCGCGATCCGCACGATCTTCGCCCAGCCCGACGCCGAACACGTGCACTCCCAACTCGACGTGATCGCCGGCATGCTGGGCCGCCAGTTCCCCCAGGTCGAGACCATGCTCCGCGACAGCGCCGAGGACCTGCTGGCCTACACCGACTTCCCGCTCGGCCACTGGAAAAGGTCTGGTCGACCAACCCCCTGGAGCGGCTGAACAAGGAGATCAAGCGGCGCACCGACGTCGTCGGCGTCTTTCCCAACCCCGCAGCCCTGCTCCGGCTCGCCGGCGCGGTGCTGGTCGAGGCGCACGACGAATGGCAGGTCTCCGACCGCCGCTACCTCTCCGAAGGCTCGATGGCCCTGCTCAACCGACCCGACAACTTGACCGAGGAGGTGGCGCAGCCGGCCCTGATGGCGTCATAGTCCAACCCGCAGAAGACCCCGCAGCCGGTCAGAACTACACCACCGGGCGGGACGCCACCAGCCCGTGCTCGGGCGCTGAGTGGAATGGGCCCGCTGGTGGCGGAGGGCGGTTGTGGGCCCAGATCGCGGATGCACGCAGTCGGTTCGCCGTCGACACGCTGTGCTGAACCCTGCAGGATTCGTCTTCCGTCACAGTCTCTGGACCTGGATACTGAACGGCGAAGTGCCGTGCGCCGACGAGGTCCGACGTCAGCCGCGAGGACGTCGTCCACAGCAGGTCTCCCGCCGGAAGTACTCGGCAGCGACCGCGCGGGGGAGGGCGACGATGGAGGTCACCGGCTGCTCGTGAGCCGACTCGGCGCGACCGGGCCACGAGGACCACATGGACCACGTGACGGCGAAGACGCCGGAGTCGTGCAACGCGCAGTCGGAGCCCCTGCCGCGGACGGGCTGGACGGTGACGGCCAGCCGCCCTGTCACGACTTCGGTCCTCCAGCGTCCAGAATTCACGGGTCGGAGCCCGGCCTCACAGGGACTCGTCGCCGCTGCTTTGCAGAACTTCGGTCAGACGAAGGCGTCGTCCTCGACCTCGACTTCCTCCGTCAGACCGGCGTACATGTCGGGGATCAACGGGTGATTCGCTCCCGGGAATCGGCTGTTGTCGTGCGGAATGACAAACCCTTGCCGGTTCCTGGGTGTGGCCGCAGTGCGGTTCGCAGCGGCGATCGCGTTCCAGCGAGGCACCCACGAACCCGCCGGCCATGTGGCGAGCTCGGCCGGATTGCCCAGCAACTCCCGCCAGAGGGCAAGGCGAAGGCCCGCGACCCGCGCCGGATCGTGGAAGGCGACGCAGGCCTCCGTGTCGATCTGGAATGAGCGTGGATTTGCGTTCGCCGAGCCCACGATGGCGAATTGATCATCTATGGCCAGCACCTTACTGTGCAGGTAGATCTGCCGGCTGGGGAAGCCGGGCGGTGTCGGCGACGGCGCGTCGGTGGGTCGCGACCGCTTGCCCCGGCGGGCCCTGGCTACGATCGAGAACGCGCCGAACCGCGCCTGGGCCCCGGGGTTGTTGAGCGCCGCGGTGAGTTCGTCGATGATCCTTGCCTGCATCGCCATGCCGTCCTCGGTGATCTCGTCGGCCTCACCGGTCGCGGTGACCTCCTCGGGAGCGACCGGCACGACGACGATCACCTCCAGCGCGGAGCTGGCGTTCGCCGCCGTGAGCACCCAATCGGCGATCGGCTCGTACCGGAGGTACTGGTTCTCGATGTAGACGTACTTCTCGGCCCGCTCGATCGCGTTGCGATACGACCGTTCCACGTCGTCGCACAACCGGTCGCTGACCGCCAGCCCCGTGCCGGGCCGGGACACCGTCCGCAGCATCTGGACGGATGCAGAGCCCGCGCTCGCTGTTGCCGGCGGGGCATCGGCCAGCGTCCTCGTGGGCACCTGGGTGGACAGCCCGAGTGAGGGCTGTGCGGCGCTCAGCGCGCCTATGCGGGCGTCGAACTGGGCCCGCTCGAGGGTCCACCGCCCGACGAAGCCTCGCGCGAAATCCTGCGCCGCGGCGCCGTCGACCCGGCAGTGCACGTCGTGCCAGCGTCGTACCGCGCTGTCGTGGCGCTGGGTGTCGGCCCGTGGCACGGCGAGGTCCAGTCCGCCGCAGTAAGCGATCTGGGCGTCGATCACCAGGAGCTTCTGGTGGTGGCTGACGGGGAACATGCGCCAGCTCGGCGACGCCTTCACGGTCGGCCTGAGCGTCGCCGATACGTCGATGAAAGGCCAGGTGCCGGGCATCTGCCGCAGCTCCGCCAGGCGGTTTGCCCGCGAGAGGTTCGCGATCCTGCCCACGGTCTCGGTGAGCCGGGGCCGCATCAGACTGTCGATCCCTACGAAAGGCAGGGTGTCGACGATCGTCGGGTGCAGGCTGGCCAGGACGTGCAGGGTCCGCGCCCCGGCGACCCGCTCGACACGCGAGGCCGCTCGCAGGATCGTCTCGTGGGCCAGCCAGGTGCTGCGGTGCAAACCCGGCGCCATGACGGCGTCGAAGTCGGCCAGGATGACACGGACGTCCACGCCGTGCCGGGCGAGCACCTCGAGCAGGTCCACCCACGTTGCGGGCCGGGCATTGATGCCCCGCGACCTCAGCGTGGCCCGCACCCGGGCTGGCGAGATCAGCCGCACTCCGCGGCTGGACGTGCTGCCGAACATCCACGTGGCGAAGAAGACCGACGTCCTTGCCCGGGCCAGCGAGAGCTCCATCGCGGCGAAGGTGTCGTGACCGTCGACGAAGCACTCTACCGTGATCCCGTCCCGACGCGGGCCCAGGAAGACCCCATCACCTCCCCCGCGCTCCGGCAGGAAGAAGTCACCCACAGCCATGCCTGAGTGTCGACCTTCCGTGGCGGGCCGTCGAGGGGGCGACGGCTCGCATCGCTCCGATCGACCTTGTGGCGTGTCTGGCCCGGCTGGGATCCTGGCTCCCCTGTCGTGGACAGGAGCGACGGTGACCGAGGCTCGTACGTTCGTCGACGCCCTGCTGGGCGCCGTGCTCGACGCGATGGCTCCCCTCGAGGACGCACTCGCCGATCCCGTGCTGCTCCAGGCCCTGCTCGAGGAGCTCGGCTGGGTGATCGACCCAGGACCGATCGCCCCGGCGCAACTGCAGGCACGGATCCCGGTGGGAGACCTCCTGACTGCATTCCGCGACACGCTCGATGCGGTGCGCACCGGCAACGCCGACCCGGAGCTGTACGCCGCCCTGGCCACGACCGCGGCCGATCTCTTCGCACTGCTCGCGGCGCTCGGAGATGGGGTGGCGCCCCCGCAGCTGCCCGCACCGCTGTCGGACGACGACTTCTGGGACCGGCTCGCTGCCGACATGGTGGGCTTCCTGATCGTCCGGCACCTGCGCGCTGCCAAGCCGATCCTGTTCGCGGTCCTGCACCTCACTGGGGTGATCGATCGTGCCGCAGCGCCGGCGGGGGAGAACCGGATCGAGGGGCACCGCCGTGTCGTCCTGCGCTGGGACCGGCTGGGCCCGCTGATCGAGGACCCGGGCATGGTCGTCGCGGAGGTCTATGGATGGGGCGGCACGTTCGACTGCGCAGAGCTCCTCGAGCGGTTGCGGATGGCCCTGCGCGCCCTCGGCCTGTGGACGACGGCGGTGGAGTCGGACGGCGACACCATCGCGACGTACTACGGCAGCGCCACCGCGCCCGACGCCCCGGACCGCGAGCTGCGGGTCGTGCTTGCCTCCACAGCGACCGACGAGGGCCTGCACGCCGAGGTCGGCCTGTCGGTGCTCGGGATTCCGGCGCAGAACGGAGTCGCGGGGCCGCCCGCGGGCCTGCTGGTCTCCCTGTATGTGGAAGGGGAGGCCACGGCGGCGATCGAGCTGACCGACAACATCACCGCAACGCTCGAGGGCGTCGTCGACGCCGACCGGCTCGTCGGGGTGGAGTTGCGGCCCGACGGCGTCGGATTCGCCGACACCGCCGCGGTCGAGGCCCGCGCCGGGATCCGGCTCGAGTTCCTGCCTCCGGAGCCGGCCCTGATGCTTGGTGGGCGGGAGGGCACGAGGGCCGAGGTCGGCAGTGTCCTGATCGGTCTCGGCGGTGAGGGCGGCACCGGCGGCTTCGACGTGTCGCTGCGTGGCGAGCTCTCCGGCCTGCGGGTCGTTGTCGCGCTGGCCGACGCCGACGCGTTCGTGGGCGGCCTGCTGGGCAGCGGCGAGCTGAGCCTGGCCGCCGACCTCACGGTGATCTGGTCCCGGCGCGATGGCTTGCACGTCGGCGGGCAGGCCGCGCTGCGGTTCACGCTGCCGCTCACGCTGGTGCTCGGGCCCGTGACCGTGCAGCGGCTGGAGCTGGAGGCCGCAGTCCGGGGATCCGGGCTGGCCGTGTCCGCTGCCCTGACCGCGGCCGGCAGGCTCGGCCCGCTGGCGGTCACGGTCGACGGGATCGGCGCCGAACTCAGGTTAGCGCCCGGTCCGGCCGGCGTCGCAGGGCTCTCGCCCTCGCTCGCGTTCCGGCCGCCGAGGGGCGCCGGGCTGGTGATCGAGGGCCCGACCGTCTCCGGCGGCGGCTTCCTGCTCTTCGACGAGGTGCGACAGGAGTACGCCGGCATCCTGCAGCTGAGGTTCGCCGGACTGGGCCTCTCGGCCATCGGTCTGATCACCACCCAGCCCGGCGAGTTCTCCCTGCTCGTGATCATCTCGGTGGAGTTCTCGCCGATCCAGCTCGGCTACGGGTTCACCCTCAACGGAGTGGGTGGCCTCCTGGCGCTCAATCGGACGATCGACGTGCGGGCCATCCAGGAGGGGCTCGCGCACGGCGCCCTGGACGCGTTCCTGTTCCCGCCCGATCCGGTGGGCAACGCGGCGCAGCTGATCGCGGACCTGAACCGCTACTTCCCGTCCGCGCAGGGGCAGTTCGTCTTCGGGCCGTCCGTGGTGCTCGGCTGGGGCACGCCGACTCTGCTGACCATCACCCTCGGTGTGCTCCTCGAGCTGCCCTCCCCATTGCGGGTCCTGCTCGCTGGACGGCTGAGGATGGTGCTGCCCGACGAGGCCAGCGGCATCGTGCGGATCACCGTCGACCTGCTCGGCAACCTCGACCTGACGAACGGCAAGCTGGAGATCGACGCCGGGCTGCGCGACTCCCAGGTGGCCGGCTTCGCGATCGCCGGGGACATGGCGATGCGGGCAAGCTGGGGCCGCGAGCCCGGATTCCTGCTCGCCGCGGGCGGCTTCAACCCGCGCTACCGGCCGCCGGGCTCGGTCCGCAAGCTCGAGCGGCTCTCGATCGCACTGGGCACGAGCGAGAACCCGCGGCTGCGGCTGGAGGCCTACCTCGCGGTCACGTCGAACACGGTGCAATTCGGGGCGCGCCTGGACCTCCACGCCGCCGCCGACCTCGGCATCGGCACATTTTCGCTCGCGGCCACCGTCGGGTTCGACGCCCTGATCCAATTCTCGCCGCTCTCATTCGTCGTAGACATCTACGCCGGCATCGTGCTCAAGTGGAACGACGCCCCGTTCCTCGGCGTGTGGCTGCAGGCGACGCTCTCCGGACCGCAGCCGTGGCGGGCCTGCGGCGAGGCGACGTTCAGCTTCCTCGGCACTCACAGCGTGGGGTTCGAGGTGACGGTCGGGGACGAGCCGCCCCCGCAGCCGCCCGTTCTGGTCAACGTGCTCGACCGCCTCCGCGAGGCGCTGCTCGACCCGCGCAACTGGGAGGCGCAGCACCCTGCGGACAGCAGGCGCACGATCGTCATGCTTCGCCAGCCCGCGGTGAACGGACCGCGGCTGGTGGTCCACCCACTGGGGTCCCTCACCGTTCGGCAGCAGGTCGTACCGCTGAGCACAGAGATTACGCGCTTCGGTGCCGGCCGGCCGGACGCCGGCCGGTTCGAATTCGCGCTGCGCGCGCCGGACGGCTCCACCCGCAATCCCGACGTCGTCGTGGAGGCCCGGTTCGCCCGCGCCCAGTTCTTCGACGTGAGCGACGACGAGAAGCTGATCGCACCCGCGTTCGACCCCATGCCCTGCGGTGGCACGTTCGGCGGCGAGGACATACGCGTGCCGGCCACCGGAATCCAGGACTACGGCGGGATCGCTTACGAGGAGCGGGTGCTCGACGTCGACGACGCACCGGGAGCCGGAACGCCGGCGCCGCGGCCGCTGGCTGAGCCGGACCTCGCCCGGCTCACGCTCGCCGGCGCGGCCGCCCGCAACGGTGCAGCCGGCACCCGGGACGCACTCTTGCTCGGAGAGCCCGTGGAGATCACCACCCGACCGGCGGAGTACCGCGTGGTCGACCTGGGCGGGATGGCACCGGTCGACGACGGTCCGCTCGCCGCCTTCGGCTCGGCCACCGCGCTGCTCCGGCGCCGGGTGGCCGCCCGTCCCGAGCTCGCCGAGGGTCTCGCGGTGGTGCTCGCCCATGAGGTGGCGCCGTGAGTTACACGTTCCTGCCCTGGCTCCGTGACGGCATCGCCTCCGATGTCATCGACGTCGCGGGTGACAGGGCGGCCCCGCATCTGGACCTCGTGGTCAACGGCGTGCCGATCACCCCGGAGCTCCCTGTGCGCCTCCTAGGGCCCGGCGAGGTCACTGGCATCGCACCAGAACAGGTCATCCGCACCGATCCGGTCGACGGGGCCACCGCGGTCCCCCCGAACTACTTCCCGCTGGTGGAGTTCGACGAGCCCGCGCTGCCGTGGCTGTTCTCCCCAGGCGAACCCGACCAGGGGCGGCGGCTGCGCCCGTGGGTGGTCCTCGTCGTCGTACGCCGCCAGCCGGGGGTCACGCTCGAGACGGACCCGCAGCTGCGGGTCTCGGTTCTCACGATCGCCGCACCCGCCGTGCCGTCCCGGGAGTTGCCCGACCTGGCCGAGTCGTGGGCGTGGGCGCATGTGCAGGTCACCGGCTCGGCACCCGGCGGCGCGTTGCGTCAGGTGCTGGCCACGGAGCCCCGGCGGAGCCTCGCCCGTCTGCTCTGCCCCCGGCGGCTGGACCGGTTGACCGCCTACGTGGCCTGCGTGGTGCCGGCGCACGCAGGCGGCCGCGCCGCCGGGCTCGGCGAGCCGGAGGCCGCCGACCCGCACGCCGACGCGTGGACGGGCGCTGACGCTCTGGTGCGGCTGCCCGTGTACCACCACTGGGAGTTCGTCACCGGCGAAGCCGGTGACTTCGAGGCGCTCGCGGCGCGGCTGTCCGGGTCGGCAACCATCCCGCCCGGTGTGGGAACCCGCGTCCTGGATCTGACCGGCTCGGGCATCCCGGTGCCACCGGGCGTGCCGGGTACCCTCGCGTTCGAGGGCGCCTTGCGGCCGGTCGGCGCGCCGGCAGGCGCCGGCCCGGTGTGGTTCGGCACCGCGCTGGCCGCGCTGCTGCGTCAGGCGGATGCCCGGACGCTGGTGCCGCCCACCTACGGCAGCCAGCAGGCCGGGTCGGCGCTGCCCCCCGCCGGCTGGATGCAGGAGCTCAACGTCGACCCCCGGCACCGCGCGGCCGCCGGACTTGGGGTCCAGTTCGTCCGCGACGAGCAGGAGCGGCTGGTCGAGTTGGCCTGGAAACAGGTCGGCGAGCTCGACGACACCAACCGCTTCCTGGCGAGGAGCCAGCTCGGGGACGCCGTGGCGCAGGCGGTGTGGCAGAACCGGTTCACGGCGCTGGCCGTCGCCGATGCCGCCGCGCTGCTGCAGACCGCTGCGGTGGCCAGACTGCCCGGGGGCGATCTCGTGTCGCGGGCCCGGGCGGACACCGGCGTCCCCGAGGCCGTGCTCTCGGCGGCCTACCGCCGGCTGACCCGGCCGCGGGGGCCCCTCGCCCGCCGATCCGGCATGCCGATGAGCGGGGCCTCGGGCTTGGTCCAGCCGGGCGGCATCGAGATGACCCAGGTGATGAGCGAGCTCGACCCCGCCATCACCCGCCGTGCCCGCCTCGCCGCCCTGATCGTCGCCCCGCCCGAGATGGGCCTGATGAGCCGGCCCGACCCCGCCGCACCGGTGATCCGCCCGCCCCTGTTCACCGCCCCGCTGGTCACCGAGCTGCTGCGGATGTCGGCCGAGCACGTTCTGCCGGGGGCCGAGCACATCCCCGCCGACACGGTTCTCGTGCTTGAGCCGAATCGCCGGTTCGTGGCCGCGTTCCTGGCCGGCGCGAACCACGAGCTCAGCCGCGAGTTGCTCTGGAGGGAGTTCCCCACGGACCTGACCGCGACCTATTTCCCCGTCTTCTGGGACCGCCGCGGCCATCTCCCACCCGATGCCGACCCGCAGCGGGACATCAGGCCGATCGCGCAATGGGCTCCCGCCGACCCGCTCGGCGCCGGCGTGCTCGACGGGGGCAACGGGATCGTCCTCGTTGTGCGTGGCGAGCTGCTGCGCCGCTACCCTCGCGCAGACGTCCTCGCCGTACGGGCCGTATGGGACGGCAACCGGCGCGTGCTCGCCGACGAGGGCCTCGCCGGCAGTCGCGAGCTGCCGCTGTTCAGTGGGTTCCTCGAGCCCGACACCACCTTCTTCGGGTTCCGGCTCAGCGCCGCCGAGATACGGGGTGACCTCGACGGCCTGGGGTGGTTCCTCGTGCTGCAGGAGCAACCGACCGAGCCGCGCTTCGGCCTGGACGAGGTGAGCTCCGACCAGTTCGCCGAGCCGCCCCCGCAGCCGCGGCCGGACGGGACGTCGGCGCCCGCGCTGCCGTCTGCCCGACTCGGGTGGGGGCACGTCACGAGCGAGCAGGGGCTCGCCACGCTGACCCACGTCCCGGTGGTCGCCGGGCGTCCCGCGGGGTGGTGGTTCCCGGACCGGCCCCGGGTGTCGTGGACCGGCGGGTCGGCCGACTTGGCCGTGCTGACCCTGCAGCGACCGAGCCGGATCGCCTTGCACGGCCGCCGACTGCTGGGGCCACCGTGAGCGGCGAGCTGCTCGCGGAAGAGGCCGCATTCGCCGCGGATGAGCTCGCCCAGGCGCGGGCCGACGCGGCGGCGGCCCAGGCCGCCGTCGACACCGCGGTGGCCTCGGGCGTCGCGACCCCAGCCGAGCTCGAGGAGCTGCGCCGCCGCGCGGTCGACGCCGACGCGGTGGCGGCGACGTTCGAGGAACGTACCGCCCGCGTCACGGCCGCCCGTACCGCGCTGGACCGCGACCCGCCCGACGTGCGTGAGCTCGCCGACACGGTCGGATGGCTGTTCGGCGAGGCCCAGCGGATGCGTCGCCGGGGAGTCGAACCCCAGCGCGCCGCCCTTCTCACGGCCATCGCCAACGGGGAACTGGACCGGCTGCTCGGCGGCCCCGACGGCTCCTGGCCACTCGCGCTGCTACCGGTGCGCCTCGAGACCCGCTTCGACGACGCCGGGACGTTGCTTGTGCGCGTCTACCCCGACCCGCACGTCGACACGTTCGAACGCGGGCTGACCAGCGATGAGGCCGCCTGGGGTGACAACTATTGGAACGCCGGCGCGGGAGAGACGGCGTGGGCGCAGCTGGCGGACCGATACGGCCCGCGCCGGGCGGCCTGGATCGCCCGAGAGACGGAGCCCGGGCGGCCCGGCCGGACAAGCCGGCAGGGGGTCTGGACCCGGGCCGCCCAGGCGGCCGCGCTTCCGGACCTGTGGATCGGGCTCGGCTGGCGCGACGGCGTCCGGGTGGTGAGTGGGGTGGGTCGGCCCGTCGCCGAGCCGCTCGCGACGGGTCCGGCACCTGGAGCGGAGAGGCCGCAGCCGCCGCGCGACGTCCCCCTCGAGCAGGCCCCGGTGGCGGTGGTCGACCCGGGTATGCGCTGGATGGTGGACTTCGAGGTGGCCGAGCAGGCCGGGATGGGGCTGCGCCTGGAGCTCGGGCCGGACGCCGCGCTCGGACTGGACCGGCTGCTCGTCCTTGGCGTGCGAGCCTCGGCGCCGCCCTCAGCCGGGACTGATCAGCTCACCGCGCTGCTGGAGAGTCACCACTACACCGACGGGCTGGCGCTGGTGCCGCCCGGCACGGCGACGACCACCGTCGGGCGGACGCGCCGTTCCGGCTGGTCACGGACTCCGGCCCCGACGCACGCCGACAGCTTCGCCACCGAGCGGGGGAACCCGCTGTGCTCCGCGGGTGACGGTAGCGACGGGGACGTCCTGGCCGCCGCCCTCGGCCTCGACACCGAGGTGTTCGCCCACACCGAGCACGCCGGCGGCCGGTCCGACATCGCCGCCGGGGCGATGAACACGGTGCTGTGGCCGGTGACCTGGGGCTACCTGCTTCAGAACCTGGTCGAGCCTCCCCCGGATCCCGCCCTGGTGGGCTGGGCCCATCAGCTGTTCGTCGACCGGGTCCGTGCTCCCGGCCCGGTGCGGGCGATCCGGATCGGCAACCAGCCGTACGGGGTGCTGCCTTGCCTCGCCCGCAACCGCTGGATGCCCGGCCCGGACGCGACCCTCGGGCACGAGCAGCTGTACAACGCCCTGGCTGCGCTGCAGGTGCTCTGGGCCGCCGCAGAGGCGGCAGTCGACCCCGCCCAGCTCAGCGTCGAGCGGCTCCTGGCCCAAACCCCGGTGTCGGCGCAGGTCGAGGCCCAGGGCGTGTTCGGGACCGGATGGGCGGACGCCGCTCTGTGGTTCATGGGCATCTTCCGCCACCCCCTGCACGTCGAGCTGAGCCGCCAGCGCGCTCGGGAGGCGGCTGCCGAGGCCGCGCTCGTGAACGTCGCGGATGGACACCGGCTCACCGACACGTTCCAGCTCGGCGACCGCTGGCCACTTACCCTCCCGCTCGTGCAAGAGAATCTGGTGGCCGAGCGTCTCGACCCGAACTACCTCGACGAGCTGGCTGCCGCGCCGCTCAACCCGCCGGCCGTCCCCGCTACCCTGCTCGGACGGCTGATCCGGCACGCCCTCGTCCTCGCGGCCGCGCCAGGTTCACCGGTCTCGCCGGAGTCGCTCGTCCCCGCGATCCGGCACCTCGCCGGGCTGCCACCGCGAACCCTGACCCGGCTCGTCCGAGAGACGCTGGACCTGGCCGGGCACCGCCTGGACGCGTGGGCGACGGCGCTGGCGACAGACCGGCTCGCAGAGGTTCGGAGGCTGCCGGGCCACGCGAAGGGGCTGTTGCTTGGAGGCTGGGGATACGTCGAGGACCTCCGCCCGCGTACCACCTCGTCGTCGGACGGCTGGCTGCACGCGCCGTCGGTGGGGCAGGCTGCCGCGGCCGCGGTGCTGCGAAGCGGCTACCTGTCCCGGGGCGGCGGCCGGGCCGTCGCGATCGACCTCGGCGCGGACCGGGTACGGCTGGCCACCTACCTGCTCGACGGCGTCCGTCGGGGTCAGGCGTTGGGGGTCCTGCTTGGTTACCGGCTCGAGCGAGCGCTGCACGAGGTCGAGATCGAGACCGGTGCCGGTCGTCTCAGCCTGGGTGGCTGCGTCGGGCCGCTGCGTGAGTTCGCTCCGTTGGAGGGCCGCACCCGGTCACTCATCGACGGACTGACCCTGGCCCGCACGCCGCCGGAGACGCTCCCGTTCGCCGAGCTTTTGCGCAATCTCCCGGCCGACCCCGGCGTCCGGGATCGGGCACGGGAGGCTCTCAGCGTTGCCGTGCGCGACCTCGCCGCCGCGCTCGACGCGGTGGACGACGCCGTGCTCGCAGAGAGCGTCTACCAGCTGGTGCAGGGCAACCTCGGCCGCGCCGGAGCCACGCTGGACGGCATCCTCGGCGGCGACGAGATGCCTCCGGAGCTGGAGTTCACCCGCACGCCGCGCACCGGTACCGGCTGCACCCACCGTGTCGTGGTGGTCATGGATCCGGCGGCCCCCGCGCCCGCCGGCTGGACCCGGACTCCGCGGGCGGCGGCGGACCCCGTCCTGGACGCCTGGGTCGGACGGCTGCTGGGGCCGGCGGACCGGCTGGTCTGCGGAGTCACGGCCCGGGACGCCGACGGTGCCGTGGTGCCCGCGCCCGATGGCGCACCCACGCACCGGGTCAAGGTCGTGGATCTGCGGCTAGCACCGCTGGACGTGGTCCACCTGAGCACTCACGTCGCCGAGCTGGAGGCCCTCCTGGCCGTGCACCTGCACGACACGTTCGAGGCGATCCGTGCGGCGACACTGAACCACGACGCCGACGTTTCCGCGGACGAGCTGCCCGGCGCGCTGTTCTTGGAGGTCGCCAGGGCGGCCGGCGAGCTCGCCGCCCGCGGCCGGGCCCTCGACGGTCACGACCTCGCCCAGCCCGGGACGGCGGCCGGCACCGTCGACCACGCCGAGCTCACCGCTCGGGCCGACGCCGCGGTCGCCGAGCTGGCGGGCGTGGCATCGGCGATCGACGACCGCCGACCGGGCGAGCTGTCCGCGGCCGAGGCGCCGGCCCTGCGGACCGCGCTGCGGGCCGCCGCCGCGTTCGGGGTGCCCAACGCCGTGCCCCCGCCGGGACCGATCGATGCGCGGACCCTCACCGACCTCGCTGCGCTGGCACGGACTGTCCGCTCGGAGATCGGCAGGCGGCTGGCCGAGGCCGACCGGCAGGCGTCCGATCCCTCAGTCGGTACGGACCCCACCCGTGCCGCCGTGGCGCGGCTCGTGGCGGTGCTCGGCGGAGAGATCCCGGTGCTGCCGCGCTTCACGGCGGACCGGGCAGCCCTGACCGCTGCCTTCGACCGCACCATCGCCGAGGACGGCGACCCGGCGAACGAACCGCCCGCATGGCTGGCCCGAGTCGCCCGGGTCCGGCCGGCGCTGGCCGCCCTGGAGACGGTCGCGGCGTACGTGCAGGCCCTGGGCACGCTCGCGCCACTCGATCTGGAGGTGGGGCAGCTGCCCGTGGACCCCGGGGGTGCGACGCAGCGCTGGGCGGGGCTGCGCACCGATGGGGCAGCTCTGCCCGCCGGGAGGCTGGCCCTGCTGGCGGCTGGCGGCTGGCCGCGCACGGGCACCGCGCTGGCCGGCCTGCTGGTGGATGAGGTCATCGAGGTCGTTCCAGGCAGCCGTGAGACCACCGCAGTGACGTTCCACTACGACTCGCCGGACGCGGTCTCGCCGCAGGTGGTGCTGCTCGGCGTGCCGCCCGACGTGGCCCAGGCCACGTGGACTGTGGACGCCGTGGCCGACACCGTCCTCGACACGATGCAGTTGGCCCGGCTGCGTGGGGTCGACCCCACCTTGTCCGGCGTGCCGGATGCCGGAGGCGTGCCCCGGTCCGTGCTGGACGTTCTGGGGCAAGCGCTGCCCGCGGTTTTCGTCGGGAACGACGTGCCGGGTGAGCCCGCTGTCCCGGCCACCGGGCTCGCGGCGCTGCCCGCCGACTTCGGGCAGGTCACCACAGCGCCGTACCCGATGATCGCGTCGCTGGTGGCCGACCGCCCCCCATTCCGCGGGCGGCTGGTCTCCGTCACCTTCACCGGCCAAGGCTTCGCGCCGACGCCGCTGCCGCCCGGTGCCGAGTGGGCCACGACGGTCCGGTCGGAAGGTGTGGGCGTCTTCCGGGAGGGGCCGTTGCAGAACGTTTCCGACTCCCAGGTGACCGCGGGCGTGCGGATCCGGCCGGATGCGCCGCCTGGCCCGTGCGTCCTCGCGCTGAGCAACCCGATGGGAACGGTGCGGGCGTCGTTCGACGTGCTCCAGCACCGGGTCGACGGCATCAGCCCCGGCACCGTGGACCGGGGTGAGGATGACAGCACCGTGACGGCCGTCGTGACCGGAGCCGGACTCGCCGGCGGATCGGTGAGCGTCTCCTGGCGCGGCGGCGCCCCGACGCCGTTCCTCAGCGCCTCCGTCATCCAGTCCGCGGAGAACCAGCTGACCGTCCAGCTCCGGGTGACCGGAGTCGGCCCGCCGCCCGACCCGAACAACCCCCTCGCGCAGATCCGCGAGGAGCAGGCGAGGGTGACCGTGCAGACCCCCGAGGGCGTCGTCGTCACCGGTGCGCCCTTCGTCCTCCGCCAACTCGTCTGGGTGTGACCGCCGATGCCCGTCGTTCCCGCTCAGCCCAGCTGGACCCGACTCGTACCGTCGCCCCTCGACCCGACCCTGGTCCAGGGCCTGGCCGCTGAAGTCCACGACCCGCTCTGGATGCTGACCCGGCAGCTGCAGTTCGGTGAGCTGCTGGCAAGCGATGCCGGGTCACCGGTGTGGGTCGGACTGACCGGCGAGGGGGCCCGGCTGTCCCGGTACCTGCCTCGGCTGCCCGACGGCAGTCCGGGAGAACCCTACGACCCCGGGATGCCCCTGGAGTGCCACGTCGAGGCCGAGCCCATCGGCGACGACCCGCTGCGCTTCGCCGCGCTGGCCGGCCTTCGCTTCCTCCGACTGCTCGAGCAGGAAGGTGCCGGAGACCTGGCCGATGCCTACCGGCGGGAGTACCCGCTGAATGCCGCGCGACCCCGTTCGGCGGCCACCCGCCCGTTTCTGGCCGTCGCGGCCCGCGGCGTCCCCGACGGTGTGGCGCTGGCCGCGGCGATCACCGCGGCTGGGGACGGCGTGCCGGCGCATCCCCCCGTCAGCGGAGCGGCGGCGCAGGCGGTGGCCCGCGCCGTGCCCGCCTACCTGTCCTGGTACCGGGCGCTGGCCGGCCCGAGCACGCCGTCCGCGTGGCGTCCCGAGCGACTCGAATACCAGCTGAGCGTGGGCGGGCCGCTGGGGTCGGGGGAGGCGGTGTTCACGGCTCGGGAGTACGACGAGGGCAGGCTGGACTGGAGCTCGTTCGACCTCGCCGCCGACCAGGCCACGCTCGGCGCGGCCCAGGACGCCACGAAGATTGAGCTGCGCAGCGCCGGGCTGCCCACACCCGTCACCTTCCGCGGCCAGCCGGCGGCGCGGTTCTGGGAGTTCGAGGACACGTCCTTCGACCTCGGTGACGTGTCTGCGGCCGGCGACGAGCTCAGCAAGATGCTGTTCGTGGAGTTTGCTCTTGTGTTCGGCAACGACCACTTCGTGGTGCCCCTCGACGTGGACGTCGGGTCCTGCTGCGCCATCGATACCCTCCGCGTGGTTGACACGTTCGGGAGGGTGACCCCCGTTCCCCACGTCGCGCGCGCCGACGCCGACGCCGGCCGCAGCGGCACCTTCCGGCTCTTCGAGACCGGTCCCGGCGACCGCCGGTCCACGGTGCTGCTGCTCCCGCCGGTCGTCGTCCAGACCCTCGACGGGCCCTCGGTCGAGGACGTCCGGCTGCTCAGGGACGAAGGTGCCAACCTGGCGTGGGCCGTCGAAGCCCTCGTGTCGCCGACCGACGGCTACCCGGTCGAACCGTCCACCTCCACAGCGGCCGAGCCCGGCCGGTCGCCGACGCCCGGGGCGCCGTGGCGCTACAGACTGCGCACGCCGGTACCGGACAACTGGTTCCCGCTGCTGCCGATCGTCGACCGTCCGGGATCTGTGCACCTGGAGCTCGGCTCGGTGCCTCCACTCGGCGGGGGACCCGCCCCGGCGCCGATGGGGCGCATCGTGTCTGAGCTAGCCGGCGTCGCGGTGCCGGAGGAGGAGCTGACCCGGTCGCCGACGAGTGTCGTGCGGACTTGGCAGTACGCCCGCTGGATCGACGGGACCCAGCACCTGTGGATCGGACGTTCGCGACGGCCCGTCTCCCCGCATGCGACCGGTGACACCGGGCTGCGGTTCGACTCGATCGACTGAGACGACTCCCGAGCTTGTCGGGTGGGGCGATTCCGCCACCGCGAGCTGGGCAGAATCTCCCGACGAGCCGTTGGCGGTGAAGGTAGAAGAGATCACCCTCGAGCATCCGGCTCGGCACGGCCTCGAACTCATCGCGTGATCAGTTGGACTCACACGGGTGAGGTCAACACTGGCGCCAGCTGGCCATATAGGCCCGCTCTGCGGGACTCCTTCATGACCCAGGCAGCGGAAGCCGGGGTCCTTAAAGGGTTCAACGGCTCCTCCCGGAGCTTTCTCCTGGCTCTCCAGAAGGCGTGACAGGCGGAGGCCCGACTGCTCGACGGTGCTGGTCACGCCACGGTGGTAGATCACGTACCCGAAAGCCATGCCTGACTGTCAGAATGCCTATAGCGCCAGCCCGATCATCGGCATGAGGGCGCGGTGCGCCTCCGAGGCCATCGGTCCGGAAATGGAACACCCCTACTAAGAGTGGCTCACTCGCCTCGCCTTCCGCGGGATCAGCCGCCGCTTCGCAGCTTCGTGGCCAAGCGCTCCGCGGATTCAATCCACGGGTTGACAATTTGGAAACGCCAAAGAGTGCCTTCGTCCGCTCGGCGGATTCGGAGTTTCGCCTCCGTACCAGCCCGATACTTCTTGAAGTGTTCCAAGGTGAGAACCGAGCGCGGTACCGCCCAGCCAAACTCAGGGAGCGGTCGCTGTGCCTGGGACTTGAATACATCTTTGGCGCCCGCAGTCTGCCTCAACAAGATCAGGCGCTGCCTGGTGAGCGCCAGATAGGCCAGCGGAGTACGGGTCCCAAGAACAACCATCCCTGCTACTCCGAGCAGGCCCTTCTTACCGAGGTACCCCTGCAAGTACTCGTCACCACCCGTGGGAACTTCTATCCCGAAGGTGTCTACGTCCACTACCTCTCCTGCCGACAGCGTCTGATCCATCAGAGGCTGGAATCTCGAGCGGATTTCTCTCCTTTCCTCCTCCTGACCCGTCTCGTTCGTTCGCCAGGTCTGGTATCTCTGCCACAGAGTTGGCTGATTGCCGCTCGTCATGGGACCCGACCTCCAGACATCCTCGATCGCGAGTCAGACCAAGGGCATATCCATGCTAGGTGTCTTACGGCTTGACATGTAGGGCCTTTTCGACACGATGGCGGGCGCGCCCGCGTTCGACCCAGCCGCCTGTCCCGCGCCGGGTCTGATGGAGGCCCTCATCTCTCGGAAGAACGACAAGAGTCATGGCGACGCCGCGAACCGCTTGAACGCATGCGGTGTCGCGGGACCCTTAGGAACGCGGTCCCGCGACATCGCGGTGGAGCGGGTGACGGGAATCGAACCCGCACAGTCATCTTGGAAGGCTGGAGATCGCCGTCGCCGATGCCAGCCTCGGACTCGGCCAACCGGTCGGTCGCCAAGGTGAAGGGTCGGCCTGCCCGCACGCACGAGGTCATGCTGCGCCGAAGGATGCGCGCCGGCGGGAGACGGTGCGTTTGGTGGTGCCGAGCTGGGCGGCGATGTCTCGGATGGAGCTACCGCGGGCGGTGAGACGGCGGACGACTTCCTGTTGTTCGACTGTGGTGAGGTCGTGGTAGGTGATGTGATCGCCGGCAAAGGCGCGTTCCACGGCGATCTCGTCGAGGTCGTTTCGCTGGGAGGCGCCGGCGATCGCTGGCGGCAGGGTGTCGGTGTCGATGTCGTCCCAGGCCAGCGGTGGCAGCCAACCCCGCGCCGCCGCGTGCGCTCGAGCGGCGTCTGCGGCGGCACATTGCTCGCCGGTCATGCGTGGTGGTCGGCTGTTCCACAGCCGCTCGTAGAGGGTCGCGACCTCGTGGGCGGTCCGGGCGGTGACCGATTGGCTGGTCATGCTGCGGCGCAGGCTGGTCGGGCGGCGGCCGAGCTGGGCTGCCAGTAGCTCGGTCGGCCAGCCGATGGCGACGAGGGCTTGCAGGCGTCGGCGGGTGCCGGTGGCGTCGACGCGACTGTGCGGCGCCCGGTTGAGATCGTCGATACCAATGCTGAGCACGCGGGTGGCCGTGCTGGGGCGGACCTTCTGCGTTCCGGGGGAGTCGCCGCGGCCGTGCTGGGCCAGCGCGCGGATGTGGCTGACCGAGATGCCGGCAAGTTGCGCGATGCGCTCGACGCCGATTCCGGCCGCGCGTAGCGCGGCGATGTGCTGGCGGACGGGGCCGGCGTCGACGTACGGCTGCCAGCGGCCGTAGATCCGTTCTCGGCTGGCGGCGGTGTTGGCGGCGGTGCAGTCGGTGCAGCGGCAGCGGTCCTTGACGTAGGCAGCACGGGTTCCGTGCCGGTGGCGCGCCTGCAGATGGGAGCACTCGCGCGTCGCTCGCGCCTGGAGTCGCTCGGCGCCGCGAGCGGCTTGCTCGCGGCCGCGCCGGGACTTGGCGCAGGAGTGCCGGGAACGGTGGACGTCGGCAAGTGGGACGCTGGCGTCGTCGGCGGTGTCGCCGCAGGACCGGCAGGCGCGGCTGACCCTCATCGCGGCCTCGACGGCCGCGAAGGCCCCGACTTCCCGGTGGCGTGGAGGGTGCGGCCGGGGACGCCGGCTCGGTGCAGTCTGTCGTCGATCCAGTCGGTGCGGACGGTGCCGGCATCTCCGACGTGTTCGTCGAAGGCCATGGCGGTGAACTGGGCGGCGACTGCCGACCATTCGTCGTCGGACAGCGGCCGCTCCAGATGGGCCTCGACGGTGAGCCGGTCGACGTAGGCGACGCTCGCTTCCACCAGATCGGCCAGATCAGTCAGCAGCCGGTGGGTGTCCCCGCCGTAGGCGGCGATAAGGGCTTGGAGAGCCCAGGGGCGGACGGTCTGCCCGATCGACGCGATGTCGTCGCTGCCGCCGGTGGCTCCGCTCTCAGCGGGCTCGCCCGATTCCGGGGTGAGCGGCGTGTCGGTGGTCCGTGCTGTCCGGTCCTGCTTCCACATCGGTGGTCCCACCTGCGGCTGTCGCTCTCAGGGGGAGAAGGCGCCATTCCGGGCGGTTTGGTGACACGGTCAACGAATCTTCTTTCGAAACTTCGCCCTAGGCGGTGTGAACCGGTGGTGAACGCCGGCCGTTCGCGGGTGACGTCCCGCTGAGTGGTGGATGTAGTCCTCACCGTGTTGGTCAGCGGTGGGGTGACTTGAACCGCCCTGGGTTCAGCGGAGGCTCGGTTCTGCCGGGGCGTCCTCGGTGAGGCC
>NZ_JBHUHP010000018.1:0-18860 GCF_042682525.1 Blastococcus deserti
GCAGGGTCTCCTCCGCGTAGAGCACCCCGCTCAGGCGACCCAGCACCGCCGACAGATTCGGGGCCTCGACCCCCCCGGGATCCCGGTCCCGGTCGAGCGGCCGGGTCATGTCACACCTTCTACCGCTCCAGGTGCACGTGTCTGCTCCATGCAGCACTGAGAGATCCGAGCCCGGCCTCGGTCGCGCAGCTCGAGAGATGCGGCGGCTGACGTCGAGACCGGGCCACGAGCGCTCCGCATGACGTCGGCCACCTTCTGCAGGACGCCGGCCGGCATCCGCAGGGTGGGCCCCTGCGGGAGCATCAACCGGCCGGCTGTGAGAGATCGAACGCGGACATGGCCGCTCCTCGTCCGGCAGGGAGACGGGGAAGCCAGCGGCTTCAGCTTCCGTCGCCCTCAGAGCAGGCCAGCGGTCTGCGCCCTTGCCGTCAGCACCGACGTTCCTCGCCGGTTCCCGACTTGTCAACGATCCTTGCGGTAACCATCATTGCGGAAGGCGTGCACGGCGGTGTCGGCCGGCGGACTGTCGCATTCATCGGGTGGGGAGAGTGATCGAGCCATGACAGCCGGAGACGCGGACGCCCAGCCCCCCGATCACCACGGCGAGGAGGTCGACGCCACTCACGGGCCTTCCGGTCAGGATCCGACACTTCGGGCGCTGGAGGACCTCGTCAGTGCGGCCGAACAGGTCTCACGGATGACCGCGCAGGTCATCACCCGGGCCGCACAGATCCGTGCCCGCCGTCTCGACGGCCTGTCCTATCGCGAGATCGTCAGCGGCGAGGACCTTCCGCTCATCGCGGCAGTGCTCACCGAGAACGTCCAGCGCCTCGAGGCGGCGGGCACCCGCTTCCGACAAGCCGAGGCGCATGCCCTGCACGAAGAGGGGATGACCATGGAGGAGATCGGCCGGCTCTTCGGGCTCACGCGCCAACGCATCTCCGCGCTCCTCCGGGGTGTGTCTCACCCACCGGACCGACCGGCGAGCTGACTGCGCCGCGGGTCCGCGGCCCTCCCCCGCATGACCTCACACCGAGGGACTTCACCGGGCCCGGTGACTGGTCGGGTCGGACCCCGCGGTCGTCCCAGAAGCCGGATGGGAGTGGCAGCAGCAACCGGTCGTGACCAGGTGGGCCGGTGGAACGCCATCGTGACGATGGGCCGACACTCCGCCAGACGAGGACGGGAGCACGTCCGGTGTGCAGCCGTAGGCGTGTGCCCGTGTCCTGCGCCCCCTCGGACAGAACCGGGGTCTCTCGACCATCAGTCGTGGGCGCTGCTTCTTCCACTGGAGCCGGGTGAAGCCGCGTGACCACCCGCAGGGCGCGCGCTGGTGGCAGCTCCCAGTTGACTCGGGTCAAGGCCTGACCGCGGCAGCGGCGGATGCTCGCTGCGGCGAGACAGGTGCACGAACGGGAGGGGACGTCGACGCCGCGGTCGCTCCGGCTTCGTCCGGGTCGGCCGTGAGTTCCGAGCCCGGTGCGCCACGGGGCCGCCCGCGTCGTCCGCACCGTCACCGGCCGGCAGATCCGCGGCTCCGGTCGGGGTCCGCTTCCGGAGCCGGATGCCTGCGCCGGGCATCGCCGACCCGACGGCGCCCAGCGTCCGGCGCACCGGCGGTACGTGCCGGAGCAGTCGCTTCGGGGTCGCCGACAGGACGCCGCTCATGTGCTCGAGCGGCCCACGCAGGCCACCGGCGATGCGCGGCGCCGCAGTCGCCGTCCGCGCCGCCGCACGGCGTAGCCGACCGGCGGCGCCTGCGGGAGGCGGAGGCATGGACACGGCTTGGCGCCGGAGTGCGGGCGCCGCCCTCTTCTCCCGTTCCCAGCGCGAGGTCGAGCTACGGGCCAGCCAAATCACCAGCGCCGTCACGATGAGGAACCCGAGGGCCGACACGGTCAGCCACGACACGACGGGCTCACCCCCCGTTGCGGCCACAGACGTTCCGGTTCTCGGCCGTCCCGACCGGCAGGCATGCTCACGATCCCCCCGCTGGGCGTCGGCAACAAGGAGACGGCGTCGGAACGCCCTCAACCGTTATGAAGCGTTGCAGTGCCGGCCGTCCACGCGACTCGGCCGAGCGTCGGCGACCCCAGGCGCGAGTGCAGCGCCTCGTCTCCCGGACACCGACATGAAGCCACGGCCGTCCCTGGGACACCGGCATGAACCCACGGCCGGCGGCCGAGGCAGTTGGTCTCGCAGCGGCCGAGCGCTGGCCGACGCGCGCGCGGGGTCCGGGCGATGTGCAGGGAGGCCGGGCCACATGGCCCGTCGAAGGGAGCACCACGCGCCACCTCCGCGCCGGTCTGCAGCGATGAGTGTCCCGCTGCGTGTGAGGCGCATGTTCCGCGTCCGCACTGTCCGGGCCTCCTGGGCATCCAGCCGTTCGCGGACCCAGCCGCGGGGTAACTGCGTCACCATGGCGTGACACCTTCTGCACGCCCTTGCCGGAAGGAGCAGGCGATGGCCGAGAACGCGCCCGCAGCCGACTGGGAGGAACACGACCACGAACGGCTGGTGCACACCCATCGGCACTTCCACGTCACCCACAACCACAACGAGATGACCGGGGGCTTCGAGCATCTGAGTTCCGCGCACGAGCACGAGCACGATCACGCCCCGCTGCACCACGCCCACGTGCCGCACCGGGACTTCGACCACGAGCACGCCGGCGAAGCGCACGTCCACGACCACGACCAGCCCTCTGCACCCGGAGAGGCCCGCTGATCGCAGTCGAACCCGCTGGCGCAGGCTCAGGGCCAGGTCGGCGGCGACGACCGTCGGAGTGCCGGAAGACTTCGATCGTCCGGCCCTCCACCGCCACGTCGACCACCTGCAGGTCCGGCCACCGGCGGAGCCACAGCGTCCGCTCCCCCGCGGCCCCTCCTGAGGAGGCTGCGGTCCAGTCGGACGCCGGCGTGCGACGGCGGCCGCGCGCATACGGCGACGCGACCTGTCACCGGTCGAGCTGCTGGACGACGGCCATGGGCTCAGCGCGCTCGACGTCCCGCACGACCAGCAGATGCGCACCCACGTCCACGACCAGATCCGGCAGGTGCTGCGGACGCTGACCTGCTGGTCACGCCCACCCTCGCCACCCTCCCCGTCCCCGACGCCGAGGACGGCGACCCGGGTGGACTCCAGCAGCGTCGAGCGCCCCCTACGAGCGGATCCGTCCGCGGCGCGACGCCTACGCCCGCTGCGCGGAGCGTTCGCTCGGCTGACTCAGAGCCGGTACACCCGCCGGGCGTTCTCGGAGCCGATGAGGCGCAGCACGCGCTCGGCGTCGTGCAACGCCCACTCCCCCTCCTGCACCCACTGCCCGACGACGCGGCTGACGCCACGCCGCCACAGCAGCGCCCCGAGGAAGTGCAGCTCGCTCGGCCCCCACGCGTCGGAGGAGTACAGCTGCTTGGTGAACGGCGCCACCTCCAGCGACTCGGCGATCACCTGCGGGCTCTGGCTGCCGACGTAGTTGATCCCCAGCCCGATGTCGAAATAGACGTTGTCGAACATCTGGGCCAGGTAGCCGGCCTCCCGGTGGAACGGGTAGTTGTGCAGCAGCATCACCGGGACACCGCTCGGCTCGACCCGGCGCAGCCACGGCATCAGGAGCAGCGGGTTCGCCCGGTGCAGGTCCAGGTCCGGATCGCCGTACCCGCTGTGCAGCTGGAGGGGCAGAGCGCGGTCCACGCCGCACCACAGCAGGTAGCGCAGGAGGACCGGGTCGTCGACCCGCACGCGGCCGTCCGCGGCGCGCAGCTGGCGCTCGACGGCCCGTACGACGTCGTCGTCACCCGGGCGAGCCGGGTCGACGTCGAAGCCGGCGCGGTAGGCGATGATGCTCTTCGTCCCGACCGCCGAGCGGGTCGCGTCGGCGAGAGCGGAGGGGTACTGCGCGACGAAGGCGGCCCCGGAGTCGACCGATGCCAGGAGCTGCTCGGCCACCGTCTCCAGCCGGACGACCTCCCGCGCCTCGGCCCCGGCGACGTCGGCGTGCTCCTCCGGCGTCAGGACGGCGTCCCCGAGGTACCCGGTCTCGACGAGGTACGTCGGGGTGCCGGCCGCGCCCAGGAGACGCCGGTTCACCTCCTCCTCCCCCAGCGCGCACCGGTGCTCCCAGTACTCGTCCGCGCGAGCGTGCGGCTCCAGGCCGAGAACGGGGGCGCACCACCGCCGGATGGCGAAGCCGACCTGCGAGTCGAAAGCGGTTCCGGCGGAGTGCGGCCGCGGGCCCTCGGTGATCATCGACTCGAACGTGGGGCGGTCGACCGACGCCCGCAGCGCCCCGTGGACGTGGTGGTCGACCAGCGGGAGGCCCGCCGCCACCTCGCCCAGGGGCCCGCCGTACGCCTGCGGATCCATCGTCACCATCCCGCGTACGGAGCGATCTGCGCGTCGCTGACCTTGCCGTCGGCCGCCTCCTGGATGCCCTGCGCGAGCAGCTCCACGGCCCGGTCGACCTCGGCGTCGGTGATCACCAGCGGCGGGGTCACCTCCAGGACGTTCCCGCCCACGTAGAAGACGACGCCGCCGAGCTCCCAGACCCGGTACACGGCCCGGGCGGCCAGGTCGGGCGCCCGGTCCCGGTTGCCCCGGTCGGTCACGAGGTCCACGCCGACGGCCAGGCCGCGGCCGCGCACGTCGCCGACGACGTCGAGGTGCTCGGTGGCCTGCCGCAGGCCCTCCCGGAGCCGGTCGCCCGCGTCGGCGGCCCGCTCCACGAGACCCTCCGCCTTCATGGTCGCCAGGACGGCCCGGGCCACCGCCGTGCTGTAGGGGTTGCCGGCCTGGGTCAGCAGCGCCGACGCGGCCGGCTCGTCGAGGACGCCCGCGGGGCCGACCGCCGCGGAGATCGGCACGCCCGCGCCCAGGGACTTCCCGAAGGTCACGATGTCCGGGGTGATCCCGTCGTGCTCGAAGGCGTGCCAGGTCCCCGGCCGGCCGAGCCCGACCTTCACCTCGTCGCAGACGAGCAGGGTGCCGGCCGCGCTGCAGCGAGCGGCGACCTCGGCGAGGAAGCCGTCGGGCGGGACGACGAGCCCGCCGTCGGAGAGGATCGGCTCGACGAGCAGGCAGGCGACGTCGCCGCCGGCGAGGGCCTCCTCCAGCTGCGCGAGGACGTCCTCGTAGCGCTCCGGTGCCCGGTAGGGGTCCGGATAGGGCGTGAAGCGCACGTGCTGGTCCCTGGCAACGCTGCCGGCGTCGACGTGGACGCCGGAGGCCTTCATCGCGATCCCGATGCCGCCGTGGTAGCTGTGCTCGAAGGCCAGCACGGTGGGTCGGCCGGTGGCGTGCACCGCGCTGCGGATGGCGACGTCGTTGGCGTCGGAGCCGGCGTGGCCGAAGTAGACCCGCCGGTCCCCGGAGCCGGGCGTGAGGTCGAGCAGGTCCTCGGCCAGCGCGACGGCGTCCTCGTGGACGGCGCTGAGCGCGCCCGCTCCGGGCGGCGCGCTCGCCGCCCGGAGCAGGGCCTCGCGCACCGCCGGATGCCCGTGGCCCAGGCCGCACGCGGTCCAGGTCGCGGACAGGTCCAGCAGCCGGCGGCCACCGGCCTCGACCAGCCAGGAGCCCTGGCCGGACTCCAGCGCGAGAGGGAAGAACCGCAGCTTCTCGACCCCGGCGACGACCCGGTCCCGCGCGTACAGCCGCTCGGCGGCCGGGGACACCGGGGCAGGCGGCATCAGCGGGCCTCGGTGTCGGCGAAGGTGTGGTCCCGGTCGACGTCCTCCAGCTCGCGGGTGAGCGACGCGCCGATCCGCTGGGCCAGCCCGCCGGCGACCAGCGCCACGACCAGCCCGATCACGACCCAGCCGATGGCGACGAACGCCGGGGACAGCCCCGTCGCGTCCTTCACGCTGTAGCCGATGACGACCAGGATGAACAGGCCGCCCAGGGCGGGCAGCACCAGCTCGGCGGCCCGGACGCTGATCTGCCGCCGCCGCCACGCGGCGAACAGCGCCACCTCGACCAGCAGGTAGACGAACAGCAGGCAGGTGGCGCCGACGACCGCGAAGAAGAAGTACGCGTCGATCGCCGCGTCGCCGGTGCCCATGACCGGCCACCCGGTCAGCCACGTCAGCAGGTTCACCACGATGCCGACGGCGGCCATCGCCACGACGGCGTTGCGCGGGATGCGGTGGACCCGGTCGATCTCGGCGAACTGCCGCGGGCCGAAGCCGTCGCGGGCCAGCGCCATGGCCAGCCGCGCCGACGCCGCCACCGACGAGAGGTTGGAGGCGAACGCCGACAGCACGGCCGTGACCAGGAGCAGCAGCGCGAACCAGTGCCCGACGTAGCCCTCCCCGAGGTCGCCGAGGGTGTTCCCGGAGCCCTGGAAGGCCGCCAGGCCGTCCTCGTCGGTGCCGAAGCCGATCGTCTGGGCGAACATGACCACGACGAACAGGACACCGGTGAGCAGCACGGAACCGAACAGGGCGCGCGGGATGTTGCGACGGGGACTGTCGGTCTCCTCGCCCAGGGCGGCGCAGGCCTCGAATCCGGCCCAGGACAGGAAGGCCGCCACCACGGCGGCGAGCACCGCCCCGAGGCCCACGCCGTCCGGGGTGAACGTGGAGACGTCGACGCCGGTCGAGTCGGCGCCGCCCTGGCCGAAGATCGCGATGACCAGGACGAGCATGGCGGCGATGCCGAGGCCCTCGATGGCCAGCAGCGACCGCGACACCGTGGTCGTGTCCCGGGTGTTCATGTAGCCGGTGACCAGCAGGCACGCCACGGCCGCGATCCCGTAGCCGAGGCTGGTGCCGGCGTCGAACAGCGAGCCCAGCAGCGCGTTGAGGAACGCCCCGAAGACCGCGGCCGTGCAGATGGTGAAGAACAGGTAGGTGCCGAAGAGCGCGAAGCCCGCCACGAAGCCGGCGCGCGGCCCGAGCGTCGCGCCGACGAGGGCGTAGGCGCTGCCCGCGTGGTTGTAGCGCTGGGTCAGCCGGATGAAGCCGTACGCGACCAGGGCCACGCCGAGGAAGCCCAGGAGGAACACGAGCGGAACGGCTTTGCCGACCGTGCCGATGATCCCCTGCCCGTTGCCGGCCATGGCCAGCGTGGGGCCCATGAGGCCGAGTGAGAGCGCGAGCGCCTCCCACAGTCGCAGCTTCCGCTTCGCCATGTCACTCCTCGATTCGGTGCGTGGTGGACAACGTGGTCGGGCAGGGGCGGTTCAGGAGGACCAGGCGAACCTGGTCAGCGCGTGGGCGTCCTCGCCCGCGTATAGCGAGGACTCGTACCGGCGCACGGCCGCCACGGCCGCGTGCAGTTCCGGGCCGAGGACGTCGCGGACCGCGTCGCTCTTCTCGAAGAGCTCGATGCGCCCGGCCGCGTCGTGGGGCAGCGGCACCGCGTCCGCGGCGCGGGCCTGCTCCGGGGAGAGCTCCGCCGGGTCGACGGTGACGGCGTCCGGCAGGTCCAGCCGGCCCTCGATGCCCCGGGCGGCGAAGCCGAGGACCAGGCCGGTCGCCAGGTAGGTGTTGGCCCCGGCGTCGACGCACTTCACCTCGACGTTCGCCCCGTGCGGGTTGCCGTTGTTGGCCAGCAGGAGGCGGACGGCGGCCTCACGGTTCTCCACGCCCCAGCAGGCGAAGGCACCGGACCAGTGCCCCGGCTGCAGCCGATCCCCGGAGACGACCGTGCCGGCCAGCACCGCGATGGCCCCGGGCAGGTGGCGCACGATGCCGGCGATCGCGGAGGCGCCGTCGTGCGTCAGGTCCTCGGCGAGCGGACCGCCGGCCAGGAGCGGAACCCCGTCCCGGGTCAGCGAGACGTGCATGTGGGCGCCGTTGCCCGAGCCGCCGGGGAAGGGCACCGGCGAGAAGCTGACGCGCAGCCCGTGGTCCCGGCAGGTCCGGCCGATGACGGCCCGCGCGAGCAGCACGTCGTCGGCGGCCGTGACCGGCGCGCGGGGAGGCAGGGAGATCTCGAACTGACCGAGCCCGTACTCGGCGTGGATCTGCTCGACCGGGACACCCGCGGCGTCCAGCCGCTCGCAGAGATCCGCGGCGAACTCGCTGAGCTCGCTGTACACGCCCGCCCCGTAGCAGGGCCAGCCGTCGCGCGCCCCCAGCGGGCGCCCGGCGTCGTCCAGGAGGACGAACTCGAGCTCGTTGCCGACCCGGGCCTCGATGCCCAGCGACGCCAGCCGGTCGACCTGCCGGCGGGCGACGCTGCGCCAGCAGTACGGGGACAGCTGACCGTCCTGGTCGCGCACGTCCGCGGGGGCCCAGCCGAACCCGTGGTCGAGCACGACCGCGCGCTCCAGGTCCGCGGTCAGCCGCAGATCGCCGACGACACCCAGCTCGGGAGTCATGGCGATGCCGTTGTCCACGCAGAACACCGGCCACGTCAGCGAGGCCCCCATGCCGGAGCGCGCGAACGACTCGATGCGCCGTGCCGGCACCGTCTTGGCGCGGATCACCCCGCCGGAGTCGCTCACGACACCGGTCAGGGTCCGGGCACCGGCGTTCCGGAGCCGCTCGGCGTGGCGCTCGACGTCCGTCCGGGCCGGGAGGTCGCTCGCGGGGACTGGGACCACTTGACGCACCCGTTTCGTGAGGAGAATTCTCCGGACCTATGTAACCTCCGTTACACGGCCGCGTCTTTATACCGGTCGTCGAACGCCATTGAGAAGGGGTGTCGTCAACTTGTGTCGGTTGCTGGGCTACGTGTCCGAGAGGCCGGAGTCCGCCGTCGAGGGTCTCGGTGCGGCGGAGTTCCAGACCTTCACCTCGCTGTCGGCCCTGCACGGGGACGGCTGGGGGATGGCGTGGTGCCAGCCCGGCGGAGGCAGCATCGAGGCGACCACCTCACCGATGTCGGCGGCCGACGACCCCGCCTACTTCGAACTGGCGGAGCGGCCCCTGGGCTCGGCCGGGCTGGTGCACCTGCGCTGGGCCACGGACGGACTCGTCGTCCACCCGATGAACACCCACCCCTTCACCGACGGCAGCTACGCGCTGGCGCACAACGGCAGCATCTCGCCGATCGAGACCCTGGAGGGCCTGCTGTCGGACGCCGGCCGGGCGCGGCTGAAGGGCACCACCGACAGCGAGCGCTACTTCCGCCTCGTCCTGGACTGCATCGAGGCGGACGGGGACGAGCGGGCCGGGCTGGTCCGCGCGGTCGGCACGCTCCACGAGCACTTCCCCCAGGCGAGTCTCAACGCGCTCTTCCTGACACCCACGCGCCTCTACGCGGTGCACGTCAACAGCCGGGCGGCGACCCCGCTGGACGACCTCCGGGAACTGTTCGGGTCCGACGACGCGATGCCGCACGGGCACGCCTCTGCGTACTTCGACATGGCGTACAAGGTCTCGCCCACCGCTGTGCACGTGATCTCCAGCGGGCTGCCGGACGAGGGCTGGACGCCGGTCCCGAGCGACAGCATCCTCGCCATCGACCTGACCACCCGCGAGATCGAGGTGCTCGACCCCCGGACCGTGACCTCTGGACGGTGACCCGGTGTCCATCGGCGACGCCCTGAAGGCCGGCCTGTCGTCCTTCAGCCCGCAGGAGCGACGGGTCGCGCGGGTGCTGCTCGCCGACTACCCCCGGGCGGCTCTCGGCACCAGTGCGGAGCTCGCCGCGGCGGCCGGCGTGAGCCCGCCGACCGTCGTGCGCTTCGCCCGCAGCCTCGGCCATTCCGGCTTCCCGGCCCTGCAGCAGGCGTTGCTGGACGAGCTGTCCCAGCGCGTCGCCTCCCCCCTGTCGCTCTACGAGGGCACCCGGGCAGACCGTGCCGAGGGGCACTGGCTCGACCGCGGGGTACAGGTGGCGACGGCCTCCATCACGCAGTCCCTGACCGCCATCCCCCAGGCCGAACTCGACGCCGCGGTCACGCTCCTGGCCGATCCCCGGATGCGGATCACGGCCGTGGGGGGCCGGTTCTCCGGTTACCTCGCCGGCTACCTCGCGCGCCACCTGCGGCAGATCCGCACCAACGTCTCGGCACCGGACGACGGACACACCATCGACGCGGCGGACGTGATCGACGCCGACCGGCGCGACGTGTTCGTCCTGTACGACTTCCGGCGCTACCAGACGACGACGGTGGAGCGCGCCACCGAGCTGGCCGACGCCGGCGCGCACATCATCTGCATCACCGACGAGTGGCTCTCCCCCGTCGCGCAGGTGGCCGAGGTCGTCCTGCCCACCTCGGTGCGGTCCACGGGTGCCTTCGACTCGGCCGCGGCCGCGTTCGTGCTCACCGAGCTGCTGGTCGACGCGGTGCTCGACCGCCTCGGGCCGGCCGCCGTCGAGCGCATGAGCCGCTGGGAGACCGCCAGCGCCCACGAGGTGCTCGGCTGACGGCACGGCCAAGGGTCGCCGGGCCCGCGCCGGACCCTGTCATGACCCGCGCCACCCGGCCGAGCCGACCCGCGACCCCGAGCCGCGGTGCGACCTCCCTCGCCCTCCGCAGCCGGCCGGGAGCCCTCGGGCGCCTTCCCGACGGCCTATCGCGGCTCGGACCCGACCGGCTCCGCCGGGTCGTCGAGCGGCTCGCCGGCCGGGTCGGCCCGCCGACCGGCGCGCGCGTCCAGCCATGCCTGCCACTCGGACCGCTCGTTCCCGCCCGCGCCGGTCGCGCCGATCAGCAGGAACACCACCGCGACGGCGACCAGGACCAGCAGGACGGCCAGGATGTGCTGCCAGCCGAACAGCAGAGGAACGGTCATGCCCCCCGGAGCCTGCGGGCTGCTGACGTACGTCATGCGGAGAGCGTGCGCGACGCCACGGGTTCCGGAACGCCCGTCGCCGGTGGTGTCACTCCCCTGGGCGAGGTCCGCACCAGGCGCCCATCCGCCACGGTCGCCGGATCGTGCGCCGACCTCGCCACTCCGGGTGAGGCGCGGGCCGCGCCCGGCGGCCGATGCGCGCCGGGCACCGTAGCGTCCCCGTCCTCGGACCCGACTGCGTGGGGAGGCGGGAGGAATGGGGCTCGAACCGCACGTCGACGACCGGACCGGCGGTCCCGCGACCGCGCCCGGACCACTCGTGGCGACCGGGCCGCGGAACCGCAGGCGTCCCAACGTCTCCGGTGACCTGCCCACCGTCCTCCAGGCCGGTCCCATGTTCCGGCGCGTCCCGGCTGGTTACGACCGGTTCCAGGTCGACACCTACGTCCAGTGGGCGGAGGACGAGCTCGCCACCGCCGACCGCGAGCACGAGGACCTGCTCGCGCGTCACCTCGACACCCGGGCCGCCCTCGAGGAGGCCCGGGAGCTGCTCTCCCACTCGACGTCCGGCGGGGAGTTCCTCCAGCTGTCCCGCCGGATCGGATCGATGCTGGCGCGGGCCGCCGACGAGGCCGAGAGCATGCGGGCGGACGCGGAGGCCGACCGGGCCGCCGCCACCGCGCAGGCCGCGGAGGCGGCCGCCTGTGCGGCACGGGCCCTCGCCGACGCGGAGGCCGAGGCGCGGCGGATGGTCGCCGAGGCAGCCACCCGCGTGGAGGACATGACCGCCACGGCCGCCCGCATCGTCGCCGACGCCGAGCGGACGAGCGCGGACGTGCGGGCGGAGGCCGAGGCGGCGCTCGCGGAGGCGCGGGCGGTCGAGCAGCGCGCCGAGGAGCACGCCGACCGGATCCGGCAGCAGGCGGGACAGGACGCGGCCGCGGCCCGGCTGCGGGCCCGCGACGAGGTCGTCCGGATGCTGGCCACCGGACGGGACGAGCGGCGTCGGGCGGACGCCGAGGCGGCCGCAGCCAGGGAACGCCTCGACCAGGAGGCCGCCGGGCGTCGGACGGTCCTCCTGGCGGAGGTGGCACAACTCGAGCGCCGGCGGGCCGCCCTCGCCGCCGAGCTGCACCGGCCGGCCGCCCCGGTCACCACGTCGTCCGACGCCCTCCGCCTGCACCGCCGTCGACACCTCGGCTGGATCCAGGACCACCTGCGCTCCCACCCGGGCGGCTGGGGATCCGCGCCGCGTCCGTCGGTCGCCGCGCCGGACGCCTCGACGGGCGCCTGACGCGGGCGAGGCCGCGGGCTGCCGCTCCGCGCGGGCGACTCACCCGGGCCACCGGGGGACGGCGGCGCGGGGCCGAACTGCGCCTAACCTCGGTCCGTGGGGTTCACGGTTCCCGACGCGCACCTCCTGGCGTTGCAGGCGCACGAAGGTCAGGTGGACCAGCAGGGCCGCGACTACTACCTCGCCCACTTGCAGCCCGTCGCCCGGGCCCTGCGGCCGTACGGCCCGCACGCGGAGATGGCCGGAGCGCTCCACGACATCGTCGAGGACACCCGCGACCATCCCGATCCGGCCCGCCGCTACGACCTGGACCGGCTGCGCGACCTGGGCGTCCCGGAGATCGTCGTCGAGGCGATCGACGCGGTCACCCGGCGCCCCGGCGAGCCCTACATCTCGGGCTCGATCCGCCGGGCGGCCGCCCACCCCCTCGGCCGCCTGGTGAAGCTCGCCGACAACAAGCACAACCTGGCTGCCAACGCCGAACTGGCCGAGGTGGACCCGGAGAAGGCGCGCCGGCTGCGCGAAGGCCGCTACCGCCCGGCGCGGCGGATCCTGCTCGCCGCCGAGGCCGCCGACCCCCGGAACGGGCGCCGCATCCTCTTCTGATCGGCCCGCTCCCCCGGCGGGGTACAGCAGAGCGGCCGGACGGCCGGGCGGCGGTCCGGCCCACCGGCCGTTCGCGTGCGGTCAGTCCGCCGCGGCGCCCGCCCCGACGACCACGCGGACCGGAGCCACCGCGGCGGTGGGCGCCGTGGACGGCCGGGCGGCCAGCACCCGCCACGCGATGCCGGGGGCCATCAACCGCTCGGGGCGGTCGAGGAGGTTGACCACCCGGAGGAAGGCACGCCCGACCACGGGGTCGTGCTCGGCCGCTCGGTGCAGCCGTTCCAGATAGGCGTTCACCGTCCGCACCTTCGCCGTCCGGCGGCCCGCCACTCCGGGGAAGCGCAGGTCCGCGCCCACGGAGATGTCCCACGGGATGTCGACGATCCGCGCGGCACTGCCGAGGAACCGGCCGGCCAGCCCGCCGGTTCCCTCCCGCAGGCACTCCCGCAGCAGCAGGGCCTCGAGCGCCGCCACCGTCATGCCCTGGCCGTACACCGGGTTGAAGCTGGAGATCGCGTCGCCGAACACGAGATAGCCCTCGGGGAACCGGTGCAGCCGCTCATAGCGGCGACGGGTGCTGGCGAGGTAGCGGAAGCGCAGCGGGTCCGACAGCGGCTCGGCGTCCCGGATCAGCTCGTGGATCGCCGGTGAGGGGAGCGTCGAGGCGAACGCGGTGTACCCGTCGTGGTCGAGCGGAGCGGCGTCGCCGAGCATCCCGCCGATCGACACGATCCACCGGTCGCCCTCCTGGGGGATGGCGACGCCACCGCGCGGGTTCGCGAGGGTGCCGGCGATCGCCACGCCCTGTGGAGCGTCCTCCGCACGGCGGTACGACCGGGACGCGTAGGTGAGCCCGACCTCCACCCGTTCGGTCGCCGGCGCCGGGTAGCCGAGCGCCGCCAGCCACTGCGGTCCCCGGGAGCCCCGGCCGGTGGCGTCGACGACCAGGTCGGCGGCGACGATCTCCTCGGTGCGGCTGTCGCCGCGGCGCAGCACCCGGAGACCGGTGACCCGCCGGCCGTCGCCCGAGGCCGTGAGGCCCGCCGCGTCGCAGGAGTCCGCGACGGTCACGTTGGGGAGCGCCCGCACCCGGGCACGGAGCGCGGACTCCAGCAGGGGGCGGCTGACGCCCAGCGCCGTCAGTCCCGACGGCGCCTGGCACAGCAGCCGGCCGCCGTTGATCCACCGGAACCCCGACTGCAGATCGGTCGGCGGCACGCCGTACCCGATCAGCTCGTCGGTGAGCCCGGGGAAGAGCTCCTCGAGGGCCTCCCGCCCACGGGCCAGCAGGCCGTGCGCGTGCCGCCCCTGCGGCACGCCCCGGCGGGCGGTCGCACCACCGGGGAGGCCGACGTCGGGCAGGGGGTCGCGCTCCACGACCGTCACGTGGGCGTAGGCCTCGCTGAGGGCGCGGGCGGCGACCAGCCCGCCCATGCTGGCACCCACGACGACGGCGTGATCGGTGTGCTCGGACATCGTCTTCCTCCCTGGTTGTGCCTGTGGTGGGGAGGTCGCGATGCCCGAGCGGGATACCCGGTCGACGACGATGGAGTGCGCCGCCGTCCGCCTGCTGGAGCCCCGCGGGAGAGCCGGCCGGGCGGCCCGGGCCCGCTCCGAGTCACCCCGAAGGACAACAGGCCCTCATCGAATGCCTGCCCGGGGCGCTGTTCCTTGCATACTGACGCCCCGTCTCGTCGGTCTCTTGCAAGGACGTGAGCGCATGGACGACCTCGACCGCCGCATCGTGGGGTGCCTGCTCCGCAACGCGCGCGCGACCTTCGCCGAGATCGGCGAGGAGGTCAGCCTGTCGGCACCGGCGGTGAAGCGCCGGGTGGACCGGCTGGTGGCCTCGGGCACGATCCGCGGCTTCACCGTCCTGATCGATCCCGCGGTCCTGGGCTGGCAGACCGAGGCCTACGTCGAGATCTACTGCAAGGGCACCGTCTCGCCCGGCGACCTGCGGCGGAGCCTGGAGGCCGTGCCGGAGGTGGTGGGCGCGTGCACGGTCTCGGGCTCGGCCGACGCGCTGGTCCACGTCCTGGCCTCGGACGTCCGCCACCTGGAGCAGGCGCTGGAGCGCATCCGGGACGAGCACAACGTCGACCACACGGAGAGCGTCATCGTCCTCTCCCGCCTCATCGACCGCTCCCGGACCTGAGCCCCGCACCCTCGGCCTGCCCCGTCCGGGGCCGGCGCCCTCAGGCCAGGACGACGAGGAGGTCGCCGCCCTCCACCTGCTGCACGGGGCCGATGGCCACGCGCTCGACGGTGCCGGCCACCGGTGCGGTGATCGCGGCCTCCATCTTCATCGCCTCGATGGTCGCGATCGCCTGCCCGGCCTCGACCGCGTCACCCTCCGCGACCTTGAGCGTCACGACGCCGGCGAAGGGCGCCCCCACGTGACCGGGCCGGCCGCGGTCGGCCTTCTCGGCGGCCTTGACCTGGGCGTCCACGGAGCGGTCGCGGACCGTCACCGGGCGGAGCTGGCCGTTGAGGGTGCACATGACCGTGCGCATGCCGCGCTCGTCGGGGTCGCCGACCGCCTCCACGCCCATCAGCAGGGTCACCCCCGGCTCGAGGTCCACGGCGTGCTCGTCACCGGGCCGCAGCCCGTAGAGGAACTCCTTCGTGGGCAGCACCGAGACGTCGCCGTACTGCTCGCGGTGCGCCTCGAACTCCCGCGTGGGTCCCGGGAAGAGCAGCCGGTTCAGGGTCGTCCGGGGCTGCTCGGCCAGCCCCCGCACGTCGTCGTCGGTCAGCTCCGCCGGTGGCGCGGCCGGACGGCGGCCCTCCAGCGCCCGCGACCGGAACGGCTCGGGCCAGCCGCCGGGCGGGTCGCCCAGCTCCCCGCGGAGGAAGCCGATCACCGAGTCGGGCAGGTCGTACGTGCCCGGGTTCTTGGCGAAGTCGTCGGGTGCCACCCCCGCTCCGACCAGCTGGAGGGCGAGGTCCCCGACGACCTTGGACGACGGGGTGACCTTCACCAGGCGGCCGAGCAGCCGGTCGGCGGCGGCGTAGGCGTCCTCCACCTCCTCGAACCGCTGCCCCAGGCCGAGGGCGATGGCCTGCTGGCGCAGGTTGGACAGCTGCCCACCGGGGATCTCGTGGGTGTACACCCGGCCGGTGGGCGCGGGCAGGCCCGACTCGAACGGCGCGTAGATCCGCCGGACCGCCTCCCAGTAGGGCTCCAGGTCGTTGACCGCCCGCAGCTCCAGGCCGGTGACCCGCTCGGTCGCGTCGGTCGCGGCGACGATCGCCGACAGCGGCGGCTGGCTGGTGGTGCCAGCCATGGAGGCGACCGCGCCGTCGACGGCGTCCACGCCCGCCTGCCACGCGGCCAGCAGCGTCGCGAGCTGGCCGCCGGCCGTGTCGTGGGTGTGCAGGTGCACCGGCAGGTCGAACCGCTCCCGCAGCGCGGTGACCAGACGGGCGGCGGCCGGTGGCCGCAGGAGCCCGGCCATGTCCTTGATCGCCAGCACGTGGGCGCCGGCACCGACGATCTGCTCAGCCAGCCGCAGGTAGTAGTCGAGGGTGTAGAGGTCCTCGCCCGGATCGGCGAGGTCGCCGGTGTAGCACAGCGCCACCTCGGCCACCGCCGTGCCCGTCTCCCGGACGGCGTCGATGGCCGGGCGCATCTGTGCGACGTCGTTGAGCGCGTCGAACACCCGGAAGACGTCGATGCCGGTCGTCGCGGCCTCGCGCACGAAGGCGTCGGTCACCTGCTCCGGGTAGGGCGTGTAGCCGACGGTGTTGCGGCCGCGCAGCAGCATCTGCAGGCAGACGTTGGGCACCGCCTCGCGCAGCGCCGCGAGCCGCTCCCACGGGTCCTCGTGCAGGAACCGCAGCGCCACGTCGTAGGTCGCCCCGCCCCAGCACTCCAGGCTCAGCAGCTGCGGCGTCGTCCGGGCCACGTGGCCGGCCACGGCGAGCAGGTCCTTGGTGCGCACCCGGGTGGCCAGCAGCGACTGGTGCGCGTCCCGGAACGTGGTGTCGGTGACCGCGAGGGCCGTCTGCTCCCGGAGGTCGGCGGCGAACCGCTCCGGGCCGAGCGACAGCAGCCGCTGCCGGGAGCCGTCCGGTGCCGCCCGGCGCTGGTCGACCGGGGGCAGCTTCTCCAGCGGGTCGACCAGGTGCGGCCGCTCGCCGTGCGGCCGGTTGACGGTCACGTCGGCCAGGTAGGTGAGCAGCTTGGTGCCGCGGTCGGCCGACGACCGGGCGGTGAGCAGGTGGGGCCGTTCCTCGATGAACGACGTCGTCACCCGCCCGGCGCGGAAGTCCGGGTCGTCGAGCAGCGCCTGGAGGAACGGGATGTTGGTGGCCACACCACGGATCCGGAACTCCGCCACCGCCCGCCGCGCCCGGGCGACCGCGATGCCGAAGTCACGGCCGCGGCACGTCAGCTTCACCAGCATCGAGTCGAAGTGCGCGCCCACCTCGGCGCCCAGCGCCGAGCCGCCGTCCAGCCGCACCCCTGCGCCGCCCGGGGAGCGGTAGGCGGTGATCCGGCCGGTGTCCGGGCGGAAGCCGTTGGCGGGGTCCTCGGTGGTGATCCGGCACTGCAGCGCCGCGCCGCGCAACTGGATCGTCTCCTGGGCCAGGCCCAGGTCGGCCAGGGTCTCCCCCGCCGCGATCCGCAGCTGCGACTGCACCAGGTCGACGTCGGTCACCTCCTCGGTGACCGTGTGCTCGACCTGGATGCGCGGGTTCATCTCGATGAACACGTGCCGGCCCTGCCCGTCGAGCAGGAACTCCACGGTGCCGGCGTTGACGTAGCCGATGGCCCGGGCGAAGGCGACCGCGTCGGCGCAGATCCGCTCCCGCAGCTCCGGGTCCAGGTGCGGGGCGGGCGCCAGCTCCACCACCTTCTGGTGCCGGCGCTGCACCGAGCAGTCCCGCTCGTAGAGGTGGACGACGCCCCCGGCACCGTCGGCGAGGATCTGCACCTCGATGTGCCGCGGGTCGACGACGGCCTGCTCGAGGAAGACCGTCGGGTCACCGAACGCCGACTCCGCCTCCCGCATCGCCGCCTGGACGGCCGCGGGCAGCTCGTCCGGCTCCGCGACCCGGCGCATCCCGCGGCCGCCACCACCGGCGACGGCCTTGACGAACACCGGGAACGGCAGCTCCTCCGCCGCGGCCAGCAGCGTGCCGACGTCGTCGCTGGGCTCGGTGGAGGCCAGTACCGGCAGCCCTGCCTCCCGGGCGGCGGCGATGGCCCGCGCCTTGTTCCCCGTCAGCTCGAGCACCGCCGCCGGCGGCCCGACGAACGTGATCCCCGCCCGGGCGCACGCCTCGGCCAGGTCCGGGTTCTCCGACAGGAATCCGTAGCCGGGGTACACCGCGTCCGCGCCCGCCCGCTGCGCGGCAGCCACGATCTCGCCCACGGAGAGGTAGGCCCGGACCGGATGCCCGGCCTCGCCGATCTGGTAGCTCTCGTCCGCCTTGAGCCGGTGCACGGAGTTGCGGTCCTCCCACGGGAAGACCGCGACCGTGCCGGCGCCCAGCTCGTACGCGGCCCGGAACGCCCGGACGGCGATCTCGCCCCGGTTGGCCACGAGCACCTTGGTGAACATCTCGCCCCTCGCTGCCTGTCGTCGTCGAGCACGAGCCACCGCGGAGACGCGCGACCCGCCATGCCGGGGATCGCACCGGACGACGTCCGCCCGGTGCTCCCGCGTCGACGGCCGAGGACGGACGTGCGATCCCTCGTGGCCGTCGTACGCGGACCCCGTGATGAAACCGGACTCCTCGCGGGAGAGGAAGGTGCTGGGGTCGCTACGCCGGCGACCCGGACCCGATCCGGCCCACCGGAGCTGCGCCGGGCGCTCCCTGGCCTGGGCCGCCGACCGCGCGACGCCGCCGCGGGCGAGTCGGCCCCGCTGGCCGTCTGCTCGACCGGCGAAGCCTCGGTCGGCAGGGGGCGCAGGCCGGCCCCGACGACCTCGGGGCCCGGGATACCCGAGCGGCCGGTGTTCATGTCCCGGGATCCGCACCTTCCGTCCGGCGCCGGTCCCTGGACGGGGACCGCCGTCCAGGAGCGGATGCTCCTCCGTCGTCCGGGAACACGCTGCCGTCGGCCGTCGCCGGTCCGGGGAGCGGGCAGCGGCCGCCCCACCTCAGCCGGACGGCGGCCTCCCGCCACCCGGCTGGTCCCCCGGACCCGGAGGGTGGCGGCGGGTCGGCCAGGATCCCCGGTAGGGGATGTCGCAGGGCAGGTTCAGCTCGGCGAGGCGCTCGTTGAGGGCCAGGGCCAGGATGTCGTACTGGTGGTCGTC
>NZ_JBHUHP010000019.1:0-187102 GCF_042682525.1 Blastococcus deserti
CCCACCCCCGGCCCGTCGGCCACCTCCGGCTCCGCCTCCAGCACCTCCACCACCCGGTCGATCTGCGGGCGCGCGCCGCAGAGGGTGGGGTAGACGGCCGTGAGCTCCGTCAACGACGACTGCAGACTGGTCAGGTAGGCGAGGAAGACCAGCAGCGAGCCGACCGACATGTGTCCCGCGAGGACCTGGCGGGCTCCGACGAGGAGCACGAGCCCTTGTCCGAGGACCGTGGCACTGCCGCTGAGGAGGTCGGTCACCTTGCTGACGAGGGTGGTGCGCCACTCGGCCGTGACCACGGCACCCGAGAGCTCGACGAAGCGGGCGTGCACCCGTTTCTCCTGGCCGAACGCCTGGACGACGGGGATCCCCGTCAGGCTCTGGTGCAGGTGCGATTGCAACAGGCCAAGTACACGGCGTCGGGCTTCTCCGGCCCTCTGCGTCGGACGCCCCCTGCGACGGGCGATCCACACCATCGCGGGCGTGACGACGACGGCCAGCCCGGTGAGCGCCGGGTCCAGTCCCGCCAGCAGTGCCACCATGCCCACGGTGAGCAGGGCCTGCTGGAGGGGGGAGAAGACGAGCGAGGTGACCACGGCGTGCAGTGACCACGGATCCCCGATCACCCGCTCCATGGTGTCCCCGACGTCGTGCCGCTCGTGGAAGAGGACCGACCGGCGCTGCACCTTCGCGAAGACCTGCCGCTGCAGGCGGAACACCATTCCTTGGCCAACGCGGACCCACAGGAAGGTGAGCAGCACCTCCAGGCCGCTCGTCAGCAGGAAGACGGTGAGAGTCGCGGCGACCACCCAGGCCAGGAGGCCACCGTCGGTTGCGCCGCCCGGAAGCCACGCCGTGAGCGGCGTCCGGTCCTCATCCCCGAGCACCTGGTCGACCAGGACCTTCATCGGCCAGGGAGTCAGCAGGGTGACGCCCGTTGCCAGGAGCGTGAGGATCAAGATGGCCGACAGCCCGGGTACGTCCTGTCGCGCGTAGCGCAGCAGGAAGCGGTAGGGCGAGACCCGTCTGTGCCGCCCGCGGGCCATCGTCTAACTCCCCGGCGTCAGTGCGCTGAGGGTCGTCCGCCGCAGCGCGCGGCGCGTCGTCGGCACGAGGAAGGCCGCGTCCGCAGCGAGGAGAAGCGCTCCCAGCCCGCCCGCCCAGCCGGTCCCGGCCAGGAGCCCGACGATTGCCATCGCGGCCGTGAGCGCGAGCAGCCGCGCCGGCCGGACCACGATGCGCGTCCGCGCCTGCGGCGTCCACCCCCACTGCACCGCGGTGGACAGCCGGGCGGCGAGCACGGGGCCGCGGGAGACCTGCAGGTCCCAGGGGTCGGTCGGCCCCGCGAAGCGGACAGAGCATCCGCTCTCGGCAAGGGCACGCTCCAGCGACATCAGCCAGGCCAGGCGGTCCCCGGTCCACCCAGGAGGTGGTGGCGGGGGCAACACCGGCAGACCGGGACCCCGAAGTCGACCCCACGCCCGGACGAGGGGCTGAAGGACGTGGAGGCAGGTGACCAGCGCACGCCACGCCCACGGGTGGGCTTCGTCCCGCGCCGGTCGGACCGCCACGGCCACGGCTGCGGTGTACCCGACGAGGTATCCGAGGCCCAGCGCGCAGAGGCCGAGCCATGCGGGATGGAGGAACGCGAGGCCGAGTCCCAGGACCAGCGGCGGGACCGTCAGGGGCAGAGTCGCTGCCGCCCAGCCGAACACCCACGCCGCCCTGGGAGCGACGACCGTCTGGTAGGGCGCTCCACCGACCGGTCCGTGGTAGACGACCGGGCGCAGCACCGACGACAGCATCCGCAGGCCGCCGTAGATGGATCCCGCCCAGCGGGCCTGCCCGAGCCGGTTGAACCGGTGCGCGTGGCGGGAGGCGACCATTCGCTCGGACCGGCCGTAGTTGCGCTGCTGTCGCAGGTAGCCGCGGACAGTGTTCCTCCGGTGGTGGCGCACCTGTGCCGCCGGCGCGAAGGCGATCTGACCTCCCTGGTCGAGCAGCTTCCAGCAGACGTCGACGTCGTCGCCCGCCGACGTGAACGCCGGGTCGAAGCCACCGACCGCGAGCAGCGATTCCCGCCGGAACGCCATGTTGCATCCCGGCACGTGCTCGGCGCGGTCGTCCCTGACGAGGACCTCCACCGGTCCTCCCGGTGAGGCGGCGACCGCGCGCTCCACGAGGTCGGCGCCCGGCACCGGAAGGTTGGGTCCGCCGGCCGCGACGACGCCCTCGTCCTGCATCGACAGCACGAGGTGGTAGGGCCACGCGGGATGGCAGTGGGCGTCGGCGTCGAGGTACGCGACGTACTCCCCGCGAGCGGCCCGCGCGCCCGCGTTGCGCGCGGCGCTGAGGCCGCCATGGGGCAGGGCGAGGGTGCGGAACGGATAGCGGCGGGCGATCTCGAGCGTCCCGTCGGTCGATCCGTCGTCGCACACGACCACCTCGAGGTCGGGATAGTCGAGGCATTCGAGGGACCGGAGGCACTCGTCCAGGAGGCGCGCCTCGTTGTAGGCGCAGACGACGACCGACAGGGGCGGCCAGCGCTCCCGCAGGTCGCGCACGCTGCGACCGGCCCATCGGCGGACGACGTCGACAGCCGCCTTCGGGGTGCGGTCGGCACGGGTGATGCCGAAGCCCCACCCCTCGACGGCCTCACCGGCGACCCCCCACTCGTCGGTCCAGGCGAACACGGTCGCGCCCGCGCACCCCGTCTCGTCGACGACGCGGAGCTGCTGCTCGATCGAGGCCGCCTGTGCGGCGTCACCGTGGAGGTCGCCGGCCAGCCCGAGTTCGGTGACGAGCAGAGGGATCTCCCCCGCCACGATCTGCAGGTGACGGAGATAGGCACGCAGGCGGGCGGGATCTTCGAGGAAGACGTTGAACGACGCCAGGTCCAGGCCGTCGATCGACAGGTACTCCGTCGTCGGGAAGTTGCTGTACGTCACCAGGGCCGCCGGGTCGGCGGCGTGCACGTGTGCCGCGAGCCGGGAGAGGACCCGTTCGACCGGCCGGATGCCGTGCAACCGGACGAGGTCGCCCGGCACCTCGTTCCCGATCGACAGGGCGAGCACCTGGGGCAGCCCGACGGTGCGCTCGATCGCGTCGTCCAGCGCCCTGCGACCGGCGTCCAGAACCCTGCGGTGCACGCGGTGATCGGCCCCGTGCTGACGCCAGTCGTCGTAGTGGACGCCGACGAGCACCCGCATGCCGACCTCGGCGGCCGCGTCGAGCAGCTCCGCCGGGGGAACGGTGTAGGTGCGGACCGTATTCAGGCCTACGGCCGCCATGGCCGAGAGATCTCGTCGGATCTGCGGCGCCTCGGGGAACAGGTCACCGTCGCGGCGGGGGCGGAAGCTGCCGTACGTGACTCCCCGCACCCGGTACGGCACCCCGTCCACCGACAGGTGCCGTCCGTCCGGCCGCACCCGCGCGCCGAAACCGGTCCCTCCGGCCGGCAGGTGCAGCGTCGCCCCGGTGGCTGCACCCTCGGGCACGGGGAGGACCGGGGCGGCCTGGACTTCCTGCGTCATCGCCGATCGCCCCTCAGCGAGGTGGCGGACTGGTCCCCCTGTCGTCTGGGGCTGGGAGGCTGGCGGGCGCACGACCCTGGGCCGGCTCGTGTCTCCGCCGCAGTGCCCACGTCGCTCCTCCCCCGGGGCCCGTCCGCGCCACGTGCGCGCGCGTGAGGTGGCCGGAGTGTGCAGCAGCCGACCGCCCCGCTGAAGCGTCTGCGTCGCGAGGGCAGACAATTTCTCCTGTGTTCCCCGAGCCGTGACGTCGCTGAAACGCATTGACCTTTCAGGCACCATTGAGTTCCGTTGCACACGCCGCACGAAACCCATTCGCGGCGCTCCCCGTACGGCGGGCAGCGCCACCTTCAGCCAGGCACTCCAGCGGCAAGATCCAGTGTTTGCCGGAGGCAACCCCCAGGCGGACCATCGGGCTGCAACACACCTTGCCGCAGGTCAAGAGCGTGTACCAGGCGCGCCACTGACAGTTACTCGAATGTCGAAATACTCGTCCCACTCTGCGTACAAGATCAGGCGTACCCCGCAGCGACACGACGAAGGAAAGGGAGGGGGAAAAAGGAGCATCGGCCGATTTTCGCCGGCTGGGCCAGCATGCTCCAGCATCGGCGCGCGGCCGTCCATCCACCGATCGCAGGGAGTCGTCATGCGTGTTGTCGTTCTCGGCGGCGCCGGTTTTCTCGGTTCCCACCTGTGCGGCACGCTGCTGGCGGCCGGTGACGAGGTGGTGTGCATCGACAACCTCAGCACTGGCCGGAGGACGAACACCACACCCTTCCTGGGGCGGCCGGGCTTCGAGTTCGTGCACGCCGACATCGCCGCCGGGCCGCTGTGCGTGCGGGGGGCGGTCGATGCCGTCGCGAACCTCGCCAGCCCGGCGTCGCCACCGGACTACCACCGGATGCCCCTGGAGACACTCGCAGCCGGCAGTCGGGGCACCGAGCACGCGCTGCAGCTGGCGGCGCAGCACGGTGCCCGGTTCCTGCTCGCTTCGACCAGCGAGGTGTACGGGGACCCCGACGTCCACCCCCAGCCGGAGGACTACTGGGGCAACGTGAACTCCGTGGGCCCACGCAGCGTCTACGACGAGGCCAAGCGGTACGCCGAAGCCGTCACGATGGCCTACCGGCGGCAGTTCGGGGACGACGTCGGGATCGTCCGCATCTTCAACACCTACGGCCCCGGGATGCGGCCGGAGGACGGCCGGGTGGTCACCAGCTTCATCACCCAGGCCCTCAACGGCGATCCCCTGACGATCTACGGCGACGGCTCGCAGACCCGCAGCTTCTGCTACGTCGACGATCTCGTCCGCGGCCTGGTCGCCATGCTGACGTCGACCGAGACCGGTCCGCTCAACCTCGGCAACCCGGTCGAGTGGACCGTCCTCGAGCTGGCCCGCATCGTGCTCGAGGTCACGGGCTCGACGTCGCCGCTCGAGTTCCACCCGCTCCCCCAGGACGACCCCACCCGCCGCAGACCGGACATCGGCCGAGCTCGCCGGCTGCTGGGCTGGCAGCCCGAGATCTCCGCCCACGAGGGGCTGCGGCGGACCGTCGAGTGGTTCCGCGCGCGCCCCGCCGAGGTCGCCGCCGCCGCTCCGTCCGTGGCCGGCCCCCAGGTCGAGCCGCGACCCGGTGCACGGATCCCGTCTCCTCGGCGGTCCGCGCCGGTCCTCTCGTGATCAGCGGGCGCGACCCCGGGTCCACCGTGCTCGTGACCGGTGGCGCCGGCTTCATCGGCAGTCACACGTGCGTGGAACTGCTCGAGAACGGCCACCGCGTCGTCGTGATCGACGACCACTCCAACAGCACGCCCGCGTCCCTGGAGCGAGTGGCGAAGCTGACCGGCCGAGCGGTGACGGCCTACACGGGGGACGTCAGGGACCGCGCGCTGCTCGACCGGGTGTTCGAGGCCCAGCGGATCGACCAGGTCATCCACTTCGCGGCCAGGAAAGCCGTCGGGGAGTCGGTGGAGTTCCCACTCGAGTACTGGGACGTCAACGTCGGTGCCACCGTCGCCCTCCTGCAGGCGATGCGGGACCACGGCGTGCGCGATCTCGTCTTCTCGTCGTCCTGCTCGGTGTACGGGGTCGCACGGCGCGTACCGCTGACCGAGGAGGACCCGGTCGCCCCCGTCAACCCCTACGCGCGGACCAAATCGGCGTGCGAGCAGATCCTCGCGGACGCCTGCCGGCGCCATCCTGAGTTCCGGATCCTGGCGCTGCGCTACTTCAACCCGGCCGGCGCCCATCCGAGCGGCCTGCTGGGCGAGGACCCCCGCGGTGTTCCGAACAACCTCATGCCCTACCTCACCCAGGTGGCCATCGGCCGGCTGGACCGCCTCCCCGTCCACGGCACCGACTACCCGACGCCTGACGGCAGTTGCATCCGCGACTACATCCACGTCGTCGACGTGGCCGACGGACATCGTGTCGCCCTGGACCACCTCGCCGACGAGACCGGTGTTCGGGTGCGGAACCTGGGCACCGGCGTCGGCACGTCGGTGCTGGAGGTGGTCTCCGCGTTCGAGTCCGCCACCGGACGGCCCATCCCGGTCACCACGGTCGGACGGCGGCCCGGCGACGTGCCCGTACTCGTCGCCGACCCGTCGCGCGTGGCGCGGGAATGGGGGTGGCGGACCACACGGGACGTGGCGGACATGTGCGCCGACGCGTGGCGCTTCCAGCAGCTCAATCCGTTCGGGCACGCCTGCTGACCCGGCTCGCGGCACGGAATCGCACGGCTGCGTCAGCGCAGGTGCGAGGTGTCGTTCACCAGGCGCACCGAGGCGCGGCCGTCCGAGGACCACGCCACCGAGCACAGCGACGCCGCCTCGAGGAACACCCGGTGCACCACCTCGTCACCGACCCCCAGCCCGGCGGCCACCATCAGCTTGATGGGCGTCACGTGGCTGACGACCAGCACGGTCCGGCCCGCATGCCCGGACAGGATGCGCCGCCGGGCCCGGGCCACCCGGCTGCTCACGTCGGCGACCGACTCCCCTCCCGGAGCGGGGACGGTGACGTCGTCGAGGAAGCGCCGGGAGGCCAGCGGGTGCTTGGCGCGCGCCTCGTCGAAGGTCAGCCCCTCGAGGTCGCCGAAGTCCAGTTCGACCAGGTCCTCGTCGAGGTCGACCGGCAGGCCCAGGGCGCCCGCGACGATCTCCGCCGTCTCCCGGGTCCGCCGCAGCGGCGAGGCGACGACCACCTCGATGCCCAGAGCCTTGGCGCGCACCGCGGCGGCCTCAGCCTCGGCCCGGCCCGCCCGGGACAGCGGCAGGTCGTTGCGGCCGCTGTACCGACGCTCGGGGGTGTGCTCGGTCTGCCCGTGCCGGAGCAGATGGGTGACGGTGGTGACGACGGCAGCCGGCTCGGCGGCGGGCTGGACGTCGTCCTCCAGGACGACGGGCTCGGCGGCCGGGTCGCGGTGCACCGGCCGGCCGTCCATCGCGCTGTTGGCCAGCGCGTCGGCGGCGCTGTTCTGCGCGCGCGGCACCCACGTGTACCGGACGTCGCCCAGCTGCCGGGCGATCTTCTGCGCCTGCACGGCCAGCTGCTGCATGTCGGGGTGCTTGATCTTCCAGCGGCCCGACATCTGCTCGACGACCAGCTTGGAGTCCATGCGGACCTCGACGCTGGCGGTCGGGTCGAGGTCGAGGGCGGCCTGCAGGCCGGCGACCAGACCCCCGTACTCGGCGACGTTGTTCGTGGCGCGCCCGACCGATGCGGCCCGCTCGGCCAGCACGCGCCCGGTGTCGGCGTCGCGGACCAGCGCGCCGTAGCCGGCCGGCCCCGGGTTGCCGCGCGACCCGCCGTCCGCCTCGACGATGAGCCGGCGGCTCACAGCCCGGCCCCGGCGGCCGACGTGGCCACCATGGCCATGATCGGCGTCACAGGCCGGACTCGGCGGTGCGCACGAGGATGCGGCCGCAGTTCTCGCACCGCACGACCTCGTGCGGATCGGCGTTGCGCACCGCGGCGAGCTCGTTGCCGTACAGCTCGAGCCGGCAGCCCTGGCAGGCCCGCGCCCGCAGCATCGCGGCGCCGGTGGTGCCCGTCTGCGCGCGGATCCGGTCGTAGAGGGACAGCAGTGGCGCCGAGATGCCGGCGGCGACCTCGGCGCGGGCCGCCTCGTGCCGCTTGATGCCGTCGGCGATGTCGGCGAGGGCGTCGTCGCGGAGCTGCTCGGCCCGCTCGCGGTCGGCGCGCGCCTGGTCCAGCCCCCGCTGCGCCGCGGCCAGCGCCGACTCGGCGTCCTCGAGGCGCTGCATGAGCTCGAGCTCCTGGTCCTCGAGGTCGGACTGCCGCCGCTTCAGCGAGTCGAGCTCGTGCTGGAGGTTGGTCAACTCCTTCGGCGAGACGCTCCCGGAGTCCAGCAGCCGCTGGTCCTTGGCTTCGCGTGCCCGCACCGTCTCGACGTCGGCCTCCAGCCGCTTCACCTCGCGGCCCAGGTCGCGCACCTCCGTCTCGGCGCGGACGACGTCGGCGGAGAGCGCCCGTTCGGCCTCGGCGGCCGCCTCGACGGCGGCCCGCTCGGGCAACGTGCGCTCACGGTGGGCGAGCTGGGTGAGCGCGACGTCTTCAGCGGCGAGATCGAGCAGCTTCTGCTGCTCGAAGTGGTCGGCCTTCACCCGTCCAACCTACCCGTGCACCCACCTGCCCCGGCCCCCGTGCAGGGTCCCGCCGCCGGCCCCGTCCAGAGGCTCGTCCCGGGCCTGCGAGGGATGAGGAGGACGGGCCCTTCCACGGCGGGGGCACGGGGCTCCTTCTGCTACCTGCGCGGCGCGGCGTCCCCGACCGGTCCGTCCTCCTGGCCGGCGCGGTAGGTCCAGGGGTCGGTCCGCCGCCGTGACACGGCCACCGCCACCTGCCCCGCCAGGTCGTCGGCGAGCAGTTCCGCGGCGACCGGCAACCAGGGCCACTCGGACGCGAAGTGCGCGACGTCGCAGAGCGCGGGACCGTCCACCTCCCCCGCCTCCGAGGCCGGGTGGTGCTTGAGGTCGCTGGTCAGCAGCACGTCCGCTCCCGCGGCGGCCGCCGCTGCGAGCAGCGAGCCGCCGCTGCCGCCGCACACCGCCACCCGGCGGACGACGCGCCCGGGCTCACCGGCGGCACGGACCCCGCCGACCGTCGCGGGCAGGACCGCGGCGGCCCGTTCGGCGAACGCCCGCAGGCTCAGCGGCTCCGGGAGCTGCCCCACCCGCCCGAGCCCGGTCCGCGGGTCGGCGGCCGAGGGCTCCAGGGGCACGGTCCCGCTCAGACCCAGGACGTCGGCCAGCGCGTCGTTGACGCCGCAGCCGGGCGCCCGGTCGGCGTTGGTGTGCACGACGAACAACCCCGCGCCGGCGCGGACGAGGCGGTGGACCAGCCGGCCCTTGGGGTCGTGGGCCGGCACGCCGTGCACCGGCGTCAGCAGCAGCGGGTGGTGCGTGACGACGAGGTCGGTCCCGGTCTCGATCGCCTCGTCCACGACGGCCGTGGTCGGGTCGACGGCGAACAGCACGCGGTCCACCGGCTCGTCCGGGTCACCGCACACGAGCCCGACGGCGTCCCAGCTCTCGGCCAGCGCGGGGTCGTAGCGGGCATCGAGCGCGGCGATCACCTCGCGCAGGGGGACGGGCACGGGCGGACTCTAGGTCAGACCGTCGGCGTCAGCGGGCGCACCATGGCGATCCGGCGGCCGTGGCGGTCGAGGCCCAGCTGCCGCTCCCTGTCCCGCAGCTCGCGGAGTCCCGGGGTCAGGTCCGTGGTCTCGCGCCAGCCGTGGCGGGCGTACCAGGGACCGTTCCACGGCACGTCGGCGTAGGTGAGCAGGGTGACCCGGTCGACGCCGTGCTCCCGAGCGGTGCGGACCGTGGCGTGGAGCAGGGCCGTTCCCAGTCCGCGCCTGCCATGCGCCGGATCGACCGAGAGCTGCTCCAGGTGCACGGCGCCGTCGACCAGCTCCAGGACGGCGAAGCCACGGACGGGCCGACCGGTCACGAGCACCCGCCACGCCTCCGCCCGCGCCCCGGCGGATGCCGCGGCCGGCAGGCCGGTGATGCCGAGGGCCCGGAACGACTCGTCGGCCCGGGTCTCCACCAGCGGCACCTGCGCCAGGTCCTCCGGGCCGGCGACCCGGACCTCCGTCCCGGGCTGGTCGGTCGACATGCGGCGATCCTGGCACCGGGTCGTCACGGCCGGCCGGGAGCGGCGATGACAAGCTTCGGGACGTGACGGAGGGCGGGCCACGGGAGCGTGGGCTCAGGGCGCCCGCCTGGCTCGAGGAACTGGTGCGCACGACCCCGCCTCCCGTGCCCTGGCGCGACGTCGTCCGGTTCGCCGTCACGATCCCCGCCCCGCTGGCCGTCGCCGCCGCCGTCGGAGGGGGCCTCGAGCAGGGGCCGGTCCTCGGGGCCGGCGTCTTCGGGACCATGGGGGCCCTGGCCGCGAGCCTGGCGCCGCAGTCTGGTCCGCTGCGCGACCGGCTGCGCCGGATCGCCGCCGCCATCGGCTTCGGCGCCGTGGGACTGCTCGTAGGCCAGTACGCCACCGGGGGCGGCTGGGCACCGGTGGTCGTGATCGCGGCCATCTCGGCCGCCGCGGCCCTGATCAGCTCGGTGAACGCGGCGCTCTCGCTCGGCTCCCTGCAACTGCTGATCTACACCGCGATCTCCTCCGGCCTGACGACCCCCCTGTCGCTGCCGGCGGAGGTCGGCTTCTTCTTCGGCGGCGCCGCCTGGGCGACCCTGACCACCGTGGTCCAGGCGCGCACCGAGAGCCTCGACCCCGACCGCACCTCGGTGGCCGGCGTCTTCACCGCCATCGCCGACCTGCTCGCGGCCAGCGGCACCGAGCGCGCCGAGGACAGCCGGCGCGCGCTCACGACCGCCCTCAACGCCGCCTACGACCGTGTGATCCGCAGCCGCAGTCACTCCGCCGGCCGCAGCCGGGAACTGTCCGAGCTCGCCGGAGTGCTGAACTCCGCGGCGCCCCTGGTGGAGGGCGCCGTGGCTGCGGCACGGGCCCGCGTGGCGGCCGACCCCGACGACGTCGAGGCCGTCCGGGCGCTGGCCGCGGCGCTGCGGGACTCCGGGGAGCTGACCGGGGAGCGGCCCCCGCCACTGGACGACGGACCGCCCGCCCGCCGCGCGGTCCGCCACGGGATCCGGCTGGTCTGGAACGTCGTCGGCGACCCCGAGGAGCGCGCCGTCGCGGCCGCGCAGCAGATGGAGGTCGACCTCCGCACCCGGCTGCGGGACCTCGCCGACCGGACGCTGGCCAGCCCCGACAGCCGGGCCTTCGCCGTCCGGCTGGCGCTGTGCATGACCGTCGCCGAGATCGCCCGGCAGTTCCTGCCGATCGAGCGGCCCTACTGGGTGCTGCTGACGGTGGCCATCGTGCTCAAGCCCGACTTCGGCTCGGTCTTCACCCGGGCCGTGCAGCGCGGCGCGGGCACGGTGCTCGGGGTGCTCCTGGGCTCGGCGCTGCTGGCGGTCCTGCCCCGGAACGCGTGGGTGCTCGTCGCCATGGCCGTGGCCGCCGCGCCGCTGCCGTGGGCACGCAACGCCAACTTCGGCTTGTTCTCGGTGTTCCAGACGCCGGTGATCATCCTGCTGCTGGACCTCGCCCTGGCCGGCGGTCCCGATCTCGTGGGCGCCCGGCTCACCGACACCCTCATCGGCTGCGCGATCGTCCTCGTCTTCGGCTACCTGCTCTGGCCCCAGACCTGGCGGGCACCGCTGGACGAGGCGCTGCGGGACGCCGCGCTGGCCCTCGACGCGTTCGTCGAGGCCGCCTTCACCGGCAGCCCCACCGAACGCCGCCGCGCCCGCCGGCGCAACTACCGGGCGCTGACCGAGCTGCAGACCCAGCTCCAGCGCCGGCTGGCCGAGCCACCGCCGATCAGCAGCCGCGCGGCGGCCTGGTGGCCGGTGATCGTGCAACTGGAGCGCACCTCCGACGCCGTGACCGAGGCCGTCATCGCCCAGCGCGAGGGCGAGCCCGCCCCCGACCTCGCGCAGGTGGCGGTGCTGCGGAAGGCGATCCGCCAGCTGGAGGAGGACGTCCGGGCCCATCGGATCCCCGACGACGCCGAGATCCTCGCCGACGGCGTGCTCGCCCCCGTGGCCCGCGAGGTGGACGCGGCCCGGCGGCTGGTGCGCGAGAACGCCCCGGGACGGCACTGATCCCCGGCCCGGTGCCCGGTTGCGGCAGGACGGGCGCGCACGTGGGATGAGCGGGGTGCCGATCGATCCGCCGCTCCTCTCGCTGCCGTCCCTGTCCGCCCCTCCCCCACCGGGCTCGCGGACCGTCACCACCGACGACGGCGTGCCGCTGCACGTCGAGGTCGACGGTGTGGCCGACGCCGACCTCACCGTCCTCTTCTCCCACGGGTTCACCGCCCGCCTGGCCGAGTGGGAGCTGCAGCGGGCCGCGCTGCGGAACCGGGCGCGGCTGGTCCTCTGGGACCAGCGGGGGCACGGCCGGTCGGGCTGGACGCCGCTGACGAAGGCGACCATCGACCGCACCGGCCGCGACCTGGGGCAGGTGCTCGACGCGACCACGCCGCACGGGCCGGTCGTGCTGGCCGGCCACTCGATGGGCGGCATGAGCATCATGGCCCTCGCCCGCCGGCGACCGGACCTCTTCGGGACGCGGGTGGTCGGTGTCTTCCTGCTCGCGACCTCCGCCGGGGGGCTGGTGGAGACCGGCGTCCTCGGGCTCGCGCTCAAGGTGGTGCGCCGACTGGGACTGTTGCCGCTGTACCTGCGCGTCCTGCAACTCCTCGCACCCGTGCTCGAGCGGTTCCGCCGCCGGGGCACGGCCATCGGCCGGCGGATCACCCGCCGGCTCCTCTTCGGCGCGGACGACGCGCACCCGCACGACGTGCGACTCGTGCAGGAACTGCTCGAGGAGACCTCGCTGCCGGTGACGATGGCCTTCTACGCGACCTTCCTCGACCACGACGAGACGGCCGCGCTCGAGGTGCTGCGGCAGGTGCCCGTGACCGTCGTCGCGGCGACCCACGACCGCCTGACCCCCGCTGCGCACGGTCGCCGGATCGCCGAGATCATCGGGCCGGGCGCGGAACTGGTCGTCGTCCCCGGCGCCGGGCACAGCGTCAACCTCACCCGTTCCCAGGTCGTCGACGACGCGTTGAACGCGCTGGTGGACCGGGTGCGGGCCGGGTGGCGAAAAGCCGGTTGACCCGGTCGCCCGCGGGGCACGGCAGTGTGACGACGGTCATGAGGATCGTCGTGCAGTGACCCGGGGACACGCCTGACTTCGGCGGCCGTCCCGACGACGTGGAAGGGCCCCCGTCCGAGCAGCGCGACGGGGTCGGCGAGGAGCAGAACGTGGACCGGATGAGCGCACTCGATGCGGGTTTCTTCTACGCCGAGAGCGAGAACACCCCGATGCACGTGGGGTCGGTCGCGGTGTTCGAGGGACCAGCCCCGACCTACGGCGACGTGGTTCGGCTGATCCTGAGCAAGCTGCCCAAGGTGCCCCGGTACCGCCAGCGAGTGCGCCCGGTGCCGATGCAGCTGGGCCGGCCCCTGTGGCTCGACGACCCGCACTTCCAGATCCTCTACCACGTGCGGCACACCGCGGTGCCCAAGCCGGGCAGCGACGAGCAGCTGCGCAACCTGGCCGGCCGCGTCCTCGGCCAGCGCCTGGACATGGCGAAGCCGCTGTGGGAGCTCTGGCTGGTCGAGGGCCTGGCCGACGACCGCTGGGCGCTCATCTCCAAGGTCCACCACTGCATGGTCGACGGCATCGCCGGCAGCGACCTGATGCAGCTCATGTTCGACCTCACCCCCGACGCCACGCACGAGGCGCCGCAGGACTGGACGCCGCGGCGCAGCCCCTCCGGCCTCGAGCTCGTGGCCGGCTCGGTCACCGAGGCCATGACCCATCCCCTCCAGCAGCTGGCCGCCATGCCCAACGTGGGCAGCGCCGTCCGAGCGGCCAAGGAGCTGGCCGACTCGAGCCGGACCCTGGCCAGGACGGTGCCGTCGCTGGCCAAGCAGGCCATCAGGCCCACCGCCCGCTCCCTGAACGGGCCCATCGGCCCGCACCGTCGCTGGGCGTGGACCGAGGGCAGGTTCGAGGAGTTCAAGGCCGTCCGGTCGGCGTTCGGCGGCACGGTCAACGACGTCGTACTGACCGCGATCACCGGTGGCTTCCGCGACCTGCTCGAGGGCCGGGGCGAGCTCTCGTCGGAGAAGCTCGTCGTCCGCTCGATGGTGCCCGTCTCGGTCCGGCGCGAGAGTCAGCGGGGAACGCTGGACAACCAGATCTCCGCGGTCTTCGTGGACCTGCCGGTCGGCCTCTCCGACCCGGTGGCCCGCCTGAACTCCATCCGCGGTCAGATGGACGAGTACAAGCGGGCCATGCGCGCGGTCGACGCCAAGTCGATCATCTCGATGGGCAACTTCGTGGCGCCCACGCTGCTGTCCATGGGCGTGCGGGCCGCGCTCCAGGCGGGGCAGATGTGGTGCCAGACGGTCACGACCAACGTGCCCGGACCGCGGGTGCCGCTCTACGTGCTGGGCAAGCGCATGACCAGCGCCACCGCCTACGTGCCGATCAACGGCGGCATGCGGTGCTCGATCGGCATCTTCTCCTACCTGAACACCATGACCTTCGGGATCAACGCCGACTTCGACGGCTACCCGGACGTCGACGTCCTCTCCGGGGGCATCCGCCGCGGCATCGAGGAGCTGCTGGCACTGGCGGTCGCGAAGGCCCCCGGGGCCGAGGCGGGACCGAAGGCCGACTCCACGGCCGAGTCCACAGCGGGCCCGTCGACCGGCTCCGCGGGCGGGTCCGCCGCCGACTCCTCCGCCGGCTCCACCGCCGAGGCCGCGGGGAAGTCCACGGCGAAGCGCCAGCCCCGGTCGCGGGCAGCGAAGAAGACCAGCGCGGGAGCCGCCCGGTGAGCCCCACCGAGCGGCGCGACGCCGGTGCCCTCGGCGACGGCCCGCGCGGTGCCGCCGAGCCGCCAGGCGCCCCGGACAGTGGCCTCACCGTGGCGGTCACCGGGCCCACCGGCACGTTCGGTTCGGGCCTGGTCCCCCTGCTGCAGGACGACGACCGGATCGCCCGGGTCATCGGCATCGCCCGGCGCCCGTTCGACCCCGCCGAGCGCGGGTGGACGAAGATGGAGTACCGGCAGGGCGACGTCCGCGATCCCGAGGCCCTGCGCGCGGCGTTCGAGGGCGTCGACGTGGTGGTGCACCTGGCCTTCCTGATCACCGGCAACGCCTCCCGGGGGACCACCCGGTCGATCAACGTCGGCGGCACCCTGAACGTCTTCCGGACGGCGGCCGCGGCGGGCGCCCGCCGGTTCGTGTACGCCTCGTCGGTGGCGGCGTACGGCTTCCATGCCGACAACCCCCCGCTGATCGACGAGGAGTGGCCGACCCGGCCGGCGGACCGGCTCTTCTACGCCCAGGAGAAGGCCGAGCTCGAGGAGCTGCTCGACCGCGAGGCCCGCAAGCACCCCGAGCTCGCACTGTTCCTGCTGCGCCCACCGGTGGTCCTGGGCCCGAACGTCGTCGGCCGGAAGGACCTGCTCCCCGGCCCGCTGGCACCCCTGGGCCGGGCGCTGTTCAGCCGGCCACGGCGGTTGCCGGTGCCGGTGCCCGTCCTCGTGCCCACGTTCCCCCTGCAGTTCGTCCACGAGGAGGACGTCGGTCGCGCGCTCGTGCAGTGCATCCTCGGCGCCGGCCCTCCGGGTGCCTACAACATCGCCGGCGACGGGGTGCTCACCGCCGCCGACGTCGCCCGCGAGTTCGGCGCGCTGCCGATCCCGCTCCCCGCGGCACCGGCGCAGGCCACGGCGCGGGCGTTCTCCCGGCTGCCGTTCCTGCCGCCCGTCGCCGAATGGGTGGAGGCGGCGAGCCGGCCGGCGATCATGGACACCACGAAGGCGCGCGAGAAGCTCGGCTGGCGACCGCGCTACACCGGGCTGGAGGCCCTGCGCGACACCCTGAGCCGCGGCGGACGGCCTGGCTAGACGGAGGCGCGGGCGCCCGCCGTCGCGTCGAGCCAGGCCAGGACCTCCGTCGCGAGCTCCTCGGGCACCTGCAGCTGCGGTACGTGCCCGACGCCGGGCAGTTCCAGGTAGCGCCACCGGGGGTGCCGCCGGGCGATGTCGCGCGCGGCGGCGACCGGGACCAGCCGATCCCGGTCGCCCTGCACCAGCAGCACGGGCACACGGATCGAGGCCATCGCCGTCCGGTAGCTGCGCGGGTCGACGAGCAGCTTGAGCAGGGACCGGACCGCCGCCAGGAACGCCTTGTCCATGGCCGGCACGTCCTGCCGCTGCTCGATCAGGCCCAGCGAGCGGTCGATCACCGACGAGGGCAGGGTGTCGGGGTCGACCCCGCACAGCCGCAGCATGTCGCGGACCTGACGCAGCGGCGTCGAGCGCTTGCGGCGCAGCGCGAGGAAGCGCTCGCCCAGCATCGGGATCGCGTAGAGGGCGAAGGTCGCGGCCACCAGCGGGTCCAGCGCGCGGCGCGGCCCGGGGACCGCCGCGTCGAGGAGGACCAGGCCGTTGACCGTGTCCGGTGCCGCGGCGGTCTGGAGGATGGAGATCATCCCGCCCATCGAGTTGCCCACGAGGACGACGGGCGTGCCGGCGACCTCGGCGAGGAACCGGTCGAGGACGTCCACGTTGTCGTGCACGGCGGTGCGACGTCCGCCGGGCTCGCTCCGGCCGAACCCGGGCAGGTCGAGAGCCAGCACGCGGGCCTGCGGACGCAGCAGGGGCGCGAACAGGTCCCAGTTCAGGTGCGAGCCGCCGAGCCCGTGCACCAGCACCACCGTCGGGGCGCCGTCCGGACCTCCGAAGTCGACATAGTGCACCGGACCGCCGAGGTCCACGGTGCGGCTCTGCCCGTACGTCCCGCCCAGTTCGGTCACCCGTAGGTCCTCCTCGTCCACGTTGCGGCGTCCGTACGGTGACACGTCCGTGCCGTGCCCGTCCCACGGGGGGCACGCACCACGCCGCCATACCAGTAGAACGTGAACGTTCGATATGACCCGGGACACATTTCGGCAACATGTGGCGGCGAGGGAAGTCGACCGGGTGTGAGCCGGGCCCCATCTTGGTACAGGTCGGCACCAAGGGCGGTCGGCAGCAGGAGGGTCACGTGGCGTCACGGCTGGACGACGGTCCCGCTCTCCCCCTGTACCTCACCGAGCCCGGCCGGGCAGTCGGCGACTACGGGCTCTACCTCGCCGCCCGCCCGCTGCTGTCCCGCCTCCCGCACGGCGACGGGCATCCCGTGCTGGTTCTCCCCGGCCTGCTCGCCGACGACATCTCCACGCGGGTGCTGCGCGCCGTCCTGCGCCGGCTGGGCTACGACGCCCAGGGCTGGGGTCTGGGCCGCAACATCGGCCCCACCGCCGCGTGCGTGAAGGGCACCCGCGACCTCCTCGACCACCTCAGCGACAAGCACCAACGGACGGTCTCGCTCGTCGGCTGGAGCCTGGGCGGCATCTTCGCCCGCGACCTGGGCCGCCGGTCCCCCGAGTCGGTGCGTCAGGTGATCACCCTGGGCAGCCCCTTCCGCCTGACGCGGCACAGCCAGAGCCGGGCGTCGAAGGTGTTCGACCGCTTCTCCCACCTGCACGTGGAGCACCGCACGCTGCCGCTGGAGTCGGAGAACACCCCGCTGGCCGTACCGACCACCTCGATCTACTCCCAGTTCGACGGGATCGTGCACTGGGAGACGTGCCTGAACATCCCCGGCGAGCGCTGCGAGAACATCGCCGTCATGGCCAGCCACCTGGGCCTCGGCCACCACCCCGCCTCGATCTGGGCCGTGGCCGACCGGCTGGCCCAGCCGGAGGGCACCTGGAAGCCGTTCAGGGCGCCGCGGTTCCTGCGCCCGGCCTTCCCCACGCCCGCCCGGCCCCGCGCCGACGACCCGGTCGCCGCCCACGGCACCGCCGCCTGACGCTGCGCCTCAGGCCCGAGGCTTCCTCTGCACGGGAGTGGCAAGCCGATGCCCGGAGCACGCCCTACGTCCGATCCGTGGCACTGGATTTCGCCCACTCGACGGGAAGAGCGGCATCGCGGCCTGCTCGCGCATCCACCGCCCCGACGCGCGAGCTCCCGGACGACCGCACCTCCGATGCCGATTGCTCTGCTAGTCGGCGGGTTGGCACTGGCCGGACTGGGCGCCTTCCTGGTCACATTGGGATGCCACGACTTCGTGCTGGCCACCCGTCGTGAGGAGCGCCTGATCGGCGGAGCGCTCGCCGCGTCAGGCGCCGCCGGCTTGATCGCCGCCTACCTGGTCCTCCACCGCCGCAGCGGCTGGGCCCTGCGAGGACTCGCGACAGTGAGCGCACTCGGTGGACTGGTCCTCGTCTCGATACAGGCCAGTTTTCAGAGCAGTCCGAGGCTCTGGCTGTGGGCGGCACTCGTGGCCCTTCCCTTTCTCGCCCTGTGGCTCGGTGAAAGAGCCCTCGCCAGGGCGGAGAGAGCCGTCGGCCCCCGTGGCGTGCCCGAGCAGAGCAGAAAACCGGAGATCGCTGCGACGGTCGTCGCGGCGTCGGCCACCGTCCTCGGGTCCTTGATAGGGCTCATGGGGGGTGCATTCACGCCCCTCGTGTCCCCGAGCACGCTCGACGTCGACGTGCGTCTGTCGACGGTCGGTCATCGCGTCGACCCGGAGGGGCGCGAGTTCGCACTCGTCGACACGGCCGTGACCATGGAGAACATCGGTCGCCAGAGGCTGGTCTTCTTCGGTTCTGCATACATCGTGCAGGGCTATCGATCCGAGATCCGGAGCTCGTCCGGACAAGCGGACTGGCCCCTCGACGACGAGGTCGCTCGCGACAACTGGAGTGGCCGATATGAACGACCGGTCGTCCTCGAGCCGATAGAGCTCGGTTACGACCTCGTGAACCCCGGCGACTATCTCGAGCCAGGGCAGACGTTGACCTCCAACTGGGTCACCCCGGTGCCGAGGGACGAGGTCAACACGGTCGAGGGCTGGGTCCTCGTGGCCACCGGCTACGAGCAGCGACTGCGACTGGGCAGGCAGCTCCTATCCGCCCAGGACGACGACCTCTCATCCGAGGAGGGAGCCGTTGCCAGCTGGGAGATCCTGCCGACGAGCTGGATCGCGCAGCTGACGCGCGGTCGCCAGTCCGTGAGCGTGCAGTACGAGGTGACCCGCGCGGAGGAGACGCAGACGACCGGCGGCGTAGGTCCTGTCCGCCCGATCGACGGGATATCGATCAGCTACCGCATCGGGCCTGGTGGACCCGCCGACGCGAGTTCTTCCCGCCGGTCGCCAGGTGAGTACTCGGAGCGGATCGCCAACTTCTACGGAGCCGGCGGCACCGTGGGGACGGCTGCTGTCGTGCTCGACCAGGAGTAGCCGGGGCAGCAGGTCGTGCGCGGGCGGAGGCGTCTGACGGCTGCACGCCAGACCGGTCGAGGCGGTCAGCCTCACCGGGGCCTCGACAACGGACCGACCTCGACCCCGGTCAGCGAACGAGACACGGGGCGCTCGTCGTCATCCCGACGGCTACCGTGGGCGGATGCCGCTGATCTCGCACTGGGGTGGCCCACGACACGGTGAGGTCGACGACGTGCCCGCGGAACGGCTCGCGTCCTCGGTCCTCGTCTACGACGGACCTCGGTGGTTCGGCGTCTACGAGCGGTTCCAGCCCGTGCAGACGCACGACACACCGCAGGGCCCGGCCGAGGTCTGGGTCGTCCGGGAGTAACCGCGCCGGCCCGGCACCGGGTGCCGGCCTGCCGTCGGCCCGGCCGCCCGGGGACGACGGGACGCCCGGCGTGCCGGTGCCCGACGACGGCACCGATGTGGGCGCGGCAGGGATCGAACCTGCGACCGCTCGCTTGTAAGGCGAGAGCTCTCCCGCTGAGCTACGCGCCCCGTCGGGTCAGCCTAGTGAGGCAACCCGACGGTCCCGTCCAGAGGCTCGTCCCGAGCTTGCGAGGGATGAGGAGGACGGGGTCCTCTTTCAGGCGGCGAGCGTGCCGACGGCGTCCTTCCAGCCGGACTGCTCCCGCGCGTCACCGGGCTGGTTGACCTCGGCGAAGGCGATGGTCCCCTCGGCGTCGACGAGGAAGGTGCCCCGCAGCGCCATGCCGGCCTTCTCGTTGAAGACCCCGTAGGCCTGCGCGGTGGCGCCGTGCGGCCAGAAGTCCGACAGCAGCGGGAAGTCGAAGCCCTCCTTGTCCCGGAACGCCTTGAGGCTGAAGACCGGGTCGGTGCTGATCGCGAGCACCTTCACGCCGGCACCGGTGTACTCGGCCAGCTCGTCGCGCAACTGGCAGAGCTCGCCGGTGCAGATCCCGGAGAAGGCGAACGGGTAGAAGACCAGCAGCACCGGGGTCCCCCGCAGATCGGCCAGGGAGACGACCTGCTTGTCCTGATCCGGGAGGCTGAACTCGGGCGCGCGGTCACCGACGGAGAGCGTCATGCCCCCGATCGTGCCTCAGCGCCGGGACCGGGCCGCCTTCGGGGTCACCAGGCGGATGCCCGACCAGTCCTTGCCGGCCGAGATGCTCGACGTCTGCTGCAGCCCCGCGGTGGGTGCGACCTCGGTGACGTCGCCCGGCTCCACGTGGCCCGGGCGCCCCGACTTGGGCACCAGCAGCCACACGACGCCGTCGTCGGCCAGGGAGGTGATGGCGTCGGTCAACGCGTCGAAGAGGTCGCCGTCGTCCTCCCGCCACCACAGGATGACCACGTCGGCCACCTCGTCGGTGTCCTCGTCGACCATCTCGCTGCCGGAGACCTCGATGATCGCGTCGCGCAGGTCCTCGTCGGCGTCCTCGTCCCATCCGAGCTCCTGCACGACCATGCCCGGCTTGATGCCCAGCCGGGCCGCCATGCCGGTGCTGTCGACGCTCATCCCTGCTGATCCTCCATGGAGTGGCCTGCTGCTGACCGGTCGTGGGGTGGATGGTGCCCTGTCGGGGCGCCGAACGCGCGCGGACGCGTCACGGTCACCGGTCCACGTCGTCCGGACGGCTGATCGCGCCGCGGAGCCCGCCTCGCCGGATGGGGTCGGCGGACAGCGGGCAGGCGACGGACACGACCGGCGGGAGCTCTCCCCGCAGCCTGGTCATGTCACCCCTCTCGCTCTCGCCGACGTCCGCTGCCCGGCGACCTCCGGCGGGCATGCGGTGCGGGGCCGGTCACACCGAGCCACGCTGGCGGAAGCGTAGGGCATGGAATGGCTCGCGCAAGCCGCGCGCCACGGGGACGAGGTGGAGGACGATCTACCGGACACGCGCCACTCGGTGCCGTACCGGCCGGTAGACGTGACGGCGGGAACCTCGACGGGAGACGATGGAGACATGAGCGCACCGCAGCAGACGGACGGCGACCCCGCCCGCGACCAGGCAGCCCCCCGCGCGGTCATCACCGACGGCCTGCCCAGCCAGCTCCCCGACATCGATCCCGACGAGACGCAGGAGTGGCTGGACTCCCTCGACGCCGTCGTCCAGCACGCCGGCCGCGACCGTGCGCGCTACCTGATGCTCCGGCTGCTCGAGCGCAGCCGGGAGAGCCAGGTCGGCGTGCCCGCCCTGCGCAGCACCGACTACATCAACACGATCCCGCCGTCCCGGGAGCCGTGGTTCCCCGGCGACGAGCACGTGGAGCGGCGGATCCGCGCCTACATCCGGTGGAACGCCGCGATCATGGTGCACCGCGCGCAGCGGCCGGGCATCGCCGTCGGCGGGCACATCTCCTCCTACGCGTCGTCGGCCTCGCTGTACGAGGTGGGCTTCAACCACTTCTTCCGCGGCAAGGACCACCCGGGCGGCGGCGACCAGATCTGGTTCCAGGGCCACGCCTCCCCGGGCATCTACGCCCGCGCCTTCCTCGAGGGCCGGCTCACCGAGCAGCAGCTCGACGGCTTCCGCCAGGAGGTCAGCCACCCCGGCGGCGGGCTGTCGTCCTACCCGCACCCGCGGCTGATGCCGGACTTCTGGGAGTTCCCGACCGTCTCGATGGGCCTGGGCCCGATCAACGCGATCTACCAGGCCCGGTTCAACCGCTACCTGCACCACCGCGGCATCAAGGACACGTCCGACCAGCACGTGTGGGCCTTCCTCGGTGACGGCGAGATGGACGAGCCGGAGTCGCTGGGCGCCATCGGCCTGGCCGCCCGCGAGGAGCTGGACAACCTCACCTTCGTCGTCAACTGCAACCTGCAGCGCCTCGACGGGCCGGTGCGCGGCAACGGCAAGGTGATCCAGGAGCTGGAGTCGTTCTTCCGCGGCGCCGGCTGGAACGTGATCAAGGTGATCTGGGGCCGGGAGTGGGACCCGCTGCTGGCCGCCGACCGCGACGGCGCGCTGGTCAACCTGATGAACCAGACGCCCGACGGCGACTACCAGACCTACAAGGCCGAGGACGGCGCCTTCGTCCGCGAGCACTTCTTCGGCCGTGACCCGCGCACCCGCAAGCTCGTGGAGAACATGAGCGACAAGGAGATCTGGAACCTCTCCCGCGGCGGGCACGACTACCGCAAGGTCTACGCGGCGTTCAAGGCGGCGGTCGAGCACAAGGGCCAGCCGACGGTCATCCTCGCCAAGACCATCAAGGGCTGGACCCTGGGCAGCCACTTCGAGGGCCGCAACTCCACCCACCAGATGAAGAAGCTGACCGCGGAGGACCTGGCGCAGTTCCGCGACCGCCTCTACCTGGACATCCCGGACGAGGCGCTGGACAAGACCCTGCCGCCCTACTACAAGCCCGACCCGAACTCCGACGAGATGCAGTACATGCTCGAGCGGCGCCGGCAGCTCGGCGGATCCGTGCCGCGCCGGCGGGCGGAGTTCAAGCCGCTCAAGGCGCCCGAGGACAAGGCCCTCGACGTCCTGCGCAAGGGCTCCGGCAAGCAGGAGGTGGCGACGACGATGGCGTTCGTCCGCCTGCTCAAGGAGCTGCTCAAGGACAAGGAGCTCGGCCCGCGGTTCGTACCGGTCATCCCGGACGAGGCCCGCACGTTCGGCATGGACGCGATGTTCCCCACGCAGAAGATCTACTCGCCGCACGGACAGCGCTACACGTCGGTCGACCGCGAGCTGATCCTCGCCTACAAGGAGTCCGAGCAGGGCCAGATCCTGCACGAGGGCATCAACGAGGCCGGGTCCGCCGCGTCGTTCACCGCCGTCGGCACGTCGTACTCGACCCATGGCGAGCCGATGATCCCGATCTACATCTTCTACTCGATGTTCGGGTTCCAGCGGACCGGCGACGCCTTCTGGGCCGCCGCCGACCAGATGACCCGCGGCTTCCTGCTCGGGGCGACCGCCGGGCGGACGACGCTCAACGGCGAGGGGCTGCAGCACGAGGACGGCCACTCGTTGATGCTGGCGTTCACCAACCCCGGGGTGGTGTCCTACGACCCGGCGTTCTCCTACGAGGTCGGGCACATCACGCGCGACGCGCTGCTGCGCATGTACGGAGAGGACCCGGGTGCACCCCTGGGTGGATCCCGCTCGCCCGACGTCATGTACTACCTGACCGTCTACAACGAGCCGTTCAACCAGCCGGCCGAGCCGGAGGGCCTCGACGTCCAGGGCCTGCTGGCGGGCATGTACCGGTACGCCGAGGGGCCGCAGACGGACGGCCCGAAGGCGCAGATCCTCGCCTCCGGCGTCGCCGTGCCGTGGGCGCTGCGGGCGCAGGAGCTGCTGGCGAACGACTGGGGCGTGTCGGCCGACGTCTGGTCGGTGACGTCCTGGACCGAGCTGCGCCGCCAGGCCGAGGCGGTCACCGAGCACAACCTGCTGCACCCGGAGGAGGACCCGAAGGTTCCCTACGTCACCTCCCGGCTGCAGGAGACCGTCGGCCCGGTCGTCGCGGTGTCGGACTGGATGCGCGCCGTTCCGGACCTGATCGCGCCCTACGTCCCCGGCGGCATGGCCAGCCTGGGCACGGACGGGTTCGGGCTCTCCGACACCCGCCCGGCGCTGCGGCGGCACTTCCACGTGGACGCCGAGTCGGTCGTCGTCCGGACGCTCGCGTCGCTGGCCGACGAGGGCCAGGTGGACCGGGCCCGGGTCCGCGAGGCGGTGGAGAAGTACCAGGTCCGCGACGTGCAGGCCGCGCCGGCGGACGAGCGGTCGGACCCCAGCCCGGCGACCTGAGGGAGGACCCCTCTGCCCCCACCCCTCGCGAGCTCGCGACGGACCCTGCAGAGGGGCCTGACCGGAACGGCCCGTCTTCCCTCCCGGGGAGGCGGGCCGTTCCGCGTTCAGGCGGCGAGCGCCTGCAGCGCCATCGCCGCGTACAGGGCGGCACCTGCCGGCAGCACGTCCTCGTCGAACACGACGAGGTTGGAGTGGTTCCCGGCGGCCGACGACAGGTCGGTCCCGGCCGGGCAGGCGCCGAGGAAGGCCATGGCGCCGGGTACCCGCTGCAGCACGTAGGCGAAGTCCTCGGCACCCATGAGCGGCTCGCGCGCGGCCACGCTCCGGTCGGCGCCGAACAGCTCCCGGGCCACCGCGCGCACGCGGTCGGCGGCACCCGGGTCGTTGACCGTCACTGGGTACCCCTCGCGGTGCTCGAACTCGACGGTCAGCTCGTGCGCCGCGGCCACGTGCTCGGCCACCCGGCGCACCGACGCCACCAGGTCGGCCCGCCGCTCCGCGGACAGCGTGCGGATCGTGCCCTCGAGGAACGCGGTGTCGGGGATGACGTTGTCGGTCGAGCCGGCCGTGAGGTGGGCGACCGTGAGCACGGCCGGGTCGAAGACCGGCGCCCGCCGGGTCACCAGCGACTGCAGCGCCAGCACGATCTCCGCCGCGACCGGGACCGGGTCGGCGGCCGCGTGCGGCATGGAGGCGTGCCCGCCCCGGCCCCGGACGGTGACCAGCCAGTGGTCGGCGGCGGCCATCATCGGGCCGGGCCGCACGCTGACCGTCCCGCTCGACTGGTTGGCGAAGACGTGCAGCGCGAACGCACCGGAGACCGGCGCCCCCGGGACGGCGTCGAGCAGCCCCTCCTCGAGCATGTACCGCGCCCCGTGGAAGCCCTCCTCCCCCGGCTGCAGCATGAGCACGACCTGACCGGCGAACTCGTCGCGACGCTCCGCCAGCAACCGCGCCGCGCCCAGCAGCATCGCCGTGTGCAGGTCGTGCCCGCAGGCGTGCATGGCGCCGGGGTTCCGCGAGGCGAACGGCAGCCCGGTGTCCTCCTGCACCGGCAGCCCGTCCATGTCCGCGCGCAGCAGGTGGGTCGGCCCGGGCCGGGCGCCGCGGAGGACCGCGACCACCGAGCTGGTCGACCCGCCGGTGGTGATGTCGACCGGGAGCTCGGCGAGGGCCTCCAGCACCAGCTCCTGCGTGCGGGGCAGGTGGAGGCCGATCTCCGGCTCCCGGTGCAGCCGACGGCGCAGGTCGATGGTGCGGTCGGCGTCGTCGTGGGCGGCGGAGAGGAGGTCCTCGGAACTCGTCGGCATGCGCCCCACTCTCCCGCACCACCCCTCTTCCGCGATCATGGCGCCCGGACCACCGTCGGGCGCCCGGACGTGGTCACCGCGCCATGGTCGTCGCGACGCGAGCCGCTCAGCCGCTCGCCCAGGCGGGTCGAGCGCTGTCCAGCTGCCACACCAGGACCGCACCCGGGCCCTCGACCGGGCGGCCGGCCTGCCGCTCGACCAGCACGCCGTCCACGCCGCGCAGCACCAGCAGGCCGGCGGGGACGTCGACGGACTCGCCGGGTGCCGGCCGCGCCACCCACAGCCGGGCGTCCTCCCGGCCCAGGTCCAGCCACCCCGAGGCGGCACGGTGCACCTCGTGCGACGGTGGCGCGGCCGGGTCGGTGCTGCGCAGGTAGCACTGCAGCACCCGCGCCCCGTCGTCCCCGGCCACCTCGTCGTGCTCCAGTCCCGCGCCGGCGCGCAGCACCGCGACGTCGCCGGCCGCGAGCTCCGCGCCGTTCCGCCACCGGTGCCGCAGCGCCCCGGAGAGGACGACGGCGACGACGTCGACCGCCCGGTGCCCGTGCCGGCCGTAGCCCGCGCCGGGATCGAGCCGGTCGTCGGCGATCCTCAGCAGCGGGCCCAGGGAGCCGTCCTCCGGCGCGAGCACCACCCGCTGGTCGAGCCCGCTCACCGCAGGGCCGCCCGTCCCCCGGACAGCGCACCGAACAGCAGCGCCGTGACCAGCGTCCAGGCCAGCCCGAGCGCCCACCCACCGATCACGTCGGACAGGTAGTGGACACCCAGCCACATGCGGGTCAGCCCGACGAGCACGACCAGCGCGATCCCGACCGCCAGGGCCCGATGCCGGGCACGGGGGCCCAGCAGCGGCCAGGCCAGGACCAGCGCGACGGTGACGAGGGTGGCGATGCCCGATGCGTGTCCGCTCGGATAGCTGAGCGACTCGTAACGCGCCCCGCCCTCCTCGAAGGCCGGCCGGATGCGGCCGAAGTACTCCTTCAGCGCGGTCGTCAGCGGGGTCACGAGGACGACCGCCGTCACCACCCAGCCCGCCGTCCACCACAGCTGGCGCACCAGCAGCGAGATCAGCACGGGCAGGAAGACCAGGAACCGCAGCCACGACGACCCAGGGGCGGTGAGCACCTCCAGCAGCGCGTCCAGGGCCGTCGCCCGGTCGTCGCCGGCGTAGAGCGCCTCGCTGACCGCGGCGTCCAGCCGGAGCTGCGGCCGGAATTCGCTCCGGACGCCGACCCCGAGGAGGGCCAGCACGACCAGGCAGACGACGCTCGAGACGACAGCGGCCCGGGCCGTGCGTGCGACACGCGTGCGCGCGACGGTCGCGCCGCCGTCCGGGGGAAGCTCCACCGCCCCACTCTCCCCGACGCCGTCGCGCGTGACACGCTGGCGGCGTGAGGACCCGGGTGAGCCACCGCCCGCCGACCGAGGAGACGATCCGGCGGCTGGAGCGCTCCTCGGGCGCGCTCGCCACCCGCGCCGTGGCCCGGATGGACGACCAGCTCCCCTGGTTCCGCGCCATGCCGGCCGACCGGCGCTCGTGGGTGACCCTCGTGGCGCAGGCCGGGATCGCCTCTCTCGTGGAGTGGTGCCGCAATCCCGACCGGCCGCCGCGGCTGACCGGCGAGGTGTTCGGCGCGGCACCGCGCGAACTGGTCCGCGTGGTGGCGCTGAAGCAGACCGTGGACCTGATCCAGGTCACCGTGGACGTGCTCGAGGACCACGTCCCGTCGGTCGCCGCGCCCGGCGACGAGGACGCCCTGCACCTGGCCGTGCTGCAGTTCAGTCGCGAGGTCGCCTTCGCCACCGCGCAGGTCTACGCCAGCTTCGCCGAGAACCGCGGCGCCTGGGACGCGCGGCTGGAGGCGCTGGTCGTCGACGCGCTGGTGCGGGGCGAGCGGTCGGAGGAGCTGTCGGGGCGCGCCGCAGCTCTGGGCTGGGCGACCAGCACGCCCGTCGTCGTCCTCGTGGGCGCCACCCCCGCCGGTGTGGACGACCCGCACGCCGCCGTCCGCCGTGCCGCCCGGTCCCTCGGCAGCGAGGTGCTCGTCGGGGTCCACGCCGAGCAGCTGGTCGTCGTGCTCGGGCGGGCGGAGGACCTGGACGAGGTCGTCGAGCGGGTGAGCGACGAGTTCGGGGACGGCCCCGTGGTGACCGGGCCGGTCGTCGACGGGCTCGGCCGCGCCGGCGAGTCCGCCGCGGCAGCGCTCGCAGGCCTCCGGGCCGCCCGCGCCTGGCCGGAGGCACCGCGCCCCGTGGCCGCCGACGCCCTGCTGGCCGAGCGCGCCCTCGACGGCGACCCGCTCGCCCGGGCCGCCCTGCTAGAGCGCGTCACCGGTCCGCTGCAGGCCGCCGGCGGCGAGGTGCTGGAGACGGTGCGGGCGGTGCTCAACAGCGGCGGGAACCTCGAGGCCAGCGCCCGGGCGATCTTCGTGCACCCGAACACCGTCCGGTACCGGCTCAAGCGGGCCGCAGAGCTGACCGGGATCTCGGTCACCGACCCCCGCGGCAGCTGGACCCTGCAGGTGGCGCTCGCCCTCGCCGCGCTCGACCGCGACCGCTCCCTCTGGCACTGATCGGGTGATCTCCACGACTGGAGAGGGAGAACGGGCCGTTACCGGCCGGAGGTTTTGGAGGTTCCCTACAAAGATCACCCGTGTGCTTTCGTGCCCGGCGGAGCCGCGCGCCGAGATGATCACTGGCACGGTGAGGGAGTGCTGGCCGTCCTCGCCCCCGGACAGGGTGCGCAGAAACCCGGAATGCTCACCGACTGGCTCGATCTCCCCGGCGCGGAATCGTTCTTCCGCTGGGCCGGCGCGATCGCCGACGCCGACCTGCTGACCCTCGGCACCACCGGCGACGCCGAGGCGATCAAGGACACCGCCGTCACCCAGCCCCTCGTCGTCGCGATGAGCCTGTTCGTCGCCCGGGAGCTCGGCGGCCTGCCCGGCCCGGTGACCCACACCCCCCACGCCGGCCGCGACGTCGTCATCACCGGGCACAGCGTCGGTGAGCTGACCGCGGCCGCGCTGGCCGGCGTCCTCTCCGTGGAGGCGGCCATCGCCCTCACCGCCGTCCGCGGGCGGGCCATGGCCGCGGCGTGCGCCCGGACGCCGACCGGCATGTCGGCGGTCCTCGGCGGCGACCCCGACGAGGTGCTGGCCGCGATCGACAAGCACGGCCTGACCCAGGCGAACATGAACGGTGCCGGGCAGGTCGTCGCCGCCGGCGCCCTCGACGGGCTGGCGGCTCTCAAGGACGACCCGCCGGCGAAGGCCAGGATCATGCCGCTGTCGGTCGCCGGCGCCTTCCACACCGACTACATGGCTCCCGCCCGCGCCGAGCTGGAGGGCCTCATCGGCGGGCTGCGCCCGGCCGAGCCCAGCCGCCTCCTGCTCTCCAACGCCGACGGCCACGCGGTCTCCAGCGGCGCGGAGGTGCTGGCGCGGCTGGTCAGCCAGGTCACCAGCCCGGTCCGCTTCGACGCGTGCCTGGCGACCATGCGCGAGCTCGGCGTCGCCGCCGTCATCGAGCTGCCGCCGGCCGGCGCGCTCGCCGGGCTGGCCAAGCGTGAGTGGAAGGGCCACCAGGTGGACGGCCAGGGCATCGAGATCCTCGCGTTGACCGGCCCGGCCGACCTCGACCGGGCCCGCGAGCTCATCGACGCCGAGCGCGGCCGCCCCGAGCCCGACCACCTGCCCGACTGGCGGGTCGTCGTCGCCCCCGCCCGCGGCACCGTCAGCCCGGCCGAGGTGGCCGAGGGCAGTCGGCTGCCCGCCGGCACGCCGCTCGGGGTGATCCGCGGCCGGCGCGAGGACGTCCATGTCTCCGCGGGCTACGACGGGGTACTGGCCGAGTGGCTGGTCCACGAGGGCGATCTCGTCGACGCCGGTGACCCGATCGCCCGTCTCTACCCGGAGGTGTCGGCATGACCACCATCCAGCTGCCTGCAGGGGCGAGGGGCGCTCGGATCCTCGGCCTGGGTGCCTACCGGCCGCGCCGCCGGGTGACCAACGACGAGCTCGCCCAGGTGATGGACACCAACGACGAGTGGATCCAGACCCGCGTGGGCATCGCCGAGCGCCGCTGGGCGTCGGAGGACGAGACGCTGGTCGACATGGCCGTGGCGGCCGGCGGCAAGGCCATCGCCGCCAGCGGCCTGGCCCCCGACGACATCGACCTGGTGATCGTGGCCAGTGCCAGCCTCCGGGTGCCCATTCCGGGCATCGGCCCCCAGGTCGCCCACCGACTCGGTGTGCTCCGCCCCGGCTCCTTCGATCTCAACGCCGGGTGCGCCGGCTTCTGCTACGCCCTGGGCGTGGCGAACGACGCGATCCGCGCCGGGTCGGCCACCAACGCCGTGGTCATCGGAGTGGAGCGGCTGACCGACGTCACCGACCTGACCGACCGGTCGACGGCGGTGATCTTCGCCGACGGCGCGGGCGCGATGGTGATCGGACCGTCCGACGAGCCCGGGATCGGGCCGGTCGCGTGGGGCAGCGACGGCGACCAGCACACGGCGATCGCCATCCCCGAGGGCCGGCCCACCATGACGATGGCCGGGCAGGCCGTCTACCGCTGGGCGACGACGAAGCTCACCCAGGCGCTCGAAGACGCGATGGAGAGGGCGGGCGTGACCGCCGCGGACATCGACGTGTTCGCTCCCCACCAGGCCAACCTGCGGATCGTCGAGTCGATGGCCAAGAAGCTGGGGCTGCCCGAGTCCACGGTCATCGCCCGTGACATCGTCCAGTCCGGGAACACCTCGGCGGCCTCCGTCCCGCTGGCGCTCACCGCGCTCATGGAGTCCGGCGAGGCGAAGTCCGGTGACCTGGCCCTGGTGCTGGGCTACGGCGCCGGGCTCACCTTCGCCGGCCAGGTGCTCGTCCTGCCGTGAGCCCCACCCCAGAGCCCCGGGACACCGTGTCCCGGACGTCGGCGGGCATCGCCCGCCCCATCCGAGAGAGAGGCCCCGCGTGAGCAGCACCCAGGAGATCCAGTCCGGTCTGGCCGAGATCCTGGAGGAGGTCGCCGGTGTGACCCCCGCCGACGCCACCCCCGAGAAGTCGTTCACCGACGACCTCGACGTCGACTCGCTGTCGATGGTCGAGATCGCCACCGCCGTCGAGGACAAGTTCGGCGTGGCCATCCCCGACGACGAGCTCGGCAACATCAGGACCGTCGGCGACGCGATCAGCTACATCGAGAAGAACCAGGGCTGACAAGGGACCCCCCTGCCCCCCTCCGCTCGCACGCTCGCGGCGGGACCCCGCAGGGGGGCCTCACCCCGGCCGCCCGGCCACCATTCCAGGAGGAATCGTCATGAGCACGCCCGTCACCGACATCGTCGTCACCGGACTGGGCGCAACCACGCCGCTCGGTGGCGACGTCGCCAGCACCTGGGACGCGCTGCTCGCCGGGCGGTCGGGGATCAGCCGGATCACCGACGACTGGATCAAGGACTACCCCGCCCAGCTCGTCGCCCGCCTCGCCATCGAGCCGGCCGAGCAGATCGACCGGGTCCGCGCCCGGCGCCTCGACCGCAGCCAGCAGGTCGCGGTGATCGCCGCCGAGGAGGCCTGGCGCGAGTCGGGTGCGGCCGACGCCGGGGTGGCCCCGGAGCGGATCGCCGTCGTGTTCGGCACGGGCATCGGCGGCGCCCTGACCCTGCTCGGCCAGGACGACGTCCTGGAGCAGAAGGGGCCCAAGCGGGTCTCCCCGTTCACGATCCCGATGCTCATGCCCAACGGCCCGGCCGCCGCGGTCGGTCTGGCCGTCGGCGCCAAGGGCGGGGTGCACGCGCCGGTCAGCGCTTGCGCCTCGGGCGCCGAGGCGATCCGGTGGGGCCTGGACCTGCTGCGGTTCGACCGGGCGGACGTCGTCCTGGTCGGTGGGGCCGAGGCCTGCGTGCACCCGCTGCCCATGGCCGGCTTCGCCGCGATGCGGGCGATGTCGACCCGCAACGACGAGCCCGAGCGCGCCTCCCGGCCGTTCGACAAGGCCCGGGACGGGTTCGTGCTCGCGGAGGGCGCGGCGGCGATCGTGCTGGAGCGGGCGGACGCCGCCCAGGCCCGTGGGGCCCGCGTCCACGCCCGCCTCGCCGGCGCCGGCGCGACGGCGGACGGCTACGACCTCGTGGCCCCGCACCCCGAGGGTGAGGGTGCCGCGCGCGCCATCGGTGCCGCCCTCCGCGACGCCGGGCTCTCCGCGACCGATGTCGGCCACGTCAACGCGCACGCCACCTCCACCCCGGTCGGCGACACCGCCGAGGCGGGCGCCATCCGCTCCGCCCTGGGCGACCACGTGCTGGTGAGCGCGACGAAGAGCCAGACCGGGCACCTGCTGGGCGCGGCCGGCGCGCTGGAGTCGGTGTTCACCATCCTCGCGCTGCGCGACCAGGTCGTGCCGGCGACGGCCAACCTGGAGGACCCGGACGACGACGCGGCCGTCCAGGCGCTCGACATCGTCCGCCACGAGCCCCGGCGCGCCTCGCTCCACGCCGCCGTCAACGACTCGTTCGGCTTCGGCGGCCACAACATCGCGCTGGTCTTCACGACGGCCTGAGCCATCCCCGCGAGCGAGGAGACCCCTTGACCACACTCCAGGCCGCCCCGACTCCGACCGCCCGCGACCCGCGCGATCCCGAGGACCGCCTGGAGCGCTTCTTCGACCCGGGATCGATGCATCCGCTGGCTGCCCGCGACGCCTCCGGGGTGCTCGCCGCCCGCGGCGCCGTGAACCGGTCGGCCGCCGTCGCGTACTGCACCGACGCCACCGTCATGGGCGGGGCGATGGGGGTCGACGGCTGCCGGCACATCGTCGACGCGATCGACACCGCCGTCCGCGAGCGGGTGCCGGTGGTCGGGATCTGGCACTCCGGCGGTGCGCGCCTCGCCGAGGGGGTCACCGCGCTGCACGCGGTGGGCGAGGTCTTCGCGGCGATGGTGCGGGCGTCCGGGCGGGTCCCCCAGATCTCGGTGGTGCTCGGTCCGGCCGCCGGGGGCGCCGCCTACGGCCCGGCGCTCACCGACCTGGTCATCATGGGCCCGGCCGGCCGCGTCTTCGTCACCGGGCCCGACGTCGTCCGCTCGGTCACCGGCGAGGACGTCGACCAGGAGAAGCTCGGCGGGCCCGACACGCACGGCCGGCGCAGCGGCGTCGTCCACGTGGTCACCGACTCCGAGCAGAACGCCCTGGAGACCGGGCGCTCGGCGGTCGACCTCCTGGCCGCGCAGGGCACGTTCGCGCCGGCCCAGGACGAGCCCGACGTCGACCTGCGGGCCCTGCTGCCGGAGCAGACCAACCGGGCGTACGACGTGAAGCCGCTGATCGCCAACGTGCTCGACGGGCCGGGGCTCGAGCTGCATCCGCGGTTCGCGCCCAACGTCGTCACGACCCTGGGCCGGTTGGCCGGGCGGACGGTAGGGGTGATCGCCAACAACCCCCTGCGGCTGGGCGGGTGCCTCGACTCGGCGTCGGCCGAGAAGGCGGCGCGGTTCGTGCGGATGTGCGACGCCTTCGGGGTGCCGCTGGTCGTGCTCGTCGACGTGCCGGGCTACCTCCCGGGCGTCGGCCAGGAGTGGGACGGCGTCGTGCGACGGGGGGCCAAGCTCCTGCACGCCTTCGCCGAGGCCGTCGTCCCCCGCGTGACGCTGGTGACCCGCAAGTCCTACGGCGGCGCCTACATCGCGATGAACGCCCGCTCGCTGGGCGCGACGTCGGTGTTCGCCTGGCCCGGGGCGGAGGTGGCCGTCATGGGGGCGAAGGCCGCAGTGGGCATCCTGCACCGCAAGAAGCTGGCCGCCGTCCCGCCCGGCGAGCGGGAGGCGCTGCACGCGCGACTCGCCGAGGAGCACGAGCGGATCGCCGGTGGCGTGAACCGGGCACTGCAGATCGGCGTCGTCGACGAGGTCGTGGAGCCCTCGCAGACCAGGCGCCGGCTGGTCGAGGCCCTCGCGGCCGCCCCGCCCGGACGTGGGGCTCACGGCAACATCCCGCTGTGACCTGACGGAGGCCCGGCACCTGGCTCAGGTGCCGGGCCTCGCTGCTGATGCCGGCCCGCGCTCGGTGCCGGCCGTCCTCACCGCGTGGTCGCCGTCCTCGCGCTGCACCGTGCGGACGGCGCGCGCACGGTGAGTCTCGCGATCTCGGGCCGCCGCCGACCCGAGGTGGCCACCGATGAGAAGGTCGCCCGGACGCCGCTTCCCCGACGGCGCCCGGACGACCGGTCTCAGGCTACGACGACCTCCCGGGTGGCCTCGGAGTGTCGTAGCGGATCCGTGACCTGACGGCCCGCTGCAGGCCCCACTGCTCGCGCGCTCGCGGCGGGATCCTGCGGAGGGGCCCTAGACCACCTGGTGCAGCCAGGTCACCGGGCTGCCGTCGCCGGCGTGCCGGTAGACCTCGAGGTCGGAGTCCCACGCGGCACCGAGCAGCTCGTCGACGCCGTGGCGGAAGGCCTCGGCCGATCCCGCGGTGGCGGCCAGGTGCCGCAGCTGCTGCTCGCTGATCATGATGTCGCCGTTGGCACTGGTGGGCGCACGGAAGACACCGTGGCCGGGCACGTAGGACATGCGCTCGCCGTCGTTGCCGTGGCTGGCCTCTTCGGTGACCTCGAAACGCAGCATCGGCCACGCCCGGAGGGCGGCCACCAGCCGGGCGCCGGTACCGGGCGATCCGGTCCAGGCGACCTCGGCACGGTAGGAACCGTGCGCCGCGGGCTGCTCAGCCCACGACAGGGAGACCGGCGCGCCGACGACGCGTTCCAGCGCCCACTCGACGTGCTGGCAGAGCGCCTTCGGGCACGCGTGCACGAAGACGACACCCTGGGTAGACCGTCGCTGCACGGGGCACCTCCATCGACTCGATTGGTCTCGTCTTCCCCTACGGACCTATCGCTTCGGTGACGGGCTGTATTCGACAGTGACGGAGCAGGGCTCCCGAGAACAGTTTGCACGATGGAGGGCACATCGCGCCAGCCCGGCCGGGACAGTTGAGGCGGATGTGACGGATGGTCACGCGTGACGCCTCTTACCGCTGGTCAAACGCCCATATCACGACCATCGGCACGGCGTCCAGCCTGCCTGGCGCGTCTCCCGGTGGCACGCGAGAGCGGCATCACCGCAGGTGGGGCGACCACCAGGGCCGCGTGAGCGACCCGGCCGCCGCGATGACTCAGCGTAATGGTCGACGTCACATCGGCGGTGGGCGACGCGCGGCGCGACCAGGCCGGATCAGGACGAGAGCGCTGTCACACGGTCGCCGCCGGAGCTCTTGGACCGGTACATGGCGGCGTCGGCGCGGTGCATCAGGTCCTCGACGACGTCGCCCGGCTCCACCTCGGCGACGCCCACGCTCGCCGTCACGCCGTGAGAGGCGCCCACGCGGGCGACGGCGGCGCGGAGCCGCTCGGCGACGGCCTCGCCACGGAATCCGGCCGACACGTCGGCCAGGACGGCGAACTCGTCGCCGCCCAGCCTGGCCACCGTGTCGGTCTCGCGGACGGCCGCACCGAGCGCGGCACCCACGGCCGTGAGCAGGGCGTCACCCGCGGCGTGACCGTCCGCGTCGTTGACGGCCTTGAACCCGTCGAGGTCGACCAGGCACACGACGCTCGGGTGGCCCCAGGCCGCGTCGGCCACCGCGGCGGTCAACCGCTCGGTGAACGCCCGCCGGTTCGGGATGCCGGTCAGCGGATCGGTCGCGGCGAGGATCTCCTGCGCGCGGATCAGCTCCACCTGGCGGTCGTAGGCGGCCCACGAGTTGGCCGACGCCATCGCGCAGATCATCGTGAGCGACGCCAGGATCGCGAGGAAGAAGAGGCCCGAGGTGCTGACGCCCGGGAGCTCCACGAGCAGCAGGTAGCTGCCGGTCATGACGGTCCCCATGGCCACCACGCCGCACGGCGAGTAGGCGACCGCCATGTAGGTCAGCGTGAGGAACAGCAAGCCGTCGAGCGGGCTGGTCGAACCGCCGTCCAGGCGGGTGCCGACGATGACCAGCACCGCCGTCGCGACGTTCCAGGCGTAGAACAGGGTCGGCCCACGGGAGTCGCGCATCATTGCCGCCAGCGGCAGCAGCAGGAGCGCCGGGACGGCCACGATGGCCAGACCGGCCAGGGCGAGGATCACCGTGTGGTGGCGCCCGGGGGTGTGGGTCACGACGGTGTAGCCGACGACCGTCCAGGCGGCGACCTCGGTGAGCACCACCCCGTAGCGCACGTGGCGTACCCAGTACGCCGCCCGCGCGTCGTCCTCCGCCAGCGGCCGGTACAGCCCGGCGCGGAGCGCGGTCGCCGACCGGCGCACCCACCCCGGCCGCACGGCGGCGCCCGCGGGCGCGCGCGGGGCGCGGCGGTCGCCGGCCAGGGGTTCGGTCACGGTCGTGCGATCGGCCGGCGGGATGACCCGCTTGATCCCGACGCCACCCATCGTGGGGAGTTCTGTTGCCGCGGGCGTGGCGCGTGCCACGCCGGGAGCGATGCCTGCCGCCGGGCCCGCGGGGTAGGGCGGCTCCGTGGGACGACACCAGGGCATGGCCGACGCCGGGCGCGACGAGGTCGCCGGCAGGGTGCTGCGCGCGTGGGACGTGTTCATCGAGCGCGCGGAGACGGTGGACCTGACCCGCCCGTCGCGGCTGAGCGGCTGGCGGGCGCAGGAGATCTGCGTCCACCTGGGGTGCTGGGAGGACCACGCCGCGATGGCCGACCTGATCGCCTCGGCCCGGGCGGGCGGCGTCGGCACTCCCCCGGACGTCGACGCCGTCAACGCGCGGGTGACCGCGGCCCACCGGGACGCGCCGCGGGAGGAAGTCCTCGCGGCCCTGCGGCGCAACCGCGAGGCGACGGCGCGCTACCTCGCCGAGGAGCCGGAGGACCTCGACACCGCGCTCACGGTGTCCGTCGTCGGCCGGATCCCCCTGCTCAGCGTCGTCCTCGGGCAGGCCTACGAGCTCGCCGTCCACGCGCTGGACCTGGTGTCCTGCGGGGCCGCTCCCCCGCCGGCCGACGTGCTGCAGTCGGGCCTGGCGGCCCTCGCCGACGTCACCGGCGCGCTGGCCGCGTCGATGGACATCTCCGGCCGGGTGACCCTGGCGACGCCCGACGGCGGCTGGGCCCTCGCCTCCGACGGCGGCGGATGGACCGTGCAGCGGGTGGCTCCCGGGCGGCTCGACGGCCCGGCGGTGGAGGCTCCGGCCGAGCTGCTGCTGGACGCGGCCTCCGGCCGGGTCAACCCCGTCCTGGCGGTCGCGCTGCGCCGGCTGAAGGTCCACGACGTCGCCGGGCTGCTCCAGCTGGCGCCGATCGTGCAGGCCGCGCCGGGCATCCCCGGCGGGCCGATCCTGCAGCTGGCCGCACGGACCGTCGGCGGCGCCGGGGGCGTGCTCGGCCGGCTCTTCCGGAAGGGCTAGGAGGTCGGTGCACAGGTGCGGTGACGGCGCGGGGCGTCAGAGGGGCATCTGCACGGCCTCAGCGCCCCTGCCCGGGGCCGGGCAGGGGCGCTGGTGCCTGCTCGCGGGTTCAGCGGCCCCGGGCGAGCACTCGGGTCATCCGGCGGGGAGGAACGCCACGTGCGGATGGTCCATGTGGTTGGCCGTCGGCGATCCGCGGTCTTCCATGGCTCGCCACGAGCCCGTGGAGACGAGGTAGATCCGCTGCTGCCAGATCACGTACTCGACGCGGAACCGGGCCGCGTTGTCGATCACGTACTGGGTGAGGGCGTCCCCCTTGGCCCGGTCCTCGTAGACCATGAAGTCAGCGGCGCGGCCCTGGGTGGGACGGTGATCGGCGCGGGTGTACACCGTCGAGACGTCGAACCGCTCCGTGACCTCCTTCACGACGGGTCGGACGTGCGGGTCCCACATGCTGTAGGGGCTGGAGGTCGGGGTCGGCCTCTCCGAGGGGGCCGGCGCTTCGACGGCCGGGGCTGAGCCTGTCTGGTTGGCCTGGGCGGGCACGGACGTGAGGGCTACCCCGGCGCCCGCGAGAAGTGCCACCACGGCACGCCGACCGCGAGGAAGGGACCGGCGGGGAGTGGGCATGCGACCAGCCGTCATGACGACGTGTCTCCTGTTCTCCGTGGCCGCCTACCGGGTTAGCTGACGGGTTCGGGCGGGGAACTCGCCCGGCACGCCCCGGACGCGTCCGGGCGTGCTTCACCCCACTGCTGCAGTGGGTCCCCGGCCCGGGCGCCGGCCTTCTGCCCGCGCCCGGCTGGGCGGCGTCCGACGGGTGTCACCGCGGTTCGGTGACGGATGTAGGCCCGTGCGGACCGCGACGACGCTAGGTCCGTGGCCGGAACGGGACAAAGGGACGCAGTGGGCCGGAAAGACGCCGATCGCCGGCGAGCGGCCCCCGTACTCGCAGGGTGTCGGCCCCATGGCTCGCCGTGGTGCTCGTGGCGTCGCTGCACCGATGCGCAGAGTAGTTGGAGCCGTGTCGGCCGACGGCAGCGCGGCAGCACACAGCGAGACGGCCGGATGACGTTCAGCACGCGGCTCCGGCACGGCGCCCGTGCGGGTCGGAGGGCGGGACGGGGGCTCGTGTCACCGCACGGAGGCGGCCGCCCGCGGGCACCGTCCTCTTGATCTAGGCGACAGGCACCGGCCCGGAGCCGGCGATCCGGCGCCGGCGCCGCCATGCGAGGGCCACCAGCCCGACCGCCACGAGCGCGACCACGGCGACCGGGACGACGGTGACCGTGGTCGCCCAGGCCGCGAGGAGCCCCGCCGAGGCCCCGACGCCCACCTGCACGACGGTGCTGGGCACCAGCCCGATCGCGGTCGACAGCGCGTACGGGCCGAGCCGGACGGCGGTGAGGCCCGCGCCGTAGCTCAGCACCACGAACGGGACGACGGGCATGAGCCGTCCGACCAGCAGGGGCCAGAACCCCCGGTCGACCATCAGCCGGTCGACGCGCGCGAGCCGCCGGCCGGCCAGCCGGGTGACGGCCGGCCGGCCCAGCGCCCGGCTCAGCCCGAAGGCGGCCAGCCCGCCCAGCAGCCCGCCGGCGAGGGCCACGGCGAGCCCGGGGCCGAACCCGGCGACGACCCCGAGCAGGACCGACAGTGCCGAGCGCGGGACCGGCGCAAGGAGGACCAGCGCCAGGCCGAGGACCATGGCGGCCCAGGCCCACGGCCCCGCGCCGTCGACCCACGCGCGGACGGCGCCGACGGCGGGCAGGTCGACGATGAGCGCGAGGACTCCGCCGACCGCCACCACGAGCCCGAGGACGGCGGCACGCAGCCAGGTGCTGTCCACCGCCGTCCTCACGCGCCCATCCTGCCCCGCGAGGTGAGCAGTGCTCAGCAGCCCCCGCCGAGGGAGATGCCGCGAGCGGTCAGCCACGGCACCGGGTTGACCCGGTCCGCGTACAGGCCGCCGGTGTGCACCTCGAAGTGCAGGTGCGGCCCGGTGGACTGACCGCGGTTGCCGACCTCGGCGATCCGCTGGCCCGCCGTGACCACCTCGCCCGCGGACACGAACATCTGGTTGACGTGCCCGTACAGGGTGATCGTCCCGTCGCCGTGCTCGACGGCGACGGCGAGGCCGAAGCCGCTGGCCGGGCCGGCCTCCAGGACGACGCCGTCCTCCGGCGTGTGGACCGGGGTGCCGATGGGTGCGGCGATGTCGATGCCGGCGTGCAGGGTGCCCCAGCGGGAGCCGTAGCAGGAGGTGACGCGCCCGATGGTCGGGGGCACGGCGCCGCCGGCCGCGGTCAGCGTGCTGGCGGTGGCCGACGCCTGCCGCGCGGCCCAGGCCGCCTCCGCGTCGGCGGCGCCCTGGAGGGTGAGCAGCCGGATCTCGGCCTCGCGCAGCTGCGCGTCGAGCGCCGCCTTCTCGGCGGCCACGGCGTCGTAGGTGCCCTGCGCGGCGGCCAGCTGCCGGTTGGCGGCGGCCTCGGCGTCCGCAGCGGTGCGGGCGAGCTGGTCGCGCTCGGCCACGGCCGTGCGCGCCGCACGGTCCGCGCGGGCCTCCTGGACCTCGGCCCGCTCCATCTCCTCGAGGACCTTCGTCCGCTCCTCGCCGAGGACCTCCAGGGTGGCGGCCTGCTGCAGGACCTCGGTGGGGCTGTCGGCGTCGAGGAGGATCGCGACGTCGCCGAAGGCGTCGTCGCTGCCCATGTAGGCCTCCCGGCCGATTGCCGACACGTCGTCCTCGGTCGACTCGACGGCGGCTCGGGCATCAGCCAGCTGCGCGGCCGTGGCCGTGGCCTCCGCCTGGGCGGCGGCGAGCGCCGCCCGCGCGGCGAGGGCCTCGCCGCTGGCGGCCTCGGCCTCCACGGTCATCCGCTGCAGGGTCTGCTCGGCCTCGGTGACACGGGCCGCGATCGCAGCCACCTCTGCGGCCGCCGCCTCGTGGGCCGTGCGCGCGTCGGACACCGGACCGCTGCCGCCGGGCGCGGCGTGGGCCACCGACGTGCCCAGCAGAGCGGCGGCGAGGACGCCGGCGACCAGGCCGGCGCGCCGGGCGCGCTGTCGGGGACGGCGAGAGGGAACGGGGTGGGATTCGGTGCTGGGGGAAACGGTGTGGTGCAGGGTCGCCAAGGCGACGCTTCTCCTGTTCTTCGCGACCGCCTACCGAGTTAGCTGACGGATTCGGGCCGGAAGACGCCCTACCTCCCCGCGTCCCCGAACGCGGGCAGGATTCACCCCAGTACTGCGGTGGTTCCCCGGTCCGCGCGGCCGTCGGGCCGGCGCGGTTCGGCGGGGCCCGTCCGATGCCCTCGGTGCGAGGGACGGTGCTCGTCCGGGCCGCGGACGACGGTACGTGTGGCAGGAGTGAATGTCACGGGAAGATAACGAGACGCAGGTGAGGCGCGCCTCGCACGACGCCGGCCGGCCGGTCAGCCCCGGCGGCCGCGTCTGGCAGGCTGTCTCCCGTCGGGGCGGTAGCTCAGCCGGTCAGAGCAAGGGACTCATAATCCCTGGGTCGTGGGTTCGAGCCCCACCCGCCCCACCGATATAGGTGCAGGTCAGAGGGTCGGTGCTTGATCGTCGATCTTGACGACGGGGCCCCGTGCCCACACGGTGCCCACACTACGCACCGTGACTTCTCGTGACTGACGCCTGGTGGGCCGCGTCCATGCGATCGGCAAGCGCGCCGAGGTCGTCGTCGAAGACGGAGTAGACGGAGTAGACGTCGAGGGTCATCGCCGCCGAGGCGTGACCAAGCATCCGCTGGACCGTCTTGACGTTCGCGCCGCTGGCTACCGGCAGGCTCGCCGCCGTGTGCCGGAGGTCGTGGGGGCTGAGATCCTCCAGTTCCGCTGCAGCAACGGCCGCATCGAAGACCGGGCGCCGGAAGTTGCCAGACCGCAGGACGCCACCCTCGGGCGAGGTCATCACCAGGTCGTCGGCGCGCTAGGAGTCAACCGACCGCGGGCAGCCCCCGGGGTGAGCGGTTCGTTTGCTCGTGGCAACTAGGAGGGCGGTTCGACCTCTGCGGCCGAATCGGCATCCTGCATGACCGAAGCCCCTTTAAGGTATGCGCGTCCCGCTACGAGATAGGCATGGATCTGTGCCGCCGACGTGGTGATACTCCCCTCGCCACGTCGACGCACGACGCTGATGAAGCTTCCCTCAACTTTGTCCCCCGCTATTGCACCCTGGACGAGATACGGCTGCATCTCCTTGGGTTGCCGCGGAATGCTGATCAGCAACAGGCCCTCTTCGTTAGCCACGCACACCCGCTCAATTCCAAGACCATCGATTGGAGGCACCAACCTCGCGTCAATAACGGCGCGATACTGATCCACGTCTATTTCAGAGAGTGGGACCGGAGTCACCGAACCCACGACCGACATCGAAGCCCTTCTTGCTTCCTTAAGGCCGATAACGATCACGGCATCGGAATCACCGTTGGCGAAGCGCGCCACATCCTGCGCCAGTTCGATTTTCTGTCGCTCACCGGGCGCGCCAGCGAGCCTGAGTGCGTACGCGCGGCTCTTGATCTCCAGCCACTCGTTCTCAGGAAGCCCGATCAGCAACGACGCGCGGCCTCCCCGTAGCAAATTTCGCGCGGAAGCTACCGTAATCGAACCCCCTTGATAGGCGTCGAGCAGGGCGGCCACATCGCGTCCAGCCGCAATAAGTTGCTTGCAAGTCATGGGGCCGTTCGGTTGTACGCGCACATGGATTTCGTGTGGATCGTCGAGAGCTGTTCGTCGCAGTGCCTCCGCCTCTGCCGGAGGGAGGACGTACCCCCAGTTGGTCGGGTCGCCACCACGGCTTTCGTAGTACACCTCAGAGACGAAGCAGTCGTGGCCCCTTGCTGCGGGAGCGAGCAATCGGCCCAGCTCTAACTCGCTCCACGGCGGCACGCGACGGGTGCGCGTCTCAGTCACTGCAAAGACGCGATCTGCTTCGACCCACAGTTGAACGGAGTCTGTGTCGGCCGAGTGGGCGTGGAAATCCGCACCCGTCTCAAGGGCAATGTTGACGTATTCGGTTGAACCCGGCAGCTGTTGGCAGCATCGGTGGTTGTCCAGCATTCCCAGTCGCAGGCTGTCGACGTCCGCGGCCGAGATAACGTCTTCCGGGACGATGAAGGCTCCATGCTTCGGTTGGACGATCCATCCGTGTCCGAGGACGTGAAGCTGGTGGCCGCCAAAGCCGCCGACACTCTCGACGTACCCCTCATCTTCTTCATCGAAGATGACAGCTGCTCCGCCCGATTTGGTCTGGATCTCGCTACCGCCGTCCATGAGCCCCACCTTGCCAGTTACCTTGCCGGCGTTGAACTGGCTGACCGCCCGCTCGGTCTGTGCTGCAGCTTCGCGTTCAGCGCCATAGCGCCAGAGCCCTGGCAGTGGACCCGCACCCCGCTCACAACGTTGCCTAGCTCAACGCGCGGTCGGTGAGCGCGGCCCGCTCCCACGGAGCGACCGGCAGGCGGCGTATTGCTCGACGATGAACGCCTCGACCCGAGCCTGCACCGCCAGTGTCCGGCCTGGGGTGCGCAGTGTGAACTCAGGCAGCGGTACAGCTGAGGGCGGGTGGGGCAGGGCACTGGCGCACGGCAGCGCGCTTTCGCTGATCGCCTTCTCGCGAGTGAGCGTTGCTCTACCCGACGGTACGAAAGCACCTTCGACCCGGCTCAAGGGAGCACGGCTCAGCGCAGCCAGCCTCCGAGGCTGTGGAAGTACCGCCCCGTCAGGCGCTCCAAGAGGTGCGCGGCCTCTCGGTCCGTGAGCATGGCTATGTAATCAATCAACGCTCTAGCTTTGACGAGTTTCGCGGAGTAGGCCCGCTGCTCAGATTCACTCGCCTCGAACATCTCCTGCAACAAGGGCGGATAGTTCGATACCGTATGCTTGCTCGACCACTCCTGCAGGGCTGCGTAGAGTTCGATGAGCGTCCGTCGCTGACCCTCTTGGTTGAGCGTGAGCTGGGGCCGTTGGATTACCTGGGTAATCGTCACGGCCTTCAACAAAGCAACCGCGGACGCGACCTCGGCTGACACATCAAGTTGGCCGTCCCCGCTTACCGCGACAGCTTCCATGAACGTACTGGTGAGCCGGCTCAGCAATTGATGTAGTGCTTGCCGCTCGGTTGGACGGCCCTCATATCTGCCAGGAAAACCGTAGAAAAACGTCTCCAGAAAGCTCTCTAGCCAGCCCTCCTCTGGCACTTTATCCAGCTTCTTCGAAGCCGCTTCCAATAATTCCAATAGCGCTCGCCTATTCCCGCCGGATAACGCCGACGCATCCAGCATGCCCGCTCGGTAGAAGTCAAAGAAGTCATGACTGGAGTATGCAATATCGTCGGCCCAGTCCATTATCTGAGCCTCCACAGATGGGAGGTCGTCTTCATAACCAAGCCGTGCAAACTCGAAGTAGGCGCTCTCTGACTGATAGGAGCTCCACTTTCTCGCAGCCAAGCCGTCCGCCCGCCTGAACCATGGGTACTTCAAAACCGCGTTGAGCGTCGCCCTCGTCAAGTTCAGTCCATGCGAGCCCTGGGTGTTAGTTGCAAGCTTCGTCACTATTCGAAAGGTCTGGGCATTTCCCTCGTACCCGTCCAGGTTTTCTTCCAGGGCTAGCTGATCAAGAGCTTGCTCGCCGATGTGACCGAAAGGAGGATGTCCTAAGTCGTGAGCGAGCCCAGCGGCTTCTACGACGTCGGCGTTTGGGGGCGCCAGATTCTCGTGCGGCCAGTTGCGGACCAGTCCCTCCGTGATCATCCGGCCAATCTGGCCAACCCGCAGACTGTGGGTCAGTCGGTTATAGAGGAGTTGACTCTCGCCCAAATCGGTGGTGACCTGCGTTACTCCCCCTAATCTCCGAAAGACGTCCGACGCAAGTATCCGCTGCCTATCTCGACTGAACGCCGGGATCGGATCATTAGGAGTGGCCGCTTCGAGTCGCGCCTTACGCTCAGCGTCCGTCAGCATCTGATCTCCTGCAACTGGGAGGTGTCCATGGCTAAGCGTGAAGCGGCGGAGAACCCAAGACAGTCGCCTTAGCCCGTGGGTCTGAGAAGCCTCTCCTACTTCCTGTGTGGTCGCTACACGGTCGTTAGCGGACGCCTGGTCACCGGTGGCGACGCCTTCGCCGCGAGCGCGGGGCCCCTGGGGAGGAGACGTCCATGCCCCATCGCGGAGCGCGCTGGGTGTAGCACCGCTTCTCTCCCCCGACCCCACGCGGCGCGCGTTCGCCTTCGCGGCCCAGGGCTTACGTGCCTGTCAGTGTGTGCCCCATGACGGTGCGAAGGGAGTGCACAGTCGCCGGCTGCTCAAGCCCAACGCGGGCTCGGGGCATGTGCAGCCGGCACTACCAGCGCACCGTCAAACACGGGACGCCGAACCCCAAGGATGTGCAGGAGCGCGTTCACCGGAACGGGTCATGCCAGGTGGAGCACTGCGCGCTGAAGATCAAGGCTCACGGTTACTGCCAGAAGCACTACCAGCGGTGGCAGAAGTACGGCGACCCTGGTGCGGAGCGCGACCCGAGCCAGCCTCGCCTCTGCGTGGTGTGCAGCGTTGACATCTCGCACCGAAAGTCAAACGCCCTCACCTGCTCACTGCCGTGCAAGGCGACGGCGGCCGACCGTCGTCGTAACGGGCGCCCGAGCGCAACCCTGCGCAAGGAGAACAGACGGGCCCGGATGCTTGGGAATCCGGGTTACGTCGAGGTCACCGACTGGGAGTGGCTCCGGGTCAAGAACCGGTACCGAGGGTGTTGCGCCTACTGCGGCAAGCGGACCCCGCGTCCCCACATGGATCACGTTGTCCCGCTGGCCCGAGGTGGACGGCACGCCCCAGCGAACGTCGTGCCGGCGTGCGCGGCTTGCAACGTCAGCAAGTTCAAGTTCTTCCTCGTCGAGTGGAGGTTGCGGCAGCGGAGAACGACGGTTGAGGTGGCGGAGCTCGGCGTGTAGGGCAGGCTCGAGAACGCAATACCTATGCCGGAGTACGCGCATGACGACTACACGACGCCGGCCTGGGGCGGACCGTCAGCGGCGTTTCCCAGGGAAAGGCCTTCTTCCAGCTCAACTGCTTCGCCGTACGCCGCAGGTGGTCGTTGACGCACACGACGTCGCACTTCTCGATCTCGCGCACGATCGCCGCCCATCCATGCGAGTGGATCATCTGGCTGACGTTCATCTCCTTGGACTCGCGGTCACGGTGGTCGAACTGCAGGACGACGATGTCGGGCTCGCCGCAGTCCACGCAGGGGTGCGCGCGGAGGTACTGCCACAAGTTCTCGCGGTTCCGTGCCACGAACGCGTTGTGCAGCCCAGTACGGTAGGCGCGCCAGGCCTCACTACCGATGGTCTCCCTCTTGCGGGCGTCGCGGGCGTACTGCCTCTTGTTGTCGGCGGCCCGCTCCGCCGGCGTCATCTGCGCTCGGCGGAGCCTCCGACGCTCGGCCTTCCCGGCGTTCTCGCAAGGCCTGCACCACGCCCGCCACCGTTGCCGTGCCTTGTCCCAGGCGAAGTTGTCCACGGTCTTCCACTCCAGGCAGCGCAGGCACTGCTTCGTCTCCATGGTCGCGTCCTCGTCCGGCGGTTTCAGCCTGCCTCAGCCTGCCTCCCCTGAGGTTGCGCCTTTCTCCACCCCATCTGTGTCGCGGTACGGCGGGCGTGGCAGTTGCCGCAGACGACGTCGCACTTCTCGATCTCCTTCAGGACGACCGGCCAACGGCGGCCTGAGGCGATCATCCGGCTGACGATCATCTCTTTGGACTCGCGATCACGGTGGTCGAACTGCAGGACGACGATGTCGGGCTCGCCGCAGTCGACGCACGGGTGCGCGCGGAGGTACTGCCACAGGTTCTGACGGGCCTCCGCGACGTAGGCGTCGAACAGAGCGAGGCGGTAGGCGCGCCAGGCCTCGTCACCCATCTCTCGCCTGCGCTCGGCATCGCGGTCGTACTGCTTGTGGTTCTCGGCCGCGCGCTCGTCCAGCGTCAGCTGCGCCCTGCGCTCCCTGCGGAGTTCGTTCGCCCGCTCCCGGTGGCAGGGCTTGCATTTGCCCACCCACCGCTGATGCGTCTTGCTCCAGTAGAACTGGTCGACGGGCTTCCACTCCCGGCACATCGAGCACTGCTTGGTCTGCACGACGACTGTGGTACCAGGCACGTACGACGGAACCGATGGGCCTCCACCGACCGAGGTCAACCGCCATCCGCTCGGGCCAGGTCAGCACCACGCCCGCCGCAGCGCAAGACGTTGGACCCAGTGCGGGTCACGAGGAGCTTCCTCGGTGAGCAGCACCGCCGTCACCGGGGTCGGCGGCTGGGCGTCGGAAAAGGTCCACCGGTAATCCAGCACCTGCCCCAGTCCCAGCCAGATCTGGTCGACCCCAATCCCGGCCGCGAGGCTCTGACCTCGACGATGTAGGTGCTCCGGGCCCAGCCCCTCTGCAGGCAGGTCGATAGAGCCGACCGGTGCGCTGTTGGTGACCTGCGGCCTCTAATGCGAGGACATGTACCGATCTTGGCGCACGGGGGCGGGACAGTCACGGCTAGCGGCTAGACGGACCCGCGGGGAGACGGTGGACTAGTAGGCGCTGGTCGATGCCGGGGTCGGCACTCCGGGCGTGCCGTGAAGGCACCCTCCATCGCCGATCTTGACGACGGGAGCCCGTGCCCACACTACGCACCGTGACGTCTTGTTACGGACGCCTCGTGGGCGAGATCCATGCGGTCAGCGAGGGCGCCGAGGTCGTCATCGAAGAGCCCGGAGTAGACGTCGAGGGTCATCGCTGCGGAGGCGTGACCGAGCATCCGTTGGACCGCCTTGACGTTCGCGCCGCTGGCCACCAGCAGGCTGGCGGCGGTGTGCCGGAGGTCGTGCGGGCTGAGGTCCTCGAGCCCGGCGGCTATGGCCGCCGGGTCAAAGAACCGCCGCCGGAAGTTGCCCGAGCGCAGCACCGCGCCGCCCGGCGAAGTCAGGACGAGGTCGTCCGGGCCCTTGCCCTGACAGCGGCGCGACAGGGGCTCGACGAGGATGCTCGGGATCGGCACGGTGCGCTGCTGGTGCGTCTTGGGCGCTCCGTACTCGACGGTGCCGCCGACCTCCGTGGCGCTCTCGGCGACGGTGAGCCGCTTGCGGAGGAAATCGATCCGGCGGACCCGTAGGGCGGCCATCTCGCCGAACCGGAGGCCGGTGTACGCCAGCAGACGGACGACGTCGCCGTACTCCCCCGCTGCGTCCGCCAGCCGCTCCAGCTCCGTGCGGGTGAGGAACCGGGGATCGGCGCGCCGGGCCCTGGGCAGCGGCACGCCGGATGCCGGGTTGCGCGGGATGCGCCCGTCGCGGACGGCGAGGGCCAGGATGAGTGCGAGGACGCGGTGCGCCTGCCGCACCGTCGCCGGCGCGAGGCCGCCGTCGACGAGTTGGGCCACCCACGCGGCGACCTCGGCATGGGTGACGTCGGCCAGCCGGTGCCGACCCCAGCGCGGCAGGATCTGGACGCGCAGCAGCGACCGGTAGCGGTAGAGCGTGCTGGGCTTCAGCCCGGTCTGCGCGGCGAGCCACTGCTCCGCCCAGACATCCACGGTGACCCGGCCACGCTCCGGCGCCGTCCAGGTCTGCGTGACGATCGCCGACGTCTGCTCGTCAAGCCATCGTTGGGCGTCGACCTTGCGCGTGAACCGCTTCTCGTGCTGCCGCCCGCGAGCATCGCGGTACCGCGACCGGTACCGTTTGCTGCCGTCGCTGAGCACGTCCACCGTGATGCTGCCGGCCATCAGTCGACCGTGCCCACGACGGCTCCCCGGGTCAACGCCGTCTCGAGTCTCTGGGGAGGCCCGTACGCCTGTGGACGACGCCCGCTCATCGACGGTCGAGGGCCTGGGCGTGCTGTTGCGCGATCCAGGCGTGGAGGTCGTCGGTGCGGTACAGGACGCGGCGGCCGAGGCGGAAGCTGCGCGGGCCGGTGCCCAGGTGGCGCCAGTAGCGCAAGGTGGCGACCGGCGCGCGGAGGAGGTCGGCCGCCTCGGTGATGGTGAGCAGTTCGGGGTCGTTGCCGGCGGTGTGGTCCGTCATGGTCGGCTCCGGTCCTGGTCGGATGGGCTGGGCCCCATCGCCTGTAGAAGGCGCCAAACGGGGCCCGTTGGTGACAGCCGACCGCAAGATCCTGCCGGGATTCTCCAGTTGTTCTGCAGTCGCCGGTGCGGCTCATCGCCCGATGCCGGGTGCCGCGCTGCCCCGGCTGAGGGAGGGCCAGCGGCGCTCGGACTCCGGCCGCGGTACGCCGGGGTCGACGGCGGTCGGTCGCAGGGCTGCCGGGAACCGGGATCGATCGGCGTCTTGGGCGCGCCACGCGTTGCGTTCTGCGATGAGCCGATCGGCGGGCTGGTCGAGCAGGGTCGGGTCGGCCAACAGTGCGGCGATGCGTTCCCGCGCGCCGGCCAGCTCCTGTCCAGCGGCCGCGATGCCCCGGTCGACTTCGCTCAGCCGCTCGGCAGGGCCAGGAGTGCGGCCGAGCACACCGACCTGCGTGAGCTTCTGGGCGGCCTGAAGGGCGACGACAGCGCGCAGCGTGTCGTGCTGCGGCTGACGGCTTTCCAGCCGATCCAGGCAGCGCTGCTCAACCGTCCACGCCTCGCGCAGCTCGGCGAGCACCTGGTCGAGTGGGCGGGGCTGGGCGTAGCGGGCGGCTTCGGTGGCGACGAGCTGCGCGGCGTGGCCGGGGCCCAGGTCGGCGCGGTCGCGGCCGAACACCGCTATCCACTGCTGCCGCGCCTCGGCCAGGTCGGCGGCCACCAGGTGCGCGGTATTCGCGGTGCGGCCTCGGGTAATGCCGACGTAGGCCGACGCGGCGCCGGTGTGCTCGCCGATAACCACATGCGCCGAGGTGACGGTGTCGCCCTGCACCCCGTGCGCGGTGCTGGCGTAGGCAAGCTCGACGTGGGCGGTGACGTAGCCGGCGGGCAGCACCCGCTCCCCCGCTCCGGCCGGGGTGACACCCGGAGTGACACCGGCCGAGACGGCGCCGGTCGGGGTGACATCGTCCGGTACGACGGCCAGCGCCCCCGAAGGACCGACGGCGGTGACGGTCCAGATATCCCGGTTGGCCACACCCAGGCAGCGGTCGTTGCGGCGGGTAGCGATCCGGTCCCCGGCGCCGATCCGCTGCCCCGCCCCGGTGACCGCGACCCGGACGTCATCGACGAGCCCGTCGGCGACTCGCCTCTCCCGGACCGCTGCGCCCAGTTCGGCGGCCTGCTCGCGGGTGTCCACCACGATCGCTGTCTGCTCGCCCCGGCGGTGAAGCTCTGCGGCCAGGGCGGCCAGCGCCTCCCGCAGCGCAGCGGCGTCGGCGTGCAGACGGACCTGGCCGCGGCCGGCCAGCGCGTCGAACACCCGGCCGACATCCGCGCCGTCGCGCATGGCCAGGGTCAGGTCGGCGTACTCCGTGTCGGGCACCGTCTGCCCGGCATCGTCGATGCGGGTGAAGCGGTGCACCCGGTCGAGGGTCACGTGAGCGGCCGGGTCGACCCGGCGCACGGCAAGGTCCAGTACCCCGCCGCGGCCCACCGCGGCCAACTGGTGCCGGTCGCCGAGGAGCGCCACCCGGACGTCGTGCTCGTCGGCGACGACCAGCAGGGCTCGGGCGGTGTCCTGGTCGAGCATCCCGGCCTCGTCGACGACCAGGATGTCCCCCGGCCGCAACCGCGCGTTCTCCCCGGGTCCGGCATAGAGCCGGCCGGTGGCCGGGTCGGCCTCACCGGGGGTCAACCGGGTCCAGGCGCCGTCGTCGGTCCAGCGCCAGCCGTGCTGGAAGGCCAGCCAGGCCGCCGAGCCGGCGGTGGCGCCGACCTCGGCGGAGGCGACCCCGGCCGCCTTCAGGGTGGGGGTGACCACCACCAGCCGCCGCCCCTGTTCCCCCAGCAGTCGACCAGCTGCGGCCAGGGTGGTGGTCTTGCCCGCGCCGGCCGCGCCCTCCACCACCACCAGCGGCCGGTTCCCGGCGAGCGCGGCCGCGGTAGCGGCCTGACCGGGGTCCAACAGTTCCAGGCCGGCCACCCGGACCGGTCGGAGGTCGGCATCCGCACCGTGGTGGGTGCCGCGGGCGGCGAGGCGGGCGGCCAGGTCGGCCTCGACCTCGAGCACCGCCGGGGAGGTCCAGGTCCGGATGTGCTCGGGCACTCCGTCGCGGTTTAGCAGCGGAAGGCAGCGGGCCAGGGCGCGGGCGGTGAGGTCCTCGGCCAGTTCGCCGCGCACCGCTGCCTCGGTGACGACGCCCGCAGCCGAGAGCAGCCGTTCGGCCTCGCCGCGCAGGTCGGCGGCGTTCCAGGCGGAGCGGCCGGCGGCCAGCCGGGTGAGCATCTGGTCGGCAGCGCGGTCGCGGTCCAGCGCGCCGATCGGGCTGGATCGCAGCTGGACCGGTCGGTCGGGGTCGTGGTAGCCGAGGGCGGCCAGCTCGGTCCGCCACCGCGCGGTGAGGTCGGCGCCCGAGCGGGGAGTGACCTTGTCCGGGCGGCCGTCGGCCCATGCGCGGGCGTCCCACGCCCGCCGCAGCGCCGGCCCCGGGCATTCGCCGGGGTGCGCGGCGGTCCAGTCGCGTTCGTAGCGATCCAGGTTGCGCCCGATCTGCGCCGCCCGCGCGCTGAACGGACCGATGTACTCGGCGAGCTCCAGTATTTCTCCAGTCGCATCGAGGGTGTAGCCGTGGGCGGCCAGCGCGGTGCGGAACTGCGGGTCGCAGGCGACCGCGGCGTGCCCGATTCCGTTGATGGCGGCGAGGAAGTCGCGCACGCCGACGGTGTGCAGCCCGCGCCACTTTCCGGCGGCGAACACCCGGGCGTTGAGTTGCAGGTGCAGATGCCGGTGCGGATCTCCGGCGCGGGAGGTGTAGTGCCGCACCGTCACGGCCTCCAGCACCTCGAGCGGCACCTGCAACTGCCCGCCGCGCGGGCCGACCCGGGTGGTCGCGTGTCCGGCGAGCCAGCCGATGATCTCGACCGCGGCGCGGTCCTGGGCGGCGTCGTAGGCGGCGGCGATGTCCGGGTGCACCGCGGCGGCCAACGACCAGGACTTCGGGCCGTTGACCACCACCTCGACGAACCGCACCGCACGCTCGTCGATACGCAGCCGCCCCCGCGGCTGCCCGGTATCTGGGTCCCGGCCGGCCACCCAGCTTTCGTAGGTCTCCCCCGTCAACGGCGCACGCTCCTCCACCCGCCCGGCGGTGGCCGTGAAGCGGCGGGCCAGGCCGGTGCCCTCGGCCAGGTAGTAGTCATCAGCGCGGCCGCGGTCGGCCTCCAGATACGCCCGGGCAGCCGCTGGCGGACCGGCGTAGACCTTCATTCCGCCGTGCAATTTCCACGCCACCCAACAATGACCAACATGTCACCCCAAGAGACGACGATGGGCCCCGCGAAGCGGGGCCCGAGCTACCTCTATTGGTAGCATGCGTGCCGTTCTGCAGTAAGGGCTTGACGCGTCACGAAAGCGAATGCCCGTTACAGATCGTTTGCGCCAAAGGGATCGGAATCTAGAGCGCTGTTGATGATGTATGGCTATTCTCGGCTGGCAGTCGGGCCTATGTAGTCCGCCTCCTTCGAAGGACGGTGACCTTCAGCGCAGCGAACCTCGCCGGCCCGTGCGGCTAGGTCGTCTCGTCCACATCGCCGCGCGGCGGGCGACCAGCCGCCCTGGCCGCGATCACCGCGCATCAGCGAGGAGCCGGTCCGCGGGGGCGGCGCCTCAGGCTGAGAAAGGGGCCCCGCCAGACGGGCAACGAGCTTTCCGACCGACGGCTGGCCGGGCTCCGGCTCGTATCACCGTCTACAGCTTCGGTGGTAACCCGGCGCTCAGGCGGTCGTAGATGCCGACGCGTGCAGGGAACGAAGCAGGCGCTCCAGTGCGCCGGTGAGCTGCTCAACCGTCGCATCCGCCAGACCGAGAGTCTCGAGGTCCTCCCAGGGCGTGTGGTCGGGAAGGTAGCGCTGGCGGTCGGACCAGACGCGAACGTGCAGCTCTCGCGCTGCCCAGCCGGTCGCTCCGATGGGCAGCGGCCATGCCCATCCCTGCTCAACGGCGATCTTGAACTCCTCGAGTACCCCAGCCGCGACCTCGGGATTGCCCTGCCCGTCGTCCCGACATCCGGCGATGAAGATTGCGATCCCCGCGTTGCGCGCCATGTCCTCGCGCCAACGGGTCCACAGCTCGGCTCGCTCCGCTGGCGTCGCCGCCGCAGGTCGTGGGAACGGCCGCAGCACGAGGCGACGCGCGGGATCGGCGTGACCGCGGTACACCTGCTCGGCGGCGCCAGCCAGGACCGCGGCGCCGGCGCCCAGGCCAACGCCGGAGACCAGGTTGTGGCCGGTGGTGATAATCGCTCGCCCGGCCATCTCGGCGATGGTCTCGATGCGCTGGCGCTCGCTGCCGGGCAGCAAGGTGGCGTCGCCGGAGGAGGCAGAGACCAGGACATTTCGCCGGGCCAGGCGGTCGGCGAGCTCCTCGAGCAACACGGGGACGTCGCTATAGTCGTCCACCAGCACCGTCTCGATGCCATAGCGCTTCAAGCTGCGGATGCGCAACCCTTGACGCACCGCCTCGCGCCCAGCGGCCTCGCGCTTGAAGACCGCCCAGTGTTGCCGCTGGTTAGCACCGAAGGCGGCACGCTGCTGCGCGAGAACGTGATCGATGTTGGGGTCGGTCAGGCTGAAGCCGACGATCAAGAAGGTCTTCTGGGTCAGGTGCGCCTGCAACACCCGCGGCACATGCGGGTATTTGGCCTCGTAGGTGTCGTAGTCCTCCCGAGATAGGACGACCGAGCCAACGTCATCGGTGTCCCCATGCATCTTGTAGACGGTTGCGTCGCTGCCCGGCCGGTCCGAGGTCCACGACGCCTGAGCGCTGAGCCGTTTGACATCGACGACGCGATCGGCTGCCTCGTAGGTCCGCTCAAGGGTGTCCTCGTAGTTCGTGGTCCACACGTCCCGGACCGGGAGGCGGGCCAAGGCTTCATGGGCCCTGGTACTCACCGGCTGCGCATGCTGGAAGTGCTCCCGCAGCATCCGGTTCAGACGACTGCGGTCCTGGTTGTTGGCATCCAGGTGGTACTGGGCCACGCCCGGCAGGTCGTACTCCTCGTCGATGTCCAGGCCGAGGTCCGACGCAAGGTCGCGCAGCAAACCCCGCCAGTCGACGAACCCGGCCGCGCGGGACAGCCCGGCCCCGACCAGCAGGGCCGCCCGCCCCTGTTCGACGTCGTCGGCGTACTCGCGCAGGAACCGCGCCCTGGTAGCCGGGAACTCGCCCGGCACGTCAGCCGCAGACTGCGCAGTAGAGCAGCCGGTGCTTCAGGCACTTCTTGCCGGCAGCGACGGCCGCCTTCTCAACCCAGGCGCCGAACCGATTGCGGTCGTAGGTGTAAACCTTGTGCCCGATCAGCCCGGTCGGGACCGCGCCTTGGACGTCGGTAAGCCCCTTGGCGTTCTCCAGCCGGTGGATGTGCACGCCTAGCAGGCCGTTGCCCCGCTCGATGCTCTTCTTGATCTCGTACTTCACCCACCGTCGCTGTGCGGTCTTCGCGCCGATGAGGACCGCGGTGACGCTGGTGCCCACCAGCGCGTCATCGATCATTTTCTGGATCACGGCATCGCCCTTCTTCTGTGCCTCCTCCCATAGCGAACTGTCCGTCCAGCCGGCGGCGGCCCGGGCGTCGACCTGGCCGGCTTTGCGCACGATGCTCGCGCGCCACACGTCCCGCTCGTAGTGGAAGCTGAAGAAGGTGCTGCGGCCGGCCATCGAGCGGGGATCCTCCCGGGTGGAGCTGCGTCTCCTACATCGCCTGGCCGATGCTACGTGCGAGCACCGACACCCCATCCTCCGCCGGACGCCGGACACGTCGCACGGAAGCGCGAGCCCGCCGCACCGGGGGCGGGACCGGAGACCGAAGTACCTGGACGGGTTGCGGCTTGAGGCAGCAGAGGCGCTCCCGGCTCTCACGTGTCCATGCGTCTGGCCATCAGCCCCGTCTTGGAGCTTCATCGGTCTGCCGCTGAGAAGCACTCCACCGGACGGCCGATGGCCTGCCCGGCTTCGCCGCAGTCGTTGAGGTCCTACTCCTCCAGACGACACTTGCGCAGAAGCCGGCGGTCGCCCTTCCGAACAACCAGTGCCTGACCATCTGGCCTCAGCCCTACGAGCACCGGATGCAGAGCGAGAGTGTCAGACCGTCCTCGTAACCTGCGTCCATGCGCTCGCCCGAACCGCACCGGTCCCGCGATGAGGAGGTCGACGTCAGTGCGGAAGGTGAGTCCGACACTAGGTCTTCCATCCCCGTGGACCCGCGCGATCAACTCGTGCTCGACGAGGCTCGCCGGAGCATCGACCAGCAAAAGAAGGACCTAGAGGGTCTGCGGACCAGAGCCACGGCCACCATCGGCTTTAGCACGATCGCCGCGTCCGTCATCGGCGGTTTGTCCCTCCGGGGCGCCAGCAATCTGACCGCGTGGACGTGGGGTGCATTCGCTTGTCTCGTAATGGTCGCGCTCTTGTCCGTCTACATACTTCTGCCGCGGACCCTAACTCTGGTTATGGACGGCAAGGTCATGGACAGCTGGATTGACAAGGGGGACGACATCAGCCACATGATGCGAAGCACCTCGCTCGGATACGACGCGGAGTACACCAAGAACGACGTTCTCCTGCGCCGAATGCACAGCACCTACGCAGCAAGCATCCTCGTCGTACTCGTCGAGGTGACCCTTCTCTTTATCGATCTAGCCCGAAGGTGACCTGTGCCCAAGTCCCAGAAACCCCCGCAACCCCGGCCTGCTCCTAACCCGAGCCCCGGAAGGCCCGGCAAGCATAATCAGCAGCCGCCAAGTCCACGCCCCGCCGGACCGAAACCCGAGAAGCGCTAAGAACAACGCCACTCTGTCGGCTCATGGCTGGTTGAAGGGAAGCAGCATGTCTCGATCGTCATTCGTCAGTTTCCACTATCAGAACGACCACTGGCGAGTTCAGCAGATCCTGCGCATGGGCGCTATCGATGGGCAGGAGATCATGCCTGCTCAGAAGTGGGAGACTGTCAAGGCCCGCGGCGACAACGCGGTACAGCATTGGATCGACACAGAGATGGCCTACAAGGGGGCCGTGGTGGTCCTTATCGGTTCTCAGACCGCCTCTCGCAGGTGGGTGAAGTACGAGATTCAGAAGGCCTGGATGTCCAGAAAGCCACTCCTCGGTATCCGTATTCACGCGCTCAAGGACGAGCACCAGCGCACCGCAACCGCCGGAAGCAACCCCTTTGCACAGTTTGGCTTTTCCGACAGCCGCCTCACCTATGCCGATTTCGTCCCGGTCTTCGACCCTCCGGGGTACGACAGCACCCAGGTGTACGCCAGCATCAAGAACAACATCGAGTCGTGGATTGCCAGCGGCTACAGGCGGTCCTAGCCCATGTCCGCGGATCCTGACTGTGACTTCTGCCAGATCGTCGCCGGTGACAAACCGGCGCGAGTGGTCCTCCGGACAGAGAAGGTCGTCGCACTCTTTCCGCTGGAGCCTGCGACTATCGGGCACACGCTCGTGATCCCGCGGCCACACATCCCGAACATCTGGGCACTGGATGACGGGACCGCGCAATACCTGACCGAAGCCACCCTAAGAATCGCGCGAGCCGTCCGGGAGGCCCTCAACCCCCAGGGGCTCAACATCATCCAGTCGAATGGAACTGCCGCTACCCAGACAGTCATGCACCTACACGTCCACGTTGTCCCACGCTGGGATCACGACGGCATGGGTCCCTTCTGGCCAGAGCGCACTAACTGGACGGACGAGGACAAGGACGCCGCGCTCACCGCTATCCGCAACAGCCTCGGCTCCCCTGATGCATCGCTTCACGGGCCTCCCCATTAGGTGAACCGCGCTGAGAGCGCGCCTCGTAGGTCGAGCCCTCAAGATGCGCCCCCGCCTATCAGGGACGTTGAGGGTTGCCCGAGACCGCGGAAGTGCAGGACTACCGAGGACCGGCTGACCCGCCGAGAGTTTCGCTGCCGGTCAGGTAGGCAGGGGCCGCGTCACCTGTTCTTGGCGACCTTCACCCCACCCATCGCGAGGGCCAGGAATCGGTTGTAGGTCGGATCGCCCGAGTCGATCATCCGGACCGACCGGTTGACCGAGTCACGCGCGAGGTCGGCTAAAGAGAGCACCACGGCAGCGGAGACGTCGAACGTGTCGTCGTAGTCGGCCCGCTCTCGAGCGTCGTGCAGGTCCAAGAAGGCCTCGGCGATACGGATGACCTCCTCGTTCATCCACCCGAGCGCCACTCGGAGCGCCGGACTCCCGCCACCGGTGGCCGCCCGCGCGAGGGTGGCGAGGTCGGTGTGCGTGACCCAGCGGGCGACCGCGGCCTCCGTGGCGCCCCAGCTTGCTGAACCCAGCAGCCGCTGCGTGGCGCGAAACGAGAGCTCATGAAACAGGGCGTAATAGGCGCTGCTGATGGACCGGCGCAGCTTGATCGCCGTCGGCGGCCCTGTCCCGCCGCGCCCCGCCAACTCGTCGGCGAGGTCGAGCAGCTCCGCGACGGAAATGGGACGGGCTGTGGTCACTCCCTGTTCCGAGCGGGCGTGCCTCGCGGGTCGAGCGGCGTATGACTGCTACCGCCGGAGGTTGTGCCGCTGGCTGCGGCGACGTAGGAGATTTGGAAGGCCAAATCCTCGCCCAGACGTTGGGCGACGACCTCGCGCACGCGCCGGCGAAACTCGTAGAACGCATCCGCCGGCCAGGTGTCGCCCTTGGGTGGCGCAAGCTTCACCTCGACCAGTAAGTACCGCCCGCCGGGATCCTCGCGCTCTTCGATGCCTACGCTGCGGACCTCGACGTCGTGGGTTGCCAGGCCCCGGACAGTCCCGTCAATGGCTTCCTGCTGCTCAGCAGTGAGGGCGGGCACGACTGCTCCTTCCAGCATGGCGCGATGTGGACGAAGTCTCGACAGCCATTTCGACTACACCTCGAAGACCTTCATGACCTCGTCGCCGTAGTCGTTGATGACTTTGACGGCGATCCGGCCGGTCTCTGGCTTGTCGAACGGCCGGGACTCGGTGCGGTAGAGCGACTCCCACGCATCCGGCTCGATCTCAGCCTTCAGCGCGGCCTTGAGGCGCTTGTACGGGTCGTTGCCGCCGGTGAAGTAGCAGTGGCGGACGAAGAACGACTCCTCGTTGTAGTTGGTGTCGATCATCCAGAGGGCGATCTGGCTGGTGTCGTCGCTGCGGATCTCACCGGTGGTGGGGTCGAAGACGTCCACGCCCTTCAGGTCGATGACGACCTGGCCACCGTCCGTGGAGCGCAGCTCGATGTCGGGCTCACCGAAGACGGTGAAGAGGTTGCCGGCACCGGTCTTGGCGAGGTCCTCCCCCATCAGCAGGTCGACGTTCATCCGAACGAGCAGTACGCGGATCCGACCGACGGTGCGTTCACCAGCGACCGAGGCGAAGCCTTGGTCGGTGGCCTCGACCGTCACTCCATCGGACTCGGTGACCTCGGTCGCCTGCGCGTCGAAGGCGAAGCCCAGCACGCACAGCAGATCCACGTCGCCGGCCCGGATTGCCTCACGCGCAGCCGACTTGATGAACGTCGGCGAGACAGTGCCGTACTGCGGGCCAATCGCGACCCCGACCCGACTCGGCGCGACCTCCTCACCGTCGGCGGCGGCCCGCTCGCCGATGGCCTGGATGTAGATGCCGGCGTACGGCTCGATCCCGGCAAAGTGGATGCGCTCCTTGCGCTTGCCGTTCTGGATGCCGGCCTTCGCGAGGTTGTCGAGGATCGACTGCTCGAACGTCGGCGCGGAGGCATCGGCGGCAGCGGTCTGCTCGCTGACGGTTTCCCGGTGCTCCACATCGTCGGGACCGCCCGCGAACACCAGCGACCGGTGCGGCGAGAGGCTCTCGACAGTGAAAGGACCAGTGACGCGAACCTTCGACTTGTCCTCGTACGGCTTGTCGTAGAGGACCTCGAAGTCGGCATGCCGCTTGATCGCGGCGTCGATCTCAGCCTGTGACATCCCCTCGCAAATGTCCGGGTTGTTTGCGATCGACTTCAGCGTGATGTGCTGCACGCGCTCGTAAACAAAGCCACGGCGGATGTCATTCGTGACCTCAGTCGGCGGTAATGGCTTGCCGCTGAGCTGCTCCTCCTTGGCGCGGCCTTCCACGGAGTCAGCCATAAAGTAGTAGGGAAACTTTGCTGCCATCAGGCGCTGACGTGCGAGCGCAAGGGCCACACGTGAGGTATCAATGGTGATCCATCGCCGCCCCCACTGCTCGGCGACATACGCGGTCGTCCCCGACCCGCAGGTTGGGTCCAGGACTAGATCACCAGGATTCGTACACATCAGCATGCAGCGCTCAATCGTCCGACTTGCCGTCTGCACTACGTAAATCTTCGGATCTGCCCGACTCTGCACACCCCCAATATCCATCCAGGCGTTATTGATGGCGAACGCCGGAAAGTCATCCAAATAGCGCACGTACGAGAGAGTGTTGCGAGTTCTCGCCACACGGCCAGCAAGCAAGAGGCGAGCCATGCCAGCTTCGTTCGTCTTCCACCTACTTTGCATAGTCGGATAAAAGTCGCGGCCGTCGATATGTACGGGGAACCACGAGGCTGCACCTTCACCCTTAGCCCGACCTTGGCTCTGGCTGGTCAGATTGTCCAACCGGTACGGCCTGCCTGAGGCGTCCACGGATCCGTACTTCGAGGCGCCGGCACCGCCCGCCTCCTTCGCGGCATAGACACGGTTGAATCGCGTCCGAGTGTGATCCTTGCCATACCACAAGATGAAGTTTGAAACGGAGGGCAGGAATTCATTAGTAGCCCCCGCCGTGGTGGCGAACGTAATGAGGCTGATGAAGTTCTGATCCCCGAAGACCTCGTCCATCAATGATCGGACCAAGTGGACGTTTTCGTCTCCGATTTGAACGAAGCACGAGCCACTTTCGGTCAACAGCTCACGAGCCGCCACGAGTCGGTCCCGCAAATATGAAAGATATGAGTGGATGCCTAGTTCCCACGTATCCCGAAAAGCCTTGATCTGCTCTGCCTCGCGGGCAGCATCCTCGAGCTTCCCGTCCTTGACATCACGACTGCGAGCGGAAACCTGCCAGTTCGACCCGAACTTGATTCCGTAGGGCGGGTCGATGTAGATCATCTGCACCTGACCGCGCAGCGCCTCTCGATCCCCCAGCGAGGCCATGACCTGCAGCGAGTCGCCCAGGATCATCCGGTTCGACCAGTTCGCCTGGTGCTGGTAGTACTCGATCATGTCGAGTTCATCGAGGCCGTCGAAGGTCTCGAAGAGCGACAGCTCGGGCTCTGACTGACCCGGCGCGGCGGTCCTGCGTAGGTTCTCCACCAGCACCCGCGGGTCGATCTTCTCCTGGATGTAGATCGGCGGAGCGTCGACGACGAGATCGGTCCCGGCTGTCGGGTCGCCGTGCGGGTATTTGCCCTTCCAGATGAGCTGCGGGTCCAGGCTGGCGTCGCGGGCCAGCGCGACCGTACGGATGGCCTCGAGCTCCGGCGTCCCGAAGTCCTCGACCGCATCGGCGGTCGGCAGGTTGACCCGGGTGTCCAGGTGCTCGATCGCCTCGACCGGCGTCGGAGTCTTCGGACCGTTCGGCTTAGGCACCACGTGTGACCTCGTCATAGTCGAGCAAATCGGGATCGCCGATGATCGGCGCGTCGGCGTACAGCAGGTCGATGGCCTCGGAGAGTCGCTCCCGGACGCCCAGCATGGTGGTGATCTCGACGTAGCCCCAACGCCCGAAGCCGCCGTGGTTGTTCACCGCGACGCACCACTGGTCGCGGGCGGTGTCGGCCTTGGCCTTGGTCGGCCCAGGGCTCTTCTGGCTGCCGGAGACCTCGACGACAAGCGTCCGCACCACGTCGTCCTCACGCGGCTTCAACCGGACGAGGAAGTCCGGAAGGTAGGAGTGCGTCCGGCCCTTGTGCACATACGGGATCACGAACCCCAAGTGGTCGTTCTTCACGTACGACAGAACGTCCCTATGCAGCTCGCACTCGGCAGCCAGCAGCTGTTCCCAGGTGTTGCCGTCCTTACCGTCCAGGGTGACGTGGCTGACCTCCGACTTCTCCGTCGCCACCACGGCCTTCCGCGTCGGGAAGGCGATGTCGGCCGTCGAGCCGACCGGGTCGAAGCGCCGAATCATCGGGCGCAGCCGCTCGCGTCGGCTGCCGGCCTGGACGGCGATCGCCCGATGGATCGCCTCCGCGGCCTCGGCCTGGCCCTCCGTCGACGTGAGCAGGTGCCCGATCGCGTAGCCGGGGGCGACGTCGACGCACTGCTCCAGCCACTGTTGGGCGATCTTCACCAGCTGCGGGAAGAGCCAAGGGCGTGGGTCTTCCCCCAGCGCGGTCAGGTGCGTCCGCAGGAGCCGGGCAGCCAGGCGGTAAGCGACCTCCTGCCGGCGCCGGCCCTGCGCCTCATCGTCGGTGACCGTCTCTCCCTCACCGACCACTCCCTCGACGTCTGTCCGGGTCGGCACGGTGCTGGGCCCGATGGGGAACCGCTCGGTCGTCGCCGGGTCGAACATGAGCTGCTCGTCGGGGATCTCGACCCGGTAGCCGTCGAGCTTGGGGAACTCGATCCGCAGGTGTTCCCGGCCGGGCAGCGACTCGACCATGATCGCCGGCGGCCGCGGCAAGGGATCGGGGCCGGGCTTGTCGCTCGGGATGAAGGCGAACGGGATGCCGTAGACGTTGGCGTACTCAGGCTCGAACTTGCCGTCCTCGCCCAGGGCGTAGGAGCGCCGGCGGAGTCCGCGGCCGACCACCTGCTCGCACAGCAGCTGGCTGCCGAAGGCGCGGATGCCGAGGATATGGGTGACTGTGTTGGCGTCCCAGCCTTCGGTGAGCATGGCCACGCTGACGACGCAGCGGACGCCCTCGCCAAGCTTGCCCTTCTTGCCGACGGTGTTCATCACCTCGCGGAGGAGGTCCTCGTCGGTGAGGGAGTCGGCGTCCGCGCCCGGGCTGCGGCGGCGGAAGTCGGCCTTGAACGCCTCGATCTCGGCGGCCGCGGCGTGCTTGAAGTCGGCCTTCATCGCCTCACCGGACTCCAGCTGTGCCGAGTCGACGAGGATGCTCCGCGGCCGGTCCAGGAACCGGCCATCCTCGACGTTGCTGAACCGCGCAAGCTCTCCAGGCACGAGCACGCCGCCGTCCGTCTCCGTGCCGGCGACGTAGTCGTAGACCAGCTTGGAGACAACCGTGTTGGGGCAGACGACGATGAAGACGGGCGGAGGCTCGCCGTGCTTGGCGAGCGTCCGCTCCCAGTGCTCGAACGCCCTCGTGTAGCTGCGGTAGAGGCTCTTCAGGGCGCCCTCGAGCTCGGCCGGCGGCACCCACCCGTGCAGCGCCTCGGTGGAGGACAGCCTCTTCTTCGGAAGGTGCGTGCCCACGTAGTCCCAGAGCCGTAGGTAGGTGACAAGGTCACCGGTCGCGTCGTCGTCCACCGGGGTGCGCGGGATCTTCACGATGCCCGACTCGATTGCGTCCATCAGCGAGAAGTCGCTGACCACCCACGGGAAGATGTAGCCCTCGGAGTAGCCGGAGCCACCGAGGTAGAACGGCGTCGCCGACAGGTCAAAGATCGTCTTGATGCCGACCTTGCGCTGGATCGCCTGGAGACCCTTGAACCAGACGCGCGCCGTCTCGAGGTCGTCCTTAGTTTGCGACGCGGGAGCACCCTTGACCGCGGGGATCGGCTTGTCCTGGTAGCAGTGGTGGGCCTCGTCGTTGAACACGACGATCTGCTCCTTGCGGCCGGCGAAATCGCGCAGCACCCGGGCGACCATGGCGTCATCGGTCTCGGTGAACGGATCGTCCGTCTTGCCGGCCAGAAGAATCTTTCTGGTGTTGGCGGCGACGCCCTTAATCTCCTTGGCGTCGCGGAGCAGGAAGGCGTGGTAGTTCGTGATCACGATCTGGGCCTGCTGCACGGCCGCGCGTAGGTCCGAGGGCAGGAGGTCGCGCTCGTCGTAGTAGTTGCCGGTGTGTCCAGGCTGCAGCACCTGGAGCCGGTCCCGGATGGTGATGCCGGGCGCCACGATTAGGAAGCGCTTGGCGAACCGCGCGTCGCGCGGGCTCAGCACCTTGTTGGCCGTCTGCCAGGCGATGAGCATGGCCATGACGACGGTCTTGCCGGTGCCGGTGGCCATCTTGAGAGCGACCCGTGGCAGCCCCGAGTTGTGGTCGGCGTTGGCCTCGTCGACCTGGCGGCGCCAGTCGGTGTATCCGTGCCGGCCGGCCACCTCGGCGAGGAAGATCGCGGTCTCGGCGGCTTCCCGCTGGGCGAACAGAACGCGGTTCTCGCGGGTGGGGTCCGCCCAGTGCTGCAGAAGCTTGCGGCTGGTCGCCGTCACCCGCTCGTAGCCGCGGTGCCGCCAGATCTCGACGTCCCGGCGGAGACTGTTGACCAAGCTGTTGCGCTCTCGGCGCTCGCCGGTGAGGTCGTAGTCGATCGTCTCTTCGACGAAGCCCGCCTGGTTCTGCTGGCCCTTGCGGGCCGCGGGGATGGGGATGAAGGACTCGCTTGGGCGGCGTCCCTCCTTGACTGTGTTCGTCCGCCCCTGCCTCCCCATCTCGTAGTGCCGCGCCGGCGGATCGTACGGACCGTTGAGGATCGGGCTCGCAGCGGTTGTCTCCGTCACGCCCGACCACGTCCCCTCGTCATTTCGAACCCTCGGCGTACCGACGTCACCCTAGGTCTTGGGCCGTCGCACGGGCAGTCAACAGGTGGCCACCACGATCGGCTGATCGTCTGCTCGTTACCCGCGGCGCGGGCGAGCGGCAGGGACAGCCACCCACTCCAGCCCCGCGCCCGCACTTGCCCGACCTTGGTGGCCAGCTCGGTGATCTGAGCGACGGCCTCCGCGTACGGCGACGCGCTCCGGATGCCTCGTCGAGTACCACCGACGCTCGTGGCGGTCGAGCAACCAGCAGCGCCGCAGCCGGTGGAGCACTCCTGGCCGCTTCGCACAACCGGCCCCTCTTGGCTGCAGTGGGTCGGGGGAAGGGTGGGCCGAAGGCCCATCCCGCAGGGACGCGAAGCGCCCTTCCGGCGACCCACTGCAGCCGACACACTCGGCCGGAGGTGAAGCGGCAGCTGGGTCTCAGGACCTTCCTGACGGCCGGATGAGACGGGCCGCTGTCCTGATCGCCAGTCCCCCTCCAGTCCCCAAGACGCTCAGTCAGTGCCCTGTCGGCGCTCGCCTTCTACGGCAAGGGCCGCGAGACCGAGGTCCGCGCCGAGAGCTTCCGTCGCATGGTCAACCCGCTTCTCGACACCGGAGTGCAGCGACTGATCATCGAGTCGCGCCAAGGGCGCGATCAGCGCGACCGTCAGGTGCTCATCGAGGAACTCCGCCGCCTCGCCCGACCCCAACCGTTTCGCTACGTGCATCTGCCGCCGCACGGCGACCCGCTTCTGTAGGTCGCCGACGCCTTGTCCTGAAGCCATTCCGCCGGAGGTGCCTGGCGAGCGCGCATCGGGGACATCACCGCGGCCGAGGACGTGGTGGCGCCGTAGACAGCGCGAGGCCCGGCCGCTCACCGTCCGGAGAGGAGCCGGGCCCACTTCCTGAAGCTAAGCGCGACAGGCAAGGCTCAGTGTAGGCGTCCCCACACGGGCGCTAAGCCCCGCAGGCAGCACACTGCCGGAGCGACCCGACCGCTCCCGCCGCGAGGCGTGCCGCCCGGGTACCCCTGCCTTGTATGCGTACCGGCCGTGCCCACACCGTGCCCACACGGTGCCCACAAAAGGGCCGTTTCGGACCATCGACGGCCATCGGCCGCCAACCATGAAACCGCAGGTCAGCCGGCAAATCACCGATGATCATGCAGGTCAGCGCAGGGCTCTGAGATACCTCATAATCCCTGGGTCGTGGGTTCGAGCCCCACCCGCCCCACCGATGAATTCCCAGGTCAACAGCGTGCCGCTTGATCTTTGATCTTGAGGTTCGGGTCCCGTGCCCACGGTGCCCACAGTTCGCGAAGTCTTGAGGGCGTCGTGTGCGGCATCAATGTGCCCTCGTGGGGGTCTGGCGTCTCCCATGACTGTTAGCGGGCCTGCACCGGCTCGCTTCGGTACGCCGCCAGTGCGGCGGCGTCGTCGTTGGTCATTCGGCGCAGCACCAGATGCTCGGCGGCGGCCAGGATCTCGGCGGTCATAGTGCTCAGCTGCTTGGGGTATCGAATGCAGGGCGTCAGGCGTCGCGTCGGTGCAGCGTGACGGCGGCCGCCGCGATAGGGACGACAGCGTAGGCGGCGATCACGATCAGGCTCGCCTGTGTGGAGAGGTAGGCACCTTGAGTCTCGGCTGCTCCGGTGCTGAGCAACGCTGAGGACGCCGGCAGCGGTAGGTAGCCGACGATGGTCTCCACCCAGTCCAGGCGGATGAAGCTGAGGACGCCGGGCAGCAGCAGCAGCACGGTCAGGGCAGCGGTCACGCTGGCAGCGGTGGAGCGTAGGAGCGTGCCGATGCCGAGCGAGAACAGGGCGGCGGCGATGAGGGAGTAGAGGGCGCCGCCGAACACGCGCCAGGGGCCCGGGTCGTCCAGCGCTGGGACGAGGTCGTACTGCGAGAGTTGGGGCATGGTGACGACGTAGGACAGGGTCACGCTGACGAGGGTCACGACGGCGGTCAGGACGACCAGGGTGAGGGCTTTCGCGGCAAGGACCGGGATCCGGGTTGGGACTGCGGCGAACGTGGAGCGGATCAAGCCGGTGGCGTATTCGCCGGTGATGAGCAGGGCGCCCAGGACGGCGATGGTCAGCATCCCGAAGGGGAAGCCGCTGGAGATGACCTCGGCGCCGTGCATCTGCTCGATCCCCGGGACCAGGGCGGGGTCGTCGGCCATGGCGTTCAGGGACGCGGCGGCGGCCAGGGCCGCCAGCGTGATCACTGCGGCGGTGGAGGCCAGCGCCCACCACGTCGAGCGCAGGGACAGCAGCTTGATCCACTCCCCGCGCACGACCCCCGCGAAGGTGGGCTGCACCTGCGCGGCGGCGGGTGGGGTGGCGGCGTGTGATGTCGTGGGGGGGTCGGCGGTCAGGGTGCTCATTGGTTCTCGGCCTTCGCGGTCCTGGAAGTGGTGGGGGTGGTGTGGGCGCGGTACTCGACCGCATCCTGTGTCAGGCTCATGTACGCCTCCTCCAGGCTGGCGCGGCGCGGGGACAGCTCGTGCAGCAGCAGCGCGTTTCTGTAGGCGACCTCGCCGACGTGCTCCGCGGTGGTCCCGCTGACCTCGAGCATCCCGGCCTCGGGCGAGGTGACGGTCGCACCGTCGGCGGCCAGAGCGGCGGCGAGATCACCGGCGCGCGGGGAGCGCACCCGCACCGCGCCGCCGCCGACGGAGTCGATGACCTGCTGGACCGGGCCGGCGGCGATGATGCGACCGCGGCCGATCACCAGGAGATGGTCGGCGGTCTGGGACATCTCGCTCATCAGGTGCGAGGAGAGGAAGACTGTTCGTCCTTCGGCGGCCAGGGCACGCACGAGCTGGCGGACCCACTGCACGCCCTCGGGGTCGAGCCCGTTGACCGGCTCGTCGAGGATGAGGGTCCTGGGGTCGCCTAGGAAGGCGGCAGCGATGCCCAGGCGCTGGCCCATGCCGAGGGAGAACCCTCCGACGCGCTTGGTCGCTACCCCGGCCAGGCCGGTCATCTCGATGACCTCGCTGATCCGGGAGGCCTTGATGTTGTGGGTGGCGGCCATGGTGCGCAGGTGTGAGCGGGCGCTCCGGCCGGGGTGCACGGCGCTTGCATCCAGCAGGGCGCCGACCTGGCGTAGCGGGGCACGGTGCTGCCGGTAGGGCTTGCCGTTGACGGTGACGGTGCCCGACGTCGGCCGGTCCAGTCCCATGATCATGCGCATGGTCGTGGACTTGCCGGCGCCGTTCGGGCCGAGGAACCCGGTGACGGTCCCGGGCGCGATCGTGAAGCTGAGGGACTGCACGGCGGTGGTGTCGCCGTAGCGCTTGGTGAGCTCGCGTGCCTCGATCATGACCGGGACCGTTCCGGGGGATGGGGTGGGACGGAGTGCTCAACAGCGAACGCTGAGACAGGTGACCGTGCCCGCGGGTGGCGCGAGCGAAGGATGGTCGGGCGCGGGGCGGGCAGTCACGCCTGCTGCGGCGTGCGGAGTGGCTCGCTGTCGAGGCTGGCTGCCAGGGTCGCCGGTGATGCGGTGCGGCGTGGCCAGGTCCAGGCGGAGCGCAGGATGAAGGCCAGGAGCACCACCTCGAGTCCGATGGAGAGGCCGTAGAAGAAGGCCCAGTCCCAGGACTCCCCGACCGCGTTGTACATCGAGAAGGGGATGTAGAGCGTTGCTACGACGAGGTTGGTGGCGCGGTTGACACGGGCTGGCAGTGTCGTGGAGAGCAGGATCATGAGGCTCGGGATGGCCACGGACGTGAGGAAAATGGTCAACAACGTCGGGCTGATGTCGAACTCGAAGACGACGCCGGCCAGGATGTCGTCGATGACACCGGGCTTGTACAGATGGAAGTAGTCGACGTAGATGTACAGGAACATGAAGCTGGTCCATGCGGCTGCGAGTGTGGCCTGCACGGGCATGCGCCGATCTTCCAGCGCGCTGCGCGATGGCGGATTCTCCAGCGCGGTGTGGGATTGAGGCGTTCTCATCACAATGCTCCTTGGCTTGATCGGGTGGGTGCTGCCACCTTCACGGAGGCCGGCGGCGGGCACATCAGCCCCGGAGCCTGATCCGACCTGGCCGTTGGCACAGCCGAGCTCTTGTACTTTCGGCGGATACACCGAGCACGCGGGCTGCCTAGGCTGGTCAGATGGCCACCAGCGCACTCCGCTCGCTGTGGGCCGAACCTCGACCCACGAATGCCCCGGACCGGGGGCCGCGGGACTGGGCCTTGGTCGTAGCCCTGGTCGGCTGGTCCGTGGTGGAAGTGGTGTTTCGCCAGGACCTGGCGCCGCGCCCGCTGCTGCTGCTCTACACGCTCGCGGTCCTCGGCCCGCTGCTGTGGCGACGCACGCACCCGCTCGTCGCGGTTGCGGTCTGCTTCGGCACGTTGACGACCCTCGACATCGTCAGAATTCTCACCGGGTCGCAAGGCGGCCTGCTGAACAGCATGTCCGCAGCGCTGATCCTGGCCTACGCCCTGTTCCGGTGGGGCTCCGGTCGGGAAGCCGCAAGCGGCCTCGGCGTCATCCTGCTCTGGCTGCCCATCACCACCGTCGCCGACCCCACCAGCCTGGCGGACACGGTCGGGGCGTACGCGTTCTTCCTGTTCGCCGCCGCGCTCGGCGCCGCGATCCGCTATCGCGCGAAGATCCGCATCCGCGACATCGACCACGCCAAGGCCCGCGAACGCGAACAGCTCGCTCGTGAACTCCACGACACCGTCGCCCACCACGTCTCGGGCATCGCCATCCAGGCCCAAGCAGGACGTGCCATCGCGGCCTCCCACCCCGAGCGTGCCGTCGAGGCCCTGGCCATCATCGAGGACGCAGCGACCCGCACGCTCACCGAGCTGCGCGCCATCGTCGGCGTGCTCCGCGCCACACAGGACACCGAGTTCGCGCCGCAGCCCGGCGTGGCCGAGGTCGAGCAGCTCGCCACCGATGGCCAGACGCGTCCCTGCGTCGAGGTAACGCTTTCCGGCGAGTTCGACGACCTCAGCCCGGCGGTCGGGGCCGCGATCTACCGCCTGGCCCAGGAGTCCGTCACCAACGCTCGACGGCACGCCCGCCACGCGACCCAGGTCACCGTCGCCGTCACAGGCGACGCCGACCAGGTACGGCTGACCATCGACGACGACGGCTCCTCCGGTGCTGGCGGCCGCGCCCCAGCGGGCTACGGCCTGGTGGGCATGCGGGAACGTGCCTCACTGCTCGGCGGCACCTTCCACGCAGGCCCCGCCGCCGAGCGGGGCTGGCGGGTAGAGGCGGTCCTGCCCCGAACCGGGACGCCACGATGAGCATCAGGGTCCTCATCGCCGACGACCAGCCCATCGTGCGCACCGGGCTGACGATGCTGCTCGACGCCCAACCCGACATCGAGGTGGTCGGCGCGGCCGCCGACGGGCGCGAGGCAGTCCGCCTGGCGCTCCAGCTGCGCCCCGACGTCGGCCTGTTCGACATCCGAATGCCGCTGATGGACGGCATCGAAGCCACCCGACGCCTCGCCGGCCCCGACGTCACCGACCCCCTGCCGATCGTGGTCATCACCACCTTCGACCTCGACGAGTATGTCCACGGGGCGCTCAAAGCCGGCGCCCGCGGGTTCCTGCTCAAGGACGCCGGACCCGCCCTGCTGACCCAGGCCATCCACGCCGCCGCCGACGGAGACGCACTGATCGCACCCAGCGTGACTATCCGACTGCTCGCAGCGTTCGCCCACGCACGGACCTCACCACCGAGGCAGCCGATAGAACCGCTTACCGCCCGCGAGGAGGCAGTCCTCGTGCCTGTAGCCCAAGGCCGCACCAACAATGAGATCGCCAGCGAGCTCTACATCACCCCGAGCACCGTCAAAGCCCACCTCGCCAGCCTCATGCGAAAGCTCGGCGCACGAAACCGCGTCGAGGTCGCCATGTGGGCCCACGAGACCGGCCGCACCTGACGCCGCCAAGGCTCCCGCCGCCGTTTGCCGCAACCCCCCACAGCGTCACAAAGCGGCGTGCACCCCTCGGAGGGACGCTGCGTCCTCTCAGCGGATGACGGGCTATACAGCACGCGGGTCTGAGGGCTAGCGCCGGAAGCTCCGGGTTGCCCGGCCGCCGTTGCGGCACTGCCTCCCTGCGCGTGAAGTGACCCCCTGGGCTGAACACCTCCGGACTTGGCGAAAGCCGAGAAGGGAGTGCCCGAGTGGGCCGACGGAGCAAGTACCCCGAGGGATTCCGGCAGCAAGCCGCACAACTGGTCCTCGACAGCCGCCGCAGCGCGTCCGCGAGGTCGCCGGCGAGCTCGGGATCAACCACGGGGCGAGTTCCGAGATTCTCGATGCGATAGGCAATCGAGATAGGACAATCTTCCTGAGCACCCTGGCAGAAAAACTTGGGGACGCGGATCAGGCTGTGTAAGCGATAGACAACTGGCGACGCTCAGGCTCGGAGGTCTTGAAAGGCGTCTCACTGGATCGATCAGCAGGCGCGGTAGCTGATATCCTCCGGCTGGACGCTAATCGCGTATACCCAAAAGTAGCCCGTTCGTGGAGTGCCTCGGCGCAGGCGCTGAGCACAGCGGCGAGTGCTCGCTGTCGCTGGCCGTTACCGCGGGAGAATCATCGAACTCGACCGCATGATCACGTCCCTGACGACCCGTCGCGGCCTGCTCGTCCGCAGGCTGGACGAGAGCGCGGCCCGAACCTTGCGACCGGAGAAGACCACGGTGACGACCGACTACACCGAACTGCCAGCGGATCTGCCCGCTCCCGCCGATGACGGGGCCGCAGCCCATCTCCCCGGCCGGGCCATACCCGCTCTGACGCTGACAGCCAGCGACGGCACCACTGTGAACCTTGCCGACCTGGGCGCCGACAGGACGATCATCTACCTGTATCCGCTCACCGGCCGTCCCGGTGTCGACCAGCCGCAGGGGTGGGACGCGATACCGGGCGCCCGCGGTTGCTCCGCCGAGGCGTGCGACTTCCGCGACCACTTCGCCGACCTCCGGCGAGCGGGTGCGTCACAGGTGTACGGCCTCTCCAGCCAGGACCCCGAGTACCAGGCCGAGGTCGTCGAACGGCTGCACCTCCCCTTCGGGATGCTCTCCGACCCGCACTTCGCTCTGGCCGATGCGCTCGACCTGCCGACCTTCTCCGCGCCCGGTCACGACCGCCTGTACTCGCGGCTCACGCTCGTGGTGCGCAACGGCCACATCGAGCACGTCTTCTACCCGGTCTTCCCGCCCAACGCCCACGCCGGGCAGGTCCTCGCCTGGCTCGACGCACATCCCATTCGGTGAGCAGATGGGCGGCACACGCCGCTGAACCCGGCCCGCCGGTCCGCCACGCGCACCCCTCGTCCGCTCAGGCCTGCGGGGACCGCGTACCGAGCAGCTGGGCCAGCTCCTGGACCAGTTCGCGCACCCGTCCCAGTTCCTCGCCCCCGCCCGCCCCGGGCGGACGGGGCCCGACGTGGGCGTCCACGTCGAACACGGTGTCGGGCCGGGGGTGCCAGGCGGTGAACCACTCGAGCCCGCGCCCGTACTGGTCCCGGGTCACCCCCTGCAGGAGGAGGACCGGCACGCCGACGCCCAGGTCCAGGTGGGTGGCCACGGCCTCGTCCGCGGGTACCGCCTGCAACTGACGCGGGCCGCCCTGCGGCTCCACGCCCCGGGCCCGCATCCAGTCGTGCAGGGAGCCGCCGTCGAGGTCCTCGGCCGACAGGTGCGGGAAGAGCTCCCTGGGCAACCACGTCCGCATGAAGACCAACGGCTCCTCCTCCACCCGCCGGATCCGCTCGAGGCGCCACGTGTCGGTCACCCCGAGCGCGGCGGCGGCAGCGGACGGCGCCTCGTCGACCGCCAGCCCGACGATCTCGGTGCGGAGGTGGTGACCACTGGCCTCGACCTGCTGGCGGAGGCCGCCGGCCTGGTCCGCGCGCCGCCGGTGCTCAGGGCGCGGTGCGACGACGCTGCCGCGGCCGCGCTGACGGACGATCAGTCCGAGGTCGGCGAGGTCGCCCAGCGCCTGCCGGACCACACTCCGCGAGACGCCGTAGCGCGCCTGCAGCGCCTCCTCGGTCGGCAGCGGTGCTCCGGGCGGCAGGGAGTCTCCTGCTGCAGTCGGGTCGCATCGACCTCGACTGGCTGATCACCCACCGCCTGTCCCTCGACGAGGCCGAGGCCGCGGTTGAGCTGCTCACCGGCGACGCGGGGAAGGTGCTGCTCGTCCCGGGCGCGAACCGGCGGTGATCCGGCGGGGTCGGGCCGGCACCCACCGGCCCGACCCCGCTCGCCCCGCACCGAGCCGGCGTCCACACGGCTCGCAGGGCCGTCATGGCGGGGCGGCAGCGCCGTCGCCCCGGCGCGTCGCCGCGGCCCTGTCCCGGAGACGACGGCGCAGACGAACTCGGTGACGCCGTGGCCTCCCGGGCAGCGCCCTCCGCTCGGCCGGCCGCCGCCGTGGACGACCTGGGATGAGAGTCGGCTCCCCCAAGGCTCTAATGGGTCAGCCGGACCAGCGGCGGCACGACCGTGAAGAGGAGCGGAACGAGCAGCGCGGTCGTGACGGCGTTGAGCGCCAGTCCCAGCCCCGCGAAGGCACCGCTGGTCGGATGGACCTGCATCTCGCGAGCCGTCCCGATGCCGTGTGCGACGACCCCGATGGCCAGCCCGCGAGCCCGGTGATCCCGTACGCGGACGAGGTCGAGCACGGCTCCGCCGCAGACCGCGCCGGTGATCCCCGTGAGGATGGTGAACACGGCGGTCAGCGAGGGAGCGCCGCCCAGCAGTTCGGACACGCCCATCGCGACCGGCGCGGTCGCCGACTTCGGGGCGAGTGAGACCAGCGTCTGGTCGGCGGCGCCCAGGGCCGCCGGGATGGCGATCGCGGTGACGATCGCGGTGAGCGAGCCGACGCCGACAGCCGCGAGCAGGGGCAGCGCCAGCCGTCGGAGCTGCGGCAGCTGCCGGTACAGGGGCACCGCCAGGGCGACCGTGGCCGGGCCCAGCAGGAAGTGCACGAACTGCGCGCCCTCGAAGTAGGTCCGGTAGTCGATCCCGGTGACGGCCAGCACGACGCTGGTCATGGTCACGGCCAGCAGCACCGGATTGAGGATGGCTCGGGAGCCGCTGAGCCGGTGCAGCCACGAGCCGGCGACGTAGGAGGCCAACGTCAGCGTCAACCCGACCAGCGGCGTCTCAGCGAGGTAGACCCAGATGCTGTAGAGGTCGCCGGTCATCGATCGGCGGGATTCGGCTCGGGGCTGAGGACGCGCATGACCAGCCCGGTGACGGCGATGGCCAGCACCGCACCGCCGACCACGGATGCACTCACGGCCGGCCATTCGGAGGCCAGCGTGGGCAGGTACTGCACGACGCCGACGCCGGCCGGGACGAACAGCAGCGCCAGGTGGGACAACAGACCGTCCGCGGACTCCTCCAGGCGCGGAGCGGGCCGGCCGCGCACCGTCAGCCCGGCGAACAGCAGCACCAGCCCGAGGATGGGACCGGGCACCGGCAGGCCGGTGACGCGAGCGAGCGCCTCACCCGCCAGTTGACAGGCCAGCACCAGGGTGAAGAAGGGCAACACAGCAGGACCTCCGGGACAGGGGACGGGCGGCCGAGACGGCTGCGCGCCGCCACGGGACAGCAGGCACGCTCGGCTCGTGCATGTCCTACCCGCTCGAGAAGAACCTGCAGAGGAACCCCGACGCGTCCCGGCGAGGCGCGATCGAGGCGGCCGCCGGGATGCCCGGCACACTGCGCCCCGCAACCTGACCGACGAGGAGCTCACCCCCGTACGGTCGAACGCAGCGACCTACGTAGAACCGGCGCGCCGGCACCGAGCCGCGCGAGCTGAAGAGCGGTAAACCATGGGGCAGTGTGAACTAGGCACGACACGCACCCCGAGGCGTGATCGCAGGGGCTCGGATGCAGAGGAGGCCCATCGGTGACGGTCTACGCGCAGGAGTACTTGGAGCTGCTGCCCGACGGCGTCAGCGGGAAGGTGACGGCCGCCTTCCGCGAGGAGGTCGCCGCGGTCGTGAGCCCGGGAAGCCTCATCAGCGAGCCCGCCCAGCTGCACACCTACGAGTGCGACGGGTTGACCGGCTACCGCGTGACCCCGGCGCTCGTCGTGCTCCCGGCGACGACGGAGGAGGTCGCGGCCGTCGTCCGCCTCTGCGCCCGGCACCGGATCCCCTTCGTCGCGCGGGGTGCCGGCACGGGACTGTCCGGCGGGGCGTTGCCCGTGGCCGACGGCATCGTCATCGGCCTGGCCCGCATGCGGAGCATCCTCTCCGTCGACGTCGCGAACCAGCGAGCCGTCGTGCAGCCCGGCGTCACCAACGCCGGCATCTCGGCCGCGGTCGGCGGGCACGACCTCTACTTCGCGCCCGATCCCTCGAGCCAGATCGTGTGCACCATCGGCGGAAACGTGGCGGAGAACTCCGGCGGCGCGCACTGCCTGAAGTACGGCTTCACCACCAACCACGTGCTGGCGCTCACGTTCGTCACCCCCGCCGGCGACGTCGTCACCCTGGGCGGCGATTCCCCCGACCAGGTGGGGCCGGATCTGCGGGCGCTGGTCCTCGGCTCCGAGGGCACGCTCGGGATCGTCACGGAGATCACCGTCCGGCTGCTCCGCCGGCCGGAGGCGGTGCGGACCCTGGTCGCCGACTTCCCCGACGCCGAGCACGCCGGGAACGCGGTCAGCGACATCGTCGCCGCCGGAATCGTCCCGGCCGCCGTGGAGATGCTCGACGAGCTCGCCATCGAGGCCTGCGAGAAGGCCGCGCAGGCCGGCTACACCCTGGGCTGCGCGGCCGCTCTCGTCGTGGAGCTGGACGGGGTCGGCGTCGAGGTGGACGCCGAGTTCGAGCGGGTGCAGGAGATCTGCCGTCGCAACGCCTCCACCCACATCCGGATCGCCGCCGACCCCCTGGAGCGGGCCAGGATCTGGAAGGGGCGCAAGGCCGCCTTCGCGGCCATGGGACGGATCAGTCCGGACTACTTCGTCCAGGACGGCGTCATCCCCCGCACCAGGCTCGGCAGCACGCTGACCCGCATCCGGGAGATGGCCGACGCGGCCGGCCTGCGCGTGGCCAACGTGTTCCACGCCGGGGACGGCAACCTCCACCCCCTGGTCCTCTACAACGCCGCCGTTCCGGGGGAGGCCGAACGGGCCGAGCACCTCGCCACCGCCATCGTCGAACTCTGCGTCGAGCAGGGCGGGTCGATCACCGGTGAGCACGGGGTGGGCAGCGACAAGGCGTGCTCGATGCTGAAGATGTTCGGACCCGAGGACCTCACGGTCATGGCCCGGATCCGCGCGGCCTTCGATCCGCAGGGCATCTGCAACCCCGGCAAGGTCCTTCCCACGCCGAGGCTGTGCGGCGAGCGCCCCGGCCCGTACCGTCCGCACCCGCTGGAGTCCGCGGGCGTCATCGAGCGGTTGTGAGGACGTCGTGACCCTGGCGAACAGCACATCCGTCGCCGTGGAGCGGCCCGAGTCGGTTCCCGAGGCTGCCGACCTGCTGCGCGGCTCCGACGGCCCGCTCCTCTTCCGCGGTGCCGGGACGAAGCAGGCCTGGGCCGGCCGCCCGGCCGAGCCGGCCATGGTCGTCGAGACCGGGCGACTCTCCCGCGTCCTGGCCTACAACCCGGCGGACATGACGGTCGCCGTCGGCGCCGGGATGCCGTTGCGCGACCTGCAGGCCCTGCTCGGCGAGAAGGGGCAGTGGCTGGCGCTGGACCCAGGATCGGAGGTCGCGGGCGCGACGATCGGCGGCCTGCTCGCCACCGGTGACTCCGGACCGCGGCGGCTGAAGTACGGCGCTCTCCGGGACCTGGTCATCGGAGTCACTCTCGTGCTGTCCGACGGCACGGTCGCCCACGGCGGCGGAACGGTCATCAAGAACGTCGCGGGCTACGACCTGCCGAAGCTGCTCTACGGTTCCCTCGGCACCCTGGGACTGATCGCCGAGGTCGTCCTCCGGCTGCACCCGCGCCCCGAGGCGAGCGCTACGGCGACGGTGCCCGCCCCGATCGGGCGGGCCGGGGAGCTCGCCCGGCGACTGCGCGCCTCCGCTCTCGAGCCGGCCGCCGTCGACTGGGGGGACGCCGACGGCGGGCTGCTGGCCGTCCGGTTCGAGGGCACGGCGTCCGGCGTCGACGGCCGGCGGACGGCCGCCCTGGACCTGCTCGGCGACGGCGACGTCCCGGTCGAGTGGCACACCGGCACCGCCGAGGAGGACCTGTGGCGGCGGCTGGCCGAGGGCCACCAGCCGGTCGAGGACACGACCCTTGCCGCCGCCGGCACCTTGCCCAGCTCCACGGCGGACGTCGCCCGGGCGCTGACGGAGACCGGGGACGCCGCCGGCGTCCACACCCGGTTCGCCTCCCGGCCGGCCCTCGGGTTGCACACCGCACGGTTCGCCGGCCCGCCCGATGCGGTGGGCCAGGCGGTCACTGCATGGCGGGAGCGGGTGCTGTCGCTCGGTGGCAGCGTGCTGCTCCGGGACCGGCCCCCGGCGGTCGACGCCGAGGTCGACCCCCTCGGCCCGCCCCCGTCGTCCGTCGGACTGCTGCGTGCCCTGCACCGGCGACTCGACCCCCAAGGTCGCTGTGCCCCGGGCCGGCTCGGCTCGTGGCTCCCGCCCTCGGCCCCCGGAGAGGACCCCGGAACGTCATGACAGACATCAGCCGCGACGAGGACCAGCGCGTGACCGTCGATCCGGTGGCCATCGGCAACGGTGCCGGCGTCTTCGACCTCCACCACCCGCCGTCCGACGAGCTCATCTCCGACTGCGTGCACTGCGGTTTCTGCCTCCCCACCTGCCCGACGTACGCCCTGTGGGGCGAGGAGATGGACTCGCCCCGCGGTCGCATCTACCTCATGAAGCTGGGCAAGGAAGGCAAGGTCGCGCTCGACGACACCTACATGCAGCACTTCGACATGTGCCTGGGCTGCATGGCCTGCGTGACCGCGTGCCCGTCCGGCGTGCAGTACGACAAGCTGATCGAGGCAGTCCGGCCGCAGCTCGAACGGCATCGCCGGCGCTCGCTCCTCGACCGGTTGTTCCGCGGGCTGATCTTCGCGCTGTTCCCGTACCCCAGCCGGCTGCGCGTCGCGGCCGTCCTCGGCGAGCTGTACCGCAGGTCGGGCCTGCGCGCCCTGCTGCACCGCAGCGGGCTGGTGTCCCTGCTGCCCCGACGGCTGCAGGCAGTGGAGGCCCTGATGCCCCCGGCCAGGCTGCGCCGCCTGGCGACGCGCACCCCCGCCGTCACGCCGGCCGTCGGAACCACCCGGCGCCGGGTCGGCTTCCTCACCGGCTGCGTGCAGCGGGTGTTCTTCGCCGACGTCAACCAGGCCACCGTCCGCGTTCTCGCCGCGGAGGGGTGCGAGGTGGTCGCCCCGCCGACCCAGCGCTGCTGCGGCGCGCTCAGCGAGCACGCCGGCCGGGAGCCGGAGGCCCTGGACCGGGCGCGGCGGCTCATCGACGCCTTCGCGGACGTCGACGTGGAGACGATCGTCTCCAACGTCGCCGGCTGCGGATCCACCCTCAAGGAGTACGGACGGCTGTTGCGGGACGACCCGGAGTACGCCGAGCGGGCCGCCGCCTTCTCGGCCAAGGTCCGTGACGTCTCGGAGCTGCTGGCAGAGCTGGGCCCCGTCGCTCCGCGGCACCCGATCGAGGCACGGCTGGCCTACCACGACGCCTGCCACCTCGGGCACGCCCAAGGCGTCCGCAGCCAGCCCCGCGAGGTGCTGCGCACCATCCCCGGGCTCCAGGTGACCGACATCCCGGAGGCGGAGATCTGCTGCGGTTCGGCCGGGATCTACAACCTCGTCCACCCCGAGCCGGCCGAGGAGCTCGGCCGACGGAAGGTCGAGAACGTGCTCTCGGTGAAGCCGGACGCGCTGGCCACGGCCAACCCCGGCTGCCTGCTGCAGATCCGCCGGTACTGGCCGGGCGACCTGCCGATGTTCCACCCGGTCGAGCTGCTGGACGCCTCGATCCGGGGCGTGGACCCGATCGCTGCGGCCACCGCACGCAGCGCTCGGCCCCGGCTCGAAGCCCGGACCGCCGAGCCGGGCAGCTTCTAGCCCCAGCGCAGTCGAGGTCCGGACGGGACGACGGCGATACCGCACAGAGTTCAGACAGTTCAGTCAGGCGACCGAGATCGAGACACCGGTCCCGGAGACAGGGGAGAGACGAACGTGGAGAGCATGACCGACGCGACCGGCACCGGCGGACTGCAGGTCGACCCCGCGCTGCGCGACTTCGTGGCCGACGAGCTGGTCCCCGGCCTGGACCTGACGCCCGAGCAGTTCTGGGCGATCGTCGCCGAGCTCGACGAACGGTTCGCCGGCCGGGTCGAGCAGCTGCTGCGCCGCCGTGACGAGCTCCAGGAGCAGATCGACGCGTGGCACCGGGAGCACGGTGCCGGTGACGTCGAGGCGCTGGAGGCGTTCCTCACCGAGATCGGCTACCTGCTGCCCGTGGACGAGCCGACCATCCGGGTGGAGCGGGTGGACCGGGAGATCGCCGAGGTGCCCGGGCCGCAGCTGGTCGTGCCCGCGACCGTGCCCCGGTACGCCCTGAACGCCGCGAACGCGCGCTGGGGCTCGCTCTACGACGCGCTCTACGGCACCGACGCACTGCCCCTCGACCACGAGCTGGAGCCCGGCTACGACGAGCGCCGCGGTGCGCAGGTCATCGCCGAGGCCGACCGCCTGCTGGACCGCTTCTTCCCGCTGGCCGACGGCAGCCATGCCGACGTGGTCGCCTACCGGGTGCCCTCACCCGGCGAGCTGGCCGTCGAGACGGCGGCGGGGACGACGACCCTGGCCGACCCGGCCCAGTTCGCCGGGCACCGGCCCGGCGACGGGGACGGCGACCACCCGGCCGCGGTCCTGCTGCGCCGGCACGGGCTGCACCTGGAGCTGGCGATCGACCCCTCCACCCGGGTCGGCACCCAGCACCACGCCGGGGTGTCGGACGTGGTGCTCGAGTCCGCGGTGACCACCATCGTGGACCTGGAGGACTCGGTCGCCACCGTGGACGGTCCCGACAAGGTCGGCGCCTACCGGACCTGGCTCGGCCTGCGGACCGGGCAGCTGACCGCCTCCTTCGGCAAGGACGGGCGCACCGTGACGCGCTCGGTCCACGGCGACCGCACCTACGTCGGCAGCGACGGGGCGGAACTGACCCTGCCCGGCCGTTCGCTGCTCCTGGTGCGCAACGTGGGCCACCACATGCGCCTGGACGCGGTCCGCACCGCCGCCGGGAGGCCGATCCTCGAGGAAGTCCTCGACGCCGTCGTCTCCGCGGCCGCCGCGTTGCACGAGCTGCGCGGCAACGGCCGCTACTCCAACACCCGCACCGGCAGCGTCTACATCGTCAAGCCGAAGATGCACGGCCCCGACGAGGTGTCGCTGTCGGTCGAGCTCCTCGCCGCGGTCGAGGAGGCCCTCGGGCTGGAGCCCACGACGCTCAAGATCGGCATCATGGACGAGGAGAAGCGGACCTCGACCAACCTCGAGGCCTGCATCGCCCGCGCGGCCGACCGGGTCATCTTCGTCAACACCGGCTTCCTGGACCGCACCGGCGACGAGATCCACACCGACTTCGAGGCCGGTCCGGTCGTCCGCAAGGACGACCAGCGGACGCAGACCTGGCTCACCACGTACGAGGACCGCAACGTCGACGTGGCGTTGCGCGCGGGGTTCGCCGGACGGGCGCAGATCGGCAAGGGCATGTGGGCCAAGCCCGCGGCGATGCGCGAGATGCTCGACACCAAGGGCGCTCACCCGCGGGCCGGGGCGAACACCGCCTGGGTCCCGTCTCCGACCGCGGCCACCCTGCACGCGCTGCACTACCTCGAGACGGACGTGCTCGCGGTGCAGCAGGACCTCAGGAAGCGACCGCTCGCCGACCGGCGCAACCTCCTCGTCCCGCCGGTCCTCCCGAACGGCGGTGCCGACCTGTCCGACGAGGACAAGCGGCACGAACTGGAGACCAACGCGCAGTCCATCCTGGGGTACGTCGTGCGCTGGGTCGGGCTGGGGATCGGCTGCTCGACCGTGCCCAACCTGGAGGGGGTGGGCCTGATGGAGGACCGTGCGACGCTGCGGATCTCCAGCCAGCAGATCGCGAACTGGCTCCACCACGGGCTCGTCGACGAAGCCCAGGTGCGCGAGACCTTCGCCCGGATGGCCGCGGTGGTCGACGAGCAGAACGCGGGTGAACCGGGCTACCAGCCGATGTGCGCCGACCTCGACCGCAGCCCGTCCTTCCAGGCCGCGCTGGACCTCGTCTTCTCCGGACGGCAGGAGCCGAACGGCTACACCGAGCGGGCGCTCACGCAGTGGCGGCAGCGGGCCAAGGCGACCCACGACGGCGGCGAGGAGCCGCGGACCCGCGAGGCCGTCCTCGCGGACCAGGCACCGAGCCCGACCCCTTGAGCCGAATCCACCGCACGGACGCCCACGCCGCAGACCAGCTCGACCGGGAGGAACCCGTCTTGGCCATCGACCTGCAGACCGCCCGCGCCATCATCGAGGCCGCGCGAGCCGCGGCTCGCGAGAAGGGCTTCAAACCGCTGACCGTCGTGGTGCTCGACGCCGGTGCTGACGTGGTGGCGGCCGAGCGTGAGGACGGGTCCTCCAACAAGCGGTTCGAGATCGCGTTCGGCAAGGCCCACGGGGCGCTCGCGCTCGGCATGGGCTCCCGGGCCCTCATGGCGCGGGCCGAGCAGCAGCCCTACTTCATCGCCGCCGCGACGACGGCCGTGGGAGCCCTGATCCCGGTCCCGGGTGGCGTGCTCGTCCGTGACGGGGCCGGCACGCTGCTCGGCGCCGTCGGCGTCTCGGGGGACACCTCCGACAACGACGAGGCCGCGGCCGTGACCGGCATCGAGGCGGCCGGACTGCAGGCGCAACCCGCCTGAGACATCCCCGGTCCGCTGGTCGCGCCCGTCACCACCGGGAGCGGGGAGCGAGGGGTGTGGCGTGCGGCAGCCGGTCGACGCGCTCAGGTGAGGCGTGGCGCCGCGCTGCGGGCGAACGACGGCTGAGGTCGCGCGGATGGGGGCGCGGATGGGGGCGCGGATGGGGGCATGGTCGGCCCATGCACTTCGGGCTCTCCCTCCCCTGCTTCGGCGACGGCGTCGACGCGGCGGCCGTCGCCGAAGCCGGTCCACCACGAGGGCCGCTTCTTCCGGACGGCGAAACCGGACTGGTCGGCCGTGTACTACCCGCCGCCGCTCCAGTGCCCGCGCATCCCGGTGTGGGTCGGCGGCACCTGGCCGGGCAGCCGCCCCTTCACGCGCGCGGCGCGCTGGGACGGCGTCGTCCCGATGCGCCTCGACGGGCCATGGGAGGTCACCGACACCGCCGCGGTCGCGGAGCGCATGAGCACGCTCCGGACGAGTGCGGCCCCCTTCGACCTCGCCGTCCCCGGTGAGAGCGACGGCGAGGACGACGCCAGGCACGAACGGCACGCCGAGCACGCCCGTGCCGGCGCCACCTGGTGGGTGGAGGCCGTCCACCCGTGGCGGGACGACCTGCCGGCCGGTCTGCCGTGGCCCTCGGCGGCGCGCGACCGCATCGATGCCGGCCCCTGACCGGTCACCGGGCACCCGGCGCGCCTCGGTCACCGATCCGCACGGGACGCGGAACGAGAGGCGTCCGCCGAGTCACCGGGTGGCTGCCGCCACGTGCCACACCGGAGACCGGTGGACGACGGCGGTACGCAGGCCGTGCTCGGCCAGCACCTCCAGCATCGCGGCCGGCGGGTGCGCGAACGTGCGGAACTCGCGACCGGACAGCCGGAGCAGCAGGTTCTGCGTGGCGACGACCGTCCGGGACACCACGTTGCGCGGTGGATGGCTGAACACGAGCTGACGGCGAGTGTGGTCGGCAGCGACCCCGAGCAGGGCCGACGGTTCGGGGTAGCAGCAGACGACCCGGTGCAGGATCACGATGTCGGCCGCAGGCACCGCGGCCGGATCGGTGGCGATGTCCACCAGGCGGCGATGCACCCGGCCCGCGAGGCCGGCCTCCTCGATCAGCGCTGCCGCCTCGGCCTCGTATGCCGGCGAGAGCTCGAGGTTGGTCGCCGAGGCGGCGCCGCGCTTCAGGAGCTCGAGCTGGATCTCGCCGACCCCGCCACCGATCTCCAGCACCGTCGCCCCCTGCACGCCGGTCCGGGTGAGCACGTCGACCATCCGGCGGGCGGTCCGGTCCAGGCCGCGCTTGCGGTAGCGGGCCGCCGTCCGGCGGGCGAACCGGTCGTCGAAGACGCGGTCGCAGCCTCGGGGGTCGCAGCAACCGGCCATGGCGCCACTGTGCCACCGGGGCGGCGCCCGGCGAGCACCCCCGGCGGTGCTCGCCCTGTCCGGCTCGGCGACCGGGAGCGCGGGCCTCACTGAGCGTCATGACGGGTCGGCGCACGACGACCGACGCGCCGCGCTCCTCCGGCCGGCCGGGGAGACCGGCGCGTGACCGGCGTCCGGACCGTGGACGCGCCGCACGGCACCGGGCAAGGCTTACAGCCGCGATCGTTCCGGGGCGCGGGGGTTCTCTATGGGTGAGCACAGCAGGCCGCGCCGCCGCGGCCGCTCGGTGCCCTTCCTCTCCGCCTGCTGCAGCGTGCTGACGGTCGCCGCCGTCGTGGCCGCCGTGCAGCCGACACCCGGGGAGCCCCGCCGGCAGCCGGATGTGCCGGCGACACTGTCCGACGACTGGGTCTGGTCCGCCGTCGACGAGTCGCCACCGACCGGCGGACCGCTCGAGATTCCCACGATCGGTGTCGTCGTCGACGACTACGAGGCACGCTACGACGCGCTCGCCGCGGCCCGCGCGGCCGACGCCGCGTCGTCCGACCCGGTGCCGCTGAGCGCCGGCCCGCCGGCGGAGGAGCCGGACCAGCCTGCGGCGGAGAAGCTGGACGCCTCCTCCGCCGACCCCTCGGAGCGGTCGGGGCCGTCCGGGCCGTCCGAGCCGTCGGAGCCGGTGCCGCCGGCCGACGCCGGCCCGACTTCCGCAGACCCGACGGCACCACCGGCCGATCCGCCGGGTGCAGCGCCCGAGGCGCCCCGGACACCGGCCGATGGGCGGGCCCGAGACGACGGCCCGCGGCCGACCGTCGCCGCCACCCCGTCCAGCGCTCCCCCACCCGCGGCCTCGCAGGCACCCCCGCCGGAGAAGCCACCCGCCGAGAAGCCACCCGCCGAGAAGCCACCGGCGGAGGAGCCGGCCGCGGAGCCGCCCCCGACGCAACAGGCACCGACGGAACCGCCCCCTGCGGAGCCGCCACCGACGGACCCGCCACCGACGGACCCGCCGCCGGCAGAGCAGCCGCCCACCGCGGAGCCCCCACCGGCCACCGATCCGCCGCAGGACCGGTACCTCGTCCTCGGCGAGACGTACGAGAAGCGCGACGCCGCGGGCCGGGTCGTGTTCTCCATCGCTCTCGACCGCGTCGCCGCCGACCCGTCCTGCTCCGGGACCGCCGTGCCGCCCCCCGGGCACGGCCACCTCGTCGCCCTGCACGTGCGGGTCCTCGTCGCTCCGGCCCCCGCCGCCGGCGGCGCCACCCCGGCCGTCACGGCTGGCGACTTCCGCTACCTGGGGGCCGACGGCAGCAGCGTGCCGGACGTGGCCACGCCAGCTGCGGCGGCGTGCCTCACGGAGGCCGAGCGCTGGCCGAACGGCGGTCCGGGCCCGGAGACGCCCGCGACCGGGACGGTCGTCCTGGACGTGCCCGCCACGACCGGCACGATCGTCTACCGGCCGGCTGCCTGGCCGACGGGCCTCCGCTGGCGGTTCTGAGCGACGACCCGGCCGGCAGCCCTCCCACGATCGCGCCGCCGTGACGCGGCGGTGACGCCACCGTGACGGCGCGCCCGCGAGGCTCCACCGGGACCGCATCGGACCGGTGCGACGGCAAGGGGGGACCGATGACGTACACCGCGACCGAGCAGGCACCTCCCACGGCGGAGGTACCGCCGCAGCTGTTCCGGCACTGGGTCCACTCCCGCGAGGAGGACCAGGGGGACGTCGAGGTCTACCGCCCCGACCACCTCGACTTCGACGACGCCGACGTCGTCACCCCGGAGAGCTTCCCGCCCCAGTACGTGCTGCGGGTCTCGGGCACCAAGCCCTACGCCTCCATGGACGTGCGGCTCGTCCCGCTCGTCCACGTCCGGCAGCCGGAGTACTGGGGCATCGAGGTAGTCGGGTCCCTGCACGGCCTTGGCCTCCCCGTGGTCAAGCCCTACGAGGTCAGCCTGGCGGTCACCACCTTCCTCGGCACCGCGGGCATCGAGGTCATCGGTGCCACCCGCCAGGAGCGACTCGACATCGAGCAACCAGGAGAGCGGCTGTGACCACCACCCTGCCCACCCGGACGACGGCCGCCTGGGAGCTGGCGCAGCGGAGCAGCATCCGGGCCTTCCGCGCCGGGCGCTACGTCCTGATCGTCGCCGAGGGCCACCTGCCCACGCCCGGTTACGAGCTGGACATCCAGCAGAGCCCGCTGCGGATCTTCCCGCAGCAGTACAACCTGGTCCGCCGCGAGCTCCCGGGGATCTGGCCGGACGTCCTCATGCCCTACCGCTACCCCGAGGTGGTCGTGTTCCCCGCCGACCGGCCGGCGGTGACCGTGCACCACGCGGACGGGCAGGACGAGGTGCACATCGAGGAGTGCGGCGAGAGCCTCGCTCCCTTCGCCGCGGCGGTCGCCGACGCGGACGGCGAGGCGGGGTCGCCGGCGCCCGAGGCCACCGGGATGTCACCGCGCCTGAGCTTCGACGAGGCGTTCGCCGACGCGCTGTCGAAGCTCCCGCAACCCGCCGAGACGCACCCCGACCGCATGACCACCGTGGACGTGATCCACATCGGCGGGCTGTTCGGCGGTGTCGCGGGCTTCCACCACCTCGTCGTCCGGATCCGGGGCACGTCGGACTGAGCGGGCGGGCATGCGAGGCTCCCGGGGTCCCCCGACGAGAGGTGGCCCCGGTGCCCTCCGACAGCGTGCTCGCCGCCCGCGTGCAGGCCGTGCTCGACATCCCTCTCCACCGGTTCCTCGGCATGCGGCTGCGCGACCCGGCCGACCCGCCGGCGGGCGTCTGGTTCCCCGTCGATGCGCCGGCGCAGAACCAGGCCGAGCTGCTGCACGCCGGCGTCGTCTACACGCTGCTCGACGTCGCCGGCTTCCTCGCGCTGCTTCCCCACCTCGGCGACGGCGAGCACGCGGTCACGCACGACATGTCGGTGTCGCTGCTGCGCCCGGTCGCCGCCGGGAAGCGGGTGGACATCACCGGTTCGGTGCTGCGCCGCGGCCGGGCCGTCGCCTTCCTGCGGTCGGAGGCCAGCGTGGACGGCGTGGTGGTCGCCGCGGCACAGGTCACCAAGAGCGTCGTGCAGCTCCCCTGATCACCACAGCGACATCGACCGCCGGAAGATCCCCGCGAGGTCGTCCTCGGTGACCTCCCGCGGACTGGTGGCCAGCAGGCGCTGCTGCTTCATCGCCCCCTCGACCAGGTCGGGGATGTCCTCCTCGCCGAAGCCGACCGCCCCCACCCCGTTGGGGATGTCGATGTCGCGCATCAGGTCCGCGAGGACCAGCGGCAGGAACTCGGCGGGCTCCGTCGGCAGGCCGGCGTTGGGGGCGAGCAGCTGCGCCGCGCGGACGTGCCGCTCCGGGGATGCCTCGAAGGTGAACCGGAAGGCCTCCGGCGCGGTCAGCGCCACCGACATCCCGTGCGGCACCATCGGCTCGTCGGCCGGGTAGTCCTTCGGGTGGAAGTCCTTCACCTGCCCGGCGATCGGATAGGCGTTCGCGTGCGGGATGTGCACTCCCGCGTTGCCGAACCCCATGCCGGCGAACGTCGCGGCCATCGACATGTCGGCGCGCGCCTGCGCGTCGTCGCCGTGCCGGACCGCCCGGCGGAACGAGCCAGCCAGGAGGGTCAGCGACTTCTCCGCCCACATGTCCGAGATCGGGTTGGACCCGCAGTACGGGACCCGCTGGTCGGGGGTCTTGCGCTCGTAGCTGGTGTACCAGCGGGCGGTGTAGCTCTCCAGCGCGTGGCACAGGATGTCCATGCCCGACGCGGCAGTGACCCCGGGTGGCTGGGTGTGCGTGAGGTCGGGGTCTATCACGGCCAGGGTCGGGCGCAGCCACGCGTGGCTGATCCCCGTCTTCACCCGCGCCGCAATCACGTCCATGACGCAGATCGTGGTGCTCTCCGAGCCGGTGCCCGTCGTGGTCGGGACGGCGACGAGCGGCTTCAGCTGCTGCGACGGCGCCTGGCCCTTGCCGACCGGCACGTTGACGTAGTCCATGAGCTCGCCGGGATTGGTGGTGAGCAGGTTGATCGCCTTGGCCGTGTCGATGCTGGAGCCGCCGCCCACGGCGACGTAGGCGTCCCACGGCCCAGTGGAGCGCGCCTCGTCGATCGCGGCGACCAGGCTGACGTCGGTCGGCTCCACGTGCACGCCGTCGTACACGTGGGCGTCGATGCCGAACTGGCCCATCTGGTCGGCCACGCGCTGCGGGATGCCGGTGGCCGCGAGGCCCGCGTCGGTGATCACGAGCACGCGCCGGACGCCGTACCGGCTGAGGTCGAAGCCGATCTCGTCGGAGGCTCCGCTCCCGAACTTCAGCAGCGGCGCCCCATAGGTGAACACGGATTCGGGGTTGGCGGGGAAGGCGGTGCTCATGGCGTCCCTCTCTGCGACCGGTGCGACGGGGTTGCAGCGAATGTTGCACGAGCTTGTGATCAGCACCACACCGGCGGAAGACTCGGCGGCACCGTCGCCGCCCGACCGCGACCGGACGACTCCCAGCCCAGGAGGCCCCAGTGACCGACGCGCCCCCCACCGCTCCCGCCCTCGACGACCTGCTCGCCGACTCGCCCACCAACTGGGGCAAGTGGGGCCCGGACGACGAGGTGGGGGCGCTGAACTACCTGGGCCCGGAACAGGTGCTGGCGGCCGCCCAGCTGGTGACCTCGGGCAAGGTCTTCACCCTGCAGCGGCTGATCGGCGACCCGAAGGGCGACCCCGTCTGGCCCGGCCGGACACCCGCCGAGCGGACCCAGATCCTCGACGAGTCGACCTGGGACTCCCCCGACGCCCCGCAGTACCCGGGCGGTCTCCACTACGCCGACGACAAGATCAACGCCTTCCTCCAGGGATCCACGCAGTACGACGGCCTGGGGCACGTCTGGTACGGCGGGAAGCTCTGGAACGGCTACGACGCCCGCACCACCATCGGGGGCCTGGAGAAGGCGAGCGTCGAGCCGATCGCGCAGCGCGGCGTCGTCGGCCGCGGCGTCCTGCTGGACATGGCCCGCTTCCGCGGCAAGGAGACCCTGGACAAGGGCGAGACCTTCACCCACGAGGACCTCCTGGCCTGCGCGCAGGCGCAGGGCGTGGAGATCCGGCCGCGCGACGTCCTGGTCATCCGGACCAATTTCCTGTCGCTGTTCTTCCAGCAGGGCGAGGCCTTCTACGAGGGCTTCAACGAGCCGGGCCTGGTCTACAGCCCCGAGCTCGTGCGGTGGTTCCAGGACATGGAGATCCCCAACCTGGTCACCGACACCATCGCCAACGAGGTCACCATCGACCCGAACAACGGCGTCGCCCTGGTGCTGCACAACGCCCTGATGCGCAACCTCGGGGTCACCCTCACCGAGATCGCCGACCTGGAGCAGCTCGCCGCCGACTGCGCCGAGGACGGGAAGTACGAGTTCCTCTACGTGGCCGCGCCGCTGAAGGTGGCCAAGGGCAGCGGCGCACCGGTCAACCCCGTGGCCATCAAGTAGGACCTCGTGAGCGACTACGACGACCGCCCCTGGCTGGCCCTCTACGGCGACCAGCCCGCGGACTACGACATCGAGTTCGGCGACGCGCTGAGCATGTTCCGTGCCGGCCTGGCCCGGGATCCCTCGGGCGACGCACTGCGGTACTTCGACGGCGTCATCAGCCGACAGGAGCTCGACGAGCTCAGCGACGGGCTGGCCGGCGGCCTGCTCGCCAACGGGTTCTCCCCCGGCGACCGGCTGGCCGTCTACCTCCAGAACGTGCCGCAGTTCGTCATCGCGATGGTGGGGGTCTGGAAGGCCGGCGGCGTCATGGTGTCGATCAACCCCATGAGCCGGGCGCGGGAGCTGTCCTACCTGCTGAAGGACTCCGGGGCGACGGTGCTGGTCGCCCTGGAGTCGCTCTACGACCAGGTCGCGCGGGACGTCGTCCCCGACACCGACGTCCGGCTGGTGCTCACGACCAGCGAGCTGGAGTTCCAGACCCGCAACGACGAACGGCTGTTCGCCGGCACGGCGCGGCAGCGGCACGAAGGGACGACGGACTTCGGCGAGTTCGTCGCCGAGCACCGCGGCCAGGCGCCGCCGCGGACGCAGCTGGGCCCCGACGACGTCGCGTTCCTGACCTACACCTCCGGGACCACCGGCGTGCCGAAGGGCGCCATGAACACCCACCGGAACGTGGTGTTCACCGCTCAGGTCTACCGCGACTGGGTGCACGCCGGCCGCGACGGCGCCATCTTCGGGATCGCGCCGCTGTTCCACATCACCGGTCTGATCGGGCACATCGCGGTCAGCATGCTGGTGCCCGCTCCCCTGGTGCTCGCCTACCGGTTCGAGCCGCAGGTGGTCCTGGACGCGTTCCTCGAGCACCGGCCGGCGTTCACCATCGGGGCGATCACCGCGTTCAGTGCCCTGCTGAACGCACCCGGGTTCACCACGGACCACTTCGCGTCGTTCACGTCGATCTACTCCGGCGGAGCCGCGATCTCGCCGACCGCGGAGCAGAACTTCCGGAAGGCCACCGGCAAGCAGGTCCACAACGCCTACGGCCTCACCGAGACGACCTCCCCCATGACGCTCACCCCGTTCGGGTCGCCGTCGCCGGTGGACCCCACGTCCGGTGCCCTGTCGGTGGGCGTGCCGGCGCCGAACACCATCGTGCGCATCCAGGACGACGACGGGAAGGACGTCCCCCTCGGCGAGGTCGGCGAGATCGTCGCCGACGGGCCGCAGGTGGTCGCCGGCTACTGGGGCAAGCCCGAGGAGACGGCCGCCAACCTGCCCGGTGGCGCGCTCAGGAGCGGCGATGTCGGCTTCATGAACCCCGAAGGATGGGTCTTCATCGTCGACCGCAAGAAGGACATGATCAACGCGTCGGGCTACAAGGTGTGGCCGCGGGAGGTCGAGGACGTCCTGGCCGAGCACCCGGCGGTCCGCGAGTCGGCGGTCGTGGGCGTCCCTGACGAGAAGCGCGGCGAGACCGTGAAGGCCTTCGTGAGCCTGAAGCCGGGGGCCAGCGTCACGCCCGAGGAGCTGATCGCGCACTGCAAGGAGCGCATGGCCGCCTACAAGTACCCGCGCAGCGTCGAGCTGATCGACGAGCTGCCCAAGACCGTCACGGGCAAGATCCTGCGCCGGGAGCTGCGGGGGTAGCCGGCATCGTCCGGCGGGCGGGCGTCCCCGTCCTGCGGGACGCTGCCCGCATGACGACACCGGCGCCCGACGACCCACAGCCCCGCGACATCGCCCTCGAGCAGGAGACGCCCGAGCTGGCCGCCGACCTCGAGGCCCAGAGCGAGCCGCCGACGCCGGAGCCGGGCGAGGGGTCGTAGCGGACCGGGCGGGGTAACTCACGCCCATGACTGCGGACACCGGTCCCCGGACCCGCGTCGTGGCGGGTCGCTATGCGCTCCGGAGCGTGATCGGCCGCGGCGGCATGGGCACGGTGTGGCTGGCAACCGACCGGGTCCTCGACCGGCAGGTCGCGCTCAAGGAGGTGACCTTCTCCGTCCATCTCAGCGACGAGGAGCGCCGCATCCTGCGCGAGCGCACGCTGCGCGAGGCCCGCGCCGCCGCGCGGCTCGAGCACCCCTGCGTGACGACGGTCTACGACGTCGTCGAGGAGGCGGGCAAGCCGTGGCTGGTCATGGAGCACGTCGCCGCCCGGAGCCTGCAGGACATCCTCGAGAACGACGGGCCCTTGCCCGTCGCCGCCGTGACCCGCATCGGCCTCGACGTGCTGGCTGCCCTCGACGCCGCGCATCAGGCCGGGATCGTGCACCGCGACGTCAAGCCGGCCAACGTGCTCGTCGAGCGCGACGGGCACGCCCGTCTCACCGACTTCGGCATCGCCACCACCACCGGTGACTCCAGCCTGACCACCGAGGGAACGCTCATCGGGTCGCCGTCCTACATGGCGCCCGAGCGCGCCCACGGCGACGAGCCCCGGCCACCGGTCGACCTGTGGTCCCTCGGCGTGACCCTCTACACGGCGGTCGAGGGACGGCTGCCCTTCGACCGCGGCGACGCGATGGCCACCCTCCTCGCCGTCGTCGCCGAGCATCCCGCCCCGATGCTCCGCGCGGGCCCACTGGAGCCGGTCCTGCGCGGGCTGCTCACCAAGGACCCGGCACAGCGGACGACGGCCGAGCAGGCGCGGCAGCAGCTGCTGGCCGTCGCGTCCGGCGCCGTCCCCGAGCCGCCCCGCCCCCCGTCCGCGCCGCCACCCCCTCCCCCGCCGCCCGGCGGCGTGCGCGGGCACTCGATGGAACGGATCGACGCCGAGGACCTCCGCAGACTGGCGTCCGCCTCCCGGGCGCTGCTCGGTTCCGTCGCCCGCGACGCCCGCGACGTGCTCGCCGAGCGCCGCCGCGAGCGCAAGACCCACGACCCCCGCGCGCGGGCGGGACGGTCGCCGCGGAATCCCGCTCCGCCGCCCCGGCGCCGGCGGTTCAAGCGGCGGTGGGTCGTCGTCCCGGTGCTCATGACCGTGCTCGTGGTGACGCTGCTGCTGATCGGAGCCGCCGTCGGCCTGGCCTACGTCCTCGGCGTGTTCTGAGCGCCCCGGCTCAGCGACCGACGGCCGCGCGCTCGGCGTCGATGCGGCGTCCGGCCACGTAGTACAGCGTCGTCCCCTCCGGCACGGGGGTCTCCCACGGCGGGCTGACGACCAGTCCGTCCGCGCCCCGGACCGCCAGCAGGGTGGCGCCGAACGTGCGGCCGAAGTACGTCTGGCAGTCGCCGAAGGTGGCATGCGGAAAGCCGGCCGGAACCCGCATCGAGTAGGTGTTCCCGTGGCCGCCGGCGCTCATCAGGTCGTTGTAGACCTGGGTGATGCCCGGGTCGCTGGCCTCCTCGGAGAGCAGGAAGGGCATGTGCCACTGCACGGCCTGCACACCCGGGTTGACGTAGCGGAGGTTCTCCCGGCGGCCCAGGTCGCGGACCGCGGCCACCAGGTGGATGTCGGGATTGGCGTGGTCGACCGCCACGGCGATCGCGAGCGTCTCGTTGTCGTCGCGCCCGTCGATCACCGCGGTCCGGGCCCGCGCCACGCACGCCCGCGTCATCACGTCCTCGTGCGCCAGGTCCCCTCGCACGAAGTGCACGGACGGCCGGTCGGGCATCGGGTTCTCCGGCACGTCGCCCCAGGCGCAGAGCGCCACCTGGACCCGGCCCTCCGCCGTCAGCTCCGCGACGATGCGCTCGGTGCGGCCCGGCCAGTAGCCGAGCAGGACGACGTGGTCGGACAGGTCCAGGGGAACCACACCTCTCAGTCGCCGGCCCCGGATCGACTGCAGGGCACCGGCCAGCTGGGTGAACAGGAGCGTGAGCGTGACGATGCCGCCGACGATCACGTAGGTGCCGACGACCCGCCCCGCCGTCGACACCGGGAACACGTCGCCGTACCCGACGGTCGCCGAGGTGACGAGGAAGTACCACCAGTAGGTCCCCGGCGCGGCGATGTCGCTCCCGGCCGGCTCCACCAGCGCCATCGCCAGCCAGCTGGTGAGGAACACGGCGACGGCCACGGCCAGCGGCAGCCGCCATCCCCGCAGGCGCAGTCGCAGGAACCGCGACAGGCGGTGGAACAGGAACGGCACCGGCACTCCTCCGTCGTCCGGACGGACAGCGCAAGCTACCGCCCGCCCGGCCGGCGCGGGAGCCGGACCCGGTCAGCCGACCGGTGTGCCCTCCCGCTGAGCGCCGCCGGAGTGCCGACCGCGGCGCAGGTGGATCCGCTCGCGATGGGCCTCCGGCGAGTGGACGACGGTCACCGGGCAGGAGGCGTGCAGGGCGCACTGCATGCTCACCGACCCGAGCAGCATGCTCGCGAAGCCGCCGTGCCCACGGCTGCCGACCACCAGGAGGTCCGCGCCCTGCGACTCGCCGATGAGCACGTCGGCGGGCGCTCCCATGACGGCGCGCAGGCGCACCTCCGGTGGCGGCTGCGGCCCCTCGGCCACGACGCCGGACACGAACTCCCGCAACCGGTCGAGCGCCGCCTTCCGCGGCTCCTCGGGGTCGTACGGGGCGACCGCGTCGAAGTCCAGCCAGTTCTCCGGCGGCCGGTACGCCGTCACCGCCTCGACGGGGACGCCCCGCCGTACCGCGTCCTGCAGCCCGAACAGCAGCGCGGCCCGCGCCCCGGTCGAATAGTCGATGCCGACGACGACCCGCGGCCCGCGGGACCGCACGTCGTCGCCGAGCGGATCGGTCTGCCCGGTCATGACGCCACCTCCTCCGAACCCACCACCAGCAGCTCGGCTCCCGTCCGGGCTGCCACGTCGGCCACGGTCACCGGCGACGTGACCGCCGCGATCCGGGTGCGGCCGTGCACACCCGTCTCGGCGACGGCCCGCTCCACCATGGCCGCGAGAGCCTGCTCCATCTCGGCCCGACCCTCGTCGGGCTGGGCGGGGTCACCGGCCCACACGGTCACCGCGAGCAGCTCGGCGTCGCGGCGCTCGGCCTCCCGCAGCGCCCAGACCAGTGCCTGGTAGCCGCATGCCGACGGCCGCACGTCGACGAGCACGAGTGGCCGGTCGGCTGCGTCGACCGGCGCGCCACCGGCGCCCGTGGCCATGCTGGAAGCGTGCTCCCGTCGCCCTCCCTCCGACAAGGGGGGCGGCGACATCGCCGGACGTGTCGTTCCCGCGTCCCGCGGGGGAGAGGCGGATGCGTAGGGGCAGAGCACGGTACGCGCGCCGAGCAGCATGCCGCCGCGGGTCGTAACGTCCGGCACGTGAGCGATCTGAGCCCCGACTTCTACGCCCTCGAGGAGCTGCTCGCCCCCGAGGAGATCGAGATCCGCGACCGGGTCCGGGCCTTCTGCGAGAAGGAGGTGACGCCGACGGTCAACGAGTACTGGGAGCGGGCCGAATTCCCCTTCGCGCTGGTGCCGAAGATCGCCGAGCTCGGGATCGCCGGCGGCACCATCGAGGGGTACGGCTGCCCCGGGATGAGCAACGTCTCCGCGGGACTGGTCGCCGCGGAGCTCGCCCGCGCCGACGGCAGCGTCGGCACCTTCAACGGCGTGCACAGCTTTCTCGCCATGCAGTCGATCGCGATGCTCGGCAGCGAGGAGCAGCGGGAACGCTGGCTGCCGGAGATGGCCCGGCTGGAGAAGATCGGCGCGTTCGGCCTCACCGAGCCCAGGCACGGCTCGGACGCCGTCGGGCTGGAAACCTCCGCCCGCCGGGACGGGGACGCGTTCGTCCTGAACGGGCAGAAGAAGTGGATCGGCAACGGCTCCATCGCCGACTACGTGCTCATCTGGGCGCGCGGTGAGGACGGCGCGGTCGGCGGTTACGTCGTCGAGAAGGGAACGCCGGGCTACCGGGCCACCGTGATGACCGGCAAGACCGCGCTCCGGGCGGTGTGGCAGGCCGAGATCACGCTGGACGACGTCCGGGTGCCGGCGGAGAACCGGCTCGCCGAGTGCCACTCCTTCAAAGACGTCTCCCGGGTGCTCGACCGCACCCGCTACACCGTCGCCTGGCGCGCGCTGGGGCTGGCGACGGCGTCCTACGAGCTCGCGCTGGCGCACGCGCTCCGGCGGGAGCAGTTCGGCCAGCCCATCGCCGGCTACCAGCTCGTGCAGGACAAGCTGGCCCGGATGCTGGCCGAGATCACCTCGATGCAGCTGATGTGCTGGCGGCTGTCGAAGCTCGCCGACTCCGGCCGCATGACCGCGGCGATGGCGTCCTTGGCCAAGATGAACCACGCCGCGAAGGCCCGCGCCATCGTCGCGGACGCCCGCGACATCCTCGGCGGCGACGGCATCCTGCTGGAGAACCACGTCGCCCGGCACCACGCCGACATGGAGGCGGTCTTCACGTTCGAGGGCACCGACTCGGTGCAGGCGCTCATCGTCGGCCGGGAGATCACCGGCCTGTCGGCCATCAGCGGGCGCAAGCCGGCCCGCTGACCACCCGCCCGGCCACCCGCCCCCGGCGTCAGCGCGCCGACGTCAGGGGTCTGGCGACGGCGGTGATGCGCTGGCAGTCGGGGCAGGCGGTCCGGCCGCGGCCGACGCGCTCCCACTTCTGCGAACCCCAGACCTGGACGATCGCGCCGCAGACGGCGAGCTCCACCTCGCCGTCGAGCTCGGTCGGGGGGCGGTGCGCCTCGACGGCGTGCCAGGGGTGGTGCTGCTCCGCCGGCCGCCCCCGTGACCAGCGATCGGGTCGGGCGAAACCCACGGCATACGTGTCCACATCGGACCTGTTCCCCGGATAACAGCAGGTCAATCGCCCAGATCGAGCGAATCCGGACGTCGGCGGCTGGTTGGGTGTGGCACGGGCCCGGGAGGGGAAAAGAGGGCCCACCCAGGTCCCTCCAGCGACGAGGAGTTCCCATGACCGAGACCCAGCGCGACGTGGTCGACCTGCTCTCCGCGGACCACCGGGAGTTCGACCGGATCTTCACCGAGCTCGAAGGACTGCGGGGTCGCAGCGCACCCGGCGACCTCGAGCGCAAGCGGGAACTGGTGGACGAGGTCACGATCGGCCTCGTCAAGCACTCGGTCGCCGAGGAGACCCAGGTGTACCCGCGCGTGGAGAAGAAGATCGACAAGGACGAGGCCGAGCACTCGAAAGAGGAGCACGCCGAGGCCGAGGAGACGATGAAGCGGCTGGAGCGCATGGACCCCGGCGATCCGCAGTTCGACGACGCGGTGGCCGAGCTCATCCGGGAGATCCGCCACCACGTCGAGCACGAGGAGGGCCGCATGTTCACGGAGCTGCGGGCCAACTTCACGCACGACGAGCTGGTGGAGATGGCCGGCATGGTCGAGACCGTGAAGAAGCTGGGCCCGACCCGTCCGCACCCCATGACTCCCAACGACGCCGGCGTCCGGCTGGCGGTGGGGCCGGTGGCCAGCCTGCTCGACCACCTCCGCGACGCCGTCAGCGGGCGGGGGAAGAAGAGCGACTGACCCACCACCGGACCGGCGCGGGCGCGTTACCTTCGTAGGACGCCGATCGGAGGGAGCGCGGGCATGGATCCGGTCAGTCTGCTGGTGGGTGGTGCGCTGCTCGCCGCCGGATTCCTCGCCGGGCGGCTCGGTCGCCGCCGGACCGCTCCTCCCCCACCGGTGACACCGCTGTGCGGGTGCGGACACACCCTGAGCCAGCACGACCGCGAGACGCACACCTGCTACGCCGAGCTGCGTCGCGACAACTACGACAAGCGCGGTCGCTGGGCCGGCGTCAGCTGGGTGCCCTGCACCTGCCGCCAGTACGTGGGTCCGCGCCCCATCGACGAGGTGTTCGCGCCCCCGCTGCTGCCGCCCGCCGTCGACTGAGTCGGGCGCAGGGGCCGGACCGACTGGCCCCGGTCGCTCCCGGGCATGAGCCGGTCATGGACCTCCGCCCCGATCCCCGTGCGGCCCGCCGCCGCGCCGTGGTCCTCGCCGCCACCGAGCCCGCGCGCACGCTGGTCAGCGCCGGCGCCATGGCCGCCGGGCTGCCCCTGCTGCGGTTCGCGCCGCGCGGCGAGCCGCACCCGGTGCTCGTGCTGCCGGGCCTCCTGGCGTCCGACCTGTCCACCCGGGTGCTCCGCGGATGGCTGCGGCGACTCGGCTATCCCGTCGTCGGCTGGGCCCTGGGCCGCAACCGCGGACCCACCGAGGAGGTCCTCACCGAGCTGCCGCTGCTGGTCGACCGGCTGGCCCGCGAGCACGCGACGTCGGTGAGCATCGTCGGCTGGAGCCTCGGCGGCATCTACGGGCGCCGGCTGGCCCGCCGCGCCCCCCGCCAGGTCCGGCAGGTCATCTCCCTCGGCTCGCCGTTCGCCCTCGCCGACCGGCCCCTCGGCGACGGCCTCGGCGCCCGCGTGCACCGACGGCCGGCACCCGGCGGCCGGCGCGTGCACGCCACCCCGACCTCGCCCGCTCGGCCGCTGCAGGTGCCGAGCACCGCGGTGTACTCGACCTGGGACGGGGTCGTGGACTGGCGGGCCTGCCGTCAGGAGCCCGGGCCGATCAGCGAGAACGTCGCCGTCCGCAGCAGTCACCTGGGGATGGGCCACGACCCCGCCGTCCTGTGGGTCGTGGCCGACCGGCTGGCCCAGCCACGCCACGACTGGCGTCCCTTCGAGCGGCCCACCCGCTTCGGTCTCGGCGCGCTGTTCCCGCCGGAGGACTGAGCCGGCCCGTCACCGGGTCCGGCGCCCGGGCCGGGTCACGGCTCGCCCATCACCAGGCCCTCGATGGTGTGCCGCTGCACGATCGGCTCCAGCTCGTCCACCACGCGGCCGAGCAGGTGCGCGCGCACGTCCTCCGGGATGCTGTCGTAGTAGGTCCGCGTCATGGCCATGTCGTGGAAGGCGTCGTGACCCGCGCCCGGCGCGTCGACGCCGACCACCAGGACCGGCCGGGACAGCTGCGAGCGGTTGGCCGTGCCGCGGTGCAGAGTGAGGGCCGACCGGGCCGACATGTCGCCCCGGCGGGGCAGCTTCCGCTGGGCGATCGCCTCGTACCGCGGCCAGTACTCGCGCGGCGGGAACATGCCGTGGTCGAAGTCGAGCCCGGGCTCCCACTGGGTCCCGGGCGCGATCTCGAAGGGGCCCATGTCCTCGGTCGTGTCGACCGCGGTCAGGTTGAAGGCCAGCGAGGTGAGCCGGTGGCCCTCGTAGGTCTCCGGCGGCGAGGGGAAGTCGCGGTGCCAGGGCTGGTTCTGCGCGCCGGCGAACGGGATGTCGAAGCCGAGCTCGAGCACCTGGTAGTCGGGCCCCAGGGCGGTCTCGCACACCGCCCTGAACCAGGGGTGGGAGACGATGTCGAGGAAGCCGCGCAGCTGCTCGGGGTGGATCTCGACGTAGTAGCGGTTGGGCCCGCGGCCCACGGCGCCGCCCTCGCGGTCGATCGCCTCCTCGAAGGCGGCTTCGATGTCCTCCCGCATGCGGTCGGCCCACTCGGTGCGGAACGCGCCCGTGAGGGCCGTGATGCCGTCGGTCATGAGCGCGTGCTCGATCGCCGCACGGTCGATGGTGTCGGCGGTGGTCGTCATGCGGGACTCCTTCGTCGCCTGCCTGCCTGCCGCGGTTTTCCAACGTTAGAACCGGCCGCGAGCCGGAGCCAGCCCGGCGCCGAGCCGTCCTGCGCTCAGCCGGCCCGGGCCCCGACCGTGCTCTCGCGGACGGCGAGGCCGAAGTCCGCGGTCACCTCGCGGGGGACGCCCCGCCCCTCGGACTCCAGCTGCTCGGACTCCAGTTGCTTGGACTCCAGCTGCATCGACTCCAACTGCGTGGCCAGGAACTCCACGGCCAGGGACGCGATCTGCTGCTTGTCGGGGCTGATAGTGGTGAGCGTCGGAGTGCTGTACCGGCCGTCCTCCACGTCGTCCCAGCCGACGACGGCGACGTCGTCGGGCACCCGCACACCCCGTTCGTGCAGGGCGCGCAGGGCCCCCAGGGCCAGCAGGTCGTTGAAGCAGAACACCGCGTCCGGCGGCTCGGGCAGGTCGAGGAGCCGGTGCATGGCCGCGGCGCCGTCGGCACGGTGGTAGCGCTCCACCGGGCACACCAGCTCGGGCGGCGCCGGCAACCCCGCCCGAGCCAGGGCCTGGAGGTGACCCCTGAGCCGCAGGTGGGCCGTCTGGGAGGTGGGCCGCGGCTGATCGCCGATCGCGGCGATGCGCCGCCGTCCCAGCTCGACCAGGTGCCCGGTGGCCACCTGCGCGGCCGCCAGGTTGTCGATGGACACGTGGTCAGCCGGACCGTCGTAGACCCGCTCGCCGAGGAGGACCAGCGGGGTGGTGTCGCGGCGCCGTTCCAGGTCGGCCGCCCCGAGCGTGATCGGGCTGAAGATGAGGCCGTCGATCAGGCGCCCCCGGATGCCGTCGAGCACCAGTTGCTCGCGTTCGACCAGGCCGTCGGTCTGGTCGATGAGCACCGTCCAGCCGACCTCCTCGGCCGCCTTGATGACCGAGCGCGCCAGCTCGGCGAAGTAGGGCAGGTCGAGCTCGGGCAGGGCCAGGGCGATGACGTTGGAACGGCCCCGGCGCAGGTTCCGGGCGGCGAGGTTCGGCCGGTAGTGCAGCTCGTCGATGGCCTGCTGGACGCGGGCGCGGGTCTCCGCGGTGACGTGCTGGTAGCCGTTGACCACGTTGGAGACGGTCTTCACCGACACTCCGGCCCGGGCAGCCACGTGCTTGAGGCTGACCCGTTCACCGGGAGAGCTGGTCGCCACCAGGAAAAGGTAGCGGGCAACCGATACGGGTGACGGCTTCGGCCTTCGGTCACCGGTGGATAACGCCGCTGTGGCGCAGGTCACAGGCACCGTGTACAACGATGCACACCCCGTTGCCGACCTTCCGAAACCCTCTTCGACACCCCGGACGGCTCGCTGCACATGAACGGATCCTCGCTCGTCCTCGACCCCCGCTTCGTCCTGGCCGAGGTCGACCGCCGGCTCTTCGGCTCGTTCGTGGAGCACATGGGGCGTTGCGTCTACACGGGCATCTTCGAGCCCGGCCACCCCACCGCCGATGACTCGGGTCTCCGGGGCGACGTGCTGGAGCTGGTGCGCGAGCTCGGGCCCACCGTGGTGCGCTACCCCGGCGGCAACTTCGTCTCGGGCTACCGGTGGGAGGACGGCGTCGGCCCGGTGGAGGACCGCCCCGCGCGGCTCGACCTCGCCTGGCGGGCCCTCGAGCCGAACACCTTCGGCCTCAACGAGTTCATGCACTGGGCCCACGCCGCGGGGGTCGAGCCGATGATGGCCGTGAACCTCGGCACCCGGGGGGTCCAGGAGGCCTGCGACCTCCTCGAGTACACCAACCACCCCGGCGACACGTACTTCTCCGACCTCCGCCGGTCCCACGGGGCCAAGGACCCGCACGGCATCAAGCTGTGGTGCCTGGGCAACGAGCTCGACGGCCCGTGGCAGGTCGGCCAGAAGACTGCGCACGAGTACGGGCGGCTGGCGGCCGAGACGGGGAAGGCGATGCGGCTGGTCGACCCCTCGATCGAGCTCGTGGCGGTCGGCAGCTCGAACAGCGGGATGTCGACGTTCGCCTCCTGGGAGGCGACGGTGCTCGAGCACACCTACGGCGTCGTCGACTACATCTCGCTGCACGCCTACTACGAGCAGCACGGGGACGACGTCGACAGCTTCCTCGCGACGGCGACCGACATGGACATGTTCATCGACGCCGTCATCGCCACCGCGGACCACGTGGGAGCGCGGTTGCGGCAACGCAAGAAGCTGCGGCTGGCCTTCGACGAGTGGAACGTCTGGTACCAGGAGCGCTTCGTCGGCCAGACCAACCTCGACTGGCGCTACGCCCAGCCGCTCATCGAGGACAACTACACCGTCGTCGACGCGGTCGTCGTCGGCAGCTACTTGATCTCGCTGCTCAACCACGCCGACCGCGTCGCGATCGCCTGTCAGGCACAACTGGTCAACATCATCGCGCCCATCCTCACCGAGCCGGGTGGGCGCGCGTGGCGCCAGACGATCTTCTACCCCTTCACCCAGGCCGCGCGGCTCGCCCGAGGGCGGGTGCTGCGCACGCTGGCTGACTCGCCGCTGTACGCCACGGCGAGGTTCGGCGAGGTACCGGTGCTGCACTCCACGGCCACCTACGACGAGGACACCGGCGACCTGTGCGTCTTCGCCGTCAACCGCAGCACGACGGAGACGTTGCCCCTGACCGCCGACCTGCGCGGCTTCGGCCCTCTGCAGGTGGCCGAGCACTCCGTGCTCGCCGACGACGACCTGCAGGCCCGCAACACCGCCGACCACCCCGACCGGGTCAGCCCCCGTCGCGGCGAGGGCGCCCGGCTCGACGGGGGACGTCTCACCGTCGGCCTGCCCCCCGCGTCGTGGAACGTCCTCCGGCTCGCCCCCGCCCCGACCCGTTGAACCGACAGCTCTCACCCACCGTCCGACGACAGGGAGCAGACAGATGAGACGAATCTCCTGGACCGCAGCGGTCGCTGCGAGCCTCACGAGCGCCCTGGTGCTCTCCGGGTGCGGAGGGGGCCAGGGACCCGGTGGCCCGTCGACGGCCGAGACCGGGGAGTTCACCGGTGAGTACGACGGGCCGGAGGTGACGCTCTCGTACTGGAACGGCTTCACCGGCGGTGACGGGCCGTTCATGCAGGACCTCGTCGACCAGTTCAACGAGGAGCACGACAACATCACGGTCGAGTCGAACACCATCCAGTGGGCCGACTTCTACCAGCGCGTGCCCGCCGCCGTGCAGGCCGGCCAGGGGCCGGACGTCGGCGTGATGCACCTCGACCAGCTGGCCACGCACGCCGCCCGCAACATCATCGTCCCGCTCGACGACCTCGCCGAGGGCATCGGTCTCTCGGAGGAGGACTTCACGGCCGAGATCTGGGACGCCGGCATCTACGAGGGCGCGCGCTACGGCATCCCCCTCGACGTGCACTCGCTCGCGATGTACTACAACACCGAGCACTTCCAGCAGGCGGGCATCACCGAGCCGCCGACCGACGAGGCCTCGTTCATGGACGCCCTGGGCAAGCTGCAGGCAGCGGGCTTCCAGACCCCCTTCTGGATGCCCTCGCTGTGGCCCAGCCACCTCATCTTCCTGACGCTGAGCTGGCAGAACGGTGAGCCGCCCTACGGCGAGGACGGCACCGAGGCGACGTACGACTCGCAGGCCGGCGTCGACGCGCTCACCTGGCAGCGGTCGATCGTCGACCAGGGCTTCAGCCCGCCCAACGTGGCCATCGACGCGCAGTACGTCGCCTTCAAGAACGGCGAGACGTCGATCACCTGGGACGGCATCTGGCAGCTCAACGACCTCCAGGAGAACAACGTGCCGTTCGGCATCGCGCCCCTGCCGACGATCGGCGAGGAGGAGGCCGTCTGGGCCAACTCGCACCACTTCTTCCTCAGCCGCCAGGCGGCCGAGGACGAGAACAAGGCGCAGGCCGGCCGGGTCTTCATCGCCTGGATGAGCGAGCACTCCGGTGACTGGGCGGGCTCCGGGATGATCCCGGCCCGGCAGTCCGAGCGCGAGGGCGGCGCCCTCGCCGACGCGCCGCAGGCGGTCATCGCCGAGCAGATCGAGAACATGCGCTTCCTGCCGCCGGTCCCCGGCCTCGGAGGCGTGCAGGCCGAGGCGCTCGAGCCGGCCGTCGCCAACGGTGTCCTCGGGGAGGAGCCCCCGGAGGAGGCCCTCGCATCGGCGGCCGACAAGGCCAACGAGCTGATGGAACGCAACCGAGAGTCGTTCGGGGACTGACATGGCCACCACCGTCACGGCGCCCAGCAGCGACAGCGTGTCCGACGCCCGCCGCGGCCGGGCGCCGCGACGGCGGGACGTGCAGGGCGCCGGCTTCACACCCTGGCTGTTCCTGGCGCCGTACCTGGTGCTCTTCCTGGCCTTCGTGGTCGCTCCGATCGCCTACGGCTTCTGGATCAGCCTGCACCGCTACGACTACACGCTCCCGAACAAGCCGTTCGTCGGCCTCGAGAACTACACCGACCTGGTCACGCCCGACTCGCTGACCTTCGACGCCTTCTGGAACTCGATGCGGGCCACCGCGATCTTCACGGTGTTCAGCGTTCCGCTCCTGCTGGTCGTGCCGCTGGTCATCGCGCTGACCATGAACCGGAAGTTCCCGGGCCGGAACCTCTTCCGGGCCGTGTACTTCGCCCCGTACGTGCTGGGCGTCGCGGTGGTCACCGTGCTGTGGCGCTACCTGCTGGACAGCAACATCGGGCCGGTCAACTACTACCTCGGCCTGCTGGGCCTCCCCGACGACACCGCGTGGACGACGTCGACGCCGGCGGCCTGGTTCGCCCTCGTCGGCGTCACCGTCTGGTGGACCCTCGGCTTCAATGCCGTCATCTACCTGGCGGGCCTGCAGGACATCCCGAAGGAGCTGTACGAGGCGGCGGAGATGGACGGGGCCAGCCGGTGGCAGCAGCTCCTCAACGTGACGCTGCCGGGGCTCAAACCGGTGCTCTCCTTCGTCACGATGACCACGATCATCGCCTCGGCGAACATGTTCGGGCAGTCGTACCTGATCACCAAGGGCGCGCCCGGTACCGAGACCCGGACGGCGATCTACCAGATCGCCGAGACGGGCCTGCGCAACTACCAGATGGGCAGTGCCGCGGCGATGAGCTACGTGCTCACGCTGTTCCTGGTCCTCCTCAGCGTCCTGGTGTTCTGGCTGTTCCGGGAGCGCCAGAAGCCGAAGGGCGCGGCACCGTGGATGCTCCGGCAGGGAAGGGGCTGACATGTCGACGTCGCTGGAGTCCCGCCCGGCCGCTGCGCCGTCGCCGGCCTCGGCCGGTCGCTCCGCGCCGCGGACGCCGCCACGCCTGGTGGCCCGGAAGACGGTGCGCTACGCCCTGCTGATCCTGCTGGCGCTGCTGTTCGTCAGCCCGCTGGTCTTCATGCTGGTGACGTCGTTCAAGACCCGGGCCGACGCCGCCTCGCTGCCGCCGACCTGGTTCCCGAACCCGTTCAGCCCCGACGCGTACGGCAGCCTCCTGGCGACCGACACGCAGACCCCGGTGCTGCGCTGGTTCGGCAACAGCATGCTGGCCGCCGCCCTGCACGCCCTGCTGGTGGTGGCGACGTCGGCGCTGGCCGCCTATCCCCTGGCCCGCATGGAGTTCCGGGGCAAGCGGATCGTCTTCGCGGCGATCGTGGCGACGCTGTTCGTGCCCCCCGTCATCCTGATCATCCCGAACTACCTGATCGTCGGGCAGCTCTACTGGCTGGACACCCTGCTGGCGATCGTCGTCCCCACGGCGGCGTCGGCCTTCGGCGTCTTCTTCCTGCGGCAGTTCTTCCTGGGCCTGCCCAAGGAACTGGAGGAGGCCGCACGGCTCGACGGCGCCAACCGGCTGCAGATCTTCTTCCGGGTCGTGCTCCCGCTGTCGCGGCCGGCGCTGGTGACGCTGGCCATGCTGTCGTTCCTCACCAACTACAACGACTTCCTCTGGCCGGTCTACGTGCTCTTCAGCCCCGAGTCGCAGACGCTGCCGGCGGGGTTGTCCACGCTGCAGACCGCCAACGCCGTCCGCTACGACCTGCTCATGGCCGGCGCGGTGGTGGCCAGCGTGCCGGTGCTGGCGCTGTACGTGGCGGCGCAGCGGTTCATCATCGAGGGCGTGTCGCGGTCCGGGCTCAAGGGGTGAGCCCGCGGTGCGAGCCGTTCGGCTCGCTCCCCGACGGACGGGACGTCGAGCGGTACGTCCTGCAGGCGGGTGCGGTGGAGGTCGCCGTCCTCACCTACGGCGCGGTCCTGCAGTCGGTCCGCACCCCCGACGCCCGGGGCTCGGGGGCCGACATCGCGCTGGGGTACGACGACCTCGACGGCTACCTGCGCGACACGACGTACGTGGGGGCGGTGGTCGGCCGGTTCGGCAACCGCATCGCCGGCGGCCGGTTCCTCCTCGACGGCGTGGAGCACGTGCTGCCGCGCAACCACGGCACCTCGTGCCTGCACGGGGGGCCGGCGGGCTTCCACACCCGGCTGTGGTCGGCGCGGGAGGTGCCGGGCGGAGTCGAGCTGACGCTGACCAGTCCCGACGGCGACATGGGTTTCCCGGGCACCCTCACCGCCACCGTCACCTACGTGCTCGGCGACGACGGCCTCACGCTCACCTACGGCGCTGTCACCGACCGGCCGACCGTCGTGAACCTCACCAACCACGCCTACTGGAACCTCGCCGGCGGGGGGACGGTGGAGGACCACGTGGTGGAGCTCCCCGCCGCCCGCTTCGTGGCCGTCGACGACCGGTTGATCCCGACCGGCATCGAGCCGGTCGAGGGCACCCCGATGGACTTCCGCTCTCCCCGGCGGATCGGGGACCGGCTTCGCGACGGCACCGAGCAGCTGCAGCACGCCCGCGGGTACGACCACGCGTGGCTGCCCGACGGCCGGGGCCCGCGGTCGGTCGCCCGGGTGGGCGATCCGCCGTCGGGCCGGGTGCTGGAGGTGGTCAGCGACCAGCCGGGCGTGCAGTTCTACTCGGGCAACTTCCTCGACGGCAGCGTGCTGGGGCGCGGCGGCCGCGCCTACCGGCAGGGCGACGGTCTCTGCCTTGAGACCCAGCACCTGCGCGACTCCCCCAACCGGCCGGAGTTCCCCTCCACGGTGCTGCGGCCCGGCGAGCAGTACGCCACGACGACCACCTTCCGCTTCGGCACGTCGGACGGTGCGCGGTGAGGCGCGCCGGGGCAGCGGCCCTCGTCCTGGTCCTGCTGACCGGGTGCGGCGGCGGAGAAGCCGGCGGCGACGGCACCGCGGCTGCGTCGTCCCCGCCCGGGGCGGCGACCGACGGCAACCCGGTGCTCGACGAGGACTTCCCCGACCCGGACGTCCTCGAGGTCGACGGCACCTACTACGCCTACGCGACCAACACGGCGACGACCAACGTGCAGGTGGCCACCTCGACCGACCTGGTGTCCTGGGACGTGTCGGACGCCGACGCGCTGCCCGACCTGCCCTCGTGGGTCATCCCCGGGAAGACCTGGGCCCCGGAGGTCACCGAGGTCGCGCCCGGGCGGTTCGTCATGTTCCCCACGACGACCAACTTCCGCCCGCCGCTGCAGTGCATCGCGGTGGCCACGGCCGACTCCCCGGAGGGCCCGTTCCAGGTCGTCGGCGACGCGATGCTGATCTGCCCGCCGGACGAGGGCGGCGCCATCGACGCGTCCACGTTCACCGACGACGACGGCACCCGCTACCTGCTCTGGAAGAACGACGGCAACTGCTGCGGCCTCGACACCTGGCTGTCCATCGCTCCCCTGAGCCCCGACGGGCTGACGCTCGCCGGGCCGTCGACCCCGCTGGTGAAGCAGGACCAGGACTGGGAGGGCAGCCTCGTCGAGGCGCCCACCCTGGTGAAGCGGGACGGGAGGTACGTGCTGATGTACTCGGCCAACGACTACCGCGGCGAGCGGTACGCCATCGGGTACGCGACGGCCGACGCGGTGACCGGGCCGTACACCAAGGCCGAGGAGCCGCTGTTCAGCACGGACGCCGCCGACGGCCGGTACGTCGGCCCGGGCGGCCAGGACGTCGTCGTCGCCCCCGACGGCGGGGACCGGCTGGTGTTCCACTCCTGGTACGGCGGGGAGACCTACCGCGCCATGAACGCACTGGCCCTCAGGTGGGACGACGGCCGGCCGGTGGTCGCGCCGCCCGGGCCCGGCTGACCGGGGACGGCGGCGATGCGGAGATCAGGTCTCGACGGCCGCCAGCTCGGTGAGCGCCCGCACGAGTGCCGCGACGCGATCCGGGCCCACGGCCGTGGCCAGCGCCGACTCGTGGGCGGCCACGAGCGCCTCCAGCCGCGCGAGCCGCACGCGGCCCAGCTCCGACAGGTGGACGACGACCTTCCGGCCGTCGCGCGCATCCGGCAGCCGGTAGGCCAGGGCCGCGTCGACGGCGCCGTCGACCAGGCGCGTCAGCGTCGGCGCGGGCATGTGCAGGGCCGCGACCAGCTCCCCCATCGACCGGCCGTCGGCGCCGGCGAGCGAGCGGAGGAGGCGGTAGCCGTCGAGCGTGGCGCCGTCCTCGGCGAGGACCGTCGCGACGCCCCGGGCCACCCGCCGCTGCGTGACCGTCAGCAGCTCCACCAGGCCGTCGGTGACCCGGACGGGCGGTTCGGCTGCAGCATCCGCGCCCGGCACCATGGCCGCACCATACTCATGTCGTGACCAGCCAGCCCGGACTCCTGGACCCGTGGGAGGTCCTGCTGACCGGCCCGCGTGCCGACGTGGTCCGTGTCGGCCTGGCGGTCCCCCTGTCCGGCCCGCTGGCCATGACCGCTCCGTCGGCCCTGGACCTCGCGGGGCTGGCCGCGGACGAGGTCAACGCCGCGGGCGGTTCTGCGGGCCGGCCGGTCGAGCTGGTCGCCCTCGACTCCGGGCGCCCGCCGGAGGTCGTGGCCACCGACGCGGCGATGCTGCACCGGGCCGGCGCCTTCGACGTGCTCGTCGGCTTCCACACCAGCGACGTGCACCGGGCCCTGGAGCACGCGCTGCCCCCCGGTGCCCGCTACGTCTTCACCCCGCCGCACGAAGGCGGCCGGCGTCGCCCCGGGGTGGTCCGGATCGGCTCCTCCCCGCTCGAGCAGCACGCCGCCGCCGTGGCCTGGCTGGTCCGGCACCGCCGGGCCCGGCGCTGGGTGCTCCTGGGCACCGACTATGTCTGGCCGCGGGCGGTGCACCGCGCCGCCCAGCGGGTGCTCGCCGACGTCGGTGGTGAGGTCGTCGGCGAGGCGCTGGTGCCGTTCGGCCCAGGCGATCCCGGAGCGCTGCTGGACCTGGTCCTGCGGTCGCGCGCCGACGCCGTCCTGCTGAGCCTGGTCGGCCGCGACCTCGTGGCGTTCAACCGGGAGTTCACCCGGGCCGGCCTGGACCGAAGGGTGGTCCGGCTCTCCGGCGCGCTCGAGGAGAACGGGCTCTACGCGCTCGGCGGGGACGCCACCGGCGGGTTGTTCGCCTGCATGCCCTCCTTCGCCGCGGCCGACGACGGCGCGGACGAGGGACAGCTGGCCCTGCAGGAGCGGCACGCGCGCCGGTCGGGTCCCGCGGCGCCCGTCGTCTGCGCCTACGCCCGCGGGGTCTACGACGGCGTCCGGCTGGCCGCGGCCCTGGCCGGCGGCCGGCCGGTCCGCTCCCACCGGTCGGCTCCGCGGCTGGCCCAGGCCGACGGCCTGAGCTTCCGCGAGCTGACCGGGATGCGCACCGCCTGACCCCTCACCCGAATCGTTACTTCCACCTGGAAGCAGTTCCCTCTAGTCTCCACGCGGCCCGGCCGCGCGCCGGAGGCAGAGACACAGGAGTCGTCATGAGCGAGCCCCGCACCACCAACGATCCGGCCGCGCCGCTGCCCGGCGCCGCCCGCGGCCCGATCCCCGCGCACGGCGAGCCCGAACCGGGCATCGAGGCGTTCGGCTACCGCCAGGAGCTGAAGCGCTCGCTGAGCTTCACCGACCTGCTGGTCTACGGGCTGGTCTTCATGGTCCCCATCGCGCCGTTCGGCATCTTCGGCGGCGTCTTCCAGGCCTCGGGCGGCATGGTCGCCCTCGCCTACGCGATCGGCATGCTGGCCATGGCGTTCACCGCGGCGTCGTACTCGCAGATGTCGCGCGCCTTCCCGATGGCCGGCTCGGTCTACACGTACGCCGGCCGCGGCATCGCGCAGCCGGTCGGCTTCATCGCCGGCTGGATGATCCTGCTCGACTACGTGCTGGTCCCCGGCCTGCTCTACCTCATCGCCGCGATCGCGATGAACTCGATCGTGACGTCGATCCCGGTGTGGGTCTGGCTGGTCGGCTTCGTCGTCCTCAACACCGTCGTCAACTACATGGGCATCGAGTTCACCGCCCGCATCAACAAGCTGATGCTGATCGGTGAGCTGATCGTGCTGGCGATCTTCCTGGTCATCGGCGTCGTCGCCCTGGCGTCCGGCGAGGGGCGCGGCTTCGACTTCTCGCCGATCTACAACAGCGACACCTTCTCCCTCGAGCTGGTCTTCGGTGCCGTCTCCATCGCCGTCCTCAGCTTCCTCGGCTTCGACGGCATCTCCACGCTCGCCGAGGAGAACCGGGACGCCGCGCGCTCCCTGGGCAAGTCGATGATCGCCGCCCTGGTGCTGGCCGGGACCCTGTTCATCGTCCAGACGTGGGTCGCCGCCCTCCTCGTGCCCGACCCGGACACGCTGATCGCCGAGGGCGACGCGGCGGGGACGGCGTTCTACGACGCGGCCGAGGTCGCCGGCGGCGCCTGGCTGGCCACCCTCACCGCGGTGGCGACGGCGATCGCGTGGGGCTTCGCCAACTCCCTCGTCGCCCAGGCCGCCACCTCGCGGCTGCTGTTCGCGATGGCTCGCGACCGCCAGCTCCCGGCGATCCTCGCCAAGGTGGACCCGAAGCACCGCGTGCCCGTCAACGCCACCCTCGTGGTCGCGGTGATCTCCCTGGCGCTCGGCATCTACATGAGCCAGCGGGACGACGGCATCACCCTGCTCTCGACGCTGGTCAACTTCGGTGCGATGACGGCGTTCCTGCTGCTGCACGTGTCCGTCGTCTGGCACTTCATCGTGCGGCGGAAGAGCCGGAACTGGGGGCTGCACCTGGTCGTGCCGGTCATCGGCTTCGCGATCCTCGCCTACGTCGTCTACAACGCGCAGGTCGCCGCGCAGGAGCTCGGCTTCGTGTGGCTCGGCATCGGCGTCGCGCTGCTGGTCTTCCTGCTGGCCACCGGCCGCAAGCCCGAGCTCCGGGCGGAGGAGAACCTGTGACGGTCAGCCTCGAGGTCGTCTCCGTCGAACCGGCGCAGGACCAGCTCCGGTACACCTTCGGCGGCGGCGGCGGCGAGCCGCTGGTGCGGGTGCGCCCGGGCACCGTCGTCGAGCTGGCCACCGAGGACTGCTTCGGCGGCCGCGTCCGCAGCGCCGCCGACCTGCCCAGCCAGGTGTGCGAGTTCCCCTACCTCAACCCGGTGACCGGGCCGATCCACGTGGAGGGGGCCGAGCCGGGCGACACCCTGGCCGTGCACCTGGTCGACATCGCGCCGGCGCGCGACTGGGCGGTGTCCGCGACGTTCCCGCACTTCGGCGCCCTCACCGCGACCCACAACACGGCGATGCTGCACGACCCGCTGGAGGAGGTGGTCTGGGTCTACGAGGTCGACCGGGAGCGGGGCACCTGCCTGTTCCGGCCGCGCCGCGGCGGCCCGGAGGTCGAGCTCCCGCTGGACCCGATGCACGGGACGATCGGCGTCGCCCCGGCCGCCGGCGAGGTCTTCGCCAGCATCACGCCGGGGGCGCACGGCGGGAACATGGACACCCCGGAGATGCGTGCGGGGACGACGGCCTACTTCAACGTGAACGTCCCCGGCGGGCTGCTCGCGATCGGTGACGGGCACTGCCGGCAGGGCGAGGGCGAGGTGTGCGGCACGGCCGTGGAGGCCGCGATGCGCACCGTTGTCGTCGTCGACCTGATCAAGGGCGGCGGCCCGGCGGCACCCCTGGCGTGGCCGCGCATCGAGAGCGACGACTTCCTGATGTCGACGGGCTCGACCCGCCCGCTCGAGGACGCCTACCGGGTCAGCCAGCACGACCTCGTCACCTGGGCGGCCGAGCTGACCGGCTGGGACACCCTCGACGCCTACCAGCTGGTCAGCCAGGCGGGGCTCGCGCCGGCCGGCAACGTCGTCGACACCAATTACACGATGGTGGCGAAGCTGGCGAAGAAGCACCTCGGCTCCGCCGCCGTGGTCGCCGACGGGATGCACGACCGGCTGCGGGAGACCGCCGCGGCCTACCTCGCCCAGCGCTGAGCCGCGCACCTGTGCCCGCGAGCGGCGGGCGAGGGGTTGCGGAGGCTCGTGCTCCGAGTGCGGACACGACTCGGAGCACGAGCTTCCGCGGACACGGATCAGCCCCTCCTCACCGGTGTCTGCGGGCCACCAGGACGGCGTCGTGGACCGTGGCCACGTTCCCCTCGTGCGCGTGCGCCGGCCGCGGTCGCGCCTCGGCCACGAGGACGTCCCACTCCCCCGGCTCGAGCGAGGCGGCGACCTCCTCCGCGGTGAAGAACATGTCGGGCTGGTGCGGCCGGCTCGCCCCGGACTCGAGGTCCTTGGGATGGTGGCCGACGAGCAGCAGGGTCCCGCCGGGCGCGACGGCCGTCGCCAGCCGGGCGAAGAGCTCCCGCCGCTGCTCCCCGCGCAGGTGCAGGAAGTGCGAGGTCACGAGGTCGTAGGTCCTCGCGTGCGGAGCCCCGGAGGTGACGTCGGCCAGCCGCCAGTCGATCCGCGCGGCGACGTCCGCTCCCGCGGCGGCGGCGTGGCCCGCCGCCCGCTCCAGCGCGGTGGGTGACAGGTCCACCGCGGTCACCCGCCAGCCGCGGGCGGCCAGCCAGATGGCGTCGGCGCCCTCGCCGCAGCCGACGTCGAGGGCCGCGCCGGGTTCGAGCGCCTCGGCGTGCTCGACGAGCGGGGCGTTCGGGCGGCCGCTCCAGAGCTGCGGGTGCGAGCGGTACTGCTGCTCCCAGTCGTGCTCGCCGTGCGGTGCGTGCCCGTCCTCGCGGAGCGCCGCGACCGCGAGGCGGGTGTCCTCGGCGATCAGGTCGGCGTTGATCTGCCCCGCGGCGTTCAGCCCGGCGGCGACCGCCCCGATCACCTGGGCCTGCAGAGTGGTCACGTTCCCGGCCACCCACACGCCCGGGACGGCGGTGGCGCCGGTCGGTTCCGCCGGGACGTAGCTGCCGACCACGGTGCCGTGCATCTCCAGCTCCGCCGTCTCCAGACCGAGCGAGCGGAGGACGGCCGAGTTCGCGCTGAACCGCGGCGCCACCACCAGGGCCTCCCGTGCGACGACCTCCCCCGACGCCAGCCGGACACCGGAGAGGCGTCCGCCGCTGGTCTCCAGCGCCGTCACCTCCCCCTCGACGACCGTCACACCGCGGGCCGTCAGCTGCTCCTGCTCCTCCTCGCTCGGCGCCGGCCCGGTGTGCCGGAAGAGGGTGACGTCGGCGCTCCACTGCCGCCAGAGCAGCGACGCGTACACGCCCAGCGGGCCGCCGAGGACGCCGATCGGCCGGTCCCGCACCTCCCAGCCGTGGCAGTAGGGGCAGTGCAGCACGTCGCTGCCCCACAGCTCGCGGACCCCGGGGACGTCGGGCAGCTCGTCGGTCAGACCGGTGGTCACCAGCAGCCGCCGGGCGTCCACGGCCCGCCCCTCGGCGAGGTGCACACGGAAGCCGCCGTCGACCCGCTCGGCCCCGGTCACCGAGCCGGTCGTGACCTCGCCGCCGTAACCGGCCACCTCCTCCCGGCCGACGGCCAGCAGCTCGGCGGGCGGCATGCTCTCGCGCCCCAGGTAGTTGTGCACGTGCCCGGCAGGGGCGTTGCGCGGCGCACCCGCGTCGACCACCAGCACCCTCCGCCGGGCCCGCGCCAGCGCCAGCGCGCCGCCCAGACCGGCCGCGCCGCCCCCGACCACCACCACGTCGTACCGCTCGTCCATCTGCCTGCTCCTCGCCTCTCGGTGACGCGGACGACTGTCCACCCCGGCGCGGCGCGATGACAACTATGGTTGCCGCTATGGCAAACGACGAGCCGCTGGACGCCGTGCTCACCGCGGTCGGGCCCCGGTTGCGCGCCCTCCGGCTGGAGCGGAAGGCGACGCTCACCCAGTTGTCGGCGAGCACGGGGATCTCGGTGAGCACGCTGTCCCGGCTGGAGTCGGGGCAGCGAAAGCCGACGCTGGAGCTGCTGCTGCCGCTGGCCCGGGCCCACCAGGTGCCGCTGGACGAGCTGGTCGGCGCCCCCGAGACCGGCGATCCGCGGGTGCAGCCCAGGCCGTTCCAGCGCGGCGGCGTGACCATGGTGCCGCTGACCCGGCGGCCGGGCGGCGTCCAGGCGTTCAAGCAGGTCTACCCGCCGCACTGGCCTGGTCACGAGCCCGAGCAGCAGTCCCACGAGGGCTACGAGTGGCTGTACGTGCTCAACGGTGAGCTCCGTCTGCTGCTCGGCGACCACGACCTGACGCTGCACGCCGGCGAGGTCGCCGAGTTCGACACGCACGTGCCGCACGCCCTGGCCACGGGCGACCGCCCGGCCGAGGTGCTCACCCTCTACGGACCCCAGGGCGAGCGGATCCACGTCCGCGCCCGCCCCGTGGGGCGGCGCGCCGAGGGCGCCTGACCGCGCCCCTCAGGCTGCCTGCGTCGTCGCCGACGACACGGCGGCTGCGGAGACGAACGCCTCCGTGCTCCACCACGCCCGGTACCGCTCCTCCCCCACCCGCGCGATCAGCCCGGCGGTCTGCGACGTGTGCGCGGCGAGGGCCGCGAACTTGCGATCGAGCCGCGCCCCCGAGCACACCTCCACGTGCACCAGGTCGGCGTCGGCGACGGGGGCCGGCGGGCCGCCGTCCATCCAGACGCTCTGCTCGGTGCACAGCCGCCCCCAGCGGGCGAGGAAGTCCGACGTCAGGGCCGCGTACCACAGCTCCCCGCACGCTCCGCCCTGCTGCCACGCCCGCGTCGTCCACCGCGACACCGCCCGGTGGTCGGAGTGCCCGGTCAGGCCGTCCGGCCCGAAGGTGACGACCAGGTCCGGCCGGACGTCCTCGAGCAGGCCGGCCACGATCCCGGCGCCCTCCTGCTCCGGCAGGTCGGCGAGCTCGCCGTCGAGCAGCGGCCGCGACGCCCGCAGCCACCGGTGGTCGGTCACGCCGAGCACGGCGAGGCTGTCGGCCAACTCCTGCTGGCGCACGGCGGCCAGCCGGGCCGGCGGGAGCGCCTCGGGGTCGTCGGTGCCGCTCTCGCCGCGCGTCGCCGTGGCGACCACCACCCGCCAGCCCGCCGCCGTCAGCGCGGCCATGAGGCCCGCGGAGAGGTAGGCCTCGTCATCGGGGTGCGCCCACACGCCCAGCAGGGTGGGGGCTGGGTGGCCCTCCCGGGGCACGGGCCGCAGGAGCCCGTGGCCGGCGCTCATGCCGCACCCCGGGTCGTCGCGCGCCGCCGGGCGGACCGGGCGACCCTCGCCACGCGGGTCGCGTCCAGCGGGGGCAGTTCGGGCAGCCTCGACGTCCCCTCCAGGACGTCGTGGTGCAGCTCCAACGTCGCGCCGAGCGGCGCGGCGAGCCGGCGGATCCGCTCGTTGGCCGGGTCCAGCACCCAGTACAGCGAGCCGACGTCGGTGTCGCGAGCGGCGGCGGCGACCACCTCGAGCAGCAGCCGCCCCAGGCCGTGGCCCTGGAACCGGTCGACGACGTCGAGGGCGACCTCCGCCGTCCCGGGCCGGTCCGCCAGGGCCACGTAGCGGCCCAGCCCGACCGCCTCGCCACCGACCTCGGCGACCCAGCAGCCGTGCACGACGTGATCGACGTCGGCCAGCCGGCGCAGCATCGAGTCGTCGAGCGCGGGGACCGCGGTGAGGAAACGCATCCGCCGCGACTGCGGCGACATGCCGCCGAACACCTCCAGGACCGGGGCGGTCTCCATGCGTCCCAGCGGCCGCACCGTCACGTCGGGCAGCAGCAGACCCGGCCGGTCGCCGACCCGCAGGACCAGTGACCCGTCGGTCGCCATCGCCATGGCGAACATGTCCATCTCCTTGGCCCGGCGGATCGGGGGTGGAGCCGGGTTGCCGGCAAGGGTGCGGGCCGCGCCTTCTCTCGACCTTCCGCGCCGTCCGGGGCGCGAACGGGGGGGCGGAAGGCCCGGGGAAGGCGGCGTTGACAGCGTCCGCGTCGTCCACAGCAACCCCGTGAAGGAGCACCTGACATGACCCAGACCGCAGCCCGCCCGGCCCGCAACGGCGTGGACGTCCCGACGCTGTTCGCGACGCTGGACGCGGTGAAGGGCGCCCCGCAGCTCGCCGACTTCCGCTTCCGCGCCCACAACACCTGGGTGAGCGGCACCCACAACCGCACGACGATCCAGGGTTTCTACGGCGCGGGGCAGGAGGACACCAGCCGTGCCGAGCCGTTCGTCTACGACGCCGACCACCCGACGGTCCTGGTCGGCACGGGTCAGGGGCCGACCCCGGTCGAGTTCCTGCTGCACGCCATCGCGGCCTGCCTCACCTCGGGCCTGGCGAACATCGCCGCCGCCCGCGGCATCACGCTGCACCGGGTCGAGTCGACCGTGGAGGGCGACCTCAACCTGCTGGGCATCCTCGGTTTCTCGGACGACGTGCGGAACGGCTATCGGCAGATCCGCGTGCACTTCGAGATCGAGGGTGACGCGCCGCCCGAGAAGCTGGCCGCGCTCGTGGAGCAGTCGCGCCGCCGCTCCGCGGTCTACGACGTCCTGACCAACGGCACCGACGTCGTCGTGGATGTCACCACCCCCTGAGCGGACCGCCGCTCCTCGCACCCAGGCCGGCCCGTCCCCGCCGCGGGCCGGGCCGGCCGCCCTTCCTCCCGGAGCTCGCCATGACCACCGTTCCCGTCGCCGTCGTGGGGGCCGGCCAGGCCGGCCTCGCGGTCAGCAGGCTGCTGACGGAAGCCGGCGTCGACCACGTCGTCCTCGAGCGGGGGCGCCGGGCACAGCGCTGGCGCTCCCGCCCGTGGGAGTCGCTCCGGCTGCTCACCCCCAACTGGATGAGTCGGCTGCCCGGCTGGGAGTACAGCGGCGAGGACCCGTCCGGCTTCATGCCGGCCCGCGAGGTGGCCGGTTACCTCTCCGCCTACTCCGCGTCGTTCGCCGCCCCGGTCGTCGAGCAGGCCGAGGTCGTGTCCGTCCGCCCGGCGGGCGGGGCCTACCGGGTCACCACGACCGCCGGAACCTGGACGGCGCGCTCGGTGGTGGTCGCCACCGGGTGGGCGGACCAGCCCTTCGTCCCGCCCGCCTCCGCCGGACTGGGGTCCGACGTCGTCCAGCAGACCGCGGCCACCTACCGCAGCGTCGCCGGCCTCCCGGACGGCGGCGTCCTGGTGGTCGGCGCCTCGGCCTCCGGCGTGCAGCTGGCCGACGAGATCGCCGCCGCCGGCCGCCGGGTCGTGCTCTCCGTCGGCACCCACACCCGGGTGCCGCGCCGCTACCGCGGCATGGACGTCCTCTGGTGGCTCGACAGCATGGGGCTGCTCGCCCGACGGGTCCGGACGCAGGTCGCACCGAGCACCGCCGCCGACCCGTCCCTGCAGCTCGTCGGCCGCGCCGACGGCCGCGATGTCGATCTGCCGTCCCTGGAGGGCCGAGGGGTGGAGCTGGTCGGCCGGCTGCAGAGCGCCGAGGGCAGGCACCTGCGGTTCGCCGACGACCTGGCCCGGACGACGGCCGTCGCCGACGAGCGCCTCGCCGCCCTCCTCTCCCGCATCGACGCCTACGCCCACGCCGTCGGCCTCGACGACGAGATCCTCCCCGCGCCGGCTCGCCCCGCCGGGATCCGGCCGGGCGAGCAGCTCACCGATCTGGACCTGGCGCGCGCCGGCATCCGTGCCGTCGTGTGGGCCACCGGTTACCGGCGCTCCTACCCGTGGCTGGAGGTGCCCGTCCTCGACGCCGCAGGGGAGATCCGCCACGTGCACGGCACGACGGCGTCGCCCGGGCTGCACGTCGTCGGCATGCGGCTGCAGACCCGGCGCAACTCCACTTTCATCGACGGGGTCCGGCACGACGCGGCAGCGGTCGTCGGCCGGGTCCTCGACGAGCTCGGGGCGCGCCCGGCGCGCCTGTCCGTCTGGAGCGCGGCATGACCGCCCGCTGGGACGCCGTGGTCGTGGGCGCGCGCGTCGCCGGGGCGTCCACCGCCCTGCTCCTGGCACGTGCCGGCCTGCGCGTCCTGTGCGTCGACCGCTCGCGCCGGGGCAGCGACACGGTGTCGACCCACGCCCTCATGCGCGCCGGCGTGTTGCAGCTCTCGCGGTGGGGCCTGCTGGACGCGGTCCGGCAGGCGGGCACGCCGCCGATCCACCGCACCACGTTCCACTACGGCAGCGAGACGGTGTCGATCACCATGCGGCCGAGCCCGGGGGTGGACGCGCTCTACGCGCCGCGGCGGACCCTGCTCGACGACCTCCTGGTGGACGCCGCCGGTCGCGCGGGCGCCGAGTTCCGCCACGGCACCGCGGTGACCGGGCTGGTACGCGGTCCCGGTGGGCGGGTGAGCGGCGTGACGCTCCGCGACCGCCACGGGGGGCAGCGGACCGAGCAGGCGGCTCTCGTGATCGGCGCCGACGGCCGGGAGTCGCTGGTCGCCGACGCCGTGGCCGCGCCCACCGTGTTCGCCGGGCGGGCTGCCACCGCGGTCGTCTACGGCTACTGGGCCGACCTGCCCGTGGACGGTTACACGTGGGCGTACGGTCCCGCAGCCAGTTCCGGGGCGATCCCCACCAACGACGGGCTCACCTGCGTCTTCGGCGGTGGCCGACCGGAGCGGGTTGCGGCTCTCGTCCGCGGGCTCGGGCCGGCCGGCGCCCTGCGCGAGCTCACCGGGGCAGGCCCGCTGGGCCCCCGGCTCGGTACGGCACCGCGGATCGGGGGCGTGCGGTACGTCCGGGGCACCCCCGGGCACCTGCGCCGTCCGTACGGGCCGGGGTGGGCGCTCGTCGGCGATGCGGGGTACTGGAAGGATCCGCTGAGCACCCACGGCATGACGGCGGCGCTCCGCGACGCCGAGCTGCTCGCCGGCGCCGTGATCGCCGCACCCCGTCCGGGCCGGGAGCAGCTCGAGGCGCTCTGCGACTACGCCCGATGCCGGGACGAGCTGTCCCTGCCGATGCTGAGGGTCGTCGAGAAGGTGGCGGCGCACGACTGGGACATGGCCGGGATCCGCAGCCTGCTCATGGAGATGTCGTCGACGATGGTCGACGAGGTGGAACTGCTCGAAGGCCTCCCGGACGCCGCCTGACAGGTCTAGGGTCGCCCGGGGGTGGTCCCATGAGCGCCCACGACGTCCGCGTCACGATGCTGGGCGGTTTCGGGGTGATCGTCGACGGCATCCCCCTGCCCGACGGCGGCTGGCGCCGGCGGCACGCGGCCTCCCTGATCAAGCTCCTCGCGCTCTCCCCCGGCCGCCGGCTGCACCGCGAGCGCGTCCTGGCCGCCCTGTGGCCGGAGCTCGACGTGGCCGAGGCCGCGCCGCGCCTGCACAAGGCCGCCCACTACGCGCGGCGCTGGCTGGGTGGAGGGGACACCCTGGTGCTCGGCAGCGACGTGGTCGCGCTGTACCCCGGCCGCCATGTGCACGTGGACGCCGTCGAGTTCGAGCAACGCGCCCGGTCGGCGCTGGCCGCCCGCGACCCCGTGGCCGCCGCGGCCGCGGCCGACATGTGCAGCGGCGAGCTGCTGCCCGACGACCTCTACGACTCCTGGGCGGAGGAGCCGCGTGAGCGGTTGCACGTGCTCCGGCTGGACGTGCTCCGTGTCGCCCAGCGGTGGGAGGAACTGGCCGCCGCCGACCCGGCCGACGAGCAAGCGCACGTGGCCCTCGCCCGCGCGCTGGCCGAGCGCGGCGACCGGCCGGCGGCCCTCCGCGAGTTCGAGCGCCTCGAGCGCGCGCTGCGCCAGCATCTCGGGGTCGGCCTCAGCCCCGAGGCCGCGCAGCTGCGCGCCTCGTTGCTCCAGCCGCGCGACGAGGCGCCGTCCGGCCGTTCCGACAGCGGCCTGCTGGGCCGGGACGGCGAGCTGACCTGGGTCCGCCAGGTGCTGGCGCGGGTCCGTCAGGGCACCGGGCGGGTGCTCTTCGTCGGGGGCCCCGCCGGCATCGGCAAGACTCGCTTCCTCAGCGCGGTCGGACGCGAGGCGGCCGGCGCGCGCATGCGCGTGGGCACCGGAGTGGCGGCCCGCATCGAGGGCGCGTGGCCCTACGCCCCGGTCCTGGAGGCCCTCTCCGATCTCTGCCGACGGCATCCGGCCCTGCTGGACGGCCTCGACGACCTGATGCGCGTGGAACTCGAGCGGGCACTGGCCGGGCGGCAGGGCGACTGGAACGGGCAGGGCGCGCACCAGCGGTTGTTCGTCGCCGCGGCGGAGCTGCTGCGACTGGCCGCCGCCGGTACCGGTGCCGTCCTCGTCGTGGACGACGCCCACGATGCGGACGAGGCCAGTCTCCGCCTCCTCCACTTCCTGGCCCGCTCGACCCTGACCGAGCGGGTGGCCGTGGTGCTGGCGCACCGGCCGGTTCCCAGCGGCCTCCTCGCCGACATCCGCGACGGCCTGGTCGCCCGCGGGCATGCGTCCACGCTGGAGCTGCGGCCGCTGGCGCCGGAGGACGCCCTCGCGCTGGCCCGGCGGCACGCGCCCACCGTGCCGGATCCGACCCTGCAAGCGGTCGCCGCGGCCGCCGGGGGCCTGCCCTTCCGCGTCGTGGCAGGGGCGCGGGCCGCCGCCGTCGATCCGGATGCTCCGCCACGCCAGGTCCTGCTGCCCGCGGGGTTGCCGCCCGACCTGCTGCGCACCCTCGCCGCGGTGGCCGTGCTGGGGTCGAGCTTCGACACCGACGAGTTCGTCGAGCTGACCGGGCTGCGGGACGACCAGGCGTACGCCGACCTCGACGCGGCGGTGGCCGCCCGGCTGCTGCGCAGGACGGAGCGAGGCTTCGTCTTCGGCCACGCCCTGCAGCGGGAAGCGCTGCTGGAGCGATGGACCGGTCCCGGCGGCCGGCGCGCGGCACATGTCGCCGCCGCGCGGGCACTGGAGCGCCTGGGGCGCTCGCCCGGCCGGATCGGCCGGCACCTCGTGCAGGCCGGGGAGACCGCCGCCGCCGTGCCCTGGGTCCTCCGGGCCGCGGAGACGGAGGCGGCCCTGGGTGCCTACCGGGACGCGCTGGCCACCCTCGAGGACGTCCGCTCCGCAGCCACGGGCGAGGACGCGGCCCGCCTCCTGGCACTGCGCGCGGACCTGCTGAGCGTGTGCGGGGACCTGGCCGCGCTGGACGCGTACCGGGAGGCCCTGGCAGCAGCGTCCTCCCCCGGGGACCGGGCGAGGATCCGCACCCGGATGGCTCGGGCGGCGACGCACCGTGGTGACCTGGAAACCGCCTCGCTCGCCCTCGAGGGCCTGACCACCGACGGCGGCCCGAACGACGGGGAGCTCCTCGTCACCCAGGGCATCGTGGCTCTCCTCCGCCGCGACTTCCCGGCCGCGGACCGGGCCGTGGCCGAGGCCTGGCACCGACTCACCCACGGGGACCCCGTGGACACCCGGCTGTTCGAGGTCGTCACCTTGCAGGGCATGCTCGCGCACTACCGAGGGGAGTGGTTCCAGCGATTGCGGGGCGAGCTGCGCCTCGGTGTCCAGCGGCCGGACCTCGCGGGGGCGCTGTTCGACTCGCACCTCTGCGTCGCCGAGTTCCTGCTCTACGGGCCCACGCCGTACGACGAGGTGCTCGGCCTCGCCGACGAGCTGCGGCGGACGGCCGAGCGGGCCGGCGTGGTGCGGGCGGTCGCGTTCGCCGGCGCCCTGCGCGGCGAGGCGGCCCTGCTGAAGGGTGACCTCGACCTGGCCGAGTCCGAGCTGGCCGAGTCCGCCGACCTGTACCACGCGCTGGACTCGCCCGGCGGCGAGGCGCACTCACTGCAGCGGCTCGCCGAGGTGCACGTCCATCGCGGGAAGCCGGCGAAGGCCGGCCTCCTCCTGCAGAAGGCCTTGCCGCTGGCCCGCTGGTCGATCGTGCCGCAGTGCCTGCTCCCGCGGATCTACGGGACTATGATCGAGGCCGCACCGGACGTCGCCGCCGCCAACGCGATCGTCGATCGGTGGGAGGCCGGCGTCGGTCCGGAGGACCTGTGCCCCTTCTGCGCGATCATGCTGGCCGTCCCCGCCGCCCGTGCCAGCGCAGAGGCCGGCGACCTCGAGCGGGGACGACGCTTCCTCAGCCTGGCCGAGACGATCGAGGCCCGGTGGGAGGGGACCGCCTGGGAGGCGGCCCTGCTGGAGGTCCGCGGCATGCTGGCCCGCGCCGAGCACGACACGGTGCGGGCGAACCGCCTCCTCACCACGGCCGCCACGCTGTTCGACAGCTCCGGGCAGCCGCTCGACGCGGCGCGCTGCCGGGCCACCGCCGGCCGGCCCGCGCTGGTGCCGGCCCCCCGCGTGGCGTCCGCGCACTCGCGCGGCGTGGCGACCGCGACCGGATCACCCTCCCCCTGAGCACCGACCCTCCCGCTCCCGCACCGCCGCCGGGACGGTGTGGGAGCGCCCGCCCCGCGGCTCAGCGGGGACCGGCGTCCGACCCGGCCCCGACCTCCCCACCCTCCAGGTCACCCTCGGTGTCGAGGTAGGCCTGCTGCAGCTCGGCCAGCAGGGCGGGGTCCGGCTCGGCCCACATCTTCCGGTCCACGGCCTCCAGCAGCCGCTCGGCGATGCCGTGCAGCGCCCACGGGTTGCTCTTCTCCAGGAACTCGCGGTTCTCCGGCTCGAGCACGTAGGTCTGCGCGAGCTTCTCGTACATCCAGTCGGCGACCACGCCCGTGGTGGCGTCGTAGCCGAACAGGTAGTCGACGGTCGCGGCCAGCTCGAAGGCTCCCTTGTAGCCGTGCCGGCGCATCGCCTGCAGCCACTTCGGGTTCACCACCCGCGCCCGGAAGACGCGGGCCGTCTCCTCGGTGAGCGAGCGGGTGCGCACGGACTCGGGCCGGGTGGAGTCGCCGATGTAGGCCGCCGGCGCCGTCCCGGTGAGCGCCCGGACCGTCGCCACCATCCCGCCGTGGTACTGGAAGTAGTCGTCGGAGTCGGCGATGTCGTGCTCGCGGGTGTCGACGTTCTTGGCGGCCACCGCGATCCGCCGGTAGGCCGCCTCCATGTCCGGCCGCGCCTGCACGCCGTCGAGGTCGCGGCCGTAGGCGTAGCCGCCCCACACGGCGTACACCTCGGCCAGGTCGGCGTCCCCCCGCCAGTTCCGCGAGTCGATGAGCGGGAGCAGGCCGGCGCCGTAGGCCCCGGGCTTCGAGCCGAACACCCGGGTGGTGGCCCGTCGCCGGTCGCCGTGGGCCGCCTCGTCCGAGTCGACGTGCGCCTTCACGTAGTTGGCCTCGGCGGGCTCGTCGAGCGAGGCGGCCAGGGTCACCGCGTCGTCCAGCATCGTCACCGCGTGCGGGAAGGCGTCGCGGAAGAAGCCGCTGATCCGCACCGTGACGTCGATCCGCGGGCGACCCAGCTCGCCGAGCGGGACGGGTTCCAGGCCGGTGACCCGGCGGGAGGCGTCGTCCCACACCGGCCGGATCCCGAGCAGCGCCAGCACCTCGGCGATGTCGTCGCCCGACGTGCGCATCGCCGAGGTCCCCCACACCGAGAGACCGACCGAGCGCGGGTACTCGCCCGTGTCCGCGCGGTACCGGTCGACCAGCGACTCGGCCATCGCCTGGCCGGTCTCCCACGCCAGGCGGGAGGGCACCGCGCGCGGGTCGACCGAGTAGAAGTTGCGGCCGGTCGGCAGCACGTTGACCAGCCCGCGCAGCGGCGACCCCGAGGGCCCGGCCGGCACGTAGCCGCCCTCCAGCGCGTGCAGGGTGGCGTCGAGCTCGTCGGTGGTGCGCTCCAGGCGCGGCACGACCTCCTCGACGGCGAACCGGAGGACGGCGGCCACGGCGCCGTCCTCCCGGCCGAGCACCTCGCGGACGACGTCGGTCTCGCTGCCCGGCAGCCAGCCGCGGGCCTCCATGGCCGTGACCAGGGCCGCGGCCTGCGCCTCGACGTGGTCGGTGGCCTGCCGGCCTGCGGTTCCGTCCTCGGCGAGCCCGAGTGCCTCGCGCAGGCCCGGCAGGGCCACCGACCCGCCCCAGATCTGCCGCGCCCGCAGCATGGCCAGGACCAGGTCGATCCGGTCCTGACCGGTGGGCGGTGTGCCGAGCACGTGCAGCCCGTCGCGGATCTGCGAGTCCTTGATCTCGCAGAGCCAGCCGTCGACGTGCAGGATCATCTCGTCGAAGTGGTCGTCCTCCGGCCGCTCGTTCAGCCCCAGGTCGGAGTCGAGCTTCGCGGCCTGCAGCAGCGTCCAGATCTGTGCCCGGACGGCGGGCAGCTTCGCCGGGTCCATCGCGGCGACGTTGGCGTGCTCGTCGAGCAGCTGCTCGAGACGGGCGATGTCCCCGTAGGAGTCGGCGCGCGCCATCGGCGGCACCATGTGGTCGACGAGGGTGGCGTGCGCCCGGCGCTTGGCCTGGCTCCCCTCGCCGGGGTCGTTCACCAGGAACGGGTACACCAGCGGCAGGTCGCCCAGAGCGGCGTCGGGGCCGCACGAGGCCGACATGCCGACCGTCTTGCCGGGCAGCCACTCGAGGTTGCCGTGCTTGCCGACGTGCACGATCGCGTGCGCACCGAAGCCCCCGGCGTCCCGGCCCGACCGCAGCCACCAGTAGGCGGCCAGGTAGTGGTGCGAGGGCGGGAGGTCGGGGTCGTGGTAGATCGCGATCGGGTTCTCGCCGAAGCCGCGGGGCGGCTGGACCATGACCACGACATTGCCGGCGCGGAGGGCGGCGAAGACGATGTCCGCGTCGTCGTCACTGCCGTCCACGAACAGCGATCCCGGGGGCTGTCCCCAGTGCTCGACCATCGCCTCGCGCAGGTCGTCGGGGAGGGTCGCGAAGAAGGCGCGGTACCGCGATGCCGGGATGCGGACGGGGTTGCCGCTCAGCTGCTCCTCGGTGAGCCAGTCGGCGTCCTGCCCGCCCGCGGCGATGAGCGCGTGCACGAGCGCGTCACCGTCGAGGTCGGCGACGCCGGGCAGCGCGTCCGGCCCGTCGAAGGAGCCGATGTCGTAGCCCTGGCCCGCCATCGCGGCCAGCAGCCGCACCACCGACGCCGGGGTGTCCAGGCCGACGGCGTTGCCGATGCGGGCGTGCTTGGTCGGGTACGCCGACAGCATCACGACGATCCGGCGTTCCTCCGGCGGCGTGTGCCGAAGGCGGGCGTGGGCGACCGCGGTGCCGGCGACGCGGGCGGCGCGCTCCGCGTCCGCGACGTAGGAGGTCAGGCCGTCGGCATCGGTCTCCTTGAACGAGAACGGCACGCTGATCAGGCGGCCGTCGAACTCCGGGATCGCCACCTGGTTGCCGACGTCGAGCGGGGACAGCCCGTCGTCGTCGGCGGCCCACTCGGCCCGTGACCGGGTGAGGCACAGGCCCTGGATCACCGGCACGTCGAGGGCGGCGAGCGCGCCGACGTCCCAGGCACCGTCGTCCCCGCCGGCCGAGGCGGTCGCCGGACGGGAACCGCCGGCCGCGAGCACCGTGACCACGAGGGCGTCGGCACCGCGCAGGGTCTCGAGCAGCTCGGGGCCCACCGACCGCAGCGACGAGGTGAACACCGGCAGGGCCCGGCCACCGGCGTCCTCGATCGCCGCGCACAGGGACTCGACGAAGGCGGTGTTGCCGGCGAGGTGGTGCGCCCGGTAGTAGAGGGCGGCGACCGTCGGGCCGCTCCCCCGGCTCTCCCGGTCCAGGATCCCCCAGTCGGGCGCGACCGACGGGGGCTCGAAGCCCTCGCCGGTGAGCAGCACCGTGTCGGAGAGGAACCGGTGCAGCTGGGTGAGGTTGTCCGGCCCGCCCTGCGCCAGGTAGCCGTGCGCCTCGGTGGCCACGCCCATGGGAACGGTGGAGAGCCCCATCAGCTCGGCGTCGGGCACCTGCTCGCCGCCGAGGACGACGACCGGCGCCGGGCCGGCCAGCAGCGGGGCGAGCATCTCCTCGTACTGCCGCCGGACGCCGAGGATGCGGACCACCACGAGCGGGCTGCCCTCGACGAGCGCAGCGACACCGGCGTCGTCCAGGCGGGCCGGGTTGCCCAGCCGCCAGCCCGCACCGCTGGCGCGGGCGGAGAGCAGGTCGGTGTCGCTGGTGGAGAGCAAGGTGAACATGCGGTGTTCGCTCACTGGCCAGGCCTCACTCGGGGTCCGCGCCCCGGGTCGTCGGGCACGGCAGCCTGGAGTGTCTGGCTGACCCCTCGGGGTTCACAGTGGCGGGACCGCGCCGGAGTCGCACCGGCTTCCTCCGCACTGCCGCGATGGCCCCGACCGTACCGGGCGCCCCACCGCCGCTCCGTCGAGGGAGTCGGGTCGCGGAGCGGCCGCAGGCGGTCCGCCGTCCGGACCGGGAGCCGACGTCAGGACGCCGGTGTCGCGGCGCCCCGCCGGTCGAGCAGCAGTCGTTCGAGAGCATCGACCAGCCAGTCGGCGTACTGCTCGACGTCCCAGCCGCGCCCGCCGACCAGGGCGTCGGAGGTCGGGTGGGCGAAGACGGCCCAGAAGACGTCGACGGCCCGGTCGACGTCCAGGCCGGGCCGCAGCCACGGCGCGAACGACTCGACGAGCGCGCGGTTGTCCGCGTACCGGCGCTCGCCGTACTCGGTCCACGCCGCGGCGATCTCGTCGTCGACGGCCGCCGCGGAGGCGAACGCCCGCATGATCGGACCGGTCCGGGGGACGTAGTCGACGGTGATCGACCGGAAGGCCTGCAGCTTCTCGCCGATGTCCGTGGCCTCGAGCAGCCTGCGGAACTCGTCGCGGCGCATCAGCGGCCGGGCCTCGTCGTCGCCCGCGAGCGTGCGGTCCACGCAGGCCAGCAGCAGCGCGGCCTTGCTGCCCTGGGCGAACACCGTCTGCGGGGCCACACCGGCGGCCTGGGCGATGTCCCGCATCGTCGTCCGGGCATAGCCCCGCTCCACGAAGCAGCGTCCCGCGGCGTCGAGGACGGCGAGACGGGTGCGCCGGGCCTGCTCGGCGCGCAGCGCCGAGCGGTAGACCCTCTTGCCTGCGGCCACCGGTTCACCTTAGCATCGCGCTATTCATCAGATTGACGCTCCACCCATTACGGAGGAGTCATGACCGCCCCGACCACGCATCCCGCGCAGTTGCTGCTCCCCGGTCAGGCCGCGGCGCCGGAGGGACCCGTCGACCTCGCGGCGATGTACGTCATGCACCGCGCCTTCCGCCGCGACGCCGACGCCTTCGCGGCAGCGGCCGCCGCCACGCCGGTCGCCGACCGGCGCCGATGGGCCCGGCTGTCCCGGCGCTTCGCCCTCTTCGCCGGCATCCTGCACAAGCACCACCACGGCGAGGACGTCGGGCTGTGGCCGCTCCTGCGGGAGCGAGGCGCCGATCCGGAGGTCCTCGACGCCATGCAGGCCGAGCACGCGCACATCGATCCACTGCTGGCCTCCTGCTCCGGCGACCTCGCCGCCCTCGCCCGTGGAGCCGGCGAGGAGACCCGTCGGCGGCTGATCGGGTGCACCGCACGGCTGCGCGACCTGCTCTCGGCGCACCTCGGCCACGAGGAGCGCGACGGCATGGCCCTGGTGCAGCGGCACCTCGGCCCCGCCGACTGGCAACGGCTGGACCGCGAGGTGTTCGCCAAGGAGTACCGGCCGCGGGACATCCCGGCCGTCCTCGCCTGGGTCATGTCCGGCCTCCCCGACGAGGCGGCCCGCCGCATGCCGGGCGCGAACCCGGTCATGCTGGCGGTCGGACGCCTCCTCGTGCGCCGATTCGAGCGCGCCGAGGCGCGCACCTTCGGCTGACCTCGGCGTCCCGGCGAGGCGGACGGGTCCGCCCGGCCGGGACGCCGAGGTCAGGGCCGATTCAGTGGCTGTACTCGGCGGGCCGCAGGAGCATGACGATCGCCATGGCCGGGAGCATCAGCAGGTGGCCCCAGGTCATGAGCGTGTGCTCGTCGATGGCGCCGGCCCAGAAGGGGACCAGCAGGACCACGAACGGCAGGTACATCGACGCCGACATCTCGGCGATGCCCCGCCACGAGTGGCCGCGGAACCACATCCACAGCGCCATCCCGATCGACATGTTCGTGGCCATGATCAGGACACCGACCTCGATCGGTACCTTCGCGTCCGGCCAGATCAGGTGCTGAGCCGCGCCGAGCACGTACATGCCCGCGAACATCGCGACGACCATCTCGACGTAGTGGCCGACGAAGTGCGCGATGCGGGAGCGCCGGGACTGCCGGTGCCCGTGCGCGGCGTGCTCGGGGTGAGCGGCGTTACCGGGTCCAGCGGGTGCGGTGGGGCCGGGGGTGGTGGGCTCGGGGGTGAGGATCTCGGTGGTCATGGCGCAGATCGTCGGGGCGGACGCCCCGGCTGCCATGTGCCGGAGGTCATGATCCCGGGTCACGACCGCGGCATGACCCTTCGAAGACAGCCCTCAGACGAGGCCGAGTGCGCGTCCCCGCAGAGCCGCCTGGGTACGGTCGCGGGCGCCCAGCTTGGCCAGCACGTTGGTCACATGGTTCTTCACCGTCCCTTCGGCGAGGAACAGCGATGCGGCGATCTCGCGGTTGCTGCTGCCGTCGGCCAGCAGCCGCAGCACCTCCAGCTCGCGGTCCGACAGCGGCACGACCAGCGGCTGCGGGCGCGCCGGCGGGGCCCCGTCCTCGGGCAACGTCGCGAAGCGGGCCACGACCTTCGCCGCCACCGACGGCTGGAGCACCGACTCACCGCGCGCCGCCGCCAGGACGGCCTCCAGCAGGCGGTCGGACGAGACGTCCTTGAGCAGATAGCCGACGGCGCCGGCGCGCAGGGCGGCGAAGACGTCCTCGTCGTCGTCGAAGGTGGTCAGCGCGAGGACCCGCACCTCCGGCTGCTCCACCCGCAGCCTCCGGGTGGCCGCGACGCCGTCCAGGACCGGCATGTGCAGGTCCATCAGGACGACGTCCGGCCGGTGGGCGGCGCACTGCCGGATCGCCTCCGCGCCGTCGCCGGCCTCGCCGACCACCTCGACCTCCCCGCGGACGCCCAGCAGGGTGGCCAGCGCCTCCCGGAAGAGGGCCTGGTCGTCAGCGAGCAACACCCGCACCGGCCGGTCGGGGGGATTCACCCAGGCACCTCCACGCGCAGCGTCGTCCCCCCGGCCGGCTCGCGGTCCAGCGTCACCCGGCCGCCCAGCCGGGCCGCCCGCTCGCGCAGTCCCACGAGTCCGAAGCCGCCGCCGTCCGCTGCTTGGGACGGCAGCCCTCGGCCGTCGTCGCACACCTCCAGCCGCACGGCGGCGGTGTCGCGGTAGTCGAGCACGACCCGCGCCCGCGACGCCGCCGCGTGCTTGCGGACGTTGGTCAGCCCCTCCTGCGCCACGCGGTAGAGGCACTCCTCGGCGTCCGCGGGGAGGGTCCGGACCGAGCCCTCCACGTGCACGTCGGTCGGCACGCCCGCCGCCGAGGTGTCGGCGGCCAGCGCCGCGAGCCCGTCGGCCAGCGGCGGCGTCGCCCGGGGTCCGCGGAGCGCCGCCACCGACCGGCGGACCTCGGCGAGGGCCTCCGTCGACTGCTGCTGCGCCTTGGCCAGCACCGCGTCCGCCCTCGAGGGGTCGGTGGCCAGGACCGCACGCGCAGCCTGGACCTGCATGGCCACCACGGTCAGGTGGTGACCCAGGCCGTCGTGGATGTCTCGCGCCACCCGGTTGCGCTCCTGCGTGGTGGCCAGTTCCTCGGCCTGGGCCGCGTAGCCGCGCAGCTGCCGGTTGGCCTCGTCGAGCTCCGCGCGGGCCTGCTGCTCCCGCTTGAGCAGCTCGGTCACGACCGCGGTGAACGCCGCGGCGGCGAGGATGCCCAGGCCGTTGCGCAGGCCGTCACCCCACGTCATCCCGAGGTGCACGAGCGGGAGGACGGCGGCGACGAGCGCCGCGGCGGGCAACGGCAGGAGGAGCACGCTCTGGCTGACCAGGACCATGAGCAGCAACGTCGCTCCCACGCCGGCGTCGGCCGCGCCGAACACGAGGAAGCCCAGCGGCAGCATGACCGCCACGTAGCCGACGGCGAAGCGACGCCGTCGCTGCGCCGGCTGCCCGTCGACCCAGCTGAAGCCGAGGACCGCGAGGAGCGCGAACACCGACCCGGCGGTCACCGCGGCCAGGGGGTACTCGGCGTCGGTCGCCTCGAGCAGCAAGGTGAGGACGGCCCCGCCGGTCAGGACGGCCAGTGCCCGCTTCACCGGCCCACTGTGCGGCGGCGGGATCCCGAGGTCAACGACTCGGGGGCGGGCGCACCGGCGGCGTCATGCCGCTCCGAGGCCGTCGGCGATCCGGTGGTGGAGGACCGCCTCCCGCCCCGGCGCCGCGTGTGGATGTCGTTCGACCGACCCGACGGCTGACGTCCCGGCGAGGGAAGACGCCGGCGATCCCCCGCCTCGCGGGCGCGGAAGTAGCCTCACGGGGCCATGACCGCTCCCGTCCCGACCCGCGTGCGCGCCGACGCCTGCCCCGGCGCCCTGCAGACCCATGCGGCCGCCGACGGCGCCCTGGCGCGGGTCCGGGTTCCCGGTGGTGCCCTCACCCTTCCCCAGCTGCAGGTGCTGGCCGGCGCCGCGCGTGATCTCGGCGACGGTGCCCTGGAGCTGACCAGCCGGGGCAACGTGCAGCTGCGCGGCCTGCGGCCGGGCGCGGCGGCCGAGCTCGGCGAGCGGCTGGCCGCGGCCGGGCTGCTGCCGAGCGCCACCCACGAGAGGGCCCGCAACGTGGTGGCCAGTGTGCTCAGCGGGCGGGCGGGCGGGCTGGTCGACGTCCGCCCGTGGGTCGCGGCCTTCGACACCGGCCTCTGCGCCGAGCCTGCGCTCGCCGCGCTCCCCGGCCGGTTCCTGGCCGCCTTCGACGACGGCCGGGGTGACGTGGCGGGGCTCGGAGCGGACGTCGGGCTGCTGGCCCTGGACACCGGGCCGGTCGCGCTGCTGCTCGCCGGCACCGACACGGGGCTCCGCACGACTCCTGAGGGCGCCGTCGGCCTGGCGCTGGCGGCGATTCGGGCGTTCCTCGACGTGCGCGCCGAGGACGGGAGGACGGCCTGGCGGCTGGCCGAGATCCCCGACGGACCCGCCCGCGTCGCCTCCGCCCTCCCCGGTGCCCTCGTCGAGCCGGTCGACGTGCCGCCGGCGCCTGTCGCCGGGCCCGCCGGAGCAGTTGTGCAGGACGACGGACGGACGGCGCTGGTCGCCGTCGTCCCCCTCGGCCGGCTGTCGGCGGACCAGGCGGAGCTGCTGGCCGGCACGGCGGTCACCGACCTCCAGCTGACGCCGTGGCGCAGTGTCGTGGTCCCGGACCTGGCCGACGCCGGGGCGGTGGACGTGCTGTCGGCTGCCGGGCTCGAGCTCGATCCCGGCAGCCCGTGGCTGCGGGTGACCGCCTGCGCGGGGCGCCCCGGCTGCGTGAAGTCGCTGGCCGACGTCCGCGCCGACGCGTCCGCCGCGGTGGTCTCGGGCACCCTGCCCGCCGGTGGCGCGCGGCAGCACTGGGCCGGGTGCGAGCGCCGGTGCGGCCGCCCCCGGGGAGACGTCGTGGACGTCGTCGCGACGGCCACCGGCTACCGCGTCGACCCGACGCGCTGAGCGCCCCGATCCCTGCGCCGCAAGTCGACGGCGGGAGCCGTGGACAAGTTTGCGACCTGCGGATTCGGGTCGCCCGGGCGCACTCACGACGGTATGATCCGAACATACGTTCGCATCGTGGGGAGGTGTCGTGGGAGAGCTGCGGTCGGCCTCGATGCCCTCGCGGCCGAGGATCTGCACGCCCTGGTCGGGCCGCAGTTGCTGGACCGGACCGCGGAGCTGGTGGCCGCCCGCAACCGGATCGACGCCGAGCTGACCCGCACCGTCCGGGCCGCGGACCTGGCCCGGGCCGCCGAGCACGACGGGCTGGAGTCGATGAAGCCGTGGCTGCGCAGCCACGTGCGGCTCTCGGCCGGTGAGATCGCCCGGCTGGTCCGCCACGGCCGGGCCTTGGAGCAGCTGCCGGCGCTGGCCGCGGCGTTCTCGGCCGGGGCGGTGAGCGCCGAGCAGGTCGCCGTGACCACCCCGGTGGTCAGCGCCGAGCGGGTGGCCGCGGCCGCCGGGCAGGGCGTGGACCTCGCCGCGGTCGACGACGCCCTGGCCACCGTGGCGGCCGGCGCACCGTTCGACCGGCTGCGCCGCCTGGTGCAGCACTACCTGGCCTGCCTGGACCTCGACGGCACCGAACCCGACCCGACCGAGCACCGGTCCCTCACGCTGGCCAAGCACGCCGACGGCACGGTCAGCGGCCGGTTCGAGCTGGATGCGGTGGGCGGGGAGAAGCCGGCCGCGGCGCTGGAGTCCTTCGTGCAGGCCGACCGGCCCTCCGGGGATCTGCGCACCCGCGCCCAGCAGCTGGGCGACGCGCTGGTGCAGGCCGCCGACAACGCCCTGGCCGCCGGTGGGCTGCCGACGCTGCGGACGGTGAAGCCGCACGTGATCGTGCGCATCGACCTGCCCGACCTGGTCGACCCCGCGCTCGGCCCGGGCGCGGGGACCACCGGCTTCGGGGCCACCGGCTTCGGGGCCACCGTCTCCGCGGCCCGGGCCCGCTGGCTGGCCTGCGACGGCAACATCAGCCGGGTGGTGTTCGGCCCCGAGGGCACCCCGCTCGACCTCGGCCGCACCCACCGCGTCGTGCCGCCCCACCTGCGGCGGGCCGTGGAGCTGCGCGACCGAGGCTGCGTGTTCGCCGGCTGCGCCGCCCCGACCCACTGGTGCGACGTCCACCATCTGCTGCACTGGATCGACGGCGGGGAGACCTCGCTGGCGAACGCGGCGCTGCTGTGCGAGCGCCACCACACCAAGGTCCGCCACGGCTTCCGCGTCCAGCGAGATCCCGGCGGACGATGGCGAACCTTCCGCCCCGACGACACCGAGATCCTCATCGCCGAACCAGTGCTCGCCGTGCGCTGACGCATGTCGGCGTGCTCCCGGGGGCGACCGCAGCACGGCCCGGACGTAGCCTCGCCGGGGCAGCGCGCCCTCAACGCGCCGCACCCCGAGTCGACGGAGACCCGCGCACCGCATGTACGAGTACGAGAAGGACGGCGCCGAGATCTACCGGCAGTCGTTCGCCACCATCCGCGCCGAGGCCGACCTGGCTCGGCTGCCCGAGGACGTCGCGCGGGTCGCCGTCCGGATGATCCACGCCTGCGGTCAGGTGGACCTGGTCGACGACCTGGCCTTCTCCCCCGCCGTCGTGGAGCGGGCCCGCGAGGCCCTGGACGGCGGCGCACCGGTGCTCTGCGACGCGCAGATGGTGGCGTCCGGCATCACCCGGCACCGGCTGCCCAAGGACAACGACGTCGTCTGCACCCTGGACGACCCCCGCACCCCCGGGCTGGCCGCCGAGCTCGGCACCACCCGCACCGCCGCGGCGCTGGAGCTCTGGCGCGACCGGCTCGACGGCGCCGTGGTCGCCATCGGCAACGCGCCCACCGCGCTGTTCCACCTGCTCGAGATGGTCGCCGCGGGCGGGCCCCGGCCGGCCGCCGTCCTGGGCATCCCGGTCGGCTTCATCGGGGCGGCCGAGTCGAAGGACGCGCTCGCCGCCTCGGACCTGGAGTTCCTGGTCGTCCGCGGCCGGCGCGGGGGCAGCGCCATCACCGCGGCCGCGGTGAACGCGATCGCGAGTGAGGCCGAGTGACCGGGCGGCTGTACGGCGTCGGGCTGGGGCCCGGCGATCCCGAGCTGATCACCGTCAAGGCCGCGCGGCTCATCGGCGCGGCCGACGTGGTCGCGTTCCACGCCGCCCGGCACGGTCGCTCGGTGGCCCGGTCCGTCGCAGCGCCCTACCTCCGCGAGGGGCAGGTCGAGGAGCTGCTCGTCTACCCGGTCACCACCGAGACCACCGACCACCCCGGCGGCTACCAGGGGGCGATCGACGAGTTCTACGAGTCCGCGGCCGCCCGGCTTGCCGCGCACCTCGACGCCGGGCGTGACGTGGTCGTCCTGGCCGAGGGCGACCCGTTCTTCTACGGCTCGTACATGCACATGCACAAACGCCTGGCCCACCGGTACCCGACCGAGGTCGTGCCCGGCGTCACCAGCGTTAGCGGCGCCGCCGCGGCGGTCGGCCGGCCGCTGGTCGAACGCGACGAGGTGCTCACCGTCCTGCCCGGGACGCTGGGCGCCGACGCGCTGGCCGAGCGGCTCGCCGGCACCGACTCCGCCGCCGTCATGAAGCTCGGCCGCACCTTCCCCGAGGTCCGGGAGGCCTTCGACCGCGCCGGCGTCCTCGACCGGGCCCTCTACGTCGAGCGGGCAACCACGAACCAGCAGCGCACGCTGCCGCTGGCCGACGTCGACCCCGCGAGCGTGCCGTACTTCTCCCTCGCCCTCCTGCCGAGCCCGCTGACCGGCGAGATGCCCGTCCCCTGCCGCCCCGCGCCCGGAGGCGGGCAGGTCGGCGAGGTCGTCATCGTCGGGCTCGGGCCCGGCGCCCGCCACTGGACGACGCCGGAGGCCGCCGACGCCCTCACGTGCGCGGACGTCCTCGTGGGCTACGGCCCGTACCTGGCCCGGGTGCCGGTCAACCCGCGCCAGGAGCGGTACCCCAGCGACAACCGGGTGGAGGCCGACCGCGCCGCCCACGCCCTGGAGCTCGCACGGTCCGGACGGCGGGTCGCGGTCGTCTCCAGCGGCGACCCGGGTGTCTTCGCCATGGCCGCGGCGGTGCTGGAGGTCGCCGGCCGGCCCGAGTTCGCCGGCGTCCCGGTGCGGGTCGTGCCCGGGCTGACCGCCGCCCAGGCCGTCGCCGCCAGGGTCGGCGCGCCGCTGGGCCACGACTTCTGCGTGCTGTCGCTCTCCGACGTCCTCAAGCCCTGGGACGTGGTCGTCGACCGGCTGCGGCACGCGGCAGCGGCCGACCTCGTGATCGCCCTCTACAACCCCCGGTCGAGGCACCGCCCGCACCAGCTGGGCGAGGCGCAGAAGGTGCTGCTGGAGAACCGGTCGCCGGACACCGTCGTGGTCGTCGGCCGCGACGTCGGCGGCCCGGAGGAGCGCCTGACCGTCACCACGCTCGGTGACCTCGACCCCACGACCGTCGACATGCGCTGCCTGGTGCTGATCGGCTCCTCGCAGACCCGCGTCGGATCCGCCGGTGCGGTCTGGACGCCGCGGACCTATCCCGCCTGAGCGCGCACCCAGGCGACCGCCTCCTCCACGGTGGCGACCACCTCGAGACCCGGCGGCAGCGGAGGGCGGCGGACCAGCACCACCGGCAGCCCGAGCTGCTGGGCGGCGAACAGCTTGGCCGCGGTCATGGAGCCGCCGCTGTCCTTGGTGACGACGACGTCGACCGCGTGCCGGCGCATCAGCGCCAGTTCCTCCTCGACGGTGAACGGCCCCCGCGCGAGGACCACCGTGGTCCGCTCGGGCAGGGGCGGCGCCGGCGGGTCGACCGACCGGACCACGCACCGGCCGGGCAGCCCGGCGAAGGCGGCCAGGCCCTGCCGTCCGGTGGTGAGCAGCACCGACCCGAAGCCCGAGACGGCGTCCGCGGCCTCGGCCACGGAGTCCACCCACCGCCAGTCGTCGCCCGGACCGGCCGTCCAGCCCGGCCGCTGGAGGCGCAGCAGCGGCGTGCCGGTGAGCCGCGCGGCTCCGGCGGCCGAGGCGGTCATGGCCGCCGCGAACGGATGGGTGGCATCGACGATGGCGGCGACCGGGGTGGCCGCCAGCCACGCCGCCAGGCCCTCGGCACCGCCGAAGCCGCCGATGCGCACCTCCCCCGCGGGCAGCACCGGGTCGGCGACCCGCCCGGCCAGCGAGCTGACGACGTCCACATCGGCCGCGACGAGGGCGGCCGCGAGCCGCCGCCCCTCCCCCGTGCCGCCGAGCACCAGCACCCGGCCGGTCACGCGCGCCGTCCAGGCATGCTGATCCGGTGACGACGGCGGGCAGGGAGCGCAGCACCGGGCTGCGGTACGGCTGGACGACGGGCGCCTGCGCCACCGCCGCCACCACGGCCGCCTACACCGCGCTGCTGACCGGCGAGTTCCCCGACCCGGTGCAGATCCATCTCCCGAACGACAAGCACCCGTCGTTCGCCCTGGCGACGGAGCTCCTCGAGGACGGCGCGGCCACCGCCGGCATCGTCAAGGACGCCGGCGACGACCCCGACGTCACCCACGGCGCCCTCGTCTCGGTGCGGGTGACCCACGGCGAGCCCGGCACCGGCGTCACCTTCCGGGCCGGCGCCGGGGTGGGCACGGTCACCAAGCCCGGGCTGCCCCTGGCGGTCGGTGAGCCGGCGATCAACCCCATGCCCCGCCAGTTCGTCCGCGAGCACGTCGCCGCCGTCGCGGCCCGGCACGGTGGCACCGGCGACGTCGTCGTCGAGGTCGCGGTCGAGAACGGCGAGGAGCTGGCCCGGCGGACGTGGAACCCCCGGCTCGGCATCCTCGGCGGGCTGTCGATCCTCGGGACGACGGGCGTCGTCGTCCCCTACTCGTGCTCGTCGTGGATCGACTCGATCCGCCGCGGCATCGACGTCGCCCGGGCGGCCGGGCACCGGCACGTCGCCGGGTGCACCGGGTCGACCAGCGAGCGGGTGGTGACGGAGCTGTACGGCCTGCCGGAGGACGCGCTGCTCGACATGGGGGACTTCGCCGGAGCCGTGCTCAAGTACCTGCGCCGCCACCCGGTGCCCCGGCTGACGATCGCCGGCGGCATCGGCAAGCTCGCGAAGCTGGCCGACGGCCACCTCGACCTGCACTCGGGCCGCTCCCAGGTCTCGCCCGACGCCCTCGCCGCGCTGGTGGCCGGCGCCGGCGGCTCCCCGGAGCTGGTCGCGCGCGTGCGGGCGGCGAACACCGCCCTCGACGCGCTCCAGCAGTGCCAGGCCGACGGCCTCCCGCTGGGTGACCTCGTCGCGGCCGGCGCCCGGGACACCGCCCTCGGCGTGCTCCGCGGCGCCCCGGTCGAGGTGGATGTCGTGGTGATCGACCGCGCCGGGAACGTGGTGGGCCGGGCCTAAGGGCGGCATCTGGTGGTCGAGTACAGGTGGCTGTCGGGGAACTCCTCCGCCGCCAGCACCGAGCCGACGATCACCACCGCCGTCCGCTTCACGTCGGCCTCCTGCACCCGGGCCGCGATGTCGGCGAGCGTGCCCCGGAGGATCAGCTCGTCGTCGCGGCTGGCGCGGGCGACCACGGCCACGGGGCAGTCGGGCCCGTAGCTGGGGACCAGCTCGGGCACGAGCTCGGCGATCCGCTGCACCGCCAGGTGCAGCACCAGGGTCGCGCGCGAGGCGCCGAGCGTGGCGAGGTCCTCCCCCGGAGGCATGGGGGTGGACCGGGCGGAGGTGCGGGTGAGGATCACCGTCTGCCCCACGCCCGGCACGGTCAGCTCCCGCTTGAGCGAGGCGGCCGCGGCGGCGAACGCCGGCACCCCGGGGACGACGTCGTAGGGCACGCCCGCCGCGTCCAGCCGGCGCATCTGCTCGGCCATCGCGCTGTAGACCGACGGATCGCCCGAGTGCAGCCGGGCCACGTCGAGGCCTGCCTGGTGGGCGGCGACCAGCTCGGCGGTGATCTGGTCGAGATCGAGCTGCGCGGTGTCGACCAGCCGGGCGCCGGCCGGCGCCGTGTCGAGCAGCTCCCGCGGCACGAGCGCCCCGGCGTAGAGGCAGACGGGCGCGCTCCCGACGATCCGCGCCGCCCGGACCGTGATGAGGTCCGCGGCGCCGGGTCCGGCACCGATGAAGTGGACGGTCACGGCTTGACCACCGTCCAGATCGTCACCGGCATGGCCGGCTTCCAGCCGGTGAAGCGCCCGACCGGCTCGGCGTGCTGGATCCCGAGCCGCAGCAGATCTCCGCCCGCGCGGGCGAACCACGCGGCCAGCACCGCCTCGCTCTCCACCGTGACCGCGTTGGCGACCAGCCGGCCCCCCGGCGGCAACGCCTCCCAGCATGCCTCCGGCAGACCCGGCGTGGTCAGCCCGCCACCGATGAACACGGCATCCGGCCGGGCCAGGCCCTGCAGCGCCTCGGGCGCCCGGCCGACCACCACCTGCAGGTACGGAACGCCGAGCCGCGCGGCGTTGCGGGTGATCCGCCCGGCCCGCTCGGCCGACGCCTCGACCGCCACCGCGCGGGACGAGGGGTGCGTCCGCATCCACTCGATCCCGATGGAGCCCGAGCCCGCGCCCACGTCCCACAGCAGTCCACCGGGCACCGGAGCGAGGCGGGCCAGCGTGACGGCCCGGACGTCGGACTTCGTCAGCTGCCCGTCGGACTCGTATGCCTCGTCGGGCAGCCCCGGCACCGTGGGCAGCGGCACGGTCCCCGGATCGGCCCGGCACTCGACAGCGGTGACCGCCAGGGCCGGGACGGCGGCCGACCAGCCAGCGGCGGTGCCGGCGTGCCGCGTCTCGTCCGGGGCACCCAGGTCGCCCAGCACGGTGACGACGCTGGCCCCGTACCCCCGCCGCGCGAGCAGCGCGGCGACCTGCGCCGGCGTACCCCCGTCGGAGCCGAGGACCAGCAGCCGGCGCCCGGGCTGGACGTGCGGGTGCAGCAGCTCGACCGGCCGCCCCACCAGCGTCACCACGGCCGTGTCCTCGACCGCCCAGCCCAGCCGCGCGCACGCCAGCGACACCGACGACGGGGCGGGCAGCACCCGCACCCGATCGGCCCCCAGCAGGCGGGTCAGCGTGGTGCCGATCCCCGACAGCATCGGGTCGCCGCTGGCGAGGACCACGACGGCGCGGCCGGCCTGCTCGACGAGGCCGGGCAGGGCCTCGCTGAGCGGGGACGGCCACGGCACCCGCTCCGCAGCGACCGAGACCGGGACGAGGTGCAGCTGACGGGCACTCCCGATCAGCACCTCGGCCGCCTCGATCTCCGCGCGGGACCGGGGTGCCAGGCCGTCCCAGCCGTCGGCGCCGAGGCCGACGACGACGACCGGGGGGCTGAGCGCGGCGGGGGCCCCTCCGAGGTCGGCGGCATGCATGACGGCCGATCCTAGGGAGGCCCGGAGCGGGCGGTTGGCACCATGTGCGCCGTGAGCACCAGGAGCGGGACCGGCGCGCTGCTCGTGGCGGGGACGACGTCGGACGCCGGCAAGTCCGTCGTCACGGCCGGGATCTGCCGCTGGCTGGTGCGCCAGGGCGTCTCGGTGGCGCCGTTCAAGGCGCAGAACATGAGCAACAACTCGATGGTCACCGCCGACGGGGCCGAGATCGGACGGGCCCAGGTCATGCAGGCCGCGGCCGCCCGCGTCGAGCCCGAGGCGGCGATGAACCCGGTGCTGCTCAAGCCGGGCGGGAACGACTCCAGCCAGGTCGTCGTCCTGGGCCGGCCGGTCGCCGACGTCACCGCGCTGTCCTACCGGCCGATGAAGGCGGCGCTGCTCGACCAGGTGCTGGCCTGCCTCGACGACCTGCGGTCCCGCTTCGACGTCGTCGTCTGCGAGGGCGCCGGGTCGCCCACCGAGATCAACCTGCGCGCCGACGACATCGCCAACATGGGCCTGGCCACGGCGGCGGACCTGCCCGTGCTGGTCGTCGGCGACATCGACCGCGGCGGCGTCTTCCCCGCCCTCTACGGCACCGTGGCGCTGATGCCGCCGGCCGACCAGCGGCTGGTCGCCGGCTTCCTGGTGAACAAGTTCCGCGGCGACGTCCGGCTGCTCGAGCCGGGCCTGGCGGAGCTCGCTCGGCTGACCGGCCGGCCGACGCTCGGCGTCCTGCCGTGGCTGGGCGGGCTGGAACTGGACGTCGAGGACTCGCTGGACGTTCCCGGCGCGTCCTCGGGAGGACCGCCCCTCGGTGCGGAGGTGCTGCGCGTGGCGGTGGCGCGGCTGCCGCGGCTGTCGAACTTCACCGACCTCGACGCACTCGCTGCCGAGCCTGGGGTCCTCGTCCGCTACGTCACCCGGCCCGAGGAGCTGGCCGACGCCGACCTCGTCGTGCTGCCCGGCACCCGATCGACCGTCGCCGACCTGGACTGGCTGCGCCGGTCGGGCCTGGCCGACGCCGTCGCCCGGCACGCGGCGACGGGCGCGCCCGTGCTCGGCATCTGCGGCGGCCACCAGATGCTGGCCCGCACGATCACCGACGAGGTGGAGTCCCGGGCCGGCACGGTGACCGGGCTGGGGCTGCTGCCCACGGACGTGCGGTTCCACCGGGAGAAGACCCTGGGCCGGCCGGTCGGCGAGGCTCTCGGCCGGCCGGTGCGCGGGTACGAGATCCACCACGGCGTCGTCACCGTCGACCTCCACGGCGACCGGACCGCGCAGCCCTTCCTCGACGGCGCCCGCGCGGGCTCGGTCTTCGGGACGACGTGGCACGGCGCGCTGGAGAACGACGGCTTCCGGCGCGCCTTCCTCACCGAGGTCGCCGCGATCGCCGGCCGGCGCTTCACCGTCGCCCCGGGCACCGACTTCGCCGCCGTCCGGGAGACCCGGTTGGACCGGCTGGGCGACCTCGTCGCCGAACACGCCGACACCGACGCGCTGTGGCGGCTGGTCGAGACCGGGCCACCGCCCGGGCTGCCCCTGCTCCCCCCGGGCGCCGGAACCCGCTGAGGCGAGGACGGGCTGTCCGCGCCCGGGCGGGCTGTGGTCGAATGACGGCGCCACGCGACGGCAGTGGAGGAAGCCCGGTGAGATCCCGGCGCGGTCCCGCCACTGTGACCGGGGAGCCCGTCCCCACGCACGGCCACTGCGCCCGAGCTCGCTCGGGGGTGGGAAGGCCGGGGACGGACGTCGATCCGGAAGCCAGGAGACTCCCGCCGTCGTCCCTGCCACTCCGGGCCACCGCGGATGAACGGACACCCGGGGAGAGGAACGCACCGTGCGCCGGACCCCGGTCAGCGACTCGTGAACTTCCCCTTCGGCGCCGTCGTCGGCATGGACGACATGCGGCTGGCGCTCGTGCTCAACGCCGTCTCCCCCGCCGTCGGCGGGGTGCTCGTCCGCGGCGAGAAGGGCACGGCCAAGTCGACGGCGGTGCGCGCGCTCGCCGCCGTCCTGCCCGCCGTCGACGTCGTCCCCGGCTGCCGCTTCGCCTGCGATCCGGCCGCTCCCGACCCGGGCTGCCCCGACGGCCCCCACGACGCCGGGGCTGCCGGGCACACCCGGCCGGCGCGGCTGGTCGAGCTGCCGGTCGGCGCGTCCGAGGACCGCGTCGTCGGCGCCCTCGACCTCGAGCGGGCGCTCACCGAGGGGGTCAAGGCCTTCGAGCCCGGGCTGCTCGCCGCCGCCCACCGCGGGGTCCTCTACGTCGACGAGGTCAACCTGCTGCACGACCACCTGGTCGACCTGCTGCTGGACGCCGCCGCCCTGGGCACCGCCTACGTGGAGCGCGAGGGCGTGTCCGTGCGGCACGCGGCCCGCTTCCTGCTCGTGGGCACGATGAACCCCGAGGAGGGCGAGCTCCGCCCCCAGCTGCTCGACCGCTTCGGCCTCACGGTCGAGGTGGCCGCCCCCCGCGACCCCGACGTCCGCGCCGAGGTGGTGCGGCGGCGCTTCGCCTTCGACGCCGAGCCCGCGGCGTTCACCGAGCAATGGGCCGGCGAGGAGGCGGCGCTGTCGGCCCGCATCGCCGGGGCCCGCGCCCAGCTCCCACACGTCGTGCTCTCGGACGCCGCGCTGCGCCAGGTCACCGCCGTGTGCGCGGCCTTCGACGTCGACGGCCTGCGCGCCGACCTGGTCACCGCCCGGGCGGCCGTCGCGCACGCCGCGTGGTCCGGTCGCGACGCCGTCACCGAGGACGACGTCCGGGTCGCCGCCCGGCTGGCGCTGCCCCACCGCCGGCGCCGCAACCCGTTCGACGCCCCCGGCCTGGACGACGAGACGCTCGAGCAGGCCCTCTCCGACGCCCGCCCCGACGACGACAGCCCGGACGACGAGGGCCCCGACGGCGGCGGCCCCCACGGCGGCCCCGACGGCGGCGGTGGTGGCGGTGGCGGCACCCCGCCGCCGGGGGGTCCCGGCGCCGACGCATCGGCCGGCGAGCCCGACGGCCAGGGTCCGGTGCAGAAAGCTCCGGGGACCGCGCCGCGCGGGGACGGTGCGCACCAGGCGGACCCCGGACCCGCACCCGCACCCGAGCGGGCCGCGGCCGCCCCGACCGACCCGTTCCGCACCCGGCGCCTGGAGGTGCCCGGCGTGGGAGCGGGCGCGGCCGGCCGGCGGTCACGGGCACGCGCCGTGCGCGGGCGCGTGGTGGGCTCCCGTCGTCCGGCCGGCGCCGTGACGAGGCTGCACCTTCCCGACACCGTCCTCGCCGCCGCCCCGCACCAGGTCGCCCGCGGCCGCACCGGCCCCGCGCTGCGCATCGCGCGGGACGACCTGCGCCAGGCCACGGTGGAGGGCCGCGAGGGCAACCTGGTCCTGTTCGTCGTCGACGCCAGCGGCTCGATGGGGTCGCGGGCGCGCATGGGCGCGGTCAAGGGCGCCGTCCTGTCGCTGCTCCTGGACGCCTACCAGCGCCGCGACAAGGTCGGGCTGGTGACGTTCCGCGGGGCGGCCGCCGAGCTGGCGCTGCCGCCCACCTGGTCGGTGGAGGCGGCCGCCGCGCGGCTGACCGACCTGCCCACCGGCGGGCGGACGCCGCTGGCCGCCGGCCTGCTGCGGGCGCAGGAGGTGCTGCGGGTCGAGGGGGTCCGCGATCCGCAGCGACGCCCGCTGCTGGTCGTCGTCACCGACGGCCGGGCCACGGGCGCCCGGGGCGGCAACCACCTCGGCGACGCCCATGCGGCCGCGGCGCTCCTGGCGTCGGCGGGCACGGCGAGCGTCGTCGTCGACTGCGAGTCCGGCCCGGTGCGGCTGGGGCTGGCCGCCACCCTCGGCGCCCACCTCGGCGCGCGGACGCTGCGGCTGGAGGAGCTGGCGGCCGACGCGCTCGCGGCCACGGTGCGCGGCGCGAAGAGGGCGGCCTGACGCATGCCGAAGGGACAGGTCGCCGTCACCCCGGACGACGGGCTGAGCACGCGTCAGCGCCGCAACCGGCCGATCCTCGCCGTGCACACCGGCGAGATGAAGGGCAAGTCCACCGCCGCGTTCGGCATGGCCATGCGCGCCTGGAACCAGGGCTGGTCGATCGCGGTCTACCAGTTCGTCAAGAGCGCCAAGTGGAAGGTCGGCGAGGAGATCGCGCTGACCGCCCTCGGCCGCCTGCACGAGCAGACCGGTGAGGGTGGGCCGGTCGTCTGGCACAAGATGGGCAGCGGCTGGAGCTGGTCACGCCGGCAGGGCACCGAGGTGGACCACGCCGCCGACGCCGCCGAGGGCTGGGCGCAGATCACCCGCGACCTCGCCGCCGAGGCGCACCGGTTCTACGTGCTCGACGAGTTCACCTACCCCATCACGTGGGGCTGGGTGGACGTCGACGAGGTGGTCGAGACGCTCGCCGGGCGGCCGGGCAACCAGCACGTCGTCGTCACCGGGCGCGACGCCCACCCGAAGCTGGTCGAGGCCGCCGACCTCGTCGTCGAGATGACCAAGGTCAAGCACCCGATGGACGCCGGTCAGAAGGGCCAGCGGGGGATCGAGTGGTGACGAGCTCGGTGGCGTCCCGTGGCGTCGATCATCGGCGGGTGGCTGTCGACACGCCCGACGGCGGCAGCCATCCGCCGATGATCGACCGCACGGGGGGACGGCGGTGAGCGTCGCCGTCCCGCGGCTCGTGGTCGCGGCCCCGAGCAGCAACGCGGGGAAGACGTCGGTGAGCACGGGGCTCATCGCCGCCCTCACCGCCCGGGGGCTGGCCGTCTCGCCGCACAAGGTGGGGCCCGACTACATCGACCCGGGCTACCACGGGCTCGCGGCCGGCCGGGCCGGCCGCAACCTGGACCCCTGGCTGGTCGGCGAGGAGCGCATCGCCCCGCTCTTCCTGCGCGGTGCCCTGCACCCCGCCCCGGCCGACGTCGCGGTCGTCGAGGGCGTCATGGGCCTGTTCGACGGCGCGACGCATCCCTCGGTGGAGCCCGGCTTCGCCTCCACCGCGCACGTCGCCGGGCTGCTGCGGGCACCGGTCGTCCTCGTGGTCGACGCCTCCTCGCAGGCCCGGTCGGTCGCCGCGCTGGTGCACGGCTTCGCCACCTTCGACCCGGGCGTGCGGCTCGGGGGCGTGATCCTCAACCGGGTCGGCACCGACCGGCACGAGGCGATCCTGCGGGAGGCGCTGGGCGCCGCCGGTGTGCCGGTCCTCGGCGCGCTCCGGCGGCTGGACCAGCTGCACACCCCCTCCCGTCACCTGGGCCTGGTGCCCGCGGCCGAGCGCTCCGCCGACGCGCTGGCCACGGTGACCCGGCTGGGGGAAGTGGTCGCCGACGGCGTGGACCTCGACGCCGTGCTGGCCCTGGCCCGCACCGCTCCCCCGCTCGACGCCGCGCCCTGGGACCCCGCGGCCGAGGTGCCCGCCGTTCCCGGCCGGCCGCGGATCGCCGTGGCCGGTGGACCGGCGTTCACCTTCGGCTACGCCGAGGACGCCGAGCTGCTGGCCGCCGCCGGCGCCGAGGTGGTGACCGTCGATCCGCTGCGCGACGAGGCGCTGCCCGACGGCACGGCCGGGCTGGTGATCGGCGGCGGGTTCCCGGAGATCTACGCCGCGGAGCTCTCGGCCAACGCGCCGCTGCGCGCCGACGTGGCCGCCCTCGCCGCACGCGGCGCGCCGATCGCCGCCGAGTGCGCCGGGCTCCTGTACCTCGCCCGGGAGCTCGACGGCGTCCCGATGTGCGGGGTGCTCGACGTCGCGACGGCGATGGCCCCGCGGCTGACCCTCGGCTACCGCGCGGCGGTGGCGCCCGCGGACTCGGTGCTCGCGCCGGCGGGCACCCGCGTGCGCGGCCACGAGTTCCACCGCACCGCCGCCGACCCGACCTCGGGACCCGTGCCCGCGTGGCAGTGGTCGAGCGAGGGGCCGGAGGGGTTCGTGCACGGCGGCGTGCACGCCTCCTACCTGCACCTGAACTGGGCGGGCGCCCCGGCGATCGCCGGACGGTTCGCCTCCGCGTGCGCGGTCGGCGCCGGACGATCGGAGCAGCTGCATGCACATCGCTGAGGGGTTCCTGCCGCCGGCGCACGCCATCGGCTGGACCGTCGCCGCCGCTCCGTTCGTGGTGCACGGCGCGCGGGCCGTCGTCCGCGAGGTTCGTGAGAACCCGGAATCGACCCTGCTGCTGGGCGCGGCGGGGGCGTTCACCTTCGTGCTCAGCGCGATCAAGCTGCCGTCGGTGACCGGCAGCTCCAGCCATCCCACGGGGACCGGCGCCGGCGCGATCCTGTTCCGCCCGCCGGTGATGGCCCTGCTCGGCACCGTCGTGCTGCTGTTCCAGGCGCTGCTGCTCGCCCACGGGGGGCTCACGACGCTGGGCGCCAACGCGGTCGCCTTCGCGGTCGTCGGCCCGTGGACCGGCTACGGCGCCTACCGCCTCACCCGCGCCCTCGGTGCCGGCCTCCTGCCCGGCGTCTTCGTCGGCACGGTCGTGGCCGACCTCGCCACCTACGTCACGACGTCGCTGCAGCTGGCGCTCGCCTTCCCGGACGCCTCCGGGGGGATCCCCGCGGCGGTGGCGAAGTTCCTCGGCGTCTTCGCGCTCACCCAGATCCCGCTGGCGATCGGTGAGGGGCTGCTGGGCGTGCTGCTGTTCCGGGCACTGACCGCGAACGCCCGGCCGGAGCTGGAGCGCCTCGGCCTCCTGCGGCCCGCCCCGGAGGCCGCCCCGTGAACCGCCGCCGCCTGGTCACCGCGCTGCTCGTGCTGGGCGTCGTCGCCCTGTTCGCCCTTCCCCTGCTGCTCGACCGGGGGACGGCGGAGTTCGCGGGCACCGACGGCCTGGCGACGACGGCGATCGAGGAGGACCACCCCGGCTACGAGCCCTGGTTCGAGTCGGTCCTCCGCCCGTCGTCGGCCGAGGTCGAGTCGGGCCTGTTCGCCCTCCAGGCCGCCCTGGGCGGCGGCGTGCTCGGCTACGCGCTCGGCCGGCTGCGCGGACGGCGGGCCCCCGGGACGTCCACGACGGAACCCGGGGCCGGCGAGCCGTGAGCGGGCTGGCGATCGACGACGCCGCCTGGAGCAGCGCCTGGCGGCGGCGCTCACCCGCCGACAAGCTGGTGCTCTGCCTGGGCCTCGTGGTGTGTGCGCTCGCCCTGCCGGCGTGGCCGGGGAGCGGGCTGGTGGCGCTGACCGCCACCGTCCTGGCCCTGGGCCCCGCCCGCGTGCCGCCGCGGACCTTCGGCCGGGCGGTGCGCTGGCCGCTGGCGTTCATCGGCGTCGGCGCGCTCACCGCGGTGGTGCAGGTGGGCGGTGGCGGCCTCGGCTGGGCACCGGACGCCGCTGCCCGGGCCGGGTCACTGACCGCGCACGCGGTCGCCGGCAGCACCGCCGTCCTCCTGCTCGCCACGACCACCCCCGTGTCCGACCTGTTGCCCGCCCTGCGTCGGCTCGGCGTCCCCGCGGCCGTGGTCGAGGTCGCCTCGGTCGTCTACCGGCTGCTGTTCGTCCTGCTCGACAGCCTGCGCACCATCCGCGAGGCCCAGACGGCGCGGATGGGCCACTCCTCGGTGCGCCGCTCGTACCGGTCCTCCGGCGCGCTGGCCGCCGCCGTGCTCGTCCGGTCCTGGGACCGCGCGCGCCGGCTGCAGGAGGGCCTGGCCGGACGCGGCATGGACACCGGCCTGCGGGTGCTCCCCGAGGTCCTGCCCAGCTCCCGGGCGTTCCTCGCCGCGACCCTGGTGGGGCTGGGCGCGATCGTCACCGCCGGCACGGTGCTGGCATGAGCCACCGGACGCTGGCGGGGACCGGGCTGGTGGTCGGCTACGACCGGGCACGGCCGGTCCTGGACGGCGCCGCGCTGACCGTGCCGGCGGGACGACGGCTGGCCGTGCTCGGCGCGAACGGCTCGGGGAAGACCACGCTGCTGCGCTGCCTGTCCGGCGCGCTGCGCCCGCTCGCCGGCACCGTCACCGTCGACGGCGTGCCGCTGCGGCACTCCAGAGCCGGACTGCGGGCCCACCGGCAGGAGGTCCAGCTGGTCCTCCAGGACCCCGACGACCAGCTGTTCAGCGCCTCCGTGGCGCAGGACGTGTCGTTCGGGCCGCTCAACCTCGGGCTGCCGGAGGAGACCGTGCGCGCGCGGGTCGCCGAGGCCCTCGCCCTGCTCGCCGTCGACCACCTGGCGGCCCGCCCCACCCACCAGCTGTCCTACGGCGAGCGCAAGCGCGTGGCGATCGCCGGCGCCGTTGCCATGCGACCGTGCGTGCTGCTGCTCGACGAGCCCACGGCCGGGCTCGACCCCTCCGCCGTGGCCGAGACGCTGGCGGCGCTCGCCCGCCTGGAGGAGCACGACTCGACGGTGGTCATGAGCACGCACGACGTCGACCTGGCGCTGCGCTGGGCCGACGAGGTCGCCGTCGTCGTCGACCGGGCGGTCGTGCAGGGCGCGCCCCTCGACGTGCTCGGCGACGACGTCCTGCTCGCGCGGGCCCGGCTCGAGCGACCCTGGGCCCTGGCGGTCGGCGCCCGGCTCCGGGAGCTCGGGCTCCTTCCCGGCGGCACGCTGCCCCGGGACGCCGCGAGCCTGCTCGCGGCGCTCCCCGACCGGCCCGGGGTGCCGACCTGATCACGGTCGGGTTCGGCGCGGTCCGCGGGGTCACCGCTGACGAGCTGCTGGCCGCCGTCGACGCCGTCCTCCCCGTCGGGGCCGGGGACGTCCGGCTGGCGGGCCTGGCCGCACGGGTGGCGGAGGCCGGTCCGGTGGCGGCGGCCGCGCGTCGCGGATGGCCGCTGACGGGGTACTCCCCCGCCGAGCTGGCCGCCGTCGCCGTGCCGTCGCCGTCGGCCCGCGTGGCTGCGCTGGCCGGGACGCCGTCGGTGGCTGAAGCGGCCGCCCTGCTCGGGGGCGGGGAGCTCGTCGTCGGCAAGACCGTGCGCGGCCGGGTGACGGTCGCCGTGGCCGCGCCGCCGCCGGAGCGGCGGGAAGGGTCGCCTAACCTGCTGGGGTGACGACGACGGCGCTCCGCACCGGCGCCCCGGCCGCGCCGCCCTCGGCCGGGCCGCCCCGGTGGACGCCGGCCGAGCTCCTCGCGCCGCTGCTCGTGCTCGTCCTCGGGGCCGTGCTCCTCGTCCCCGGCCACGGCCTCTGGTACGACGAGCTCTTCACCGCCGAGGTGGCCCGGCTGCCGCTGCCCGACATCCTCACCGCGATCGCCGAGGGCACCGGGACGACGAGCTACCTCGCCGGCGTGCCGCCGTCCTACAACGGCCCCTACTACGTCGTCGTCCACGCGTGGATGGCGCTGCCCGGGCTGGGCGGGGACACCTCGCTGCGGGTCCTGTCCCTCGTCGCCACGGCCGGTGGGCTGGCCCTCGTCACCCGGGCGGTCGCGCGGCTCGCCGGACGGGCCACCGGGGTGCTGGCCGGGTGCGTCCTCGCCTGCAGTCCCCTGCTGCTCGAGCAGGCCGTGGAGGCGCGCAGCTACGGGCTCGCGGTGCTGGCCACCGGCGGTGCCGCGCTCGCCCTGGCCCGGTGGCTGCAGGAGGGCAGGGGCCTGGTGCTCCTCGGCCTCGCGGGCGCCGCGATGGGCCTGGCGCACTGGTACGCCGTCACCGCCCTGGCCGCGTTCGTCGTCGCCGCGGTCGTGCTGCGCGGACGGAAAGCCGTGCCCGTGGTCCTGACCGGGGCCGTGGCCGCGCTGCCGACCGTCGCGCTGGTGGCGCTGAACCTGCTCAACGGCACCGGCGACCGCAACGCCCAGCACGTGCGCGACACCGGCGGCACCCTGGCCGACCTCGCGGCGCGCGCCTGGACGGCCGGTGAGAACCCGCTCCTGTACCTGACGACGGGCCTCGCCGTGCTCGGGGCGGTGCGCGCCGCCGGGGTGCGGGTGGTGGCCGCCTCGTGGGTGCTGGTGCCGCTGCTCCTGCTCCTGGCCGCGGAGCTGGTGCGCCCGGTCTACTTCCCGCGCTACCTGCTCACCGGCCTGCTGGGGCTCGGCGTCCTCGCCGCGGCAGGCGCGCTCACCGTGCCCCGCGCCGCTCGCGCCCCGGTCGCGGGGCTGCTCCTCGCCTGCTCGCTCGTGGCCTCGCAGCCGCTGTTCGACCGGCCGCCCCGGGAACGGTCCGACGACCTGGTGCGGCTGCTGGCGCACGTGCACCGCCCCGGTGAGCCGATCGTCGCCGCCGACCTGCGCTCGGCCACCGGGCTCGACCACTACGTCCGCACCCTGGCGCCCGGGCTCCGACCGGATGTCGTGCTGCCACCCGACGACGCGCCGGTCGAGGAGGACCGGGTGTGGCTGGTCCGCCGGCTGGTGAAGGGGCTGCCCGTGCGCACCGACGACGACCGGATCCTGGCGGCCGAGGGGTTCCGGCGGGTCCAGCAGCGCGAGTTCCCGGGGAGCAAGACCGACCTCGTGCTGCAGCGCTGGGAGCGCTGAGCGCTCAGCGGCGGCGGCGCAGGGCCCAGGCCAGCGAGCGGGCCGACTGCCGCAGCCGGGCCCGGCCGGTCCATGCCGACCGGCCGACGGGACGCCGGTCCCGCGCCACCGGCACGCTGGTCACCGGTACCCTCGCACGGGCCACGCCCAGGACGACGCTGGGCGCGCCCTCGTCGGCCACCGCGGTGAGGACGGCGGCGCGGACGGCGGCGTCCATCGCGACGAACGCGCCCGCGTCGGGGGGCAGACCGGTCAGCCGGGCCGCGATCCACCGGTGCACTGTTCCGGTGAGCCGCCGCACCGGGGACTCGTAGCGTCCCCGGCGGCCGGCGAACACGGCGCCGACGTCGCCCCCGGCCAGCCGGTCGAGCAGCACCGGCACCGCTTCCGGCGGATCCTGCAGATCCGCGTCCAGGCACACCCAGGCCTCGGCGTCGGGTTCGGCGGCCAGCCCCTCGGCGAGCGCGGCGTGCTGACCGACGTTGACCGTCAGTCCGGTGACGGCGATGCGGGGATCGCCCGCGGCGAGCGCACCCGCGACGGCCACGCTGTCGTCGGGCGAGGCGTCGATGACCAGCCGCAGCCGCCAGTCCCGGCCGGCCAGGGCGGTCGCCAGGCGCTCGGCGAGGGTCCCCAGCGTGTCCGCGTTCCCGTACACGGGCACGACGACCGACACCCGGGGCGTGGTCATGCCGCCGACCAGGTCCGAGCCAGCCCCTCCGCCAGGTCGACGGTCGGTTCCCACCCGAGCAGCCGCCGGGCGGCGGAGGGGTCGGCCACCCAGTCGGCGGTGTCCCACTCGCGGCCGGGGTGGCCGCCCGGCGCGGTGGCGATCGGCCGGCCCGTCACGCGCTCGGCGACGGCGACGAGCTCCTCGGTGCTGGTCTGGACGCCCGTGCCGATGTTGAGGACGGTGCCGCCGGGCAGGGCGTCGTCCAGTGCGGCGCGGATGCACGCGTCCACCACGTCCCCGACCCAGACCCAGTCCCGCCGGCTCACGGCCGCGGGCAGGGGCACGGTGGCGCCGGTGCGGGCAGCGGACAGGACGACGGGGACCAGCCGGGTCGGGTGGTCCCCGGGCCCGTACACCTGGAAGGCGCGCAGCACCGCGGCGCGCACGCCCCGCTCGGCGGCCGCCGCCTGGAGGAGCAGCGAACCGGCGGCCTTGGTGGCGCCGAAGAACCCACGCGGCTGCAGGGCGGCGTCCTCGGCCAGCGGACGCGGGGACGCGCCGTACTCGGTGGAGGACCCGAGGCGGACGACCGCCCGGCACCGCTCCGGCAGGGCGTCGACCAGCCACGGGCTGGTGTTGACCAGCACGGTGGCCGCCCGCTCCTCCGGCGTGGCCTTGGCCCGCCCGGCCGCCAGCGCGAAGACGACGTCCGGATCGGCGGTCCGCACCGCCGTGGCGGCCGCGACCGGATCGGTGAGGTCGACCTCGGTTCGGGTGAGGGCGGTGACGACCCAGCCGTCGGCCCGCAGCCGGTCGACCAGGTGCCGGCCGACGAAACCGCCGGCGCCGGTCACGAGCGCCTTCACGCCGGCCGGGCCGCGACCGCCGGTTCCCGGACGGGGCCCGCGTCGACCGGGGCGCCGGTCACCGCGGCGACGAACCGCGCCCGGCGCTCGGCGGCCTCCGCCGGACGGGCACACCGCAGCCCGGCGAGCGCCTCGAGCATCCGGGGCACCTCGGTGAACGGGTCGCGGCCGGCCATGTCGGCGGTGAACGACCGGCGCAGGAAGGTGAAGTCGGTCCCCAGCCGGACCAGCTCGGCGGCGAGCAGGGCGCTCGGCACCGGGAACCCGCTCTCCGGCAGCGTGAGACCGCCGACGCCGAAAGGCTGCCCCACCTCGGCGCGGACGTCGTCGACGGTGCCGTCGACCAGGGGGCGGAACAGCTCGGTGGACCGGCGGTCGATGCGCAGGTCGTTGAGGCCCACGTAGATCCGCGACAACGGCCGGCGGGCGAGCTGGGCGGCCCGGTCGACGGCGTCCTGCGTCTCGATCAGGATGCCCAGGCCGCAGCGCCCCGCGACGAGGTCGAGCGTGCGGTCGACCTCCTCAGGGGTCCGCACCATCGGCAGCAGGATCTCGTCGGCGCCTCGGGCGATCGCCTCGTCCACCTCGGCCGCGGTCCAGGGCCCGGAGCTGTTGATGCGGCAGAGCAGCCGGCCGTCGGTCGCGGCGCGCATGCGCGCGAGGTCGTCGGGGGTGTCCGCGTTGATCTGGGTGCCCTCTCCCAGCTGCCGGCGGGCCTTGCCGCGGCGTTCCCAGTCGACGACGATCCCGGCCGCCCCGGCGGCCACGACGTCGGCGCCCCAGCGCGGCTCGACGGTGAAGAGGAAGAGGTCCACGAGGGCAGCTTAGGCTTTCCTAACCGCATCGCCCGCGGGGCCCCGCACGGCGGTCGCCGCCGGCGTCAGCTGAGCGGCGCCGGGGCTCGGAGCGCCCCCTTCGCGGCCACCGCCGGCCCGGCGCCGCCGTCCCCGGCCGGGAAGGCGAGAGCGGTGCCGCGCACGGAGATGGTGACGTCGTCGCCGACGGCGGGCAGGTCCGCTCCGTCCAGGCGGCCGGTGACCTGGCCGCCGTCGGGCAGCCGCAGCCACACGCGCGAGTCGTGGCCGTAGAAGTCGACGCCCTGCACCCGTGCGACCGACCCCGCTCCCGCGGGGGTCGACAGCCGGAGCTGCTCGGGACGCAGGAGGACCCGCGCGCGGCCGTCGGGCACCGCGCCGGCCGACGCCTGCTCGTAGGGCAGCGCGCCCAGCACGCAGTGCGCCCGGCCGCCCCGGAGCTCGGCGTCCAGGACGACGGCCTCGCCGACGAAGGTGGCGACGTCGAGGTCACCAGGCCGGCGGTAGAGGGTCCGGGGGTCGGTCAGCTGCACGAGCCGGCCGCCGCGGAGCACCGCGACCTGGTCGGCCATCGACAGCGCCTCCGCCTGGTCGTGGGTCACCAGCACGGCGGTGGCGCCGGAGGCGGTGAGGGCCCGGGAGACGGCGGCGCGCGTCTCCTCGCGCAGCGCGGCGTCCAGGGAGGAGAACGGCTCGTCCAGCAGGACCAGCGAGGGCTCCGGAGCCAGCGCGCGGGCCAGCGCCACCCGCTGCTGCTGCCCGCCGGAGAGCTCGTGCGGGGCCCGGTCGGCGAGGTGCGCGTCGAGGCCGACGAGAGCGAGGAGTTCGCGGACCCGCCCCCCGTCGCGGCGCTGCCGACGGGGCAGCCCGAAGCTGATGTTGCCGGCCACGGTCAGGTGCGGGAACAGCCCGCCCTCCTGGGGCACGAAGCCGATCCCCCGCCGGCGCGCGGGGACGCTGCGCCCGGCCCCGGCCACCACCCGGTCGCCCACGGCGACGGTGCCCGAGTCGGGGTCGTCGAAGCCGGCGATCAGCCGGAGGAGGGTCGTCTTCCCGCAGCCGGAGGGCCCGAGCAGCGCGGTGAAGCTCCCGCCGGGGACGTGCAGGTCCACCCCGGTCAGCACCGGGGTGGCGCCGAAGGACTTCGTCAGGTCCTTCACGGTCAGGGAGCTCATGTGGTCAGACCTCGTCGGGCGTCGTGGGACAGCAGCACGGTAGCCGGGGCGGAGAGCAGCACCATGATCACCGCGTACGGCGCCGCCGCTCCGTACTCCAGGGCGCTGCTCGCCGACCAGAACGCCGTGGCCAGCGTGGTCGTTCCGGTGGGCGCGAGCAGCAGGGTCGCCGTCAGCTCGGTGACGACGGCGAGGAACACCAGCGCGGCGCCGGCGCCGATGCCGGGAGCCAGCAGGGGCAGGGTCACCCGCCGCAGCCGGTCGGGCGCGGAGGAGCCCAGCGAGGCGGCGACGTCGTCGTAGAGCGGCGGCGCCTGGGCGACCGCCGAGCGGACGGTGACGATGGCCCGCGGCAGGAACAGGATCGCGTAGGCCGCCAGGAGCACCGGCACCGTCTGGTAGAGCCACGGCGTGGCCCGGATGCTGATCGTCACCAGGGCCAGGGCGACGACGATGCCGGGGACGGCGCTGCCGAGGTAGGTGCTGCGCTCGAGCAGCGTGCTGATCCGGCCGCGCGCCCGCACCGCCAGCCATCCGGTGGGCACCGCCATCGCCGTCGTGAACGCCGCCGCGGCCGCGGCGAGGGCCAGGGTCGTGCCCGTGGTGGTCGCCAGGCGCGCCCAGTCGAGGGCGGAAGACGCGCCGGCGGCCATCCAGTAACCGAGGCTGCCGAGCGGCACGACAAGGGCCAGGCCCACGAGGGCCGCGAGCGCGAGCAGGGCCGGCCCGGTGAGGGGGCCCAGGCGGACCGGTCGCACGGGACGGGCGGCCCCCCGGCCGGTCCCGGCGTAGCCACGGCGGCCCCGCAGCCGCAGCTCGGCGAGCAGGAGCGCCAGGCAGAGCAGGACCAGGACGCCGGCGAGCATGGTCGCCCCGGGCCCGTTGAAGGTGGCGCGGTACTGGTCGTAGATGGCGGTGGTGAAGGTCGGGTAGCGCAGCATCTGCAGCGCCCCGAACTCGGCGAGCAGGTGCAGCGCCACGAGCAGGCTGCCGCCGAGCAGGGCCACGCGCAGCTGTGGGAGCTGCACCCGCAGGAAGACCGCCCAGCTGGAGAGTCCCAGGCCGCGGGCGGTCTCCTCCAGGGCCGGGTCGAGGCCGCGGAAGGCGGCGGCCAGCGGCAGGTACACGAACGGGAAGTAGGAGAGGGTCACGATCAGCAGCGCGCCGGCGTAGGTGTCCAGCCCGGGGAGCAGGGAGATCCAGGCGTAGCTGTTGACGAAGGCCGGCACGGCCAGCGGCGCCACCAGGAGCACGTGCCACACCCGGCGGGCCGGGACCGAGGAACGCTCGACGAGCCACGCGGCAGCGAGCCCGAGCACCGCGCAGCAGGCGACCGTCCCGAGCACCAGCCGGGCGGTGTTCCAGAGCAGCTCCGCCACGCGCGGTCGCAGGACCAGCTCGCGGATGCCCGACCAGCCCACGTCGACGGTGTAGGCGGCGATGTACCCCAGCGGCAGCAGGGCCAGCGCGGCGACGGCGACCGCCAGGGCGAGCGTGACCGGGGACCGGCGCAGCCGGCCGTGCCCGGATGCGCCACGACCCCGGTTCGCCGGCCGGGCCGGCGCTCCGGGGTCCGAGGTCTGCAGCGCGGGAGGAGTCAGAGCAGCCCCACGTCCTGCATGAGCTGGGTGACCAGCGGCGCGTCGAGGGAGCCGGGGTCGATGTCGGGTGCCTGGAGCTCCTCCAGCGGCGGCAGCACCCCGGCCGACGGGACCCCGACGCCGACGGCGTACTCGAGGGCATCGCTGTCGGCCAGCCGCTCCTGCGCGGCGGCACTGGTGAGGAACTCGACCAGCCGCTGCGCGTCCTCCTGCTGGTCGGACGAGGCGAGGACGCCGGCCCCGGAGACGCTGACGAAGGCGCCCGGGTCCTGGTTGCGGAAGTAGTGCAGCGCCGCGTCGTCGCCGACCAGCCCGCCCTCGGCCTGGTCCCGGTACCAGTAGTAGTGGTACATGATGCCGACGTCGACCTCGCTCTCGTCGACGGCCTTCATCACCGCGGTGTTGCTGGCGTAGATCTCCGCGTTGCGCTCGAGCCCGGTGAGCCACTGCCGGGTGGCGTCCTCGCCCTGGGTCGCGAGGACGGCGCTGACGATGGCCTGGAAGTCGGCGCCACCCGCGGCGATCCCGACCCGGCCCTGCCACTCGGGGGCGGCCAGGTCGAGGATCGAGGCGGGCAGCTCGGGCTCGGAGATGTCGGCCGGGTTGTAGGCGAGCACCGTCGACCGGGCGGCGAAGCCCACCCAGTTGCCCGACTCCGGCCGGTACTGCTCCCCCACCTGCGCCAGGGTCGACTCGTCGAGGGGCGCCAGCAGACCGGCCTTGTCGACCACGTCGATCGACGGGCTGTTCTCGGTGAGGAAGACATCGGCCGGCGACGCCTCGCCCTCCTGCACGATCTGGTTGGCCAGCTCGGAGTCGTTGGCGTCGCGGAACTCCAGCTCGATGCCGGTCTCCTCGGTGAAGTCCTCCAGCATCGCGCGGATCAGGCTCTCGTGCTGGGCGCTGTAGACGGTGAGGGGATCGCCGTCCGTGCCGCAGCCGGCCAGCGCCACGGCGGCGCCGAGGGACGAGACGAGCCCGGCGATCGCCCGGCGGGGCCAAGACACGTGCGGTCCTCCAGTGGGATGGGCCGAGAGATAGGCCAGGCACACCTAACCACGACATCATCCCCCCGGGAGGGGCGGGGCGGTCCCGGGCCCCACCCCGAGCAGTGGTGCGCGTACCCGGACCCCGCGCCGCGCGGTGGAGCAGTCAGCCCGGCAGCCGGCCGAGGATGGCGGGCAGGCCGCTCAGGTCGTCGATCTCCCACGAGGGCTGGGGCCCTGCCGGGTCGACGGAGTGGCCGGGTCGCCGGACGCGGACGACGGTCATCCCGGCCCCCAGCGCGCCGCGGGTGTCCCGTGCGGAGGCCGGGACATGGACGTCGACCCCGGCCGCCAGGGCACGGCGGTAGATCGCGGGGTGCGGCTTGTACGCGTGCAGGCGTTCGCTGGTGAGCACGTCCCCGGTCTTCACCAGGGGCGCCACCCGGGTCCGCGCGAACACCGCGTCGTCGACGTTCGACAGCACACCGACCCGATGGCCCGGCCGGAGCCGGGTCAGGGCCTGGGGCACGTCCGGCCACAGTGGCCACTCGGACATGCTGTCCAGGAGGCGACCCGCGTCGACGTCCGGATCGCCGCCCAGGCCGAGCACCCGGTAGGTGTCGGCCAGAGCACGGCGGGAGTGCTCGGCGAAGGGCCGCCATCCGGCAGTGTCCTTCTGCGACGACTTGTTGCGGCTGTCCCACTCGTCGTAGACCGGCTGCGCGCCGACCGGCCACCGCCGCTCCCCTGCGATCTGCGCGAAGGCCGCCGTCCCACCGGTCCGCGAGTCGATCAGCGTGCTGAAGAGGTCGAAGGTGACGAAGGCCATGACCACATCCTGGCCGGCCACCCCTTCCCCCTGCGGCCACCGAGGCGTCCCCAGGTTGCCAATACCCCCGGGGGTATCTACCGTGGGCGCCATGGACATCCCCCCGAACGAGCTCGCGGACGTCGTCAAGCGGCTCAAGCGGATCGAGGGCCAGATCGGCGGCATCGTCCGCATGATCGAGGACGGTCGGGACTGCTCGGCCGTCGTCACCCAGCTGGCCGCCGCCTCGAAGGCCCTGAGTCGAGCCGGCTTCGCGGTGATATCCACCGGGATGCGTCACTGCTCGACCACCCACGACGGCGACGCCCGCGAGGTGGATCTCCGCGAGCTCGAGCGCCTCTTCCTCTCCCTCGCCTGATCGCCGGCGAGGACCGCCGGCACCGCACGCGGCACATGACATCCGGCCGCCGCGGGAGTACCCCTACCCCGTACCGTAGGAGCGCACAGTGCAGATCGACATCATCGAGACGACCAGCCTCGGCGACCGCAGCTACCTCGTCTCGGCGGAGGGCGTCGCCGTCGTCGTCGACCCCCAGCGGGACATCGACCGCGTGCTCGGCCTCGCCGCCGACCGGGGCGTCCGCATCACCACCGTCGTGGAGACGCACCTCCACAACGACTACGTCACCGGCGGGCTGGAGCTCGCCCGGACGGTCGGTGCCGACTACGTCGTCCCCGCCGGGGACACCGTGCAGTACGCCCGCGTCCCGGCCGCCGACGGCGACGTGATCACGGCCGGTCCGATGCGGCTCGAGGTCCTGCACACGCCGGGCCACACGCACCACCACGTCAGCTACGTGCTGACCGACGCCGCCGGCGAGGTCCAGGCCGTCTTCACCGGCGGATCGATGCTCTACGGCGCCACCGGCCGCACCGACCTGCTCGGTGCCGAGCACACCGACACCCTCACCCACGCCCAGTACCACTCGGTGCGCCGCCTGGCCGCCGCGCTGCCGGAGGGGACGCCGGTGTTCCCGACGCACGGGTTCGGCAGCTTCTGCTCGGCCACGCCCACGTCCGGGACCTCATCGACCGTCGGGGAGCAGGTGCGGGTCAACCCGGCGCTCACCCAGGACGAGCAGGCCTTCGTCGACCAGCTGCTCGCCGGCCTGGGCGCCTATCCCGCGTACTACGCACGCATGGGCCCGCTCAACGCCGCCGGGCCGGAACCGGTGGACCTCTCGGCGCCGCGCACCGTCGACGGCGAGGAACTGGCGTGCCGCCTGACCGCCGGTGAGTGGGTGGTCGACCTCCGGGCGCGCACCGCCTTCGCCGCGGGGCACCTGCCCGGGGCGCTGAACTTCGAGCTGAGCACCAACTTCCTCACCTACCTGGGCTGGCTCTACGACTGGGGCGCCCCGCTCACGCTCATCGGGGAGACCGCCGAGCACGTCGCGCGGGCCCGCCGGGAGCTGGTCCGCATCGGTATCGACCGGCTCGCCGGCGCCGCAGTCGGCACACCGGAGGAATTGGCCGCCGGCCCGTCGCTGGGCTCCTACCCGGTCAGCGACTTCCCGGGTCTCGCGCAGGCGATGGCGGCCGATCCGGACCTTCCCGTGCTCGACGCGCGCCGGGACGACGAACGCGCCGGCGGAGGGGTGCGCGGCTCGCTGCACGTCCCGGTGCACGAACTGAGCGCGCGGATCGACGACGTCCCGAGCGGCGAGGTCTGGGTCTACTGCGGCTCCGGCTATCGCGCCTCCATCGCCGCCTCGATGCTCGCTCGCGCCGGCCGCCGACCGGTGCTCGTCAACGGCAGCTACGGCGACCCCGACGCCGGCGCGGCCGCCGTGGGGCTGCACAGCGGCTCCGTTGCCGCGTGACCGGACGATCGAGGAGACGACCCCTGATGTGCAGAGCAGTTCCCTGCCGCACGTGCGGCAGGACCACGTGGGCCGGCTGCGGTCAGCACGTGGACCGGGTCCTCCACGGCGTGCCGACGAGCGCGCGGTGCCAGGGGCACCCCGACGACGCGCCCGCTGCGCAGGGCTTCCTGGCGCGCCTGTTCTCCCGCCGATGACCACCGGCCGGCCCGGGCTCGCCCGCGGGACCGGACCGGCGCGCCCGCCGGAGACGCCGTGATCGTCGCCCTCCCCCTCGGCCTGCTCATCGGGATCCTGGTCGGCCTGCTCGGCGGCGGCGGCTCCGTCCTGGCGGTGCCCGCTCTGGTCTACGCCGCGGGTCAGGAGCCCCGGCAGGCGGTGGCCTCCTCCCTGCTGGTCGTCGGCATCACGGCGGTCGTCGCGCTCCTCCCCCGACTGCGCAGCGGGCAGATCGCCTGGCGGATCGCCGTCCTGTTCGGCCTCGCGGGCGCGGCCACCGCGTTCGCGGGCGCCGCGGTCAGCCGGCTCCTGGCGGACGACGTGGTCCTGGGTCTCTTCGCCGGCCTGATGATCGCTGCGGGTGTCAGGATGCTCCTGGACGAGCCCGTCACCGGTGCGGCCTGCGCCACCACGGGCGGCCGCGTCAACTGGCGCCGATGCCTGCCCCGCACGGTCGCCGGCGGGCTGGTCGTCGGCTTCCTCACCGGCCTGCTGGGTGTGGGTGGCGGCTTCCTCATCATCCCGGTGCTGGCCGTCGCCCTCGGCCTCCCGATGAGCACCGCCGTCGGCACATCCCTGGTGATCGTCGCCGTCAACGCCGCCGCGGGGTTCGCCGCGCACGCCGGCCGGACTCCCCTCGACCTCCCCGTCACCGTGGTCTTCACGGGCGCGGCCGTCGTCGCCGCCCTGGTCAGCGGACGGGTCGCCGTCCGGGTCGACACCGAGCGGCTTCGCCGCTGGTTCGCGTACCTCGTGCTCGCGGTCGCCGTGGCCGTCGTCCTGCAGATCTCCGTCGGGCCGTCGACGGGATAGTCCCGGCCACCGCAAGCGCACACCTCGAAGCCCTCCTCTGCACGCGCTCCCGCGGGACGCCCGCCGCGTCCGGCGACCGGCGGACGGCTGCCGTCAGCCCGGGCGGGCCACACAGGGAGACGTGGGGGCGCCGCGACGGCGGTCCTGCATGCTCCGGCTGTGAACCCGCTGCCAGTTCCGAGCGCGGGAAGGCAGCCGCCCGTCCCGCCCGGCAGACTCCCGGTGGACGGCACGATCCCGGGCCGGCCGGGTCACGGAAGGCGAGCCTGATGGACGTGCAGGAGTCGACCTCCCTCACCGAGCCCGCCGGACTGTCCCAGCGCGAAGCCGAGGCCCGCCGCCGGCGCGGGGCCGGGAACGTCGCCGTCAGCGCGTCGTCCCGGAGCTACAGCCGCATCCTGCGGACGAACGTCTTCTCCTTCTTCAACATCGTCCTGTTCACCATCGGCGCCGCCCTGCTGGCGCTGGGCCGCTACAGCGACGCATTCACCAGCGTCGGGCTGGGTGTGATCAACGCGGCCATCAGCGCCGTCCAGGAGATCCGCGCCAAGCGCAAGCTCGACCGGCTGCAGCTGCTCAACCGGAGCACGGTCACGGTGGTGCGCGACGGCCGGGACGTCGAGGTGACCCCGGAGGAGGTCGTGCGGGGGGACGTCCTGCACGTGCGTCCCGGCGACCAGGTCGTCGTCGACGGGCCGGTGCTCGACGGGGGCCGCATCGAGGTCGACGAGTCACTTCTCACCGGGGAGTCGGAGCCGCTGCTTAAGAAGCCCGGCGACGATCTGCTGTCGGGGAGCTTCTGCGTCGGCGGCGAGGGGCACCAGCTGGCCCGGGACGTCGGCGCGGCCAGTTACGCCGGCCGGCTCACCGCCGACGCCCGGCAGGCGTCCACCGACGCGACCCCCCTGCAGCGCCGGATCGAATTCGTGGTCCGGCTGGTCATGGTGCTGGTCGCCCTCATGAGCGCGACGATCCTGTTCCAGGCCGCGCTCGAGGGCTTCACCCTGGTCCGGGTCGTGCAGACGACCGCCGTGCTCTCGGGGCTGGTGCCCTACGGGCTGTTCTTCCTGGTGGCCCTCGCCTACACCGTCGGGGCCGCGAACAGCGCCGGGCGCGGTGCCCTGGTCCAGCGGGTCAACGCCGTGGAGTCGGTCAGCAACGTCGACGTCGTCTGCACCGACAAGACCGGCACCCTCACGACCGGCCGCCTCGCCCTGGCCGAGGTGCTGCCGATCGGGTCGGTGGACGCCGGAACCGCCGAGCGGCTGGTCGGCTCGACCGCCCGCAGCACCGCGGCGCCGAACCTGACCAGCTCGGCGCTGGCCGCCGCCCTGCCCGGCGACACGTGGCCGGTCCGGGAGGAGATCCCGTTCTCCTCGTCGCTGCGGTGGAGCGCGCTGCGCACGGACGACGGGGTGCACGTCCTCGGCGCTCCGCAGGCGCTGGCCCCGCACCTGTCCGGTCCCGACCTCGGCGACCTGGTGACCGACCGGACCGGCCGGGGGCTCCGGGTGCTCGTCGCCGCCCGCGCCGTCGACCCGGCGGCCCCTCTCCGCGACGCCGCCGGGCGGCCGCGGCTGCCCGCCGTGGAGCCGGTGGCCCTCGTCGCCCTGGCCGACGAGCTGCGGCCCGACGTCACCGCCACGCTGGCCCGGTTCGCCGACGACGGCATCGCCGTCAAGGTGATCTCCGGCGACGATCCGCGCACCGTCGCCGCGCTCACCCGGCAGGCCGGTCTGACTCCCGGGGAGCCGGTGGCCGGCGCCGATCTCGACGCGCTCCCCGATCCGGAGCTGGACGCCCTGGTCGCGCGCACCACGGTGTTCGGGCGCATCGCCCCGGAGCAGAAGGAGCGGCTCGTCGAGGCGCTGCGCCGGCAGGGCGGTTACGTGGCGATGATCGGCGACGGGGTGAACGACGCCCGCGCGCTCAAGCGGGCGCAGGTCGGCGTGGCGATGAAGAGCGGCAGCGCCGTCGCCCGGGACGTCGCCGACATCGTGCTCACCGACGACTCGCTGGCCGCACTCGCCCCCGCGCGGCACGAGGGGCGGCGGATCATCAACGGCATCGGCACGTCGATGCAGGTCTTCCTGGCCCGCGTCGGCACGCAGGCGCTGGTCATCCTCGCGGTGACGATGCTGGGGCTGGGCTTCCCCTACTCACCGGCGAACGTCGGGCTGACGCTGCTCACCGTCGGCGTGCCGACGCTGTTCCTGACCGCGTGGGCCCGCCCCTCGGCACCGGACCCGCAGCTGCTGGCCAACCTGGGCAGGTTCGTCGTCCCGGCCGCGGTGCTCACCGCGGCCGCCGGCGTCGGGGTGTACGCCTACCACTACACGACCCTGCTCGAGGGCCTGAGCAACGCGGGCGCACCCCCCGGCTTCCTGGCGGCTTTCGAGCGCTTCACCGGGCTCTCGTCCGACGACGTGGGCTTCGCGGAGGCGGCGGCGACCATCGGCGCGCAGACCGCCCTCTCGACCTTCGTCTCCTACGCGGCCTTCCTGCTGATCCTCTTCCTGAAGCCGCCGAGCCGTTTGTTCGGGTCGTGGACACGGCCGGACGGCGACCGGCGTCCCGCGGTGCTGGTCGCGGTGCTCGTCGCGGCGTTCTCCGGCCTGCTCTTCGTCCCCTGGTTCACCGAGTACTTCGGTCTCACCGATGCCGCGGACCCCGTGTTCCGCACCGTGCTGCCGGCCCTGGTGGTCTGGTTCGCCCTCCTGTCGGCGGCCTACCGGTTCCGCGTGCTGGACCGCGCGCTGGGGCTCGCGCAGCTCAGCGCGAGCGGGGCGTCCGGCCGCTGACCGGCAGGTCCACGAGCTCGCCGAGCGTGAGCCGGTCGGCACGCGGGCGGTCGACCACGACGGCGTGCTGCCCGTGCCGACTGCGCATGGACCGGAGCAGCCGGTGCCACCGCTTCGCGTGGCGCCGCAGGGCGCGTGCCGAGATGGCCCGGCCGCGGGCGGTCTGACCGTCCCTGGCCTCCTCGGGTGAGGCGTCGAGGAGCACCAGTCGCACGGAGCGGCCGGCGGCCCGCGCGACGCACAGCACGACGGTCCGCCACGGGGCGCTGGTCCAGGGGTCGGTGAGCACCACGACCGGAGCGGGGCCGCCGATCCCCCGCAGCACCCGCCACCGGTGCCAGGAGTGCACGAAGGGGCGGAGCAGGCGGTAGGGCAGGCCGATCCCCGCCCGTCGCACGCGGGCGGTCACCTGCTCCGAGTCCAGGCCGGTCACCCCGGGCACCCGCTCGGCGAGCAGCCGGCGCAGCAGCGTCGTCTTGCCGCTGCCGGGCAGTCCGCCGATGACGACCAGCACCGCGTCCCGGTCGCCGGCGCGCGGCTGCGGTCGCGGCGCGACCGCTGTGACCACCATGGCGTCCCCCTCTCCGTCGGGACGACCATGCGCCTCGAAACTCGGTGGACCCGGGGTGCTCGCTGGACGTTCCCTGTGAGAGTCGGGGCTTCCGGGGCCGTCCTATCGGGGCACGTCGTCGAGGATCCGGCCGCGGGCGACGAGCTCGGTCGTGACCCACACCGCGACCGCGTCGGTGGCGAGCAGGCCGACGAGCACCAGCAGCTGGGCGGCACCGGCCTCCAGCGGGGTGCCGCCACCCAGCAGCACCCCGACGAAGGCGCCCGGAAGGGTGACCAGGCCGACCGTGCGCGTCTGGTCCAGCGGCGGCACGAGGGCGGTCGCGGCGGCGGTCCGGGTGATCTCGAGGACCGCCTCCCGGCGCGGCAGCCCGAGCGCGAGAGCGGCCTCCACCTCGCCCCGCCGGGTGCCGAGCTCCTCGCGCAGCCGGCGACCGGCGAGGGACACCGCGGTCATGGCCCCGCCGATCAGGATCCCCGCCACCGGGATGAGCGATTCCCCGCGCAGGGGCACCGCGCCGCTCACCACGACGAGCGCGGCAACCGGGACCGCGCCCGCGGTGACCGCCACGGCGACGGGCGGCAGCCGGTTCCGGCGTCCCGGTGCGCCCAGCGGCCGGCCCGTCACCCGGGCGGCCGCGGTCACCGAGGCGACGCCGATCATGACCGTCGCGAACGCCACCGACAGCCACAGCGACCCGACGACGACCAGCAGGACGGCCGACACGACGGCCAGCTGCACGGTCGCCCGCAGGCTGGCGACGAGGATGGGGCGGTCCTGGGCCAGCCCCGACCAGCGGCCGGCCAGCGCGGCCAGTGCCGCCAGGACCACCAGGACGACGGCCAGCCGTGGACCGATATCGACCACGGAGGCGCCCATGGCCGTCGATCATGCCGGTCGCGCGTCGAGCTCCTCCGCGGCCGGCGGCACCGCGCCGGCCGTCGTCGCGCCCGAGTCCGGAAGCGGGGAGGCCGCGCCACCGGAGGCGACGGCGGCGACGTTCGTGAGCACGACCACCGCGATGCCGGCCCACTCGTGCAGCTCGAGGTACTCCTCCAGCACGGCGATGCCGACCACGGCCGCGAGCACCGGGTGCACGCTCATGAAGACCGCGAAGAAGCGGTACGGGACGAACCGCAGCGCGGCCAGGTCGGCGGCGTACGGAACGGCCGACGCCAGCACCCCCGCCGTGACGGCGTAGAGGAGCGGTGCACCTCCGAGGCGCCCCTGCAGGGTCAGCAGCACGAGCACGGGCAGGTAGGCCAGCGCACACAGCGCGCTGGCGACGGCCGGCGCCTGCAGCCCGGGCAGGCGAGCGCCGGCGATCCGGTTGAGCACGATGTAGGCGGCCCAGCACAGGCCGGCGAGCACGCCCGCACCCAGCCCCAGGTAGTCGCTGGAGGGCCCCGGCAGCACGAGGAGGTACACGCCGCCGGCGGCCGCGACGGCCAGGAGCACGTCACGGCGGGACCGGGAGCCGGCCAGCGCCACACCCAGCGGTCCCAAGAACTCGAGCGTCACCGCGAGCCCGAGGCCGATGCGGTCGATCGCCGTGTACAGGCCGAGGTTCATCGCGCCGAAGACCACCGCCAGCACCAGGACCGGCCACCACTGCGGCCAGGACATCCGCCGCAGCGGCGGGCGGGCGACGGGCAGCAGCACCGCCGCCGCCACCCACTGGCGGATCGCCACCACGCCGGCCGGACCGACCGCCCCGAACGCGGAGGCGCCGACCGCGGCCCCGACCTGGTTGCTCAGCGCGCTGCCGAACATGGTCGCCACCCCGCGCAGCGACCCGCGCGACGGGGTCGCGTCCTGCTCCTGCACCTGACCGAGTATCTGCACCCGGGAGCCATCGGGGAAATGCCGATCCCGCACGCGTCGATACGCTGCGCGTATGGACGTGGAGCTGCGGCACCTGCGCGTCCTGCTCGCGGTCGTGGACGCCAGCACCTTCACCGGCGCGGCCGCCGCGTTGCACACCACCCAGGCCTCGGTGTCGCGGACGATCGCCGCCCTGGAACGGGCGCTGGACGCACGGGTCCTCCGGCGCACCACCCGCGAGATGTCCCTGACCCCGGTGGGGACGCGCGTCGTCGCGCACGGCCGGCGGGTCCTCGCCGAGGTGGCGGCGGTGCAGCGCGCGGCCGACGAGGCGCGCGGCGACCTGCGGGTGGGCTACGCCTGGGCGGCGCTCGGCCGGCACACCACCGCCGTCCAGCGCCGCTGGTCGGCCGACCACCCGGGCTCCGCGCTCGTCTTCGTCCAGTCCAACACCCCGACCGCGGGCCTGACCGAGGGCACCGCCGACGTCGCCGTGCTGCGCGGGAACGTGCACGACGGCCGTCTCGGATCGGCGCTCGTGGGCACCGAGCCCCGCGTCGCGGCGCTGGCCGCCGACGACCCACTCGCGCACCACCGCAGCCTGCGGCTCGACGACCTCGCCGGCCGCACGCTCGCCGTCGATCCGCTCACCGGGACGACGACCGAGGAGCTGTGGTCCCCGGCCGCGGCTCCCGCGGCCATCCGGGCCGTCCACGGGGTCGACGAGTGGCTGACCCTCATCGCCGCCGGGCAGGCCGTGGGGGTCAGCGCCGAGGCGACCGCGACCCAGCACCCCCGGCCCGGGCTGGTCTACCGGTCGGTGCGCGAGGCGGCGCCCGTGCCGGTCCGGCTCGCCTGGTGGGCGGACAACCCACCGGCCTACCTGGAGTCACTCGTGCAGCTGGTCCGCGAGGAGTACGCCCGCCCGCACGCGACGGCCTGACCCCGGCCGCGGGAACGGGCGGCGGCGCCGCCCCCGGAGTGAACGACGCCGCCGGCCTGCCTGCTCCGGGCGTCAGTCGGCCGGGGTCTCCTCCTCGTCGCCTCCGTCGTCGTCCCCGCGACCGCCGTGCCCGTGGTGGCCGCCCCGGTCGTCACTGTTCACCCGCTCGGTGACCCGCTCCTCCAGGTCGGCGAGCCGCCCGTCGGCCTCCTCCTCGGTCAGGCGGCCGTCCTCCACCGCCTGCGCGATGCGCTCCTGCTGGGCCTGCACCAGCGCGTCGACGAGAACGCCGACCTCGACGCCCCGCTCCTCCGCCACGTCGGCCAGGGTGGTGCCGTCGGCCTCCAGGGCAGTGCGAAGCTCGTCCTCGGTCATGTCGAGGGCGGTGGCGGCGGCCGCGAGGTCGAGGCGGCCGCCGTGGTGCCCGTGGTGGCCGCCGATCCCGGCCTCGCTCAGCGTGGTGGCCACCTCGTCGGCCTGCTCCTGGGTGATGGACCCGTCGTCGACCAGGCCGGCCAGGGCGTCGGTGATCCGCTCCACCACCGACGGGGCGGGGTCCCTGCTCGCGTCGGTGTCGGCCAGGGCGGGCACGGCCACGGCCAGACCCGTCAGGGTGAGCGCACCGGCGGTGGTGGCGATGATCAGCTTTCTGCGCACGTGAACTCCTCGTTCGTGGTCGGTGCGGTCCGACCGTCCGAGGAAGCCTCAGGCGCCCGCCTGTGGCGGAGCTGTGAACCGCCCCCTGCGTCGCTGTGGATTCGCGGTCCGGGGCCGGCTCAGCCGGCGAGCGCCGCCTCCTCCGCCTCGATCGCCGCGTTCCACTCCCGCTTGCCGCGCTGCCAGCGGTCCTCCGTGTCCCCCCGCCGCCAGTAGCCGGAGATCGACGTCAGCTCCGGCACCAGCCCGCGTCCAGCCCGCAGGTGGCGGCGCAGCTCGCGGACCGCGCCGGCCTCGCCGTGCACGAAGACGTGGCCCCGACCGGCGAGCAGCGGCGCCGACCGCACCGCCGCGACCAGCGCCTCCCCCGGCATCCGGTCGCCGCGGTGCACCCACACCATGTCGACGCCGCCGGGCACGTCCAGGTCGCCCTGCTCCTCCTCGGGCGAGGCCACCTCGACGACCACGCGGGCCGGTGCCCCGGCCGGCAGCCGGCCGAGCGCGGCGCCGATCGCCGGCAGCGCGCTCTCGTCCCCGGCGAGCAGGTGCCAGTCGGCCGCCGGGCTGGGCGCGTACGCGCCGCCGGGGCCGAGCAGCAGGATGCGGTCGCCGGGGCGGGCCCGCGCCGCCCACGGGCCGGCCAGCCCGGAGTCGCCGTGGTGGACGAAGTCGAGGGTCAGCTCGCCCGCCGCCGCGTCCCAGCGGCGCACCGTGTAGGTGCGGGTCAGCGGCCACTGGTCCGCGGGCAGTTCGGTCCGAGCCCGGTCCAGGTCGGTGGGCCCGTCATAGACCGTGCCGTCCGACGCGAACAGCAGCTTGACGTAGTGGTCGGTGTACTCGCCGGCCGGGAAGCCGGACAGCCCCGCCCCGCCCAGCACGACGCGGACCATGCGCGGCGTCACGCGCGAGCTGCGCATCACCTCGGCCACGCGTGGCACCCGCGTGCGGGCGGGCGCCGCGCCGCTCTGCTTGCTCATCCCGACCTCCTCCTGCGCGACGGCGATCAGCCGAGCGCGGCCTCGATGTCGTCCATGACCCGCTCCGCCGCGATCGGGCCGGACGCGCTGCTCCAGACGCTGCCGTCGACCACGGACACCGCGCCGGACTCCACCGCGCTCAGGCGGGCGAAGGCCGGCTCCCCCTCGGCGGCCTCGAGCGCCGCGGCGCCGTCGGCACCGAACGTGCCGAGGAACAGCCGGTCGGCGTCGATCTCGACGAGGTTCTCCAGGGAGAGCGGATCGCTGTGCGGCCTGCCGCCCAGGTCGACGGCCGCCTGCATCGGCGACGCGCCGGCGGCCTCCAGCAGCGTGCCCGGCATGTTCGTGGCGTTCATCAGCACCGGCCCGGTGGCCATCCAGCGGATCACCGCCGCCGTGCCGTCGAGGGAACCCTCCTCCGCGAGCGCGGCGGCCCGCTCGTCGACGGCGTCCAGCCGCTCGGTCAGCTGCTCGTCGGCACCGAGGGCCTCGGCGTACGTGTGCAGCGGCGCCTGCCACTGGCCGCGGGCGGGGGCCTCGGGAACGACCGTCGGCGCGATGGCCGCCAGGGACTCGTACTGCGCCTCCTCGAGCCAGGCAGTGGCCAGGATGACATCGGGCGCGGCCTCCACGATGGCCTCGAGGTTCGGCTCGGACACGGTGGCGACCACCGGGATCCCTGCCGCGTCCTTACCGAGGTATGCGGCCGGCTCCTCGCCGCCGCGGCTCGCGCTGGTGCCCACCGGTTTCACGCCGACGGCCAGGGCGACGTCGAGGGCCGGCTCGGCCAGCGTGACCACGCGCTCCGGCGACGCGGGCACGGAGACGTCCCCGTAGGCGGTCGCGACCGTGACCTCGGCGGAGGACTCCTCAGGGGCGGTGGTGCCCGCGTCGGCCTGGCCGCAGGCCGTCATGGCCAGTGCGAGACCGGCCGTGACCGGGAGGGAGAGCGGGGCACGGCGCCGGGACGCCCCGATGAGATGCATGGAGTTCCTCCAGAACTGAGGGGGCCCGGAAGATCGAGCCGGAGCGCAGGTTAGCCTTACCTCACCAAGCGGTCCGACGGCAGGTCCGCGTCGATGCCGGAGCGGAGGATCGTCGGGTGGACCGGTTGGTGGCGCGCGGCCTGGTCCCGGCCGCCGTCGCGCTGCTCGTCGCCGTGCTGGCCAGCCTCGCCTTCGGGGCCGGCGCGGTGGGCCCGGCCCGGGCCCTCGCCGTCCTGGCCGGTGGTGGGGACGACGACGCCCGGTTCGCCGTGCTGCAGCTGCGCGCCCCCCGGACGCTCGTGGCCGTCGCGGTGGGGCTGGCGCTCGGCGTCGCCGGCGCGGTGCTGCAGGCCGCGGCCCGGAACCCGCTCGCCGAGCCGGGCCTGCTCGGGGTCAGCGCCGGCGCGTCCTTCGCCGTGGTGGTCGCCATCGTCGCCGGAGCGAGCGCCGCAACCCTGGGGCCGTGGGTCGCCGTGCTCGGGGCGGCGGCCGGCTGCCTGCTCGCCCTCGGTGCCGCCCGGCTCCGCGGGACCGGCGACGACCCGGTCCGCCTGGTGCTCGCCGGCGCGGCCCTGTCGGGGCTGCTCGGCGCCGGGACGTCGGTCGTCCTGCTCCTCGACCAGCGGACAGCCGACGAGGTGCGCTTCTGGACCGTCGGCTCGGTCGCCGGCCGTGACCTCGGGACGCTGGTGCAGGTGGGCCCGGTCCTCCTCGCCGGCCTCCTGGTCGCAGTGCTCGTCGCCCGGCCGCTGTCGGCGCTCGCCCTGGGTGACACGACGGCACGGACCCTCGGCCACCGGCCCTCCCGCGCGCGGGCGCTGGCGGTCACCGCGGTGGCGCTGCTCGTGGGCGGCGCGGTCGCCGCGGCCGGACCCATCGCCTTCGTCGGGCTGGTCGTGCCGTTCCTCGCCCGCGCGCTGGTGGGTCCGGACCTGCGGCGGGTGCTGGCCGTCTCCGTGCTGCTGGGCCCGGTCGTCGTGCTGGCGGCCGACGTCGCCTCGCGCCTGCTCGTCCGGCCCTACGAGATGCCCCTCGGCGTGGTCACCGCCCTGCTCGGCGCGCCGGTCCTCGTGGCCGTCGTCCGCGCGACCCGGCTGCCGTCGCTGTGAGCGCGAGCGCGGCCGCGCGGATCCCGATCGCGGCGCCGCCGGGGACGTGGCGCCTGGGCCTGCGGCACTGGTCGGTGCTGGTCGACCGGCGGGCCCTGGTCGCGGCCGCCGTCCTGGGCGGTGTGGTCCTGCTGACCGCCGCCGTCAGCCTGGCCGGTGGAACGGCGGCCGTGAGCGCGGCCGACACGCTGCCGGCCGTCTTCGGCATCGGCGAGGCGCGCGACGTCCTGGTCGTGCAGCGGCTCCGTCTCCCCCGCGTGCTCGCCGGGCTCGCGGTCGGCGGCGCGCTGGGCATCGCCGGCGTCCTGCTGCAGACCCTCGCCCGCAACCGCCTGGCCACGCCGGACACCGTGGGGCTCGACGACGGCGCCACCGCGTTCGCCGTCGCCAGCATCGTCGCGGTCCCCACCACCCTGGCCCCGTCGGCCTTCGCGCTGGTGGGCTCGGCGACGGCGGCCGCGCTCGCGATCGGGCTCGCCGGAGGCGCCGGCCACCGGGGGTACCGGTTCCTCGTCGTCGGGCTGGGCGTCGGCGCCGCCCTCGGGGCCCTGACCCAGCTGATGCTGGCCCGGGCCGCCATCGACGACGCCAACCGTGCCTTCCCCTGGACGGTGGGCAGCCTCAGCAGCCGCGCTCCCCTCGCGGTCGCCGTCCTGGCCGCGGCCGTGGCGGTGGCCCTCCCGCTGGCGGTGCTCCTCGGCCGGCAGCTGCGCCTGCTCCGGCTGGCCGATCCCGTGGTCCTGGCCCTCGGCCAGCGGGTACGGCGGATCCGGCTGGCCGCCATCGGGGCCGCCGTCGTCACCGCCGGCCTGTCCGTGGCCACGGCCGGTCCTCTGGGCCTGGTGGCCCTGCTGGCACCCGAGATCGCCCGCAAGGCCGCGGGGCCCCGGGCGGTACCGGTCGTCGGCGCCGCGCTGGCCGGCGCGCTGGTCGTGCTCCTCGCCGACCTGGTGGGCCGCACGGTGGCGGCACCGGTGGAGCTGCCGGTCGGCATCGTCACCGCCGTGGTCGGCGGGCCCTACCTGCTGTGGCTGCTGCTCACCACCCGGACCCGGAGGATCCCGTGACCACGACCGCCGAGATCCCCGTGGGCACCGCCCCCCGGCTGGCCACCGAGGCCCTCGACCTCGGGTACGGGGGCGAGCCCGTCGTCCGGGCCCTCGACGTCCGCCTGCCGCCCGGTGCGGTGACCGCGATCGTCGGGCCCAACGGCTGCGGGAAGTCCACGCTGCTCGGCGCGCTCGCCCGGGTGCACGCGCCGCAGGGCGGTGCGGTGCTGCTCGACGGCCGCGACCTGGCCGGCATGCGCCCGCGCGACGCCGCGCGCCGGGTCGGCCTGCTGCCGCAGCACACCGAGGCGCCGGACGGGCTCACCGTGCGCGACCTGGTGCGCTACGGCCGGCACCCGCACCAGGGCCTGCTGCGCCAGTGGTCACCCGACGACGCCCGTGAGGTCGACCGGGCGCTCGCCGCCGCCGACCTCGCCGACCTGGCCGACCGCCCGCTCGACACGCTCTCCGGCGGCCAGCGGCAGCGGGCGTGGATCGCGATGGTGGTGGCCCAGCAGACCGGCGTCGTGCTGCTGGACGAGCCGACGTCGGCGCTCGACCTCGGGCACCAGCTGGAGGTGCTCGAGCTGGTGCGGGACCTGGCCGCGGCGGGGCGCACCGTGGTCGCCGTCCTGCACGACCTGTCGACGGCCTGCCGGCACGCCGACCGCCTGGTGGCCATGCGCGACGGCCGGATCGTGGCCGAGGGTGCGCCGGCCGACGTCGTGACGCCGGAGCTGGTGCGCGACCTGTACGAGGTGGAGGCCGCGGTGCTGACCGACCCGGTGGCCGGCACCCCCGTCATCTGCCCGGTCCGCCGACTCACCCCCTGAGCCCGGCGCGGCGGGACAGACGGCCGGCGCGACGCCGCCGGTGTGCCGCGGGTGCTCAGCGACCGGGGTCGCCGCCGGGCATCCTCCGGGCCAGGTACCACGAGAAGTACCCGCGGTAGCGCGCCTGCAGATCGGCTCGCATCCAGTCCCGTCCGTCGATCCGCCGACGGCACGCCGCGCTGCCGCAGGCGCAGTCCATGGACCCCTCGTGGTCGTCGAACATGGCGTAGTCCGTGGTCAGTTCCTCGCCGGCGTTGATGTCGCGCATGGCCACCAGGACGACGTTGCCCGCGAACCCGACGTTCGGCTCGCAGGAGTGGTTGATGAACAGCATCACCGCCTCGTACTCCTCCTCGGTCAGCGCGACCAGGTGCAGGTCGTCGGTGATCTGGACGTCGGAGTTCTGCAGCCGCTCGGGCAGGGACCGCAGCCGCTCCGTGGTCACGACGTGGCCTCCCTTGACGGCGACCACCTCGCCCGCGGCGATCGCCCGCAGCGCGACGAGGCCTCGTCCCGAGATCCGGCTGGGCGCCCCCTTGGCGGCCTTGGGCGTGATCCAGCTGCTCGCCACGGCCGGTCATCCCCTCCGGGACCGGCCGCGCCCGTCGTCGTGCGGCTCCCGCTGCAGGATGTGCGCGAAGACGTAGGCGGGCCGCCCCGAGCGGTCCAGCACGGCGGCGGCGTGCACCCGCACGTGGACGGGCGTGCCGTCGGCACGCAGGTAGCGCTTCCGGACGTCGTGGGCCTGCGCCGCCCCGGTCCGGGCCTGGGCCAGGTTGGCGTCGTCCTGGGCGAGGTCGTCGGGGTGGGTGAGGTCGGCGACCGACATCTCGGCGAGCTGCTCCGGAACCCGGTCGACGAGGGCGGCGTACGCCTTGTTCACCCGGATGAAGCGGCCGTCCAGCCCCGTCAGGGCCATCCCGATGGGGGCGTCGTCGAAGGCGTGGCGGAACATCGACTCGCTCTCGGCCAGCGCCTCCTGCGCGGCCACGGTCGCGGTCACGTCACGGGAGACGGTGAGGACCTCCCGGACCGAGCCGGTGGAGTCGGTCAGCTCCTGCATCGTGGTGCGCAGCCAGCGCACCCCGGCGTCACGGTGCAGGGCACGGTGGACGGTGCCGTCGGCGCCGCCGGCGCCGCCGAGCCGTCCCGCGGAGCGGAGGCGCTCCACGTCGTCCGGGTGCAGCAGGTCGAGGACCGACCTGCCCACCAGTTCCTGCGGGAGCCATCCCAGGACGGGGCCGGTGGTGGCCGAGGCGTACGTGATGATCCCGTCCGGCGTCGTGACGACGACCGTCTCGTCGCTGCCGTGCAGCGGCAGGGGCGCGGGGGCGGCGACGTGCATCCCGGCCGGACCCTGGGTCGGACCCGCCAGGACCGGCACGTCGGCGGGGCGGCCGAACAGCCAGCCCTGCGCGGAGTCGCATCCCATGGCCACCAGCTGCCGGGCCTGCTCGAGCGTCTCCACGCCCTCGGCACACACCCGCCGGCCGAGGCTGTGCGCCGCCTCGATGACCAGGCGCACCAGCACGGCGTCCGCGGTGTCGGTGGTGACCCGCTCCACGAAGGACCGGTCGATCTTGACCAGGTCCACCGGCAGCCGGCGCAGCAGCGTCAGCGACGAGTGACCCGAGCCGAAGTCGTCCAGGGCGAGCCGGACGCCCAGCCGCCGTAGTTCTTCCAGCCGCGCGGCGGTCGATGCGAGGTCGGTGATGGCGGCTGTCTCGGTGATCTCCAGGCACAGGCGCGGCGGCTCCAGTCCGGAGGCGCGCAGGGCGGCGACGACGTCGCCGACGAAGTCGCGCTGGCCCAGCTGCACCGGGGAGACGTTCACGGCCACCGAGGCAGCGGGACCGGCCACGACGACGGGCCAGCGAGCCGCCTCGTGGCACGCCGTGCGGAGCACCCAGCGCCCGAGGTCGACGATCAGCCCGGTGCGCTCGGCGAGTGGCACGAACTCGTCCGGCGAGATCTCGCCGAGCTCCTCGTCGTGCCAGCGGGCCAGGGCCTCCACGCCGGTGACCTGCCCCGACGGGAGCGCGACGACCGGCTGGTACCGCAGGGTCAGCCCGCCGCCGTCGACCGCGGCCCGGAGCCGGCGTTCCAGCACGTGCCGGGCACGCACCGCCTCGGTGGCCTCGCGATCCTCGAGCAGCTCGGGGGCGAAGTGGGCGGCGCGGCCCCGGCCGAGCGACTTCGCCCGGTACATGGCCGCGTCGGCCTGGGCGAGGAGGACGTTCAGCGCCTCCGCGCCGAAGAACCCGTCTCCCGCCGGTGCGTGGGCGATGCCCACGCTCGCCCCCACCGTCACCAGGTTCTCGGCACCGTCGGTGCCCCGCAGCACGAGCGGGGTGTCGGCGGCGAGCAGGATGCGGTTGGCGACGGCCTCCGCCTGCTCGAAGGTCAGCCGGTCCGCGGTGATCAGGGCGAACTCGTCCCCGCTCAGGCGAGCCACCAGGTCCTCCGCCCGGCCCAGCGCGCGCAGCCGCGCGGCCAGTTGCAGGAGCACCTCGTCGCCCGCGGCGTGGCCGAACTGGTCGTTGACGTCCTTGAAGCGGTCCAGGTCGATGAAGAACAGGACCGCCGGCCGGAAGCTGCGCGGCGGCTGGAGCTGCTCCTCCACGAAGAGCCGGTTCGGCAGGCCGGTCAGCGGGTCGTGCACGGCTCGGTGGGCGTAGTGCTGCGCGAGGTGCTCGAAGAGCGTGGTGAGCGGGACGACGCCGAACGCGCCGTCGGGGCGGCTGACGACCAGCGCCTCCGGGATCTGTTCCCCGGTGCGCCGCCGTTCGGCGACCAGGGCGGCGGCCTCGCCGACGGTGCAGGCTGCGGGGACCACGACCGCGCCCGGGGGGCTGACCTCGCGCACCGGACGCCGGGCGTCGTCCTCGCGGCCGGACGAGCCGGACCTCAGCTGCTGCAGCCAGGTGCGGGTCAGCAGGACCGGTCCGCCGGCGTCGGTCATCACCAGCCACTGCGCATCACCGTCCGCCCGGAGCAGTTCCTCGACCGCGCGCACGAGGGTGTCCGGCCGCACCGCGCGGGCCGGCTGGGCGACGTCACCGAGGGTCTGTTCCCCTGCGGGATGGGGCATGGCACCCAACGGTGCCACTTCCGACGACGTGCGCGCACCACCCGCCGACGACACGCGTCGTGGTGCCATCGTGCGGCCCCTTCCGTTCCCCTGTCACCAGGGTTCTCGGCAGGAGGACCCGCTGACCGTCGGCGACGGCGGAAGGCTCACTCCTTCGGGGCGGGCGGGCGCGCCGACCGCCCGTGGACGTCGGACCGGCCGCCCCCACGGCCCGGCGGGTGGCTGCCGCCGGCCGCGCGACCGCGCAGTGCCGCGTTGAGCCGTGCGGCCTGTCGCACGAGGTGGTCGCGTTCGGGGACGTCGGGCGCCGATCGGGCGGCCTCGGCGTAGAGCCGAGCCGCGGTTCCCGCGTTCCCGTCGCGCTCGTGCAGGTACGCCGCGACGGCGGCGTGGCGGGGCAGTGACGGGTCGAGCCCCGCCAGGGCGGCCAGGCCGGCCCGCGGGCCGTCGGCCTGCCCGACGGCGACGGCCCGGTTGAGGCGGGCCACCGGGCTGTCGGTGAGCCGCACCAACTCGTCGTACCACTCGACGATCTGCACCCAGTCGGTCTCCTCCGCCGTGCGCGCGTCGGCGTGGAGGGCGGCGATGGCGGCCTGGGCCTGGAATTCGCCCAGCCGGTCGCGGGCGAGCGCGGCCTGCAGCACGTCGACGCCCTCGGCGATCAGCCCGGTGTCCCAGAGACTGCGGTCCTGCTCGGCCAGGGGCACGAGGCTGCCGTCGGGACGGGTCCGGGCCGGGCGCCGCGCGTGGTGGAGCAGCATGAGCGCCAGCAGACCCGCCACCTCCTCGTGCCGGGTCCCGGCCGCCAGCTGGCGGGCGAGCCGGATCGCCTCGGCGGCCAGGTCGACGTCGCCGGAGTAGCCCTCGTTGAAGATCAGGTAGAGCACGCGCAGCACCGTGGCGACGTTGCCGGGCTGGTCGAACCGGACCCCCGAGACGGTCCGCTTGGCCCGGCTGATGCGCTGGGCCATCGTCGCCTCCGGCACGAGGTAGGCCCGCGCGATCTGGCGCGTGGTCAGGCCGCCGACCGCGCGCAGGGTGAGCGCGACCGCCGCGGCCGGGGACAGGGACGGGTGCGCGCAGAGGAAGTAGAGCTGCAGCGTGTCGTCCACCTCTCCGGCCGGGCCCGGCTCCGGCTCGTCGTCCAGGAGCACCTCGCGCCGCCGCCGGGAGGTGTCGGCGCGGGCGGCATCGAGGAACCTGCGCCAGGCCACGGTGACCAGCCAGCCCTTGGGGTCGCGCGGCGGGTCGTCCGGCCACACCCGCACGGCCTCGACCAAGGCGTCCTGGACGGCGTCCTCGGCCGCCGCGAAGTCGGCTCCGCGGCGGCCGAGGATCCCGATCACGGTGGGGATGAGCGCCCGCAGCAGGGCCTCGTCCACCGCGCGATCCACGGCTGGGTCCACCGGGCGTCACTCCGTGATGGTCGGCGGTGCGGCGAGGAACGGGCGCACCTCGAGCCACTCGTGGATCGGCTTCCCACCCGCGCCCGGAGCCGCGGACAGCTCGCCGGCCAGCTCGATCGCCCGCTCGTAGGTGTCGACGTCGATCACCATCCAGCCGGCGATCAGGTCCTTGGTCTCCGCGAACGGGCCGTCGGTGACCGGCGGGCGCCCCTCGCCGTCGTAGCGGACGAACGTGCCCTCCGGGGAGAGCGCCTGACCGTCGACGAACTCGCCGGTGCCCTCGAGGCGGGCGGCGAAGTCCTGCATGTACTGCACGTGGGCCGAGATCTCCTCCGGCGTCCACTGGTCCATCGGTACGTCGTTGACCGCCGCCGGCGCGCCCCGGTAGTGCTTGAGCAACAGGTACTTGGCCATCGTCTTCTCCTCGATCAGGTACGGCCCATCGTGGCCGCGTGCACTGCGGGGACGGAGCCACGCCCGCGTTCTCGACATCCCTCCGCGACATCTCTCCGCGGAGTTGGACGAGACCGCGTGCTCCGCCCGGTTCCGGCACGGGGAGGCGACCCCGGCGTCCTCATGGGGCTACTCTCCGCCGCGTGGCTCCTGGGGCACCGGACGGCGGCCGGCCCGCCCGGGGACGTGTCGCCCGGACCGCCCGGCTCGCCGCGCTGCCGGCCGCCCACGTCGCGCGGTCCGCCGTCGGCCTCGGGAAGCGGCTCGGTGGCCGCCCCGCCGAGCTGGTCGCCGCGCAGGTGCAGCAGCGCACGGCCGAGCAGTTGTTCTCGACCCTCGGACAGCTCAAGGGCGGGGCCATGAAGGCGGGCCAGGCGCTGTCGGCGCTGGAGGCCGCGCTGCCCGAGCAGCTGGTCGGCCCCTACCGGGAGGCGCTGGTCCGGCTGCAGGAGGCGGCACCGGCCATGCCGACCGCGATGGTCCACGATCAGCTCGACCGGTCCTTCCCGGGTGGCTGGCGCGGGCTCTTCCGCGAGTTCGACGACCGTCCCGTCGCCGCGGCCAGCGTCGGCCAGGTGCACCGCGCCACCTGGTACGACGGCACTCCGGTGGCCGTCAAGATCCAGTACCCGGGCGCGGGCGACGCCCTGGTCGCCGACCTGGGCATGCTGCAGCACCTGGCGCCGGTGATGCAGGCGGCGGCGCCCGGCCTCGATGCCCGGCAGCTGATCGCCGAACTGCGCGACCGGCTGGCCGACGAGGTCGACTACGTCCTCGAGGCGGACGCCCAGATGGCCTTCGCCGGCGCCTACCGCGACGACCCCGACATCCACGTCCCGGACGTCGTCGCGGTTGAGGACCGGGTGCTGACCACCCGGTGGGTCAGCGGCGTCCCGCTCTCCCGGGTCATCGCCGAGGGCACGCGCGCCCAGCGCGATCGCGCCGGTCTGCTGCTCGTCCGTCTCTTCGCCTCCGGGCCGGTGCGTGCCCGGCGGCTGCACGGCGACCCGCATCCCGGCAACTTCCGGCTGCTGCCCGACGGCCGGCTCGCCGTCCTGGACTTCGGGGCCACCGAGCAGATGCCGCACGCTTGGCCGGAGCGGCTCGGTCCGCTGCTCGCCGCCGGTCGGGACCGCGAAGGCCCCACGGTGCACGAGCTGGCGGCCGCCGCCGGACTGCTGCAGCCCGGCAAGGTGACCGCGCCCGCACTGATGGACCTGCTCGACCCCTACCTGGAACCGCTGCGGAGCCCGGCGTACCACTTCACCCGCGGCTGGCTGCAGGAGCAGACCCGGCGCGTCTCCGACCCGCGCAGCGCCGCCGCCCGCACCCAGCGGCGGCTGGTCATCCCGCCGCGCCACCTCCTGCTGCAGCGGGTGGCCGCCGGCCTGGTCGGCGTCCTGTGCTCGCTCGACGCCACCGTCCCCGTCGACGAGGAGGTCCGGCGGTGGCTCCCCGGCTACGACCAGGCCCCCGTCACCCGACGCAGCGCTCCTGACAACAGCGTCCGCCACAGCAGCACGCCGCACCCGCCGTCCCCGCGGCCACCGACGTAGGCACCGGAAGCCTCCGGCCCTGTGCGTGCGGTGGCGCCGGCCCGGGCCAGGCAGAGGAGCCCTCACTGCTCGGGGGGCTGACGGGCGAAGCGCGCCGCGAGCTCGGCGCGTGACCGGACGCCGAGCTTGACGTAGACCCGCGTGAGGTGGAACTGGACGGTCTTGACCGACAGCAGCATGGCGGCGGCCACCTCCCTGTTGGTGAGCCCCGTGGCGACGAGGCCGGCTACGGTCCGCTCCTGCTCGGTCAGGCTCTCCGTGCCGGGCTCGGCTCCGCGGGATGCGGGCCGGCCCGTCTTGAGCTCCCGGTCGCAGCGCTCCACGTAGACCTGGGCGCCGAGGGCGGCGAAGGCCTGGCGCGCCGTGGTGAGCAGCTCGGCGGCGTCTCGACGCCGGCCGGCCCGCCGCAGGGTGATGCCGTGGGCGAAGTCCACGCGGGCGCGCTCGTACGGCAGTGGCAGCGGAGCGAGCCGTGCGCGCGCCGCCTCGAACGCCTCCTCTGCGCCGGGGAGGTCGCCCCGGGCGGCGAGCAGCCGGCCGCGGACGTAACCGAGCCGGGCACTCGCGGAGCGGTGTCCCCGCCGGTGCGCCGTCGCTTCGAGGGGAGCGAGGAACTCCTCGGCCTGGGCGAGCCGATCGGTCACGACGAGGGCGTTGGCGTAGACGTCGTGCCAGGGCCAGAAGCCTGGTTCGTCGAGACCGCCGCGCGGCATCCGGGTGACGAGGGGGGCCAGGTGGCGGACGACCGTGGAGTAGTCCGACGCCGTCTCGGCGACCTGCGCACGGGCGAGCAGCGCGGGCACCGTCATGACGGTGTAGTCGTGCTCGGCAGCCGCTCCCAGGCTCAGGTGGCGCTCCGCGGCGTCCCGCTCGCCCCGCAGGGCGCGGATCTGCGCGCCGGTCCAGTGGACGAGGGGACGCAGGAGGTCCAGCCCGGTGGCCCCGAGCAGCACCTCTGCCTGGCCGACCGCGTCCAGCGCCCCCGGCCAGTCGCCCAGGGCGAAGCGGGTCCGGGCCAGCCACACCAGGGCCCACAGGGAGATGCGGTTGGAGCCGGTCTGCCGGACGGTCCGGACGGCGAACTCCAGCTCGCGCCGGGCGGCCTCGGGGTGGTCCTGAGCGAGGGACAGCCAGCCCAGCCCCATGCGGGCGCGCTGGTGCTGGGGCCCCGACGGGCTCTCGGCCAGCGCCTGCCGATAGGCGGTGAACGCCTCGTCGATGCACCCGCGGGCAGCATGCCCGAGCCCGACGATCGCGCGGGACTCGACCGCGGCCGGAGACCCCGGCTCGGCGTACTCCACCGCCCGGCCGGCCCACCGCACCAGCTCGTCGCCGTTCCAGTCGGCCAGGGCGTGCAGCACGTGGCGCTGGCAGACGACGGCGGCGGCGCCGCGGTTCGTCCCCCGGTGGCGCCAGGCGGTGTCCAGGTAGGAGACCGCCTCGGCCCGGCGGCCCCGCTGCACCGCGACGTAGGCCAGCACCGCGTCGCGGCGCGGGCCGGCGGGGAGGTCCTCCACGTCGGGGAGGGCGTCCACGGCCTGGTCCAGCAGGCCGGCTCCGGCGAGTGCGTCGACAGCCTCGATGAGCCGATCCTCGCGGTCGGCCCGGGTGGGGCTGATCCGGCTGGCGTCGATGAGGGCGCCGGCCACCAGGGCCCACGCACCCTCGTCGGCCTTGCGCCGCGCCAGTTCCACCAGCTCGTCGGCGAGACGGGCGTCCGGGAGGGGAGCCGCCTCCACGCGGTGGCGGAGCCGCTCGGTGTCGTCGGTGACCACGGTGGCCGCGCGCAGGTGCAGGTCGTGCCGCGCCCGCGGTGACAGGGTTCCGTAGACCGCACCGCGGATGAACCGCTCGGGGAAGACGAGCGCGTCCAGGCCGTGCCCGGCGGCGGTGGTCAGGAGACCCGCGGCACTGGCCTCGTCCAGAGCGGCGATCGGTTCGGCGAGCGCGGCCACGGCCGCAGCGTCGGCGAGCACGGGGGTCCGGCCGAGCACGGCAGCCGCCTCGACCAGCGACCGGGCGGCGGGAGAGGTGCGGTCGAGGGCCCGCTGCACGCGGCGCTGGACGCTCGCCGGCGCCGGCAGCCGCGTCTGCCAGTCCGACCAGCGCATGGGCGGGGTCTCGCGCAGCAGGTCCAGCAGGTACCGGGGGATGCCGGCGGTGTGCTCGCAGAGTCGCCGGGCGACCGGCAGGGGCAGCTCGACGGCCGCCACCCGGGCGGCCAGGAGCCGGGCGTCCTCCGGCCCCAGTGGCGGCACCGGTACGGGGACGCCCGGAAGCTCGTCGAGCACGTCGGCGACCTCCGGCTCCTCGGTGGCCGGCCACCCGGTGGACCGGGCGAGCAGCAGCAGCACCGGCACGTCGTGCAGGCGGGCGACCGCGGAGGTGATCGCCTGCAGGGAGACCACGTCGGTACGGCCGGCGTCGTCGAGCGCGACCACGAGCGCCCCCTCCTGCGCCCGCGCCACCCACCGCCCGGCCAGGGCGATGCCGAGGTCAGCCGGGTCGGTCGTGGTCGACGGCTCCGGGGGTCCTCCGCGGTCCTCGAGCAACCGCCGGGCGAGCGCACCCGCCCGGCCGGACTCCCACGGGAACCCGGTCACCGCCGTGGTCGGCAGCTCCGGGTGCCGACGCAGGAACCGGCGCAGGAGGGTGGTCTTGCCGATCCCGGCCGGGCCCTGGATGACGGCGACCACCGGCCCGCCTGCTCGCGCCCGGACGAGCAGCGCCTCCAGCCGTGCGGCCTCGGCGGCCAGCCCGACGACGTGGGCGTCGCCGGTGTTCGGGCTCACGACGACACCGTAGGGCCGGGATCGGGCGGCCTGACCTCGTCGCGCTCTCCGCGTTACGGCTCAGCCGAGGTCGCCACCGGCCACGGGCAGGACGGTCCCGGTGATGTACGAGGCCTCCTCCGACGCGAGGAAGGTGATCGCCGCGGCCTGCTCGTCCAGCGTCCCGTACCGCTTCATCAGCGAGGACTCCACCGTCTGGTCGACGATCGTCTGGTACCAGGCCCTCTCCTGCGCGGTCCGGGGTGCGGGACCGCGGGGAGTGCGACGCGGCGGGGCCTCGGTGCCGCCGGGGGCGGTCGCGACGACCCGCACACCGTGCGGTGCCATCTCCAGCGCCAGCGCGCTGGTGATCGCGTTGACCCCGCCCTTGGCTGCGGCGTACGGGACCCGGTTCAGGCCTCGGGTCGCCACCGACGACACGTTCACGATGGTTCCGCGGCCCCGCTCGACCATGTGCGGCACGACGGCGCGGCAGCACCACAGCGTCGGCCACAGCGACCTGTCGATCTCGGCCCGGATCTGCTCCGGCGGGTAGTGCTCGAACGGCTTGGCCCAGATCGTGCCTCCGACGGTGTGGATGGCGACGTCGATGCGGCCGAACCGGGCGAGCGCGGCCTCCACGACCGCCGACGCTCCCTCCCACGTCTCCAGGTCGGCGACGACCGGGATCGCCTCGGCACCGGGGTGGTCGAGCTCGGCTGCCAGGTCGCGCACCAGCGCGGCGCGGTCGGCCAGGACGAGCGCGCCGCCCTCGGCGCTGATCCGCCGGGCCGTGCACTCCCCGATCCCCTGCCCCGCGCCGGTCACCAGCACCACCTGCCCGGCGAACCGCCCCGGCGTGACGAACCGGGGACGGCGTCCCTCGGCGACATCACGCATGGCACGGCGGGTCGTCTGCTTGGACCGCTCCGCGTGCTCGGCGATCAGGACCCGCGCCCGCTCCCGATCGCCGGCCGAGAACGCCGTCACGATGTCGAGGTGGTCCTGCGTGCACCGCGGGTGGATCCACGTCGCCGCGCGCAGCGACTCCTCCATGTGCCCCTTGACGCCGAGCGCCTGGTACGCCCGCAGCAGGTGCTCGTTGCCGGTGAGCGTGAACAGGTAGTCGTGGAACGCGGCGTTGGTCTCGGTGTACGACGCCGCGTCGACGAGCCGGTCGCCCTCGACGTAGGGCAGGGCGGCCTCGGCGAGCAGCCGGTAACCGGCCAGCTGCTGGTGGGTCAGGCGTCCGATGGTCAGCTCGAGCGCACCGAACTCGAGTGCGCGGCGCGCGTCGAAGAGCGCGTCGGACTCGGACACGGACGGGTGCTCCTCACCGATCTGGTAGCCGTCGACGGTTCCGGTCGGCGACACGGCGGGCCGGTCCGTCGGGGCCTGGGTCGTCGGGGCCTGGGTCGTCGGGGCCTGGGTCGTCGGCGGTCGGAGGAGCGGCTCGATCAGAGCCTCCGGGAGCATCTCCTGGCCGGCGACGGCGCGGGCGCCGACGGCGGGAAGCAGGTCGTCGGCGTCCTCCACCGGCAGGACGTGCCCGACCGTGGTCGGCTCACCCACCGGCTGCCCGGCTAGTCGCCACAGGTCCGCGGGCGACTCGGCACCCCGGCCGGCCGCGCCGGCACCGACCGGGGGCAGCTCGACGCGCGGCAGCAGGAGCTGCCCGGCCGACGCCCGGCCGTCCCGGCCGTCGAGGCCGAGGAGCTCGGCCACGGTGTCCGGGATGACGACCGGCCCCGGCGGTGGCTCGACGGCCGCGGGCCCGGGTTCGGCGGCATCCTCCACGACCTCGGCCGGCGGTGCCGCCAGGGCGAACTTTTCGTAGTAGAAGCCCGAGGGCGCGACGCCGAGGCCGGCGACGTGCGTGCGGACGGCCTCGACCATGGCCGGCGGACCGCAGAGGTAGACCGCAGCGCTCCCGCCGTGCAGGTGCTCAGGCCCCATCAGCCCGGTCACGTAGCCCTGGTTGCGCGCCTTCGTGGCCGGATCGGCGACGCAGTGGTCCCAGGTGAGGCCGGGAAGAGAACCCGCCAGCGCCTCGAGGGTGTCCGTCTCGACGAGGTCGTCGTCGGTCGTGACGCCGTAGAACAAGTGGATCGGACGAGTGGTCGTGCCCGATTCCAGCGTCCGCAGGATCGACAGGATCGGCGCCAGCCCCGTGCCGCCGGCCAGCAGGACCAGCGGGGCCTCGGACTCGCGCAGGAAGAAGCTGCCGTGCGGGCCGGTGAAGGCGATGTCGTCGCCGACGGTGGCACGCTCCTCGAGGTAGGTCGACATGACCCCACCGGGCGTCAGCTTGACCAGGAAGGTCAGCGCCTCGTCGTCCGGGGCGCTGCTGAAGGAGTACGAGCGGCTCTGCTCGGTGCCGGGCACGGCGATGTTGACGTACTGCCCGGGGAGGAAGGCCAGGGCGTCCCGGTCCGCGATCTCGATCGTGAGGGCGACCGTCGTCGGGGAGAGCCGGTCGAGCGCGGTGACCGTGCCGCGGTGGGTGGCGGCGCTGGTCTTGGCCACGGCCGACGTGGTCGCGATCTGCAGCACCAGGTCCGAACGCGGCTTCATGCTGCAGGGCAGCACGTAGCCGTTCGCGGCCTCGTCCGGCGACAGCGCGTCCTCGAGGTAGGCACCGCCGTCGAACTCGCCCGACTCGCAGAGGGCCTTGCAGGTCCCGCAGGCGCCGTCCCGGCAGTCCAGCGGGATGTTGATCCGTGACCGGTAGGACGCGTCGGCGACGGTCTGGTCCTCCCGGCACGTGATGAAGCGGGTGACCCCGTCCTCGAACGCGAGTGCCACGCGATGGTCCATGAGAAGTCTCCGCGACTCGGGGGAATGCCTGGTCAGAGGTGGTAGACGTCGACGACGTGGTGGATGTAGTCGTTCTTCAGCACCACGGTCTTGCGCCGGATGAGAGGCGCGGGCCCGGAGAAGTCGATCGTGCAGAACGACGTGCCGTAGTAGGGGTCCACGGTCTTGTACCGGAAGTACATCGTGTGCCAGTTGAACCGGACGTCCACCAGGTCGCCGCGGCGCTCGATGACCTCGACGTTCGAGATGTTGTGACTGGTCCGCGGTTCGGGGATGGACGTCGCGCTGGACCGCTCGGTGCGGATCCGGAAGACCCGGTCCTCCAGGCCGCCCTTGTTCGGGTAGTAGATCAGTGAGATGTCGCGCTGCGGATCCTCGGTGAGCCGGTCGTCGTCGCCCCACGAGGGCATCCAGAAGACGACGTCGTCGGCGTAGCACTCCAGCCACTTCTCGAACTCGCGGTCGTCGAGGTGGCGCGCCTCGCGGTAGAGGAACTGCTCGATGGCGTTCTGGGTGATCAGCTTCGTTCCCGCGGGCGCCTCGCCCGCGGGCGTCGGCACGGTGGTCTGCGTCGTGGTCATGGGAGTCAGCCCCTCACTGCAGCGGTGGAGGTGCGGGCCTGCTTCTCGAGCGCGGCGCGCATGGTCTGGAGCCAGTAGCCGTGCTGCACCGGGTAGAGCCCCTCGTCCTCGTTGCGCCTCCCGGCGGAGATGACGCCGTCCATGCCGAGGGACGTCGCGACCTCGTCGGGTCCGGTGAGCCAGTGCTCGGCGCCGCGGCTCATGTCGTTCCAGGGCGCGGCGGTGGCCCGGAAGGTGAGCTGGCAGGACCGGAACTCCTCCAGGTCGTCCGGCGTGGCCATCCCCGAGGCGTTGAAGAAGTCCTCGTACTGGCGGATCCGGTGGGCGCGGGCCTCGGGGCTCTCCCCCTTGGGGGCGATGCAGTAGATGGTGACCTCGGTCTTGTCCGGCGCGATCGGCTGGAAGTGCCGGATCTGGGTGCTGAACTGGTCCATCAGGTAGACGTTCGGGTAGAGGCACAGGTTGCGTGAGCCCTTGACCATGAACTCGCCCTTGGCCTCGCCGAACTGTTCCTTCAGCTGGTCGATGCGGTCCCACAGCGGTCGGTCCTGCGGGTTGCCCGCCCACGTCCACAGGCACAGGTGCCCGTTCGGGTAGGACCAGTAGCCGCCGCCGGACTTGCCCCAGCTCCCGGCGTCGAGCGCCTTCGTGTCGTTCTTCGACTCACCGGTGCTGCGCCGGGACGTCGTGGCCGCGTAGTTCCAGTGGGTCGCGGTGACGTGGTAGCCGTCGGCGCCGTTCTCCGCCTGCACCTTCCAGTTGCCGTCGTAGGTGTACGTGGACGAGCCCCGGAGGACCTCAAGCCCGTCCGGCGACTGGTCGACCAGCATGTCGATCACCTTGGTCGTGTCACCGAGGTGCTCGGCCAGCGTGCTGACGTCCGGGTTGAGGCTGCCGAAGAGAAAACCGCGGTAGCTGTCGAACCGCGCCACCCTGGTCAGGTCGTGCGACCCGTTCGTGTTGAAGGCCTCCGGGTAGCCGGCGCCGTCCGGGTCCTTGACCTTGAGCAGCGCCCCGTCGTTGCGGAACGTCCAGCCGTGGAACGGGCAGGTCAGCGTCATCCGGTTGTCGGTCTTGCGGCGGCACAGCATCGCGCCGCGGTGGGCGCAGGCGTTGATCAGGCAGTGCAGGTCGCCGTTCTTGTCGCGCGTGATGACGACGGGCTGGCGGCCCATGTGGGTCGTGAAGTAGTCGCCCGGGTTCGGTACCTGGCTCTCGTGCGCGAGGTAGATCCAGTTCCCCTCGAAGATGTGCGTCATCTCCAGCTCGAAGATCTCCTCGTCGGTGAAGATCCGACGGTTGGCGCGGTAGATCCCGGCCTCGGGGTCGTCGACGACGGCGTCGGCAAGGACGTCGCGGACGTGGGTCAGGTCGGCGCTCATGGGCGGGCCTCCGGTCAGGTCGTCTGGTGCGGCTCCTCCACTGTTGGTGGCGCAGGTCACGTCCGCGCCGGACATTCGCCTAGTCCTGACCCAGGAGTCATTGAGACTTGTGGCGTCTCGATTGAGCGAAACTTGGTCTTTGCGCCTACACAACGAGCCGCCCTACGTTGGCCGCGTTCCATCAGGGAGCCGACGAGAGGAGGGAACACCCGTGGAGATCCGTCAACTGCGCTACTTCGTCACGGTGGCGCGGACGCGGCACTTCGGGCGGGCCGCCGAGCAGCTGCACATGGCCCAGTCCCCGCTCTCGCAGTCGATCCGGCAGCTGGAGTCGCAGGTCGGGGCCGCATTGTTCATCCGCACGACAAGGCGCGTGGACCTCACACCCGCCGGGGAGGCCCTGCTGCGCGATGCGGAGCGGATCCTCGAGTCGGTGGACGCCGCGCAGACCCGGGTCCGGCTCATCAGCGACGGTAGCGACGGGCTCCTCCGCGTCGGGGCGACCGGGCTCGCGGCGTTCCGCCAGCTCCCCCAGCTGGCCCGTATCGCGGCCCGCGAGACACCGGGGCTGGTGCTGCGTTTCCAGCCCGACCTGCTGACCCGGGCACAGGAGCTGGCCCTGCTCGAGGACCGGATCGACCTGGGCGTGCTCCGGCCACCGCTGCGCCGAGCCGGGCTGTCCGCGCGCCTCATCGCTCGGGAGCGGCTGGTCCTCGCCGTCCCCGCCGGCCACCGTCTGGCCGGCGACGAGCCGGTGCAGCTCGTCGAGCTGCGCGACGAGGACTTCATCGTCTACGGGGTCCCGGAGTCGGTGGTGGACACCGCGGTGACCCGCGCCTGCCTCGCCGCCGGGTTCTTCCCCCGCCGCACCCACGAGGCCGCCGAGGTCTCCATCATGCTCACGCTCGTCGCCGCCGGCCTGGGAGTGGCGCCGCTGCCCGAGTCGGCTCTCGCCCTGCAGGTCCCGGGCGTCCGCTTCGTGCCCGTCACCGACGACGTGCACGTGGACCTGGCGCTCGCCTGGCGCAGCGACGACCGCTCCCCGGCCGTCGCCCGGCTGCTGGAGGCGCTGGAGGCCAACGGCTTCATCGGAAGCGATGCGCCACCCCTCTCCTCCGCCCTCCCGCACGCCCACACCTCCGGAGGAGCACGTTGAAGATCGTCGCGGTCGAAGCGATCCCGTTCGCCATCCCGTACCGGAAGCCGCTGCGTTTCGCCAGCGGCGAGGTGCACGTCGCCGACCACGTCCTGGTCCGCGTGCGCACCGACGACGGCGTGGTGGGTCTCGCCGAGGCGCCCCCGCGGCCGTACACCTACGGCGAGACCCAGGAGTCCATCGTCGCGGTGGTCGAGAAGCTGTTCGCTCCTGATCTGGTGGGCCTCAGCCTCCTCGAGCGCGAGACCGTCCGCGCACGGATGGAGCGGACCGTCGGCAACCCGGCGGCCAAGGCAGCCGTCGACATGGCCGTCTGGGATGCCCTGGGGCGCACGCTGGACCTGCCGGTCACCCAGCTGCTGGGCGGCTGGACCGACCGGATGCGGGTCTGCCACATGGTCGGGTTCGCGCCGGACGCCGAGATGGTCGCCGAGGCCGAACGCGTCCGCGACCGCTACGGCATCCGGACCTTCAAGGTGAAGGTGGGCCGCCGTCCGGTCGACCTCGACGTCGACGCCTGCCGGGCGCTGCGGACGGCTCTCGGCCCGGACGTGGAGCTCTACATCGACGGCAACCGCGGCTGGACGGCGTCGGAGGCGGCGCGGGCCCTGCAGGCGATGGCCGACCTCGACCTGACCCTGGCCGAGGAGCTCTGCCCGGCCGACGACGTGCTGGGCCGCCGCTGGCTCACCGCCCGGACGACGGTGCCCACCGTCGCCGACGAGAGCGCCACGACGCCGGGCGAGGTGACCCGCGAGCTGCTCGGGGGATCGGCGACCGCGATCAGCATCAAGACGGCCCGCACCGGCTTCAGCACGTCGCAGCGGATCCTCCACCAGTGCGAAGGCCTGGGGGTCGAGGTCGTCATGGGCAACCAGATCGACGGCCAGATCGGCACCGCGTGCGCCGTCGCCTTCGGCGCCGCCCACCGCAGCTCCTCCCGACGCGCAGGAGAGCTGTCGAACTTCCTGGACATGAGCGACGACCTGCTCACCGAGCCGCTGGAGATCTCCGGCGGCGAGCTCGCCGTCCGTCCCGGACCGGGGCTCGGCATCGACATCGACCCCGACAAGCTCGCCCGCTACCGCCGGGACTGACCCCCGGCTGCACGACACCCTCCCATCCGCACCGACGCAGGAGAACACGATGAGCGCACCCACCGTCCCCAGCGCGACCGCCGCCGGATCCGGCCGCTCGGCCACCGAGCGCTTCACCCAGAAGGAACGCAGCACCAGCTCCGTCGACCAGGCGCGCGTCTCGGCCATCGCGACCGACGCCATCACGGCGCTGCACGACGTGATCCGCAGGCACGGAGTGACCTACGCCGAGTACGACGCCCTCAAGGCGTGGCTGATCCGCGTCGGTGAGGACGGCGAGTGGCCGCTGTTCCTCGACGTGTGGGTCGAGCACGTCGTCGAGGAGGTGGCCAACGCCGACCGCAAGGGCGCCGTCGGCACCATCGAGGGCCCGTACTACATCCCCGGCTCACCGGAGTTCCGCAGCGGGGCCACCCTCCCCATGCGCGACGGGGAGCAGGGGACCCCGCTCCTCTTCCAGGGCACCGTCACCGACCTCGACGGCAACCCGATCGAGGACGCCCGGGTCGAGCTGTGGCACGCCGACGACGACGGGTTCTACTCGCAGTTCGCGCCGGGGATCCCGGAGTGGAACCTGCGCGGCTCGATCCTCACCGGGGCCGACGGCCGGTTCGCGTTCCACACGGTCAAGCCCGCGCCGTACCAGATCCCGACCGACGGCTCGTGCGGCGCGCTCATCGCGGCGGCCGGCTGGCACGCCTGGCGACCGGCCCACCTGCACCTGAAGGTGTCGGCGCCGGGCAAGCAGCTGGTCACCACCCAGCTCTACTTCGAGGGCGGTGCGCACGTCCAGGACGACGTCGCCCAGGCCGTCAAGCCCGAGCTCATCCTGCGGCCCACCCCGGCCGCCTCCGGTCACGGCGAGGAGGTCACCTACGACTTCGCGCTGGACCCCGCGTGACCCAGCTCTACGCGGTCCGGATGGACGTCGCGCTGCCGCCGGACATGGACCCGGCGGCACGCGCCGACCTCCTCGCCCGGGAGAAGGCGTACTCCCAGGACTGGCAGCGATCCGGACACTGGCCGCACATCTGGCGGTGCGTCGGCCAGTACGCCAACCTCAGCATCTTCGCCGTCGACAGCAACGAGCAGCTGCACGAGATCCTCTGGGGCCTGCCGCTGTTCCCGTACATGAGCATCACGGTCACGCCCCTGTCCGCGCACCCGTCGGACATCGCGCAGGACCCGGCGCAATAAGACACCGCGCAGGACCCGGCGCAATAAGACACCGCGCAGGACCCGGCGCAATAAGACACCGCGCAGGACCCGGCGCAATAGGACACCGCGCAGGACCCGGCGCAGTAGGAGACAGCTGCGGCCCACATGCCGCACGCCTGACTCAGGACCTCCCGGCCCCCCGCGACGCGCAGGCTCGCGGCGGGCCTCTGCAGGGAGGCCACCCCCGTCCGCTCCCCCATCCCGTGGCGACGCCGCTCGCCGGGTGCCCCCTGCCCTGAACCGGCCGCCATCCCTCCCCCCATCCCGAGGAGAAGTGCAGTGGCATCACCCACGCAGGACGCGCTCCGCCGCAGGTCGGTCACCTGGATCGTCTCCCTCGCCACGGTCGGCCTGGTCTTCGACGGCTACGACCTGGTGGTCTACGGGACCGTCGTCCCGTTGTTCCTCCGCGACCCGGGCCAACTCGGCGAGGTGACGCCGGCCGTGGCCGGCGCCCTCGGCAGCTACGCCCTCATCGGTGTGCTGGTCGGCGCCCTGATCGCGGGGAGCGTCGCGGACGTCATCGGCCGCCGGAAGGTCATGCTCACCGCCTACGCCTGGTTCTCCGTCGGCATGGCGCTCACGGCCGTCACCACCACGACGACGACCTTCGGCCTGCTCCGCTTCGTCACCGGCCTCGGGGTCGGAGCGCTGGTCGCCACGACCGGCGCCCTGGTCGCCGAGTTCGCCCCGGCGGGCAAGAAGAACCTCGCGAACGCGATCACCTACTCGGGGGTCCCGCTCGGCAGCTTGCTGGCCGCGTTCACGGCCATCGTCCTGCTGGAGGCCATCGGCTGGCGAGGCATGTTCCTGATCGGCGCACTGCCGCTGGTGACGCTCCTGCCGCTCGCGTTCCTCAAGATGCCCGAGTCGCCGGCCTGGCTGGTCTCCCGCGGCCGGGTCGAGGAGGCCCGGGCGGTCGCGGCGCGGACCGGGGTGCCGCTCGCCGAGCCGGGCGCGGCCGACCTGCCGGCCACCGACCCCGCTCCCGCGGGCCGGGCGGGTTTCGCCGGCCTCGTCGGCCGCACCTATCTGCTGCCGACGATCCTGCTCGGCCTGCTCAGTGCGACCGGTCTGCTCCTGGTGTACGCCCTCAACACCTGGCTCCCCGAGCTCATGGGGCGCGCCGGCTTCTCCACCAACGGATCACTGGCCTTCCTCCTGGTGCTCAACGGAGGCGCGGTCCTGGGCGCGCTGGTCGCCTCCCGCTTCGCCGACCGGTTCGGCCCCAAGCCCGTGGTCGCGGCGTCGTTCCTGCTCGGCGCGCTGGCGCTCGTGCTGCTCACCGTCAGCCTCCCGCTCGGCGTGCTGCTGGCCTTCGTCGCGGTCGTCGGCCTCGGCACCAGCGGGACGCAGATCCTCATCTACGGCTTCGTGGCGACGTACTACCGCACGAACGTCCGCAGTGCGGGTGTGGCCTGGTGTGCCGGCTTCGGGCGTCTCGGTGGCATCGGCGGGCCGTTGATCGGTGGCCTGCTCATCGCCTCGGGTCTCGCGCTCAACGCGATCTTCTACGTGCTGACCGCCCTGGCGGTGTTCGGCGCGCTGCTGACCCTGGTCGTACCGACGTCGGCCTCGCGGCACGCGCTGCCCGCCCGGCGGGCGATGCCGGTCCGGCTCGCCGTGGAGCCGGGCGACCTGCTCGCCCACGAGGCCCGGTAGCGGGGCGGCATCCACGAACCTGCGACGAGCCAGCCCGGACGCCGGACGGACCCGGCGTCCGGGCTGGCCCGTTCCACGCTCCTGGACGGCCTGCCGCGTCGAGTACGTGAACCGGAAGGCGTTCTTCCCGATCAACGCCCTGGTCGGCGCCGCCGTCGTCCTGCAGGTCGTACAGCTGCACCGGCGGCGTAGGCGGACCGCGCGACCGGGTGGCGGCAGACGTGTCCAGCCCGGTGGCTGAGGTCGCGGGCTAGCGCTCCACGACGTTCCGCAGCCGCTCGCCGGCCACCAGCGCCGCAACGTTGGCGGAGATCAGTTCGTCGGCGCCCACCGGCCGCCCCCCGGCGGCATGCGGGGTGAGGACCAGGTTCGGAGCGTCCCAGAGCGGGGAGTCCGACGGCAGCGGCTCGACCGCGGTGACGTCGAGGGCGGCGCCGGCGATGCGCCCGTCCACCAGGGCCGCGACCAGCGCCTCCTCGTCGACGGTGGAGCCACGCCCGACGTTGACCACGAGGGCGTGCTCGGGGAGGGCGGCCAGTCGGCGGGCGTCCAGCGCGTTCCGGGTGGCGTCGGTCGAGGGCAGGATCATCACCAGGACGTCGGTCCCGCCGAGCTCGGAATCCAGGTCGGCTTCGGTGATGACGGGGAACCCGGACCGCTCCCCGGCACTGCGCCCGACGCCCCGGACCTGCGACCCGAGTTGGGACAGCAGCGGCGCGAGGTGCTGCCCGATGTTGCCGAAGCCCCACACGAGCACACGAGCGCCGAGCAGCGTGGTCACCGCGCCGGCGGGATGCAACGGCTGCAGACCGCCCAGCTCGACGGCCCAGCGGTGCTCGGCCTGCGCCCTCCCGGCAGCGGGCAAGCGGCGCACCAGGGAGAGGATCAGCGCCAAGGCGTGTTCGGTGACCGGCCGGTCGTGCAGGCCGGTACCGGCGGTGACGACCACCTCGTCGGGGAAGCCCGCGGCGAGGACCGCGTCCGGTCCGGCCGCGAGGGTCTGCACCCAGCGCAACCGCGGCATCCGACCCGCCACGGCGGACAGGTCGTCGCCGGAATTGCCCCACACCACCAGCGCCTCGGCGTCCAGGTGCACGTCGGGTACCGGCACGGAGGCGTCGTAGAGCACCGCCTCGACCCCCTCCGGCAGCACCGGATCCAGCGGGAGCGAGTTGGGCAGCAGGAGCTTCACCAGGGTTTCCGCCTTCGATCGGGATCCGAGTTCCGGGTGGCCGCGATCATAGGAACGACCACAGCGGACCGACCTCCCGGAACACCGGCCACTCCTTGAACCGCCCCGGGATTGATGGAGGCACTGAAGCCACGGAAAGGTGGAGCAGTGCCA
>NZ_JBHUHP010000020.1:0-694 GCF_042682525.1 Blastococcus deserti
CACCACGCACCGTCGTGGAACCAGAGCTTGCTCTGCGGCTTGTCCGCGCTCGGCGGCCGCGACGAACCGTAGGTGTCCGCCGACAGGTAGGTGGTCGGCACTCCCACCGCGGCCGCGGCCACCGACGGCAGGCCCAGACCGCTGAGCAACGTCATGACCGCCGTCACCACGCTGATCAGCAGGACCCGGCGACGTGCACGGGGCTGTGGCCGGAAGCGGTCCGTTCGCATCACGTTCTCCCCGGTGGTGGCAGAGTCGAGACCTCCACCGGCCCCGTGTGATGCCGCGGAACCGTAGGAGCCCCGACTACGAGACGCCAGACGTTGGCGCGGCAAGACGTCCAGATCAGGCGAATGTTGCTCCCGGCGACAACGGACTGCGATCGCAGCACGACCCGCTGTCCGACTCGAGCAGGCATTGCTGTCACCTCCGGCTCCGGGAGACCATTCGCCTGGAGGAATCACCTGGGTGTGGACCGCTTCGAGCAGGTGGCGTGCCGACGTCGCTCGAGCAGCAGTCACGGCCCGGTGGTGAAGCTCCAGCTGACCGGCGCCAGCGGGTTGCCCGCCGCATCGGTGATACCGCTGGCCAGCGTCGCGGTGTACTTCGTGTTGCCCGCGAGGCTTTCGTCGGGGTTGAGGATCCACGTGTTGGTCGTGCCGCTGCGGGTCACCTGGGCGGTGACCGCGGCGCC
>NZ_JBHUHP010000021.1:0-226 GCF_042682525.1 Blastococcus deserti
CGCGGTGGAGGAGCAGACCGCCACGACCAACGAGATGAGCCGGTCGGTGCAGGAGGCCGCCGACGGTACGGGGCAGATCGCGGAGAACATCACGAACGTGTCCGGTGCGGCGGAGTCGACCACCCAGGCCCTGGGGCAGACCCGCACGGCCGTCGACGAGCTCTCCCGCATGGCCGCCGACCTGCGCACCACCGTCGGGAGGTTCACCTACTGACCCACCATTGCT
>NZ_JBHUHP010000021.1:247-3237 GCF_042682525.1 Blastococcus deserti
ACGACTTTCCAAGCGTACGGACTGCGCTTGTCCCCGACGGCATCGCGCCATTCGCAAGTTGAATGACGACACGTTGCCGAGGACCTGTCCCTCATTCTCTGGAGCCCTACCTTTTGCGGCATATACGCGGGTGGTCGGTGCCCCACCGCTCACCACGGCGAGTGTCCATCCCCCGGCCTCCGGAGTCCTGCCATGACAGTTCGGCCCATCACCCTCGCGCGCCGCTCGGCGGCCTGGTTCGCCGACCGCCCGGTCGCCGTGAAGATCGGCGCGGTCGTGGCCCTGGTGCTGGCCGTTGCCGCAGCACTCGCCGTCCTGGCTGCTGACCGGATCCGGACGCTGGACGCGAGCCAGCGCGACCTCTACCGCGGCCACGTCGTCGCCCTGTCGGACCTGGACGCGATCCAGGCGACCTTCGAGGGCGTTCGTCAGGGCTACACGGCCTACTACCTCGCCGACCCCAGCGAGCGCGAAGAGCTCAAGGCGGACCTCGCGGAGGCGCAGCAGGGGCTGGCGGCCCAGCTCGACGCCTACGGGTCCGTCACCGAGCACGCCCACAACGTGGCCCAGATCCGCCAGGACATCTCGGGGTACCTGGCGGTGAGCGACGAAGAGCTCGTCGGCGCCTTGGATGCCGGCGACATGCTCGGCGCTGCCGAGGTGGCGAACGACGCCCTGGTCGACTGGAGCGACACGATCGTCACCGACTTCACGGAGCTCAGGACGGTGCTGCGCGAGACCGGAGACGTGCAGGCGCAGAGTGGCGGCGAGACGGCGGCAGACGCACAGCGGCTCCTGTGGCTCATCCTGGCGGCGAGTGTCGCGATCGCCATCGGCCTGGTGACCGTCGTTGTCCGACAGATCGTCGGCACGGTGCGTTCGGTGCAGTCGTCGGTCGAGGCGCTGGCCGCGGGCGACCTGACGGTGGCACCGCGGGTGGGGTCGAGGGACGAGCTGGGGCGGATGGCGCAGTCCCTGGCCGCCGCGCAGGAGAACCTGCGGGGCGTGCTGTCCTCTGTCGTCCAGTCGGCGGATGCGGTGGCGGCGTCGTCGGAGGAGTTGTCGGCGTCCTCGGCGCAGATCTCGGCCTCGGCGGAGGAGACCTCGGCCCAGTCGGGTGTGGTGTCGTCGGCGGCCGGGGAGGTCAGCCGGAGCGTGCAGACGGTGGCCGCGGGTGCCGAGCAGATGGGCGCCAGCATCCGGGAGATCGCCAGCAACGCCGCAGAGGCCAGCGAGGTGGCCGCCCGCGCCGTCACCGCCGCGGAGCAGACGACCGCCACGGTCGCCAAACTGGGGGAGTCCTCGGCCGAGATCGGCAACGTGGTGAAGGTGATCACCTCGATCGCCGAGCAGACGAACCTGCTGGCGCTCAACGCCACGATCGAGGCGGCGCGGGCGGGTGAGGCGGGCAAGGGGTTCGCGGTCGTGGCCAACGAGGTCAAGGAGCTGGCGCAGGAGACGGCCAAGGCCACCGAGGACATCGCCAAGCGGGTGCAGGCCATCCAGGCCGACACGGGGTCGGCGGTGACCGCGATCGAGGAGATCAGCTCGATCGTGGCGCAGATCTCCGACCGGCAGACCACCATCGCCAGCGCGGTGGAGGAGCAGGAGGCCACGACCAACGAGATGAGCCGGTCGGTGCAGGAGGCCGCCGACGGGGCCGGGGAGATCGCCACGAACATCACCAACGTCTCGGGAGCCGCGGACTCGACCACGCAGGCGTTGGGCCAGACCCGAACGGCCGTGGACGAGCTGTCCCGCATGGCCGCCGACCTGCGCACGACCGTCGGGAGGTTCACCTACTGAAGAAGGACCCCGTCCTCCCCACCCCTTGCACGCTCGGGGCGATCCTCGGGACGGGGCCGCGCACCGGCGATGAATGCGACACGAGGAGCGCACGGCCCGTGGCCGTGCGGTCCTCGTGCATTTCTCCCTCCGGCGATCCCGCGACGGAAATGTCGACAAAGCCCCCCGAGAAAAGCGGTCGACGACCTTTTTCTACTGAGGTGTGCAACACGCCGACGTATTGCGCTCGCAACCCGGTGATGTCCGACAAGGTTCCTGTAGCGACACCAACAACGGTGGCGGCAACGGAGCCGGAAAGCAGAGGCATCGGAAATGGCGATGAGTGGAACGGTGGGCCGGAAGGGCCCCGGTGTCCGTGGGGCGATCCTCGCGGTGGGCGCCGCCGGCATGACCGCGGCCGGCACGGTGGGCGCACTCGGCATGGCCCAGCTGGGCAGCGCCGCCGAGAGCCTCGACGAGGTCAACGGCCTGCATGCCGCGCTGAGCACCGTCCAGGACATCGAGACCTCGAACTCGGACGTGACGGGTTGGCAGGCTGCGTACGCCTGGGACACCCGCCGCATCGGCGGTGCGGCGGCCGTGGCCGACGACAGTGCCAACCGGGCCGGTTTCTCCGACAGCGCCGACCGGCTGCGCGGCCACCTGGCTGCGATGCCGACGGACGTCCTCACCGGCACCGAGCGGGACGCCTTCAGCACCGTCGAGCAGCAGTGGGAGGCCTTCTTCGAGGTCGACGACCAGGCCGTCGCGCTGTACGCCCAGGACACGCCGACCGCCGTCGCCGCTGCCGATGACCTCATCCTCGGCCCCGGCTGGAACGTCTACTTCGAGGTCTTCACGCTCACCACGGAACTACGGGAGTCGCTGGAGCAGCGCGCCGAGTCGGCCACCGAGGCCGCTCACGCACAGAAGAGCCGGGCGCAGTGGACCATGGCCGGTGCCATCGCCCTCGGCCTGGTGGCCACGCTCGTCCTCGCCCTCGCGGTGTCCCGCCGCATCGTGCGGCCGCTGAACGCCGTGGTCACGGTCGCCCGGGCCATGGCGGCCGGCGATCTGACCCGGACCACCGGGGTGACCTCCCGGGACGAGGTCGGCCTGGCCGCCGTGGCTCTCGACGAGGCGCAGGTGAGCCTGCGGGAGGTGCTGTCGTCGGTGGTGGCGTCGGCGGATGCGGTGGCGGCGTC
>NZ_JBHUHP010000022.1:0-6237 GCF_042682525.1 Blastococcus deserti
CGCTGGCCAGGATCCCAACCACCGCAACCAGCCGGTGCGGTGCCAGCACCCTGACACTGAGCGGAGTCTGCCGTGACCGCCGACCTCGCGGCGCGGTCGCCGCCCTCGCGCTGCAGCATGCGGACGGGCACCTCAGGGTGCGGCCGGCCAACCTCTCGCGCGTGCACCCGGAACGCCGGGGTCACCGGGCCGTAGGCTCGCCGGTCGTGCCCGCCGTCGACCTCGTCCTCGCCGCCGGCGTGGCGTTCCTGGCCGGGGGGATCAACTCGATCGCCGGCGGCGGCTCGCTGATCCTGTTCCCCACCCTGGTCGCGCTCGGCCTGCCCGCCGTGGCGGCGAACGTCACTAACTCCGTGGCCCAGTGGCCCGGTTATCTCGGCGGCGTGGCCGGCTTCCGCAGCGAGTACGCCGGCCAGCGCGGCCGGATCCTGCGGTTCGCGGTGGTCGCCGTCCTGGGCGGCACGGCGGGCAGCGTCCTGCTGCTGACGACGCCGTCGGAGGCCTTCGACCTCGTCGTCCCGGTGCTCGTGCTGCTGGCCAGCCTGCTGCTGGCACTCCAGCCGCTGATCACCCGCCGCCTCCGCCGCGAGGAGGGCGAGGTCCGCCGCGACCCGGCCTGGCTCTACGTCGCTCTGTTCCTCGCGACGATCTACGGCGGCTACTTCGGCGGTGCGCTCGGCGTGATCCTGGTCGGCGTCCTGGGCATCGCGCTGCACCGGCTGAAGCTGGCGAACGCGCTGAAGTCGGTGCTCTCGTCGGTGACGGCCACGGTCACCGTCGTCGTCTTCGGGCTCTTCGGGGACGTGCACTGGGACGTCGTCGCCGTGGCCGCGCCGGCCACGCTCGTCGGCGGCTTCCTCGGCGCCCGGATTGCCACCCGCATCCCGACCACCCCGCTGCGGGTGCTCATCGTGGCCTTCGGCGTGGTCGTCTCGGTCTACCTCTTCCTCAGGACCTGATTCCGGCTCAGTCGCGCGCCAGCCAGCTCGCCAGGTCCGTGTCGGGACCCATCGCGACCCGTTGCAACGCGAACGCGTCCGGCACGGGCAAGTCGTTGACCCCGCCCGGGTACCCGCAGCCCGCGGAATAGCCGATGCTCCGCGCCGCCTGGGCCATGCGCTCCGGCTCCCGCCCACGGTCCCCGAACGGGTAGGCGAGCAGGTGGACGGGCCTGCCGAGGCCCTTCTCGATCGCCTGCTTGGACCGGTGCAACTCCTCCGTCTGCTCCTGCAGTGTCAGATCACCGAAGGTCCGGTGACTGGCGGCATGGGACTGCACCGCGATCCGCCGCCGCTCCAGGAACCGCAGATCTGCCCAGTCACAGATCCGCCCGGGGGGCTCCCAGGGGTCGAAGGCGTTCGGCCCCCCGACGTGATCGGTGGGCACGAACAGCACTGCGGGCATGCCGTGCCGGTGCAGAACGGGAGCGGCTACGTCACGCATGCACCGGTAGCCGTCGTCGAAGGTGAGCAGTATCGGATGCTCCGGCAGCGTGGCGGGATCGTCCAGGCCGCGTAGGAAAGCGTCCAGATCGATCGGCTGCCAGACGGAGTCCCTGATCAGGTCGAGGTGGTGGTCGAAGACCTCCTGCGGCACGAAGAACCAGGTCTCCCAGCCGTCGGGGCCCGGAGGACCGATCCGGTGGTATCCCAGGATGAGCAGCTCACGTGCCATCAGGAGAGCGTCCGTTCGAGAACCGAGGACAGGACCTTCTTCGCATCGAAGACCTCCGTCGCAAGCTGCCGTGCACGGGCGCTGTGCCTGTCGTAGTCGGTGATCACTGCCTCCAGACGCCTCGCCGCCTCGGTGGGTGAGCGGAAGCGCAGGAACCCTTCGCCCTCGGGCAGGTACGAACTCGGCCCCGTGTCCTGGACGATGACGGGCCTGCCGGACGACAGGTAGCAGAGGGTCCGATCGCTGACCCACGCGTTGCGGAGATGGACGGTCGAGGGCTTGGCGCAGCTGAACTCGCCACGCGAGGAGCGGATGTAGGACTGGTATGCCGTGGGTGTCCGTGCGACTTCCCAGCTGTCCCGGAGTCTCCAGCCGGCGGCAAGGAGGTTCTCGCCGTCATAGACGCTCTCTAGAGGGAGGGCGAGCTCGAGCGGAGCAGCCGTACGAGCGGGTAGCTCCAGATAGGGCGCGAAGCCGGCTCGTTTGCTGTTGTCGAAAGAGGCTCCGCCGTGGCAGAACCACTCGTCACCCTCCCAGTGCGTGATGGTGGTGAACGGGGCCCCATCGTCGGCCAGCGGGCTGGTGGCCCACGACTCCGTGTCCACGACCGGCGTGACGTGCACCCACTCCACACCGCAGTCGGGAACACGGCTGTGCCGTCCCCCTACGCCTTCCCCGGTGGTGAAGTAGAAGTCGTGGTCGACCGGCGAGACCAGGCCGTCAGCCCACCAGCACTGGGTCAGGCCCGGGTCGATGTCGACGAGGGCGGAGCGCCGGCACTTCCGGACGAGATGTTCGGGAGTGTCGTAGGCCAGGTCCAGGAGCAGGTCGACGCCGTCGAGCACGCCCTCCTCGGGCAAGCCGGAACCCCGCAGTGGTGCTCCGCTGAAGGTGGCGACGACGAGCGAGTCGCCCAGTCCGTAGTCCGTCAGCAACGTCCGCAGGTGTCGGAGGTTGCGCGCCGTGACGTCGTCCGCTCCCGGGACGACTTCCAGCCACAGCACCTCGCACCCGGAACGCTGCAGTCCCCGTGCCCAGTTCAGGTAGACCCAGAGGTGTCCTCCACCTCGGAGGTACGCGTAGGTGTTCCCGCGCAGAGCGACGGTCGTGGTCATCTCTTGACCCCTCCTGCTGCCACGCTGAGAGGTGGCTTCCCCCGTTCAGGACCAACGCTCGCGCGCTACCTGTTCGGCGTAGTCCACCCATTGCAGGTACAGGCCGGGATGAACCATCCTCAACGGCACCCGACCCGGCCAGCGCGACACCGATCCAAGCCTCGGCAGCTGAGGTAGGTGGTCCTCCCGGACGTAGAGGATCGTGTTCTGGGCGTACCACCACGAGACCCGTTCGTCCGACCAGAGCTGTGGGCGAATGCAGTCGACGGCGCGGTAGGCATGCCGGTCGAACAGGGCGGCCCAGTACTCCGGCCACTGTCCGTTCACGTGTCCCGTGCCACCCTGGTGCGGCGCGGCTGCGGAGAACAGGACCACCGGCGCCAGGCGCGTGAGGTCCCGTACCAGGCCCGGGGCCCGGGAGCTCGGCAGATGCTCCGCCACCTCGAGGGAGACGGCGAGGTCGAACGTCCGGGCCATGACGAGGTCCGAGGACAGATCTCCCGCGACGAAATGGTCGGCGTTGATGTCGAGGGCACGGCGGTCGACGTAGTCACCGTCGATCCCGCAGACGTCCTCCACGCCGAGGTCGTGGAAGACGCTCAGCCACGTGCCCAGGCCGCAGCCGACGTCGACCACGGAGCGGGGCGCGATCAGGTCGAGGACGAGAGGGACGACGACCTCGGCGGATCGATGCGCTGTGGCGCGCAGGTCGTCGAAGAAGTTCTCGTCGTAGAGCGTGCTCGTGGTCACCGCTTCACCTTCCGGACGTGGGACTCCTCATCGGCTGCTGTCCGTCCCCGCCTGGCACGGACGTCCCGGCGACGGGACGGACGGGGCGCGAGTTCGTGTCATGTCGATCAGGGGCCGTTCCGCGGACGGACGCGGCAGCATCCGGCTCCCCGTGCCGTCGGTCCTGCCGCACGGTGCGCAGGCGCGAGAGGTCCGTGGGCGGCACGGAGGAGAGGGCGTCGAGCAGCCGCGGCAGCACCTTCTCGTAGGAGAAGTAGTCGTCGGCGACCGCACGGGCGGCACGACGGTGAGCGGCGTGGTCGGTCCGCACTCGCAGGAGGCCTTCGGCTGCGCTGTCCAGATCGCTGAAAGGAACCAACCCGTCGCCGTGCGGCAGGTGCTCGTCGAAGCCGGTGTTCTGCACCACCACGGGCACCCCCAGCGCCAGGTAGCAGGCGCTGCGGCAGGAGAACCATCCGGTCCTCGCCGCGACGTAGGCGTTCTTGGCGACGCTCCACTCCGCGAAGGACGTGGCGAGGTAGCGGGCGTACTCGTGCGGGGTCGAGGAAACGGCTCCCGCGTCGCGGACGAGCCAGCCCCGCGCCCTGAGGGTCTCCACGGGGGGCAGTCCGCTGAGGGCCAGCTCGAGAGGGAGCGGGCTCCGTTCCGGCAGCCCGATGAAGGACTCGAACTCCACGCTCTTGCCGTGATAGCGCCTCCCGGCGAAGCGGGGACCCCCCTCGTGCGGTTCCCACGACGCCACGGTCGTGGCGACCGGACGGGTCGCGGCCCTACCTGCCACGTCCCGGAGTCGACCCCCGACGATCGGCTGCCGGGTCGGGATCCAGCTGACGCCCGCGCTGGGCAGCAGACAGTCCTCGGCCCCGGTGTTCTCCCCGAACGTGGCGAAGTGCGTGTGTCGCAGGTACCGCTCCAGCGGCTGCGGCCTCGACCCGTCCTCGGGATCGGAATAGACCCAGGAGTGGGTGTACATGGGGTCCGTGTCGAGGAAGAGGACGACGGGCGGCTCGTAGTACTCGTCGCGCATCCAGCACGACGCCGAGAGATGGATGAACACGTCGGCGGAGCGGCAGAAGGCGGTCGCCTGCCGCCCCGACGGGGCGCCGTACTCGTTGCCCGCGGCGTCGCGCACGAACCACCTGCCCTCGAGCTCGGGGGTCAGGTCCTCGATCCAGGAGCTCACGCGCTGCACGTTGTCCCGGGCGCCCTCGACGAACGTCCCGCCCCGCGGGTCGTAGGCCCACCTTCCCGTGTCCTCCAGGTACAGGACGTCGTGGCCGAGGAGATGGAGCCCGAGGACGTACTGCATGTAGTCCCAGAACACGCCGCCGTACGGATACGTGACGCAGAGACCCGACACCACGATGCGCAGCCGCGTGCCCACGGTCACGCCCCTGCGCGGCCGAGCACCGGGACGACCGCAGGCTTCGTACGGCGACGCGCGTCGAGCCTCGACAACGGGCCCATGACGCTCAGAGCCTCCTCAGCAGATCGGCACAGACGCTGGGCGCGGAGAAGTGCTCCTCCGCGATACGTCGCGCGGCCGAGGCATGCCGGTGCGGGTCCGACGCCACCTCCTCCAGTGCGGCCACGGCCTCGGACGGCGTGCTGAAGGGAAGCAGACCCTCCCCTGAGGGCAGCCATTCCCCCCACCCCGTGTCCTGGACGACGGCCGGCCGGCCCATCGCCAGATAGGCACATGTGCGCTCGCTGAACCACCCGGAACGAGCGGAGACGTAGCCGTGCTTCGCGAGGCTCAGTTCGCCGGTGCTCCCCTCGATGAAGGCGCGGTAGGCCCGTTCGCTCGTGGACACCGCTGTTCCCGTCCGCACGTGCCACCCGCGAGCGGACAAGGTGGCGGTTCCCTCCTTCGCCCCACGCCCGCCCATCGCGACGACCAGGGGATGACGGACCTTCGCCGGCAGGTCCAGGTACTCCTCCCAGCTGACGTCCTTGGCGGCGTACCGGCGCCCTTCCCAGACGACCGGCTCGTAGGCCTGCCATGTCGTGATCGTGGAGAAGCAGGTCCGGTCCGGGGGCGGGGGGACCTCCCAGTGACGCAAGGACACCGCCTGCCGGGTGGGGAGCCATTCGTGCAGCTGCCCGGGCAAGGGCGGACGTCCGAACGTGAACAGCCGGGTGTGGGTTCCCGGCACCTGGGCCAGCGTCGGATCCCCGTTGGCGATGCGGACCTGGGTGAAGACGGGGTCGGTGTCGATCGCCAGCCGGTTCGGCACCTGCAGGTACTCGCCGCGCATGGGGGTCATCAGCGACACGTTGACCAGCACATCGGCGTCGGCGAGGACGTCGGCGACCTGGTCCGCTCCCATGCCGTGGTGACGACCACTCGGGATGTGGCGGAACGTCCATCGGTCGCCGAGTCCGAGGGCCCGCAACTGGCGGTCGAGCACGTCGGCTCCGGTCCGGCACTCCGGGTCGGGCCGGTCGTTCGCGATGTCCCAGCCCCAGGGGTGGTCCCCGCTGTCCTCCAGGAACCAGACCTCGTGCCCCAGGTCCCGGAAGCCGAGCAGGAAGCCCATGGAGTGCCAGAAGTATGCCGGCGTGGGGAAGGGGGCGACCCACCCCGTCACGACGATGTTCACGCCTCGCCTCCCGCCATCCGCAACGCGACCGGATGTGCCGGCTGGTGGGTGTCCATGCGGGCGTAGCGGCCGCCGGCTGCGAGGAGCTGCTCGTG
>NZ_JBHUHP010000023.1:0-85978 GCF_042682525.1 Blastococcus deserti
CGCTGGCCAGGATCCCAACCACCGCAACCAGCCGGTGCGGTGCCAGCACCCTGACACTGAGCGGAGTCTGCTGACCTCCGACGCGGCGCGGGCCGCGGCGGAGGCGGCGTTGCTCTTCACCGGTCCCGCGGGCTGCGGCAAGAGCCACTTGGTCGCCGACGGCGCCCGCCGACGCGTCGACCGCGGACGTCCCACTCTTCTGTTGCTGGGACAGCACCTGGGAGCCGGGAACGTCTGGTCTCAGCTGCTCGGCCAGCTCGACCTCGCCCTCAGCGGACGTGACCTGCTCGCCACGCTCAGCGTCGCCGCGCGGGTGCGCGGAGAGGGCCGCGCCCTGCTGATCGTCGACGCGATCAACGAAGGCGCCGGCGCGGACCTGTGGCGGGACCAGCTGGCTGGCTTCCTCGCCGACTTCGCCGCTTACCCGTGGGTCGCGGTGGTACTTACCGTCCGCGACACCTACCGCCGCGAGGTCCTACCGACAGCGGAGTTGCGGGTCACCGAGGTGATTCACCGGGGACTGGCCGGCCACGAGGAGGAGGCGCTGCACCGGTACGCCGCCCACTACGGGCTGCGCCTGCCGGACTTCCCACCGATGCTGCCTGAGCTGACCAACCCGCTGCTCCTCCGAAGCCTGTGCCGGTCGGTCCGAGCCCGTGGGCACGACGCCATCCCGCGGGAGGCGGTCAGCCTCAGCTGGGTCTTCGACGGGTTGCTGACGGCGGCCAATGCGGCTGTGTCCCGCCGCCAGCGACTCGACCGGGACCTCAGCGATCAGATCGTGCAGCGCGCGGTCACCGCCCTCGCCGAAGCACTTCTCGAGGCAGACGACGAGCACCTGTCGTACGAAACGGCTCGGGACCTCTGCCAGACCATCCACCCCGAGGTCCGGGCCAGCCGCTCGCTGCTCAACGCGATGGTCGCCGAGGGCCTCCTGCTCCGGGAACGGGTCAGCCACGGAGCTCAGGCTGAGCCAACGGATCGGGTCCGCTTTACCTACCAGCGCATGGCCGACCACGTCAGAGCCGAGGCCCTGCTCGCGCGGCATCCCGACGACGTCGATCTGCGCGCCGCCGTACTGGACCTGTGCGCGGGTGGGGTCCCGTGGCGCCGCCGAGGCCTGCTGGAAGCGCTCGTGTTGCTCACCGGGGAGCGACGCGACGTCGAGCTGGCGGTGTTGCTGGAGCTGGACCCGTCCCGCGACCCGGGAACGGATGAACAGCGACTGCTGTCGGGCCTCCTTGCCGACGCCTTCTTCGCCACCCTCGTGTGGCGCGACCCGGCCACGCTCGACGACGGCGCGCTCGAACTGCTGCAGGGCTACCTCGACGCCCGCGCCATCGACGGCATCCAGTGGCTCACCCTGTTGCTGACGGTCGCCTGCGTCCCTGGCCATCCGCTCAACGTGCACCGACTCGACAAGGCCCTGCGCAGCATGCGCCTCGCCGAGCGCGACCTGCATTGGTCCCGCGACGTCCTGTTCATCGCCGACGAGGACGGCAACCCCGTCTCCCGCACGATTGACTGGGCATGGTCGTGCCCCTCGACGGTCGGCGCCGACGTCGTCGAGCTCACCGCCGCCCTGCTGTCCTGGCTGCTGACCAGCCCGAACCGACGCTTGAGGGACACCGCCACGAAGGCGCTGCTGCACGTGACCAGTGGTCACCCGATGGTGCTGACCCGCCTGGTCCGCGGTCTCGACGGCGTAGATGACCCGTATGTCATCGAGCGTGTGATCGCCGTCGCCTGCGGCCACGCCGTGCGCCACGCCCACGACCGGCTCGACACGGAGGCGCGGGGCGGGCTGCTCGAGCTCGGGCGCGCGGTCTTCGACGTCGTCTTCGGCTCGGCGGTCCCGACTCACCTGCTGACGCGGCACTACGCCCGAACCGCCGTCGAGGTCATCGACGCGACGCTTCGCGGCACCGGCGAAAGCCTTGACCGGGACCTGACGGCGGCGCGGCCTCCGTATTCCACCCCGTGGCCGCTCGTCGCTCCGTCACACCGTGCCCTGGCCAACGCGTACGAGCGCCGGCCAAGCCGGTACCTGAGCGCCGTGAGCGAGTTCGGCATGGACTTCGAGGAGAAGACTATCCGGCACCTGGTGGACGACTTCGTCCTGCCGGACCAGGGTCGCTTGCGGGCCGCGCGGCGCGCCGGACTGACCCGTCGCCGCAACCGCACTTTGGAGCAGCTCAACCCCGCGCTGAGGCAGCACACGGACCTGGCGCGCCGGGTCGACGCGGCGCTGGACGAGGCCGACGCCCGGCGGCAGATCCGCGGCTGGCAGGAGCTCATCCCGCTGGCCCCCGAGGAGCTGCGGCCCCAGCTGCAGGACCTGGAGCGCCTGGGGCGGCAGGCGGCCGGCGCCCGGGACAAACCGGTGCGGCCCGATGCCGACCTTGTCGGCCGGTGGATCGCTCGCCGTGTGCTGGAGCTGGGCTGGAACCGGCAGGAGTTCGGCAGGATCGACCGGAACCTCGCAGCGGTCGGCAGCAGGCGTGCCGCAGAGGTCGAGCGGTACGCCGAGAAGTACGCGTGGATCGCCCTCTTCGAGTTCGCCGGTCACCTCGCCGACCACTGCACGGTGCAGCAGTTCTGGTCTGACACCCCCGTTGCGTACGACGGCCCCTGGCAGCTCGGCTACGTCGAGGACCTGGACCCCACCAGCACGTTGCGGGGGGACCAGCCGCCGGACGACAGTGCGGCCGGTCGCCTGCGCGCGCAGCAACTCAGCACTGTCCGGCGCGAGGCCTGGTGGCTTGCGGGAGACCGCCACGAACTGCACGTGGGGGGAGTGGACGAGGACTGGCTCCGCGACACCACCGACATGCCGGACCCCATGTCGCTGGCGTCGGTCACCGACGGTTTTGGCGATGCCTGGACTGTCCTCGAGTTCGCGACCACCTGGCGGGTACCGATGCAGCCGGGGGCGCCGGGATCCTCGTGGCACCAGGACCGCAGGCAGTTGCCCGTCCACTTGAAGTCGATGCTGGTGCCTGCGTCCCAGGTCGACCTCGTGCTGGGCTGGGCGGCGCGGCAGCGCTGGGACAACGTCCGGCAACCGGAGTCGGTTCATCCGCACGCGCCCTTCCTGAAGGGCTACCCCGACATCGAGCGGTGGCCGCGCCTGCTGCAGCAGGTCTTCGACGAGTACGGCACGCCGGGCGGCTGGACGACGCTGGACGTCGGCGGGGCAACGGTCGAGGTCGCGCCAGCCACGGTGTCCTGCGCCAACCGGGCGGACAACGACTTCTCCAACCGGGACTACGGGGCCGTGCTCTTGCCGGCCCTACAACTATGCACGGCGCTGCGGGCCGGATGGTGCGCGAGTCCCGGCGCCGACGCGGATCGACTGCGCCTCGGCGTCTACGAGGCCGAGCACGCGTGGTGCGCCGATGGGCAGGTCGTGGCTTTCGCCTCCGATACGCCCAGCTTCAGAGGCACGGCGGGCATCTTCGTCCGGCAGGGCGCGCTGCAGGCCGCGCTGGCCGCAATGGACGCCGCGCTGGTGACAACCATCTACGCCGAGAAGATCTTCTGGCGCGGCCACGACCCGAGCCATGATCGCGGGGAGCTGCACGCCGTTCTTGCGCACACGTCGATGGGTCCGCGAGTGATCTCCGTCGCTCGGGTGGCGCAGGTGTGGCGTGACCACGAACGGGTCGAGGAGTCGATCGGGTAGGGCAGGGTCCCTGCAGCTGCGTCGTCAAGGCGGTGCGCAGGTTGTCCGCGGTAGTGCGGATCCCGCTCAGCGCGCGCTCGGCGGCACCGGTGTGCTTCGTGACCTCGTCGAAAGCTGGACCCCATTACCGATCGCGGTCTGGGCCCGACCCAGATCGACGGCCGGATCACCGTCGCTCTGTGCGGTCGCCAGGAGGGTGAGCTCCCGGACGACGGCGAGCACCAGCCGCAGCAGCTCCGGATCGTCGGCGGAGACGCCCCAGGCGTTCGGCTCGACCCGGTGGAACGGCCCGGCTCCGGCATCTGGTCCGGCGTCGGAACGACCGCACGGGATGCCCGCACGTGGCGGACTCGCAAGCCTCGGCCGGACCCTCCCGTTGCTATCGCGCCGCGAGAGCCTTCGCCCGCCGTGTTCGACAGTCGCCGGTGGGCTTCGCCCACTCCTCGACGATTTCGGCGACGGCGTCCTCCAAGTCCTTTCGCCGCCACGCTGCACGTGCTCCTCGCCGCGCGGCGCGGGCCTGATCGGCCTGAACCCGCTGGCTCCGACCCAGCGCGGTCCGACGGCAGCTGGACAGGTCGGCATGGTTGCAAATCTGGTTGCAGTTCGCCGCGTTCGCGGTCATTCATAGACGTACGCGGCCGTATTTATCCGCTGGTCGCGCGACTTATGGAACTGTAACGAACCGCCGTGAACGCGATCATGACGGCCTGGCAGTGTGCGTGGCGGAGCGGGACGTTCTGACGGGCGCGGATTGCAGCGACTCTTGCTACGGGCAACCACCGCAGACCGGATTCGTCCGGGAGTGGCTTTTAATCTTCAACTAGTGGATCCTCGGTTTCAGGCCGTCGGGGTTCCCGGGGATCACAGCGACTTAGGCGCCGCCAGTTCACGCTCGAGCTGGCGGCGTTGTCGCATCCTCAGCGGCTTACGTGCGAGGTGTCCAGTGGGCCGTGGTCAATCAGGTTCTCCGGTGGCACCGGAGCTCGACTGGTACCTGTCGAGTAGCTCCTCGATGAGTCCTGGTGACGGGTTGGTGCCGGAGGCGTCGGGCATGGCGCTCGCGACGGGCCCCCGGGCGGCCCGGTAGATCTCGTCGAGTCGCTCGTTCAGAGCGACGGCGAGGATGTCCTGCTCGAGCGTATTCAGGGGGAGGACGCCCTGGAGGTAGCCGTCGACGTCGAACTCGTCGTGGAGACCGCCGAGCGCCAGGTAGCGCAGCCAGAGCTCCTGCACGGTCAGTTCCCCCCGCACTCGTGCGTTCTCGCAGAGGCGGTGCCGGTCGTCGGTGTCCATGGCGATGGGAGCGCCTGCTTGCCGTCAGGCTCGGGAGCGGTCGGCGTCATCGGAGGCCGTCGCGGTCAGGACTTCGCGCGCGACCTCCTCGACGGTCCGTCCCGACCGGCCGGCGGTGTCGGCGAGCAGCATGAACGCGGCGTGCCCGTCGGCCGCTCCCCGTGCCATAAGGATGCCCGTCGCCCGGCTGATGGCGTCTCGGCTGCCCAGCGCATGGGTGAGCTGGCGGCTGAGCTGGCGGGCATGCTGGAGGCTCTGGGTGTTCGTGAGGAGGATCGCCGCCTGCTGGGCGAAGAGGCTCATCACGCGCTCGGCGTGCGCGTCGTAATTGTCCGGCCGGTCGGAGTAGACCTTGATGGCGCCGATGGCTTCGTCGTCGACGACGAGGGCGGCACTCAGCACCGAGCGCACGACCGTGGGGTTGACCGCGCTGGTCCACGCGGGCCATCGGGTGTCGGTGGTGGTGTCGTCGAGTCGCACCAGATGCCGTGAGCGCCACGCGGTCAGACACGGTCCCTCATCGAGTTTGTACTGGAGGCCGTCGGCCTCTTCCACGGCATGGTTGGAGGACGCTCGCGAGCGCTTGCCGTGCTCGTCGACGAGGGTGACGCCGGCGCCGATCGTCCCGGGGATGGTGGCCTGGGCGAGCGTCGTGACCAGCCGAAGGGCGCTGTCGACCGTCTCCCGGGACAGGACCAGACCGGCCATCTGCCTCAGGGCGGGCGACAGTTCGGCAGGCTCCGCCTCGAAGCGGTCAGCAGGTCGGCCGGCAGGGTCGGTCATGACGTTCCCCTCAGGAATGGGATCGGCGTCCGTGAGAAACGAGAGCCTCGGCTCGGCCGCATCACTGGGGCCGTTCCGTGACACCGGCGACGATCGCGGCGGCGATCTCCCGAAGCTTGCGGTTGGCGCGTTGGGAGGCCGCGGCGAGGATGTTGAAGGCCTCGGCCGCGTCGCAGCGCCGTTGGGCCATCAGGATGCCTTTGGCCTGCTCGATGACGGCACGGTTCTGCATGGCGATCTCGAGGTTCTCGGCTCGCTGGCGCGTGGTCTCGTAGAGATGCATGTTGCCCACGGCCACGGCGGCGTAGGAGGCGAACTCGCGGGCGACGTCTGCGGCCTCGGGGCCGAAGGCGTGCGCTTGGACGGCGTAGAGGTTCAGGGCGGCATGGACGGTCTGGTGGACCGGGATGGGGACCGACATGGAACTCAGCGAGCCGCGCTGGACGCAGACCTCGGCGTAGTCCGGCCAGCGGGTCTCGCTGCGGGCGTCGCTGATCTCCCGGAGTTCTTCCCCGACCGCGGCCTCCAGGCAGGGGCCGTAGCCACGGCCGTACTGCGTCTCGTCTAGTTGCAAGGCCAGTGCGCCGGTGTAGACGGCAGTCGTGGCTTTGTCGTTGACGACCACGCTGACGGAGGACTCCGCGACGCCGGGTATGGCCTGCTTGGCGAGCTCGGCGACGCGCTGCAGTACCGACTGAATCGATTCCTGGCCGAAATCGACTCGGGCCAACTGAGCGAATGCCTGCTGGGGATTGGTGACGGGTGCGGCCGATGGTTGATCGGTGCTCACGGCGGTCCGGCCTGTCTACTGGGCCGAGGGCGAGAGGGGGGTCTCGTCGACGACGGAGATTGCGCTGGGCGCATCTCCCGTGGTCGCGAGGCCGCTGCATGACGCCGCGATCGCCGCTCGTCGCAGCGTGGGGCCAACCGTACGCCACGGCGCTGCATCTTCTGAGGCCCGTGACCGCGAAGAGGTGACCGCTGACCCGCAACAGCGACCTCGACGCCCTGACCTGATGGCCCGCCGGCCTGGGGCGATCACCGACGAGCCTGGGCGGATCGGACTCCTGTTCGCCAGCCACGCGGCCATCGCGGTAACCGACGCCCGGGACCTCCACCACGTCACCGCCGCTCTGGCCAGCTGAGACGTCATCGCCACGGGGTGGAAGCGGTGGAGCAACTGTCGCTGCTACGTCGCAGCGGGATCGTCGAGGCCGTACCGGATCGGGACGAGGCTCGGGCTGCCGACGTCCCACAAGGCTTCGTTCAAGGCCTGGGACAGGGCGTTGTGCTCCCCGTCCGGCCAGAGAGCGGTGCCGCCGAGGTAACCGTCCATGTCGATGCGGGAACGGTTTCCGCCGCACTCGAGATAGGCCCACCACAGCGCGTTCGACGACAGGTCTCCGAGCCGATGGGCGACGAGGGTCAAGGGGCAGGCGACGGCGGTGCCGGTCATGTGAGTCCGTTCGGGAAGGACGATGGGTTGCAAGACGCAACCGGGGCTCCGGTGACGCGTGGAACGGGAGGGCGCCCCGTTTCCGGGGGGCGGTGGGGACGTGACCGTCGCGGTGGACGGGCCGGCGATGACGGTTACCGTGCTGCGGCTCTCCTCCGCGGAGCAGCCGCCTCGGCTCAGGGACGACCGCGGTCGTCGGACCGGGGAGCACCAAGCAGCTCGCCGGTGCGCACGAGGTGATCGGCGATGTCGCGGACTTTCCGGTTGCTGTGCATCGATGCGCGAGCCAGCAGCTGGAACGCCTGGTCGGGTGTCAGCTTGTACCGCTCGATGAGCACGCCCTTGGCCTGGTCGATGACCGCGCGGGACTCCAGGGCGAGCTGCAGGTGGTCGGCCATGTCGCGGGCGTTCCGGTAGGCGTGCAGGTTCCCGACGGCGACTGCGGCGTACGGGCCGAACCGGGTGGCGGCCGATCGGCTGTCCTCGTCGAAGGCGTGGCTGCTGCGGGCGTAGATGTTCAAGGCCCCGGTCACCTGTGCGTCCCCGTCGATGAGCAGAGGGACGGACAGGGAGCTGAGGCACCCTTGTTCGGCCGCGCGACGCGTGTACTCCGGCCAGCGGGTGTCGGTACGCGTGTCGGGGATCTCGATCAGCTCGCCGGTCCCCGCCGCGTGCAGGCAGGGGCCGTGGTCGCGCTCGTACTGCGTCTCGTCGAGGGTCATGGCGAGCTGCCCCGTGGACACGACCGTGGTGGGCCGGCCCTTGATCAGCAGCGTCACCGAGGTTTCGGGGTTCCCGGGCATGACCCCTGTGGTGAACTCGGCCACCGTCTGCAGCAGGCTCTCCATCGACAGCTCGCGCAGGCACAGCTGCCCGAGATGCTCCAGCGCCTCGGTAGCGGTCGCCGGGCGAGGGGTGTGCTTGCCGTTCACGGCAGGGCCTCCGGTAGTGACACCGGGGGTGGGTGGCCTCGGCAGCGGGACCCGTTCAAGAGGCTCGCATCGCGGGTGCGCCGTTGCTGGACGCAGTGTCGACGCACGTGCACATCGCCGCTGGACGCGACAGTACGCGCCCGTGGGGCATCAGGACAGCGGGAGCGTGGCTGCAGCGGGTGAACGCATCGCCGGCCACTTCTGGTTGCAGTTCTGGTTGCAGTTGGCCCAGATCGATCTTGGTTCGGGGTCGTTCGCCATTGTCCGGTAGGGAGGCGAACGCGCTGCTCAACGGGCCTTTTTCGAACATCGGCGAACGGTGGCGAACGCCGTCAGGTCGGCCTGGCAGTGTGGGGGTCAGGGGTTCGAGTCCCCTCAGCTCCACCCATCGGGCGAGGGCCTTCATCAGGATGGCGGGCCCGAATCGTCGCTAGCAACGAGGGACCTGGCGGCCGTCGGTCACCGTGACCGTCTGTCCCGCCGCTTGGCCTGTTCCGTTCGTGACCAACCGCCACTACGTTCCCGCCCGTGGCGACCAACGTGGACTTCGTCGTGGTCGGGGCCGGCTCCGCGGGGGCGGTGATCGCTGCGCGGCTGTCGGAGGACCCGGACGTCCGCGTCGCGTTGATCGAGGCGGGCGGCCGGCCGCCCGCGGCTGAGCTGATGCCCGCCGCCTGCCCGGTCCTGCAAGCGGACCCCGAGACCGACTGGATGCTGACCGCCGACGCGGGCGGCTGCGGGAAGGGCCTACGCAACGGCCGGATGATGGTGCCGCGCGGCCGGATGCTCGGTGGCTCGTCCGGCATCAATTACATGGCCTACGTGCGGGGGCACCCGAGCGACTTCGACGCCTGGGCTGCCGGTGGTGCGAGCGGCTGGAGTTACGGCGAAGTCCTGCCCTACTTCAAGAAGAGCGAGGGCCTGGTGCCAACCGCGACCATCCCGCTCGACCTGTCCGCACACGGCATGGACGGGCCGCTCGGCGTTTCCGTACGGTCCCCGGTCCTCCCTGGTGCACAGGCCTTCGTCGACGCCGCGGTCGCCACCGGCATCCCGCTCGGCGACTACAACGGCCACGACCGGGGTGGCCCGGCAGGTGTCGTCTCGCTGTTCCAGACGACAACCAAGCAGGGCAAGCGCTCGAGCACCTACCACGCGTTCCTCGAGGGTGAGGTCGAGCAGCGGCCGAACCTGACGGTGATCACGCACGCCCAGGCCCGGCGGGTACTCCTCTCGGGCGAGCCCGGCGCTCTCCGGGCGACCGGCGTCGAGTACGTCGACGCCGACGGCGCCACCGAGGTGATCGAAGCCGACCGCGAGGTGATCCTCAGCGCCGGCGCAGTCGGGTCGCCGCAGCTCCTCATGCTCTCGGGCGTCGGGCCGCGTGAGCACCTGGAGTCGCTCGGCATCCCGTGCTCGCTCGACGCCCCCGAGGTCGGCCGTCATCTCAAGGACCATCTGCATCTGGGCCTGATGTTCCCGGCACCGGGGCTCGGTGTCTCGATGGCCAGCATGGGTGTGGCCATGGGGCCGGACGCGCTGCGGGCGCCGGCCGGTCCGCTGCCGGCCGACCCGGCCGACGACGCGTCGCTGCCGCCAGAACTGCAGGCGCTCAAGGCCGAGGCCGAGCGACAGCTCGCCGAGTGGTTCACGACGGGCAGCGGGCTGGTGTCGTCGTCCCTCTACGACGCCGGCGCCTGGTTGTCGACGGGGCTCGGCGACGAGCACACGCACGATGCGCAGATCGCGATCTTCGTCTGCGGCTACAACGTCGACATCTGGAACTCCTGCCTGCACGTGGACGCAGCGGAGTACTTCGACGACCCGGCCGTCGACCTGTCGCCGACGGCCGAGAACATCTTCGTGCTGGCGAACCCGGTGCAGCCGCACAGCGAGGGCGAGATCCGCCTGGCCAGCGCCGATCCGCTGGCGGCCCCGGACATCCGGATGAACTACTTCGCCGACCCGCACGACATGGCCGTGATGACGGCGGTGGTGCGCCGCGCGCTCGACATCGTGACCGAGATGGGGCGCAAGCACGAGATCGGCGACCTCATGGTCCCGCGGCGGCTGGCCGAGAAGCACGGCTTCACGCGCGGCGACGTTCCGAGCGACGAGCTGATCGCCGATCTGGCGCGTCACTACGCGTTCACCGTCTACCACCTCACGAGCACCTGCCGGATCGGATCGGTCGTCGACCCCCAGCTGCGCGTCCTCGGTGTCGGCGGGCTGCGCGTCGCCGACGCGAGCGTCATGCCGAACGTGGTCAGTGGCAACACCAACGCCGCCTCGATCATGATCGGCGAGAAGGCGGCCGAGTTGGTCGCGGCGGACCACGGCGTCACGCTGGCGGAGTTCGTCGGCACGTGAGGCGGCGGGTCGCGGTTCGACCGATTGCGGCTCGACCAAGTGCACAGGCAAGTTCCGGTGTCTCGCGCTGGAGCCCGCGATCCTGGTCTCACTGTCAGACCGGTGAGTACCGCCTGTGGTTCCCGTGCACTGGTTGAAGTTGTGGCTGCAGTTCATGGCGTTCCCGCTCGTGCGTCGACGTCCCTCCCGTCCCAGACCGCCAGGTCACCTGCTTGCAGGAGGACAGTGGACCGCCACGAGACGCGGTGATCAGGGCCTGGCAGCGCGGGGGTCAGGGGTTCGAGTCCGCTCAGCTCCACCCTCGCAGCCAGGCCGTCCTCCCTGCGGGAGGGCGGCCTGAGTCATGCTCTGTGCCATCGTGGTGGCCATCGGGGTCCGGTCGCCGACGGGCGTCCTCAGCGGCGTTCCTCGAACACGGCGCGGGACACGGCCTGGAGGACCTGTGCGGCGTCAGCGACGCCCTCGATGACGTCCCAGGGAATGGCCGCCTCGGTGATCACGAGGGGGAAGCCGGCGAGCTCGGGACTGTGCCTGCTCAGCCGTGGAAGCGCATCCTGCTGCACCCCGAACCACGCACCGATCGAGTCGCTCAGCCCCGAGTCGGGAACGGTCAGGACGACGACGGTCTCCTTCTCGCGTAGCTGTGCACGGATCACCTCGAGTTCCGCGTGCAGGCCCGGCGTCAGGTGGTGTGCCGCAACGACGACGAGCGCAGCGTGCGTCACCAGGTCGGTCACGCGGTCCAGCCACTCCTCGCCGGCGATCTCGAGGCGGGGCATGATGTCGGCCTCGAAGCCGAGCTGCCGGTCCAGGAGGTGCTCGGGGTTGGACACCCCGAGAAGAGGCAGGCGCGGGGCCAGGCGCCGCATGAGATGCGTCTCCACGGTGGAGGGTCCCTGCCCACCGAGCGCCAGCAACCGGCCCTCGCCGCCCTCGGCGACGTAGCTCTCGAGATCGAAGTTCCTCAGGAGGAGCCCGAAGGGGCGGCCCCGGTCGCGGAAGTCCCACAGGACGGCGACCGCGGCGTCGTGTGCGGCTTCGTTCACCTCGTCGTACTCGTGGAGCAGCCGCCGTTGGACGGCGATGTACTCCTCGGCTACCTCCCTCGAGACCTGCTCCCCCGACTCGGGGTCGATGCCGGTATCGAGCCACGTCCCGTAGAGCGCGGCGAGCGAGCGTTCGAAGGCGTTCGACCGGACGTGCCCGGGGCGGAGCCGCATGGCCTCGATCCAGTCCACCTCCTCCTGTGCCGCGGCCGCGACCTGGTCCATCGGTGCCCCTCCGGTGATGTCCGCCTGCGCCAGTGAGCGCCACGTGGTGAGGGCCTCCTCGAGGACGCCCAGGCGGACCTGTGCGCGTGCCACGTTGAACGACGACCGCGCCACCCAGCCGGCGATCTGCTGGTCGTCCGACTCCGCGAACCGCTGACGGACCGCGGTGAAGCACGCGACTGCGTCCTCGACCCGGTCGATGTCGTAGAGCACGACGCCCTTGTTGAACAGGATCCGCGCGACCATCGCCGGCAGGGGTGGTTCGTCGTCCTCACGCAGGAGGGCGAGCGCCCCGTCGAACTCCGCCAGGGCCTCCTCGGTCCGTCCGCCGTCCCGGAAGGCGACGGCCCGGTTGTAGTGGGCGACCGCGACCCGGTACCGCGACGTCACGTCCTCGAAGCCGCTCCACACACGGATCGACTCGCCGAACACGGACACCAGGTCCTCCGTCCGGCCCTGTTCGGCCAGGGTCGTCCCGCACCGGGTCACCGTCTCCTGTGTCAGGTCGACGATCGACCGGTCACGGTCGTCGCCGAAGCGCGAGACGAGCTCACGGACGGCCTGTGCGGCGGCGGTCGGACGTTGGTCGCAGAGGACGTCGACCTTGTCGGCGAGTGCCTGGGCGGACCGCCATCGCAGCGCCGGATCGTCCTCGTCACGGGCATGTGCGACGACCTGGTCGAAGGCGGCTACCGCCTCGTCGAGCCGCCCGGCGGTCGCGAGCAGCACGGCCTTGTTCTGCAGTGCGATCGCCACCTCACCGCGGACCCACGGATGCTCGTCCGCGCCGAACCGCTCCACGACCTCGTCCAGCGCCTCCATGGCGCTGCGCGGATCGCCGAGGGCGTGATGGGCGAGTCCCTTGTTGAGGACTGCGGCGGCCACACCGGTGCGGGCCTCGGGTGAGGGATCTCCGGAGAACCGCCGGGCCGCCTCGTCGAAGGCGGCGATGGCTTCGGTCAGCCGGCCTTGCTGGCCGAGCCGGACGGCCTCGTCGATCGCGCTCCGAACAGAGGTCAGGGTGTCGTCGGCCATCGCTCGTCGCTCCAGCGTCCGGTCATCACCAGGCCGTCATGCTGTGGACCCGGGCTCCCGGCTACCGAGTCGTCACGTCCCGGCGCCGAGGCTACGTCCGACGGGAGCCGCGGGGAACCGTTCTCGCTCCCTGTACGTGCCGTCCCGGTCCGCCGGCTGCGGCACGGTCCCCCGGCACGGCCGGCGTTCTGCAGCCGGACCGCAGGTCCGGGACCACGACCGGGAGGCCGACCTCCCGGGCCGCGTGGCGCGTCAACCGGCGGACGACCGGCCTGCCCGCCGGAGGAGCTCCTGTTCCGCCGCCTCCGCCCAGGGCACGTCGTCCCCCCGGCGGCTGCGGGCCTCGCGGATGAGCCGCAGATTGCCCGCGGTGGACTCGGGCTCCCAGTTCTCGCGGACCATGGCGAGCGCCCGTCCCAGGGCGCGTCGCGTCGCGGCCTCGTCCTTGGCGAGGACGGCCAGCTCGAGGCGGGTGGCATGGTCCCAGTAATCGGACTGGCCCGAGTCGAGCCGGCGGTCCACCGCGTAGGCCACGACGGGCAGCAGTTGCTCCCGGCGGGGGTCGGGGGGCTCCTGGAACTCCATGAGGCTGACGGCGTTGATCCCGGGGTACGCGTCGCGCCAGTCGGCTTCGAACCCGGCGAGGTAGGCCTCGACAGCCTTCTCCAGCAGACCCTCCGCGAGGAGCTCCTCGCCGGCCTCCCGTGCGTCGCTCCACATGTCCTTGTAGACCCGGCCGAGGAGCCCGTACGTCTCGCTGCTCGGGCCGCGCTCCCCGATCAGCGCCAGCAGCACCCGTTCGGCTTCCTCCCGGCGACCCAGCCGGTTCAGCGCGAAACCCAGCTGCTCACGGACGAGGGGCGTCCTGGCCAAGGGGCGCGGCAAGCGAGCGGCCAGGGAGACCATCTCTTCGTGGCCGTTGACGGCGCGGTAGGACAGGTAGACGTCGACGAGGATGCCCGCCTCGACGTTCCGCAGGTCACCGAGCTCCCGCTCCGCCGCGCGGACCGCCTGCAGGCCCTGTCTGCGTGCCCGTTCGAGCCGCTCCTTCCACATCGTCGAGTACCGCACCTGGTCCCGGAAGACGTCGGTTTTCAGCCGGTCGATCTCCGGGAACCCCTCGATGAGCTGGAACACCGGACTGTCCACGGAGGCGTCCCGTGCGGCCATGAGCCGCTCGGACAGACGTCTCCGGGCCGCGTCGAGATCGGCCGGCGCGCCCGTCGGAGTGAGCGCGTAGGGGATTCCCCGGTCGAGTTCGACGTCGAAGGGCAGCCGCGTTCCGGCGGCGAACAAGAGCACGGTCGAATACGGCCGGACGGCGTGGCGCACGCCCAGTTCGTAGAAGACGTTGGCGTTGGCGAAGGTCAGATCGGCGACGGCGAACTCGCAGAGGATCAAGCGCTCGAACATGGGCTTGTGCACGATGCCGCCGGTCACCTCCTCGTCGGCGCGGAGGGGCTCCAGGTCGGCCGCGCGGACGGCCGGCGCGATGAGCTCGCGGTAGACCGCATCGAAGTCGATCGTCGCACCGGTCACGTCGGACTTCCGCCCGAACGGCATCAGCACGAAGCACAACGGGTCGGGTGCGCCGGCCGCCCCGGCGTCCCGTACCGCGTCGAGTTCACTCATGTCGTCCTCACCTCCCGTTGTCTTCGGGGAACCGGATCTGCGACGTCAGCTGCCCCCACTGGGCCTGTTCCTGGCGGAACACGGCCTCTGATCGCTGCACCCACTCGGCGGCATCCTTCTCCGCGGACCGCGCTGCGGCGGATGTCGCGGGATCGGGACGAGCCGCCGCTCGTACGGCACGGATGGCATCCGCGTAGATCTTCGACTGCTGCTCGAACGCGTAGAGCGTGCTGTATGCGGTCACGGCGGCGGCCGCCGCAGGGAGCACCGTTGCCAGCACCGGCCAGAGCCACGTGGGTCCCACGTCGGTGCCGCCCAGGGCTCCCGCCGCGGTCGCGCTGCCGAGGATGACCGCTGCCAGCGCCATCACCTGACCGGTGGCGCGGTCGAACAACGTCCGTCTGCTGCTGTAGAAGCGGAGCTGGTCAGCGATCCGGTGCTCCCCGTAGAACGCCCGCAGTTCCTCGGTCCGCTCGCTCACCGGGCCCCCTCCACGTCCGCGATGTCGTCCACCGTGAGCCGCAGACGGTCCAGCCCGTCGGCGCCCGCGTAGTCGCCTGCTCTCGCGAGGTACAGGAAGAACTCGCTCTTGATGCGCTCCGCCCTCAGCCGGGCGTCCAGGTAGCCCTCCTGCGCCCGACTTCCGCCCAGCAGAGCCGCCACCCCGGTCAGCAGTCCGGTGACCAGCGCCTGGGCGGCGGCGAGGTACTCGTTGCCCCCTCCCTGGGCAGTCTGGACTGCGCCGAGTGTGGTGGCCACCAGCCCGCCGAGGATGAGCGTCGTGCGCTGCCGCCAGAATCGCTGCTGGAGCAGCTCCGCCCGGTGGTCCAGCCGCCGGAACCGGTGCTCCAGTTCCTGCTGCCACACGCGGAGGTCAGGGGCGAGTCGCGGGTACAGCGTCTCCGCGTCCGTGGGGACGACCGGCCAGTCCTCAGGCCAGGGGGTGTCCGGGTCGGGGCGCCACCAGAAGGGCTTGGGGAACCTGACGAGCAGCGCCGGGCGGGCCATGGAGGGATCCTGCACCGCGCGCGACCGGACAGGACCCTTCCAGTTGCCGGCCCGTCGTGCCCGCCGGACGGCGACCGCGGGACGCGATGGCTGGTGCGGCAGTGGGTCGCCCCGTGCAGGCCGGGGGACATCTCCCGCCGTGGTGGGGTCGGGCCCGGTGACCTGCCACCGACCGGTCTGCCGACGTACTCCTGCGGCTCGACGCCGTCCCGCCCGGTCCACCCACTGGTGCCGCCGAGCACGGCCTCGGGACGTGCGCGGCCGTGCGCCCTGTGTCGTTGCGGGCGGGCTCGCGATCCGCGGGGAACGTGTCCCGGCCCGGCGCCCGGGTTATGGGTCCGGCATGGCTGCCGACGACTCACCGAGGACCACGTCGATCGTCGTCATGGGGGTGTCGGGCTCCGGGAAGTCGACGGTCGCCGCGGGCCTGGTGGACCGGCTCGGCTGGGACTTCGCCGAGGGCGACGAGTTCCACCCGCCGGCGAACGTCGAGAAGATGCGCAGCGGCCGGCCGCTGGACGACGAGGACCGGTGGCCGTGGCTGCGCAGGCTGGCCGGCTGGATCGGGGAGCACGAGCAGGCGGGACGATCCGTCGTCGTCACCTGCTCGGCCCTGAGGCGCAGCTACCGCGACCTGCTGCGCGACGGGCACCCGTCGGTGTGGTTCGCCCACGTCACGGCCGACGCCGACCTCATCCGCGACCGGATGGAGCGGCGCACCGGCCACTACATGCCCGCGTCGCTCCTCGACAGCCAGCTGGCGGCGCTCGAACCGCTGCAGCCGGACGAGCCCGGAGCGAGCATCTCAGGCGCCGGCCAGCCCGACCAGGTGGTCGCCGAGCTGCTGTCGACCCTGGAGAAGGAGCGGGGCTCCGCCGCCCGCCCGTCACCCGAACGGGGCTGACGGCGGTCGCCCGCGGTTGCCGTGGGCGGCACCTGGCAACCTGGTGGGGTCGCGCCCGTGTCGGGGCGTGCGGACAGTGGGGAGCGTGCGTGGAAGGGCGAGGCCGCCTGCTCGGCAACCGGTACGAGCTGCTCGTGCCCCTCGCCAGCGGCGGGATGGGCCGGGTGTGGCGAGCCCGCGACACGCTTCTCGAACGACCCGTCGCGGTGAAGGTGCTGCGCAGCGAGTTCACCGGCGACGCCACCTTCCGGGCCCGGTTCCGGGCCGAGGCGCAGCACACCGCGGCGCTGCACCATCCCAACATCGCCTCCGTCTTCGACTACGGCGAGCTCGAGGAGGACGGCGAGCAGCACGCCTATCTGGTCATGGAGCTGGTCGAGGGCGAGACGCTCGCCGCCCTGCTGGAGCGGGAGGGGCGCCTCGACGCGGCGCGCACCCTCGACGTGCTGCGGCAGACCTCCGCCGCCTTGGCCGCCGCCCACGCCGCCGGCGTCGTCCACCGCGACATCAAGCCCGGCAACGTGCTGGTGGGCACCGACGGGGTCGTCAAGATCACCGACTTCGGCATCGCCTGGTCGGCGTCGAGCGTGCCGCTCACCGGCACCGGCCAGGTGGTCGGCACCGCCCACTACCTCTCACCGGAGCAGGCGGGAGGCGGCAAGGCCACGCCCGCCAGCGACGTCTACGCCCTCGGCACCGTGGCCTACGAGTGCCTGACCGGCCGGAGGGTCTTCGACGGCGAGAACCCGGTGCAGATCGCCCTCAAGCAGCTGCGGGAGGAGCCGGCGCCGCTGCCCCCCGACGTGCCCGCCGGGCTCCGCGCCGTGGTGGAGCGGGCGATGGCCAAGGACCCCGCGGCCCGGTTCCCCGACGGCGCCGCGCTGCGCGCCGCCCTCGACGCGGTGCCCGAGGTCCGCTCCACCGCGCCGATCGGCACGGTCGGGCGGAACGGGACCGCCGTCCTCCCGCTTCCGCTCGCACCGGCCGCACCCGGCGCGGAACCCGCACCGGCATCGGTCGGGCGGTCGCGGCGGGTGCCGATCCCGCTGCTCCTCGGCGCGCTGGCCGCTCTGCTAGTCATCGCCGTCGTCGTCGCGCTGGCGCCGAGTGGTTCCGGGACGGCGGTGGGCGACCCGACGGCCACCGAGACCCCGACCACGACACCGGCGACCCCGACCGCGCCGCCCACCGTGGCGGTCGTCGCCGACGACCTGCTCGGGCGCCCCGTCGAGGAGGTGCAGGCCGAGCTCGTCGCCAGGGGACTCCAGGTGCAGCTCACGCCCGTCGAGACCGCCGACGTCCCGGCCGGTCAGGTGACGGCCGTGTCGCCGGAGGGCGAGCTGTCCCCGGGCGCGGTCGTCACCGTCTCCCATGCCGTCGCGCCGCCGCCACCCCCGCCCGCGGAGGGGCGGGACGAGGGCCGCGGGAACGGGAACGGGAACGGCAACGGGAACGACAAGAAGGACGAGGACGAGAAGAAGAAGGACGAGGACGAGAAGGAAGAGGACGACTGACCGGTGCTTCCCGTGCGTCCTCGGTGGGCATGCACGGCCCAGCTGCGGAGGACGCAGCCGGACGACGGGGAGAACTGAGCATGAGCTCCATCGGCTCGGCACGCGGTTCCACGTCGGTGGGGCTGTACGGCAGCAGGGTGGGGCAGCGCCCGATCCGCGCGGCCGTCACCGAGTTCATCGGGACGGCGGTGCTGGTCTACGTCGGCACCAGCGCGGCCGTTGCCAGCGCCGCGCGTGGGGACGACGTCTACGACACCCTGGCCGTGGTGCTGGCCTTCGGCGTGGCGCTCGTGGCGCTCGTCGCCGCCTTCGGGCACGTCTCCGGCTGTCACCTCAACCCGGCCGTCACCGTCGGGCTGGCGGCCACCGGCCGGTTCCCGTGGTCGGCCGCCGGTGTCTACGTGCTGGCGCAGCTGGCCGGTGGCGTGGCCGGCGCGCTCGCGACCTGGGTCAGCTACGGCGGCCGGGCACGCAGCGAGGCAGCCCTCGGCGCCACCCTCCCGGCGGCCGACGTACCCGCTGGCCGGGCCTTCGTCGTGGAGCTGCTGGTCACCTTCGTGCTGGTGCTGGTCGTCGTCTCCGTCGCCACCGACGAGCGTGCGGAAGGGGCGATCGCGCCGGTGGCCGTCGGTTTCGCCCTAGCGGCCGGCATCTTCGTCGCGGGACCCCTGACCGGCGGTGCGGTCAACCCGGCGCGCGCGTTCGGCCCCAACCTGCTCGCCGGGGAGCTGGCGCCGCTGTGGCTCTACCTGCTGGCACCGACGATCGGCGGGGTTCTGGCCGCCGTCCTCTACGACCGGGTCCTCGCCCCCGCACAGCCTCCCGAGTAGGTGCGTGGCCGGGGCTCAGCTCTCGTCGCGGTCCCGGGCAGAGGCGCCGGCGGAGTTCGCGTCGCCGTCCCGGCGGTACTGCCGTCGCTCGACGCGGAGGGCGCTGTCCCGGACGGTCGAGGCGTGGTCGGCGAGCTCGGCGGTACCGCCGGCCAGCCGCTTCTGCAGGAACAGCGCGGCGGCCCGGTGGTCGCGGATGGTGAGCAGCAGCCGGTCGAGACTGTCCGACACCACGTACTTGGTGCCGTCGACCAGGTGGATGACCGTGTCGGGGTCGCACTCGACCCGCTCGATGTGACCGGGGTCCAGGGTGAAGTGCTCGCCGTTGCGACAGGTGACAGCGATCATGGGAGCGGCCCTTCCGCTCGGGCGGGGCAGCGGACCCCGTTGGCGCCGGTCACGGCACTGTCCCATCGGCCGTCCCGGACCGTAGCTGTAGCCGAATCACCCCTGGGGTGAGGCCGCCCCGCTGCCGGCCCGGGTCAGAAGCCGAAGAGCAGGCCCAGCCCACCGACGGTGAACAGCACCATGACGACCACCAGCGGAAGCTGATCGGACGCGCGGGCGCGGCGGGCCGACAGCAGGGCCCGTTCGTGGGCCAGGGTCACCCCGACCACGTGGCCGAGCACCACCGCGCCGACCTGGACGAGCGCGATCGCGTCGGAGCTGACGGCGGTCAGGTCGAGGGTGTGGCCGTAGGTGCCGAACAGGTCGACCCCCGCCAGCCCGAACGGGTTGCTCGCCAGGATCCAGGTCCGCTGCCCGTCGAGGACGAGCAGGCTGAAGTAGTGGGCCACGGTGTACCCGAGGGCGATCGGGATGACCGTCGCCGCGTACCGCCGCGGTTGCTCGCCCTCCGGCTGGCCGGCCAGCCGGCCGGACAGCCGGGTGCCGAGCACGTACAGGCCGCCCACGAGGCCGATCATCACCGCCAGCCCGACGGTGCCCGAGAAGCTGTCGTTGGCGGCCCCGGGGCCGGTCTGCCAGAAGACGGTGCGGGACAGCCCGTCGAACGCCGTCGAGCCGAGCAGGACGACGACCACCGCCGCCAGCCCCGGCACGGCGGGCACCGCGGTCGCGTTGGCCAGCGGGTTGCGCAGCACCAGGCGGCCGTCGTCGCGTCGTCCCCACGGGGACAGCCGGGCGATCAGCGTGGAGTAGACCTCGAAGCCGTCGCCGTGGGCGAACCAGTCCTCGCCGTACCGGAGCGCCAGCCCCAGCTGCAGGACGGCGTACCCCAGCAGGAAGGCGGCCACCGTCGACGGCTCCGCGCGGGCGGGGTGGACCAGCTCCAGCCAGAGGAAGGCGACCAGGAACCCCGCGGCCGGCCACAGCCCCAGCACGGGGAGCCGCGCGGAGCCGGCCGGAGGGGGCGCGAGGTGGCGCAGTCCCCGGTGCAGCAACCGCAGCGGGTTCGCCGCCCGCCAGACCGGCCCGAGCAGCAGGCTCGCCGGCACCAGCCCCACCCAGAACGTCACGTACAGCACCCAGGGGGCGAGGTTCCGCGCCGTCTCCGCCGGACCGGTGAGGGCGCCCGCGACCACCAGCGCGGACAGACCCAGGGCGATCACCTGCAGAGCGGTCCGTACCGCACTGCTGTCGACCGCTCGCTGCAGGCCCGCCGGCAGCGGGCGCCCGGAGTCCGCGCCGCCGAGCCGGGGCGTGCGCCAGAACAGCAGCAGGACGGCGAAGCTGATCAGGATCGCCGCCCCCGCGCCGTAGAGGGCCAGGCCCAGCGGGATGGGCAGGTCGGTCCGCGACCCGACCCCGTGCGCGAGGCTCACCCGACCTGCAGCGAGAGCAGCACGGTGCCCGCCTCGTGCAGCTCCACCTCGAACACCCCGGGGATGCTCGCCGTGAACGACAGCTCGGCGGGCTGCCCGGGCGTCAGGTCGGCCGTCAGGTCGTAGCCGTGCAGGTGCACCTCGTCGGCGACGTCGGAGGTGACGGCCAGCGTCAGCTGCTCGCCGGCCGGGACCGGGATGCGCCCGGTGTCCCCGGTGACCTGACCACCGGCCACGGTCACCTCGATCCGCTGCCCCTCGGCTGCGGCGGTCGGCGCGGCGGACGCGGGGCCGCCCGACGTCGTCGCCGTCGCCGTCGGGGTGCTGACGGTGGCGCCGTCCGGCGCAGCGGCGGAGTCGGTGCCCGCGCAGCCGGTGAGGACGACGGCCAGCGACAGGCCGGCCAGGGCGGCGGGGGATCGGCCGGGACGGAGGAGCGGCACGAACGGAACTCCGGGGGTCGGGGACGGGCGGATCAGTGGGCGTGGAGCTCGCCGGTCACGGGTGCCGGGTCGCCGCGTCGATCGGCCGGGATGTCCGGAAAGGGCTCGTGGATGCTCGCGCGGCGGGAGTACCGGCCGACGCCCCACGAGATGGCGGCGACGAGCGCGAGCGTGCAGGCGAGGACCACCAGGTTGGACACCGCCCAGAGTGCGCCCTCGGCGTCCTGGAGCTCCCGCTGGAGGATCTCGATCTCCGGGATGGCCGCGCGGGTCATGCCGTCCTCGGCCGGGACCTCGCCCTCCCCGAGGGCCTCGTCGGCGGGCAGGTAGACGGGCACCGCGGTGAGCATCCGGCCGTCGTGGATGCGCAGCAGCGTCTTCCAGGTGCCGTGCAGGGGAACCGGCTCCGTGGTGCGGTAGGCACCCTCCCCCGTCCGCTCGAGGGGGGTGACGACGAGGCCGTCGCCCTGCCAGGACGTGATCTGCACCCAGGCCGGGTCGTCGACGACGTCGGCGGGGTCGAGCTGGACGGTGATGTCCGCCGTCCGCGGGTCCCTCTGCACGTCCTCGATGCCGAAGGTCGCCTCGACGTCCTCCGGCACGGTGGCGAGCAGGCCGTTGGCGACGGCCGCGGCGAGGGCGACCAGCGAGCCGGCGAGGACGGTCCGTGCCACGGCGCGGCGGGGGAGCCGGCGCCGGAGGCCGGCGGCCAGCAGCGCGCCCAGCAGGCCGCCGGCCACCCCGCCGACGAGCGCCATGAGGGTGCCCTCGACGAGGACGTCGCCGTTCCACGCGAGCGTCTGGGTGAACCGGGTCCAGACCGCCTCCGTCGCGTGCCCGACGGTGCCGATGGCGATGCCCGCGACGGCGCCGAACACCAGCGGACGGCGGGCCAGCGTCACCGACAGGGCCAGCAGCTCCACGAGGATCGCCGATCCGAGGTAGAGCGGGAAGGTCGGCAGGATCTCCCCGAAGCCCGGCCCGACGATCACGGCGATGCCGCCCCGGACCACGAGGAAGAAGGCCACGGCCGCCAGAGCTCCACCGCGGCCCATGAACAGCCGGGCGGCGACCAGGGCCATGCCGGCGGCGCCGGCGATCATGAGCGGCTCCAGCACCAGCCGGAACTGCGGGACGTCGAAGTCGTACTCCCCCTGGAACACCGACAGCCCCAGCAGCAGGCCGCCCATCGCCGACGCCTGGCGGACGAAGCGCGCGGTGCGACCGACCTTGCGGTCGCCGTCGTCGGTCGACAGCCCGCCGTGGCCCTCCTGCTCCAGGAGGAGCAGTCCCACGATCGAGAGACCGGCGCCGGTGATGAGCATCAGGTGGGTCGGGCCCCAGAGCGTCACGTCCTGCCCGAACATCCGGTGCCAGACGTCGTCGAGGGGGAATCCCAGCAGGGCGTAGAAGCCGGCGGCGGTGAGCACGATGCCGCCGACCGGGACGTCCCAGCCGCGCAGGAAGCGCACCGCGGCCGGGCCGGGCTTCTCGTCGAGGGGCATCGCGCAGGCCAGCACGCCGCCGGCGAAGACGCCGAACAGACCGAACAGGATCAGGAAGTGCGCAGGGTTGGCCAGCGGGCCCTCGTCCCGGCCCACGCCGATGTGCAGGCTGATGTCCCAGAGCATGCCCAGCAGCGCGACCAGCAGCGAGACGGTGGTCAGGATGGTCGGCAGCGCCACCCAGGCCGGCACGCCGGTCGCCGCGCCCAGGCGCGTGCCGATGCGGGTGAGCACGGCCGAGCGGCGGGTCCGGTGCACGAACACCAGGCCGAGGAGGGCGGCGGTCAGCACCAGGCCGATGCCGGTCGCCAGGATCACCTCGCCGATCGCGGCGCCTCCGGCGGGACGTGTGTCAGCGGCGAGCAGCACGGGAACCTCCTGGAGCCATGCGGGTATGGAACACCCGTGACCGTGACATCGACAACTGGTACATACAACGAGCGCACTACCGTGGACGTCACGACGAGGAGGAGGTGTCCGTGGTCACCCCGGGGCAGGCCCAGCGCGGGGACGAGGACGGCGATCGCGAGCTGACGGTCGACGAGCTCGCCGCCCGCGTCGGGGTCACGGTGCGCAACCTGCGCGCGTACTCCGCCCGCGGGTTGCTGCCTCCGCCGCGCATGGTGGGCCGCACCGGTTACTACGGGCGGGAGCACGTGGCCCGCCTGCTCCTGGTCCGGGAGATGCTCGCCGAGGGCTACTCGCTGGCGATGATCGAGCGGACCCTCGCCTCGGCCCCCGCCAATGCCAGCAGCACGACGCTGGCCCTCCACCGGGCGCTGCTGGCGCCCTGGCTGCCGCCGGAGCCGGAGACGATGACCGGCGCGGAGCTCGCCGCCCGGGCCGGTGTTCCCGAGGACCCGGCGCTCGTCGACCGGCTGGTGGAGCTGGGCCTGGTGCAGCGGCTCGGCGACGGCGACCTGCGGGTGGTGGACCCGGCGCTGCTGACGGCGGGGCTGCAGGTGGTGGCGCTCGGCATCCCCCCGGACGAGCTCATCGACGCCCAGACCCGGGTGAACGCGCACGTCCGCGAGATCGCGGAGACGTACGTGCAGCTGTTCGTGCGGACGGGCTGGCAGGCGTTCGTCGACGCGGGCGCGCCGCGCGACCAGCTGGACGCCGTGCGCGACACCGTCGCCCGGCTGCAGCCCGCCGCGGCGCAGGCCGTCCTGGCCGCCTTCCGCACCGAGATGGCCGCCGCGGTGGGAGCCGCGCTCGAGACCGTGCTCAGTCGGCTGGACCAGGAAGCTGCTCCCGCCGCATCCCCTCCTGCGCCGCCTCCGCTGCCTCCTCGCGGGCGCTGAGCCTGCGGTCGCGCACGACGGCGCCGGCGACGAGCCCGATCAGGACCGCGGCGGGCACGAAGAAGCCCACCGTCCCGATGAGGCTCAGGCCGTCGGTCGCCACGACGTCCACGACACCGGTCACGCCTCCATGTGACACCGCTGGCTGACACGGCGTCAAACGGGGGATCCGCCGGGAGGGCCGGTGCGCCGTGAGATCGGGGACATGCACCTTCGGCCGGGCGCGGAGCGGGGCCCTTCACCGCGGTCGCCGGCGGGCGCGTCAGCCGGAGGTCCTGCCCTCGCGCCAGTAGCCCATGAACGCGACCGAGTGACGGTCCACGCCACGCTCCTGCACCAGGTGGCGGCGCAGGCCCCTCACCACGGCCGCCTCGCCGGCCAGCCAGGCGTAGAGGCCGGAGGAGCGGCGGCGCTCCGCCTCCTCCTGGGGGACCTCCCACAGGATGCCGGCGTCGACGTCGACGTCGTCCAGCACGGTGCCGGGCGTGGGGGAGAGGACGTCGCCCAGCTCGTCGACCGCGGCGACGACGGCCGCGGTCAGCAGGGCGCCGCGGGGAGCCGCTGCCGCGCCGTCGTCGGGCCGGCGCGGCAGCCAGGTGATCCGCACCCCCGCGGGCGCCGCCGTGTCGAGCACGTCGGCCGGGGTGGGGACCTCCAGGAGGACCCGCGCGTGCCGACCGGCGGGCAGGCTCTCGACGATCGCGCAGATGGCCGGCACCGCCGTCTCGTCACCGGCGAGGAGGAGGCACGACGCGTCGGCCGGGGGGTGCCACTCGTAGCCGCCGGTCGGGCCGGGGAACCGGGCGTTGGGGCCGATCAGCACGACCTCGTCGCCGGCCGTGGCCGTCTCCGCCCACGCCGACGCCGGCCCCGTCGCGCCGTGCAGCACGAAGTCGACGTCGACCTCGCCGACCTCGGGCCGGAGCGCGCGGACGGTGTACGTCCGTATCGGCATCCGGCGCTGGGCCGGCAGCTCCCGCCACGCGCCGTACCAGTCGGGGTCGGTCGGGCAGTCGCCGATGCCGCGGCCGGGCAGCGGCAGCATCACCTTGATCCGCTGGTCGCGACCGTTCGAGGTGAACGCGGCCATGTCGGGGCCGGTGAAGGTGACCCGCAGGAAGCTCGGGCTCAGGCGCTGCAGCCGGGCGACGCGGACGGCGAACGGGCGGTACGCGGGGATCTGCAGCGTCTCGACCGTCATGCGCCCTCTCCCGGCCGGCCGCCGGCGAGGCGGCGATCTACTTAGGTTAGCCTTCCCTAGCTTTGCGGCGGAGTGTGGCACACGGTCGCGGAGCGATCCAGCGGCGCGGCCCACCGGGGGACGCGCCCCACGCCGAAGGAGAGCGATGAGACGTCCCACCGTGTCCGCAGCCGGCCTGGCCCTGGCCGCCGTGCTTCCCCTGACCGCTTGCGCCGGCGCGGACGCCGCCTCGTCCGACGCCGCGGCGACGGCGTCGACCGATGCGTCCTTCCCGCGCACGGTCGAGCACGCCATGGGGACGACGGAGATCGCGGAACAGCCCGAGCGCGTCGTCGTCCTGGACACCGGCGAACTGGACTCGGTGCTGTCGCTGGGCGTCACGCCGGTGGGCGCGGTGACCACGGCCGTGTCCGACGGCTTCCTCAGCTACCTGGCCGAGGACGCGGCGGACGTCGAGGTCGTCGGCACGATCGCCGAGCCGAACCTCGAGGCCATCGCGGCGCTGCAGCCCGACCTCATCCTGTCCAACAAGGTGCGGCACGAGGACGTCTACGAGCAGCTGTCGCAGATCGCGCCCACGGTCTTCGCGGAGAAGGTGGGGGCCGTGTGGAAGGAGAACTTCCAGCTGGCCGCCGAGGCGCTCGGGTTGGAGGACGGGGCGCGGGACGCCCTGGACGAGTACGAGCAGCGGGCAGCCGAGCTCGGCGAGACCCTGGGCGACCCCGCGGAGACGACGGTCAGCGCGCTGCGCTTCGTCGAGGGCACCATCCGGGTCTACCAGGCGCAGTCGTTCATCGGCACGGTCCTCGCCGACATCGGTCTCGACCTGGTGGAGCTGCCGACGGGGGAGACCGCGACGTTCGCCGAGCTGAGCGCCGAGGAGCTCACCACGGCCGACGCCGACGTCGTCCTGTACTCGTCCTACGGCCCGGTCGAGGACTCGGGGGAGGCCGCCGTCGTCGGGGGCCCGCTCTGGCCGCGGCTGTCCGCCGTCGCCGACGGTCGGGCGTTCGCCGTGGAGGACGACGTCTTCTACACCGGCATCGGCCTGGGGGCGGCCACCCTGCAGCTGGAGTCCCTGGAGGAGCTGCTGGCCGGCTGAGTCGGCGGCACGCGACGTCGCGGGGACGACGAGGGCCGCCTCCCCTCAGGGGAGGCGGCCCTCGTCGTGTTCAGGGGGTCTCGCCGGTGACGATCTGCGTGGCCAGGTACTGCGGCGCCCCGACCCGCTCGATGGCGGCCAGCTGCGCCTCGAACCAGTCGGCGTGCTTCTCCTCGTCGCGCACCATCTCCTCGAAGACGGCGGCGGTGCCGTGGTCGCCGAGGGTGTGGCACTCCTGGGCGGAGGCGTTGAACTGCGCGACGGCGGCCTTCTCGCTGTCGAGCGCCAGCACCAGCATCTCCTCGGCGGACTCGCCGACCCGGATGGCCCCGAGGCGCTGCACGTTCGGGTGACCGTCGAAGAGCAGCACGCGCTGGATGAGGGCGTCGGCGTCCCGCATCTCGTCGATCGAGAGGTCGTAGAAGACCTTGCCCAGCTTCGACAGCCCCCAGGAGTCGAGCATCCGGGCGTTGAGGAAGTACGTGTTGGTGACGGTGAGCTCGAAGGTCAAGGCGTCGTTCAGGAGTTCGACCACACGGGGACTAACGGGCTGCACCAGCCACACCTACTTCTCGCTCGGCCGCGTGCTGCTCGGTACGGCGCTCGGCTCGGACCGGGCAATGCTGACACACGAGGTCACGCAGGGAGCTGATGCAGTTGCCGCAGGTGCGCCCTGCTCCGGTCTCCCGGGCCACGTCGGCCACGCAGCGGGCGCCGTTGGCGATCGCCTCGATGATGTCGCGGTCGGTCACCACGTTGCAGTGGCACACGTACATGGCGGTCGCCTCACCGGTAGCGCGAACAGTGTCTGCCTCCCAGAGGCTCGACCCTGGGCACCGGGTGCAGGTTAGCCTTACCTGAGTGGTGCCCGTCAAGTGGGCTGGTCAGCCGCCGCCGCGGTGTCTACGTTCAGCCGCATGCCGGACCTCGCCGCTCGCGCCCGCACCCTGACGGATCTGCACACGGCTCCGGAGATCCTCGTCCTCGCCAACGTGTGGGACGTCGTCTCCGCGCGGGTGGTCGCCGCGACCGACGGCGTCCGGGCCCTGGCGACGGCGAGCCACTCGATCGCCGCGACCTTCGGGTACGAGGACGGCGAGAACATCCCGCTCGACCTCCACCTGGACATGGTGGGCCGGATCGTCGCCGCCGTGGAGCTGCCGGTGAGCATGGACATGGAGGCCGGCTACGGGGACCCGGGGGAGACCGCCCGCCGCGCCATCGAGCGGGGCGTCGTCGGCGGCAATCTCGAGGACCGGATGCAGCCGCTGGACGACGCGGTCGCCGCCGTGGAGGCGGTGCTCCGCGCCGGCCGGGACGCCGGGATCGACTTCGTCCTCAACGCCCGTACCGACGTCTTCGTGCAGGCCCCCCGGGACGCCGACCGAGGCCGCCTGGTGGACGAGGCGATCCGCCGCGGACGGGCGTTCCTGGACGCGGGCGCGCCGGTGGTCTTCGTGCCCGGCGTCGTCGCGCGCGAGGAGATCGTGGCCCTCGCCGACGCCCTGGGACCGCGGCGGCTCACCGTGATCAGCGTGCCGCGGTACTCGCTGCCCGCCCGCGAGCTGGAGGAGCTCGGCGTCGCCCGGGTGTCGACCGGCCCGTTCACCCAGCGGGTCGCACTGACCGCGCTGCAGGACGCCACGGCGGAGATCGTGGCCGGCGGTGTGCTGCCCGAGAGCACCCGCACCCTGAACTGACCGACCCCACCCCTTCGAGGGAGCGGCGCCCGTCCGCAGGCGCTCGACTCAAGCCCGCGGTCGCGACTGCCGATCACCCGGTCAGGTGAGCGGAGGAGTCGTCCTCCGCACCTGCGCCCGCCGGTGAGGAGGAGAGGTCGTGCCCGCACAGTCCGTGCTCGTGGTGGAGGACACCGACGAGATCCGTGAGCTCGTCACCACGGTGCTGCACCGGGCCGGGTTCGACGTCCGCGAGGCGGCCTCGGGGGCCGCGTGCCTCGAGGAGGTGCGGCGGAACCCTCCCGACCTGATCGTGCTCGACCTGGGGCTCCCGGACGCCGACGGCACCGAGGTGTGCCGGCAGATCCGTGCCGAGACCCAGTGCTACGTCCTGATGCTCACCGCCCGCGCCGAGGAGGTCGACCTGCTCATCGGGCTGGCGGTCGGCGCGGACGGCTACATGGCCAAGCCCTTCTCGCCGCGCGAGCTCGTCGCGCGGGTGCAGGCGATGCTGCGCTTCCCCCGCAACGGAGCCCCGGCGCCCGAGCCGGCTGCCGCGGAGTCGGTGCGCCGGCTCGCCGAGCTCGAGGTGGACGAGGAGAGCCGTGAGGTCCGGGTGGACGGCGCCGTCGTCGACCTGACCCGTACCGAGTTCGACCTGCTCGCCGCGCTGGCGTCCCGGCCCGGCCGGGTGCTCCAGCGGGAGACACTGCTGCGCGAGGTCTGGCAGACCGACTGGGAGGGCAACCTCCGGTTGGTCGAGGCGCACATGTCCAACCTGCGCCGCAAGCTCGTCGCGGCCGGCCTGAACTCTCCCGAGATCCGGACCGTGCGCGGAGTGGGTTACCGGCTCGTCGCCTGAGGAAGGACCTCCTCCTCCCCACCGCCTCGCGAGCTCGGCGGGACCCCTGGCGATGCCTCAGGCGCGGGCCAGCTCCTGCAGCCGGACGACGCTTGCGTGGGCCATGACGCCGCGGCGGGCGTCGGCCGCGATGGCCCGGCAGACCGAGGCCACCTCCGGATGCCCGAGCTGGCCGCTGGTCCCCGCGAGGGTGTGCGCGGCGGAGACCACGGCCGGTGCGTCGCCGGACCGGGTCCCGGCGGCGATGGCCCTCAGCCGGCCGGGCAGTGCGGCGAGGTACATCTCGTGGAGCCGGTCCATCAGTTCCGCGTCGACGTCGTCGTCGTGGAGGTCGGTCCACTCCTGCACGTGGGTGAGCTGGTCCTGCGCAGCCGGCCCCGTGGTCCGGCTGCGCAGGAAGTCGAGGAGGATCCGCGCCTCGACCGGCTTGGCCAGGCAGGCCATGGCGCCCGCGGTGACCGCGGCGGCGCGGATCTCGTCGGTGGGCTCGGCGGTGACGACCAGGAAGCGCGCGCGGGAGCCGTTGCGGCGCATCCGGCGGAGCATCGCCGGCCCGTCGTCGCCGGGCAGTGCCACGTCGGTGACCACCAGGTCGGGGTCGTCGGCGGCGGCCATCCGGTGAGCGGCCCGCGCGCCGGCCGCCTCGCGGACCTGCCAGCCGCCGAGGCGGAGGAGGCCGGCGACCCGGCGCCGTGCGTCGGCGTCGGCGTCGACGACCAGCGCGGTCAGCACGTCAGCACCGGCGTGCGCGCGGTCTCGGCCGTCCAGCCGTAGCTGGTGAGCGTCAGGACCGAGAGACGGGGCTGGTAGTTCAGGTAGCCACGGTCGACCGTGGCACTGACCGAGCGGGTCGCCGCGTCGGTCTCGGCCATCACGACCGACTGCCCGTTGTTCAGATGCGCCATCACGCGGTAGCCGATGACCCCGCGTGCCGTGGTGCTCGCCGGCCAGGAGACGTCCGCGTGGTACCAGTGCCGGTAGGTGATGACCCACTGGCCGTAGGCGTTCCAGTAGCCCGACGTGGTCGTGTAGCAGTAGTCGTCGACCGTGACCGAGGCCGGCGCGGTGACGGTGCCGGTGGTGACGCTGGTCCCGACGGTGACGGAGTCGGCGAAGGTGGCCGACGCCGGGACGGCCGTGCCGACTGTGACGGTGAGGGTGAGGCCGATGAGGGCCAGCGCCCGTCGGATGCCGGTCATGCCGACTCCTCGTGGTCGTCACGGGCGGGGCGCCAGATGGTCAGCAGCACCCAGCCGACGAGGAGGCTCGGTGCGCCGTAGAGGAGCACCTGCGAGACGACGGGGGCGCGCAGTGCCCGGATCACGTGGCCCAGCTCGGGGATGACGGCGCGCACCTGGTAGGCGGTGTCGCCCTCGAGCGTGGCGGTCCAGGGGTCGATCGCCTCGTTGGCGTCACCCTTGGTCCGGACCTGGACGGAGCCGTCGGGGCCGGTCTCGACCGAGACGACGCGGTGGGTGACGATGCTGTGGTCGTCGACGGGCTTGTGGTAGGTGATCACCATGCCCTCGGCGATCTCCGAGACCGCCATCGGCGTGACGACGATGACGTCGCCTGCGTCGATCTCCGGCGCCATGCTGGCGGTCAGCATCGTCATGGTGCGGTAGCCGAGCACGTGCGGTCCGACGGCCAGCACGAGGAACGCCAGGACGGCCAGGCCCACGACTCCGCGGACCAGCCACGGGGCCACGCGGCCCAGGGTCTGGGCGGCCCGGCCGGCCGCACGGCCGGCGGTGGAGCGCGCGTCCTCGGCCGGGGGCAGCTCTGCGGCTGCCCCCGGGCGACGGACGGGGAGGGTGGCGGTCATGGCGAGATCTCCGGGAGGTCGTCAGGCCGTGATCAGCGGGCGGTGCCGGTGCGCTGGCTGCCCACGAAGGTGAGGCTCAGCGCGGCGGTCTTGCCCTGGAAGGTGTTGTCGGCGGTCGTGGGCAGCGAGACGGAGAACGTCAGGTAGTCCGTCCCACCGGGGGCGAGGGACGCGGCGTTGGCCAGGTTGATGCTGCTCACGACCGGGCCAGCGCCGAGGACCTGCGTGGTCCCGGAGCAGCTGTAGGTGGGGGCGCCGGCGACACCGCCCTGCGTCCACGGGACCGAGCACGACTTGACGGTCAGCTGGAGGCCGTTGGTGAAGTCGGTGGTCAGGACGCTCGCGGCGGCGACGGTCGTGTTGAGGTTCACCGAGCCGAGCGCCGCGGTTCCGCTGTTCACCAGGTTCACCGCCCGGGTGAGCGAGTCGCCGGGCACGAAGCCGGCGGTGGTCACCGGGATGCTCTCGCCGACCGCGGCGGCGTTGATGTCCAGGGTCGCGGTGTCGATGGTGGTGTTGGCGGGGGTGCTGCTGTCGGTGAAGGTACCGAAGGTGCCCACGCCGGCGACGGCGGCAGCGGCGCCGATGACGCCGAGCGAGCCGACGACCTTGCGGGCGGTGCTGCTGGCCGCGATGGTGGCGAACTTCGTGCTCATGTCCGTGGTTCTCCCTGTGTCCGGTTCGTCGACCGGTCGTCCCGGTGACAGGGAGAACTCTGGAGGCCGTACCGCAGGCCACCCGCGAGCGTTCCGCAAGGAATCCGCAAGAAAACGGACCCTCTCCCACTCACCGCTCGCACGCTCGCGGCGAGCCTCCGGACGGGGCGACACGCTCCCGGACGGCGCCCCGAAGGCACGGCGGAGCGGTAGGTCGGACGGCCGGGAGGGCTCATTCCCGCGGTCGGTGCTCCGGAGCCACCCGGACGGGACGGTGGGGTCAGACCCCCGGGCGGGGCAGGGTCATGGTGAAGGTGGTGCCCTGACCCTCGGCGCTGACGAGCTCCAGCGTGCCGCCGTGCGCGGTCGTGATCGCCTTGGTGATCGCCAGACCCAGCCCGACTCCGGGGACGGCGTTGCGCTGGGCGGTGGACGAACGGAAGAAGCGGGTGAAGAGCTTGCCCTGCTCGCCGGTCGGGATGCCCATGCCGGTGTCGCTGACCGCCAGCTGTGCCACCGGGGTCGAGCCGGGGCGCTCGTCGGTGCTCACCGTTCCATCGGCCGTCGCCCACCCGCTGCGCAGCGACAGGGTGACCCGGCCGCCGGACGGCGTGAACTTCACGGCGTTGGAGACGAGGTTGTCGCAGGCCTGGCCGAGCCGCACGGCGTCGCCCCGGACGACGAGACCGCCCTCGGGGACATCGACGGTCACCTCGACGCCGGCCGCCGCCGCGGTGACGCGGGCGGTCTCCTCGGCCGACCGCACCACCGTGGCCAGGTCGACGTCGCGCGGTTCGAGGCTGAAGCGTCCGGCGTCGACCTGCGCGGTGAACAGCAGGTCGCCCACGAGCCGCAGCAGCCGGTCGGCGTTGCGCTCCACGGTGGTCAGGTACGCGCGCTGCTCGTCGCTGAGCGGCTCGTCGTCGGTGAGCACGAGCTCCAGGTAACCGAGGATCGAGGTCAGCGGTGTGCGCAGCTCGTGACTGATCAGGCTCACGAACTGGTCCTTCATGCGTTCGGTCGCCCGCGCCTCGGTCATGTCGGTGGCGACGAAGTTCCAGCCGGCGTGCTCTCCGCGGTCGTCGGCGCGGGGAGTGATCGCCACCGAGACCGTGCGCTCCGTGCCGTCGGCCGCGACATAGGTCCAGTCCCGGACGTCGCTGCCGTGCTCCTTCGCGGCGTGGACGAGCGCGTCCAGCCCGGTCGCGCAACCCTGTCCCTCGGCCGCGGAATCCAGCTCCTCGGGCAGGTGGAACTCCACGATCGAGCGCCGGCGCACCACCTCCGGACGCGGCAGCCCGAGCATCTTCTCGGCCCCGGGGTTCCAGACGCGGATGACGCCGTCCCGATCGGTGCCGATGATCGCCTGCTCGGTGACCGCGTCGATGACGCTGGTCATGGTCTGCGCCCGGGCGGCGAGCATGCGCGTGGCCACGTCGAGCTCGTCGGCGCGGGTGCGCACCTGCTCCAGGAGGCCGGCCCGCTGCTCGTGCAGCTGGTCGATCTCCGTCGCTCGGGCGCTGAGCGTGCGGGTGGTGTCGTTGACCGCGAGTCCGACCAGCCCGACCGCCAGCGGCCCGAGCACCAGGCCGGCGTGCGGGAGGGACGGTGCTCCCCCGGAGGTGAGCAGGCCGGGCAGCGCCAGGACGGCGGCGGTGCCGAGCGCCGCCACGACGACGCCACGACGGCCGGGTGCGGCCGCGAGCGACAGCACCGGACCGAGCAGGAGGAACAGCACGGCGGGCGATCCGGTGCCGGCGAGGAGCAGCGTCACGGCGGCGAGATGGGCCAGCGGCACCACGGCCGTCCCGTCGACGCCCCGCGAGGGACGGACCACGAGGTGGGCGACGAGCGTGGCCAGGAGCGCGGTCGCCAGGCCGGCCAGCACCAGCTCGGCGTCGGCGACCGGGAGGGCGCCGGCGGCCAGCAGGACCGCAGCCGTGGCGAACCCCACGGTGGACGGCCCCGGCCCCCGCAGGAGCGACGCCGGGTAGGGCAGGGCGGACGGCAGCCGCAGGAGGGGTGCCGGCCGCACGAGGGTCGGGCGCACCTCCGCCGTGGTCATGCCGGCTGCCTGGTGGTGAGCGCACGGATCTGGTGGACCAGGCGGGCCATCCCGAACGGTTTGGCCAGGTAGGCGTCGGCGCCCGCGGCCAGCCCGCGCGCGACGTCGTCGGGGGAGGCGCCCGCGGACAGCAGCAGGATGCGGACTTCCGCGGTCGAGGGGTCCGTCCGGAGTGCGGCGCACACCTCCAGGCCGGTCGCCCCGGGCATGGAGACGTCGAGGACCACGAGATCGGGCACCTCGGCACGGGCGGTGGTCAGCGCGGTGATCCCGTCGGCGACCGAGCTCGTGACCGTGCAGCCGGCCTTGGTGACCGCGAGACCGACCAGGGCGCGGATGTCCTCCTCGTCGTCGGCCACGAGCACGCGCACGGCCGCGGGGTCCGGGGCCACCGGAGGGACGAGAACGGGCACGGCCTCGTCCACGGGCGGGCTCCTGTCGGTCAGGCGGCTCCCGGGAGAGCCGAACGGCGTCGTCCCTCCGGACTTCGACGTCCCGACCAGGCGCCTGCAGAGCCCCGGCCCCCGGCTCACCCCGTGGGGTGAGCCGGCCGGCGAACAGCACTGCGCCCCGCCAGGGGATCCCGGCGGGGCGCAGGCGATGGGGTGGGTCAGGGCGACCCGCGGTTCACGAGCCCATCGGAGCTTGGCTCTGCACCGTCTGCTTCGACTGCTGGGCCTGGCCCTGCACGTCCGCGGCAGCGGACCGGCCTTCCTCGGTCACCGTGGTCGCGGCGTCCTGAGCGGTGGACTTCACCGAGTCCATCGCCTGCTGTGCCGCAGGCTTGAGCTCGTCGCCGATCTCCTGGGCGGCCTGCTTGGCCGGCTCGAGGAGCACGTCCTTGTGCTCCTTGACGGCGCTCTCGGCCTGCTGGGCCAGCTGCCGCTCCTTCTCCGACGCCGGCAGGAGGCTCGAGACCAGCCAGCCGACACCGAACGCGATGAGGCCTGCGGCCAGCGGGTTGCCCTGGGCCTGACGGACGATGGTGTCCGGGGCCTGCTGGACGGCGCCCACTGCGGAGGACGCCGCCTGCTGCACCGAGCCGGCGGCGCTGGACGCCGCACCCTGGACGGTGCCGGCCGCGCTGGACGCGGCCCCCTGCACCGAGCCGGCGGCGTTGGACGCCATGCCCTGCGCCTGCGAGGTGGTGTTCTGCGCGCTGCCCATCACCTTCTCCTTGAGGCTGGTCATGCGCCCCTTGGCCGCCGTCACGCGACGGTCGACGACGCGGGCGGGGTTGACCTTCTCGTTGAGGGCGTCGACGTCGTAGCTGAGCTCGCGCCGCGTGTCCTCGATCTGCCGCCGGATGACGTCCGGGTCACTGCTGGTCATGTCTGCGACTCCTGATGGTCGGGGGGTCAGTCGGGGGTCAGTTGGGCTTCAAGGCGCCGGGGACCTGCTGCAAGGTGTCCACGGTGCGCTCGGGCTTCGGGTTGACCTGCTGGAACTTCTTCCTGCCCATCACGAAGGCCACGGCGCCGATGACGCCCCAGAGGATCGCGACGATGAGCGCGGCCAGGCCGATGTCCATGACGTTGGCCAGTGCCCACCACAGGGCGAAGGAGAGGAACATCAGGACCATGTAGCCGGCGAAGCCGGCGGCGCCGAACATGCCGGCGCCCTGGCCGGCCTTCTTCGCCTCGGCCTTGACCTCCACCTTGGCCAGCTCGAGCTCCTGGCGCATGAGCGTGGAGAGGTCCTTGGTGACCTCGCCGATCAGCTGGCCGACCGAGACGCCTTCGACGTCGGGGCGACCGGCCTCGGTGGTCGGGGTACCCATGCCGCCGCTGTAGTCGGCGGCGTAGTTCTGGGGCGTCGGCTCGGCGTAGCCCTGCGGCGCGCCGGTGGGGGAGGCCCCGGAGTAGGGGGTGCTCATCAGTCAGGCCACCCCACCCGGACGCCGCGCCGGGTCGTCCCATCCGGCCTGGCCGGTCGAGGTCCCCATGCCCGCGGGCGGTGCGGTGCCGTACGGCGGAGGCGGCAGCGGGGCGCCGCCGGTCGCACCGGCGCCGAGGGTCCCACCCGTGCCGGCGGTTCCGGTCGTCCCGGTCGTCCCGGCGTAGGTCCCCGTGGCCGAGTAGTCGGAGTAGGTCGGCGCCGGGTCCACGTAGTTGGACTGCGTCGTCGACTGCCCGGTCGACCCGTTGCCGCTGTGGGCGGCCTTGACGCCGCTGGTCAGGCGGCCGGCGAGCACGCCGGCGGCCGCGGCGCCGAGCAGGAAGAGGCCGGGCTTGCGCCGGGCGAAGCTGCGGACCTCGTCGAGCAGCTCGGCCGGCTCGCGGTTCTGCAGCATCGAGGCGAAGCTCTCGACCGAGCTGGAGGCCTGCTGGAGCAGGTCGCGGGCCGGGCCGGGAGCGCCCTCGCTGGTGCCGTCGGCGAGCGCGCGGAGCTCCTGGGCGAGCGAGGAGAGGCTCTGCCCCGCCTTCTGCTGCTGGGAGACCACCTGCTGCCTGACCTGGGTGCGGCCCTGGTCGAGGAGGTCCCGGGCCTGGCGCTGGGTCTCGTGCACGACCTCCTTGGCCTGGTCGGTCGCGACGGAGGCGACCTGGCTACCGGCCTGGGCGGCGGTCTGGCCCACGTTCTTGGCCTCGCCCATGGCGAGATCCTTGGTCTCCTTGGCCTTCTCGGTCGTCGACGGGGAACCCGTTGTCGTACCCGTCGTCGGCGACGTGGCTCCCGATCCCGCGGTGGCGGGCGGCGGGAACGGGGCGTCGATGGAGTGAGTCATCGGTCCTCCTCGGCATGGATCGTGGTCGATTGAGGCGCTACCCCGGAGCGGTCCCGCCACACCTGCCGCGAGCGGCGAAGAGGGCGGGGGACAGCGGCTTTCCGCCCGGCGCATCCATGCGTCACGGGCGGGCGGGAGACAGTCGGCGGCACGGCGGGCCGCGCCGATCCCTGGCTCTATGGGGAAGCTCCGCAGACCCCCGGTACCCCGGACCGACCATGATCGAAACGGATTCTGCCGGTCGGCCTGCCTTGCCGGACCGGCGGGGCGCCGTCCGGCGAACGTGGCGACGCCCTCGGGGAGCTCGCCGGCGGTGGTCGCCTCCCGGTGCCCGCGGCCGACGACGTCCTCCCCGTCGCCTCCGGCGGCGAGCGCCACGACCCTCTCCCGCGGCCCGCCGGGACAGCGCGCAGCGTCCGGGCGGGACGTCGGCGACGCGGAGGACCTCGGTCTCGAGGTGGTCGGGGCCACGACCCGGTCGACCAGGCCGCCCGCGACACGGGCAGCGAGTCGCGTATCAGCCCAGGTCGTCCGTGGCGAACGTGTCGCAACGGCGCGGGTCCCCGCTCTCGTAGCCGGTCATGAACCACTTCTGGCGCTGCTCGGACGAGCCGTGGGTGAACGCGTCCTGGTCGATGCGGCCGCCGCCCAGGTTCTCCTGGATGAAGTCGTCACCGATGCGGGCGGCGGCGTCGAGGGCCCGGTCGATGTCGTCCCGGGTGATCTCGGCGATCAGGGGCGCCCCGGACTCGTCGGGCACCGTCTCCGCGTGGTGGGCCCAGGCGCCGGCGTAGCAGTCGGCCTGCAGCTCGAGCCGCACCGTCCCGCTCCGCGGTCCGGTCTCGCCGGGTGCCACCCGGGCGTTGGTGCCCAGCAGGTTCTGCACGTGGTGGCCGTACTCGTGCGCGATCACGTACGCGTTGACGAACAGGCCACCCCGGGCGCCGAACTGGCTCTGCAGCTGGTCGAAGAAGCTGAGGTCGATGTAGACGAGCTGGTCGGCCGGGCAGTAGAAGGGGCCCGAGCCGCTCGAGGCGCCGCCGCAGGCGGTCTGCACCGAGCCGGAGAAGAAGACGGTGTCGGTGGGCCGGTAGGCCGCGCCGAGCGCCGACGTCCAGAAGTCCTGGACGGACTCGATGTCGGCGGCGACGGCGCAGTCGACGGACTCGTTGGCGGCTCCGCTGTCCCGGCAGCTCGCCTCCAGCTCGCTGTTGTCGGCTGTCTCCCCGCTGCCGAGGCCGGCGAGCTCGCCGAGCGCCGCGCCCGTGCTCCCGTCGCCCCCGCCGGCCAGCTGGAGGAGGACGACGACGAGCAGGCCGACGATGCCCAGTCCTCCACCGCCCACCGCGATCCCGCGGCCGCCGCCGAACCGGCCTCCGCCACGGCGGTCCTGCACGCCGGACAGGTCGATGTCCCCGCCCTCGCGGTATCTCATCGCCGGAAGACCTCCAGGTCGGGTGCGGACATCGCGAACCGGACCTCCACCGCGCCGTGCACCTCCTGCCGCGGCGGGGTGAGGTCGAGGTCGAGCTCGCTGTCCTCGAACCGTGCCATCGACGCCGAGGCGACCGCGACCCGGAGGCCACCGCCCAGCCCGGCGTCGCTCACCTCGAGCAGCTCGGTGAGCTCGGCGCCGAAGGCCCGGGCGTACTGGCGCGCCCGGTGCACGGCGTCCCGCACGGCGTCCAGGCGGGCCCGCTCCACGGCGGGGCTGTCGGGCCGCAACCGCCACCGGGGGCCGGACACCTCGACGTCGTCGAGCCGGCCGAGTGCCACGACCAGCTCACCCACGGCGTCCAGCCGGGCGACGGTCAGCCGGGTCTGCACGGTGGCGACCGGTTCCCCGGGGGCACGCCGGTCGCGCACCTCGAGATGGACGGAGACGGCCGTCGTCTCGACCGACTCCACCGCGTCCCCGGCGGCGACGGCCACGGCGGTCACCCGTTCCTGGGCGGCCCGGCAGCGCTCGAGGGCGGTCTCCCGGTCACGCGCGCGGGCGCGGACGGTCACGGCCACCTCGGCCAGCTCCGGCTCGACCTGCAGCAAGACCTCGCCGCGGACGAGCACCTGAGGGGCGGGAACCTGCCGAACCGGACTGCTCACGACGACCTCCCGAGGGCTGTGCAGGGACTGTCGCAGACGGCCGGATGCACCGGTCGGGGCGGGAGTGCCCACATCCGCGGACCGACGTCCTAGGGTCTGGCCCAACCGATGAAGGGGGAGTGGTCGTGGCGGTATCCAACCGCATCCGTGCCGCCTTGACGACGACGGTGCTGACGACGGCGGCCACCGGCTTCATGGCCGGCTGCGGCGCAGGGGGCGAGGAGGCCGAAGAGGTCGAGGAGGAGCAGGTCGCCTACTGCACCGACGAGAACGGCGAGATCGTCGACGAGGACCTGTGCGACGACGACCGCGGCGGGGGCGGCGGGCTGTTCTTCCTCTACCTCGGCGGGTTCCGGCCGGGGCTCCCCGTGGGCACCGTCCTGCCTCCGGGTGGCACCCGGATCGACCCGCGCGACTCGGTCGCACGCCAGCGGGCCGGCCTCCCGGCGACCGGGAAGGTGAGCGCGGGGCAGCGGGTGAGCGGCGGCATCGGCAGCGGCGTCGGCAACCGCGCCGGCACCGGGGCGGGCAGCTGAGTGCACCGGCTCTGGGACGGTCCCGGGTGAGGCGGATCGAGAGCGGGATCGTCCGGCCCGGGTGGGAGGCCGAGATCGAGTCCCAGGGACTGGTCTACAACCGCACCCACCTGCCCGGCGGCGAGGTCCGCAGCTACTGGCGGGAGGGCCCCTTCTACGACTTCTCGATGGCCGAGATCCAGCGGCTGGAGGGCGCGGTCGCGCAGCTGTTCGAGATGTGCGTGGCCGCCGGCGACCACGTCATCGAGAACGAGCTCTTCGACCGGATGCACATCCCCCCGATCGCCCGGCCGCAGATCCGGCGGACGTGGGAGGCCGAGCCCCCGAGCATCTACGGCCGGTTCGACCTGCGGTACGACGGCGAGGGTCCTCCGAAGCTCCTGGAGTTCAACGCCGACACCCCGACCGGCCTGGTGGAGGCCGCCGTCACCCAGTGGAACTGGCACCTGTTCACCGGCCAGGGCAGCGACCAGTGGAACGCGCTGCACGACAAACTGATCGCCGCCTGGCAGCGCAACCTGCTCAAGTGGGAGCGCCGCACGGGCCTGCGCCCACGGGTGCACCTGGCGTGGACCAGCGAGGACAAGTCCGGCGAGGACCGGATGACCGTGGCCTACCTCATGGACACCGTGGTCCAGGCCGGCTACGAGGCGATCGAGCTGGTCGTCGAGGACATCGTCCTGGACGACGGCGACGGCCGCTTCTACGACCCGCAGGGCCGCCACCTCGACGTCGTCTTCAAGCTCTACCCCTGGGAGTGGCTGATCGAGGACGAGTTCGGACCGGCGGTGCTCGCCGACGCCGCCCGCCCCGGGGGGACGACGTGGGTGGAGCCCGCCTACAAGATGCTCTGGAGCACCAAGGCCCTGCTCCCCGTCCTGTGGCAGATGTTCGGCAGCGACCCGGTCCTCGGCGAGTTCCTGCTGCCGGCGTACTTCGCCGACGAGATGCCGTCGTCCTGGCGGGACTACGTGCGCAAGCCGCTGTGGGGACGGGAGGGCGCCAACGTGACGATCGTCCGGGACGGCGCGGTCGCCAGCCAGCTGCCCGGCCGGTACGGGATCGAGGGGTTCGTGGTGCAGGAGCTGGCGCCGCTGCCGGACTTCCCGGGCGTGGACGGGCCCCACCACCCGGTCCTCGGCGCGTGGGTGGTGGACGGCGAGCCGGCGGGCTTGGGGATCCGGGAGAGCGACGGCCTGATCACCGACAACCTGAGCTACTTCGTGCCGCACACGATCGACTACGTGCCGCCACGCGCATCCGGCCGGTGACCGCACCGACGTGTCGCGCGGCCGCCTGCCGATGATCGACTGCGGCCGTCGGGGGTGCGTCAGGCCGGGAGCGGATGTCTGTGGAGGAAGTCGGCCACCACCGCGGCCACGGGCCCCGGGTCGGCGATCTGGAGCAGGTGGCTCGCGACGGGGACGACGGCCCCCTCGGCCCCGGGTACGCCCGACAGCAGGGCCTCGTGCGTCTCCCGGAAGCCGCCCCAGTACGTACCGGTGTTGACCACGCTGAGCGTCGGCGCCCGGACCCTGGCCAGGTCGGGGGGCCCGAACGCCCAGCCCTGCAGCGACGGGATCTCGGAGCCGAAGGCGGCGGGGGCGTCGGCCACCGCCCTCTCCCACGCGCCGGGGAGGGCACGGTCCAGGACGTCTCGGTACCCCGGCCCGAAGGCCCCGAGCAGCCACGCGTCGAGGGCTCCGGCGGAGTCGCCGGACGCGAAGAGCGGCATTGCCGTCGCCGCCGCGTCGGTGACGCCGGCGGCCGCCTCGGGACTCAGCGTGAACCCGAGCAGCGGCTCCATCAGGACCAACGCGCCGACCCGGTCGGGAGCGGCGGCCGCGACCTGCAGCGCCACGTTCGCCCCGAAGGAGTGGCCGACGAGGTGCGCCCGCCGCAGGCCCAACCGGTCGAGGAGCACCGCGACGTCCTCGGCCTGCCGGACCATGGTCACGGGGGGACCGTGCACACGGCCGCTGTCGCCGTAGCCGCGACGGTGGTAGGCGACGAGCCGGAAGCCCTCGAGCTCGGGTGCGGAGAGGAGGAGCTGCATCCCGTCTGCTACGAAGCCCGCGTGCAGCAGCAGCACGGGCTCTCCGTGCCCGCGGATCCGGTAGGACAGGGGCACGCCGTCGACCTCGACGTGGCCGGTCTCGTCGCTCATCAGCCCGCCTCCGACGTGAGAGGTGGGAAGCGTAGTACCGAGCCTGCCGTGGATCCCGGCTCCGAGCTCCCCGTGTGGGCCGGGGCCCGCGCGCCGCGCAGGACCCACCCGAGGTCTGCGACGTAACGCGTCCGCGCGAGCCAGAACGCACGAATGAGAACCTGGCCAGACCGACGAACACGGGAGGACGTACGCGATGTCGCCTATCCGGCGCTTCGATCACGTCGGCATCACCGTCAGGGATCTCCACACGGTGACGGACTTCTTCGTCGGGCTGGGCTTCGAGACGGAGGGCCGGGCGGTGCTCGAAGGGGAGTTCCTGGACACCGTCGTCGGCATGCCGCACTGCCGTACCGAGGTCGTCATGCTGCGGCCGCCCGGCGGAGGAACCGGGCTGGAACTGTCGCGCTTCCTCCGTCCCGACCACGCGCCGGGTTCGCCCGACCCCATGCCGAACGAGCTGGGGTTGCGGAACGTGACCTTCGAAGTGGAGGACCTCGAGGCGATCCTCGACCGGCTCGCCGCGGACGGCTACCACCTGGTCGGCGGCGTCGGTCAGTACGAGGGCGTCTGGCGCATGGCGTCCGTGCGCGGACCCGAGGGATTCATCGTGAACCTGGCCGAGCGAATCGACTGATCCGCGGTCAGCGCGCCGGCGGCTCCGAGGTCCGGCCGGTCCAGCGCGGAGCCCGAGGCCAGCGGGAACACCACGCACACCGCGGCGGTCACGCCGCGCCGGCAGCCGGTCCGCGGGAGAGCGGCGAGGCCGGGGCGAGGCGGGCCGAGCAGTCGGGGGCCACGCGCCGGGCGACGTCGGGGAACGCGGGCCCGCTCCCGTCGTCGCCCGGTCGCCGGACGTGCGCGTCACGGCAGGGCGACCGCCAGGCGGAGAACCGCCGACGTCACGTCGTCCGCGTGCGGGACGAACGGTGAGGCGACCGCGGTCCGCCGGGCCCCCGTGCCCTGCCAGGCCCAGGTGCCGACGATGCGACCGTCGTGCACGACGGTCGGCCGGAAGACCCCGTTCCCGCCCGGGACGATCCGATCGGCGAACGCCGGATCGAGGACGGCGCTGCGATCGCCGTAGCCGAGCACGAACTCGTCGAAGCCGGGCAGCAGGAACGGGCCACGGGCCTCGTCCCGGTGGGCCGCGAGCAGGTCGGGCGTCCCGGGATCGAGGTAGTGCTCGGCGCCGGCCACGTCCAGCGACAGCAGGTGGTCCCGGACGGCGGCCAGCCCGGTCCGGGCGTCACCCAGGGACAGCCCGGCCCACCGTGCGAGGTCCTTCACCGTGGCCGGCCCGTGGCCCTGGAAGAAACGGAGCGCGAGTTCGGCCAGCGCCTCGCCGCGTTCCAGCCGGCGTCGCCGGGGGATCCACTCGTCCAGGAGCACGAACTGCTGGTCGCCGCCGTCCTCCCGGGGGCCGAGGCAGAGCGTGCCCGTCTGCGCGAGATGGCCGAGCAGGTGGTACCCGCGCTGCCCGGCGGTGTCGACGCCGCCGTCGGCCATCGCCGCGACCAGGGCCCGGCGCCCGAGCCGCCTGCCCCCGGACAGGGCCGCGATGACGACGGCGCGGGCCCGCTCGGCGTCCGCCTCGGTGAGCCCCAGCTGGGCCCAGCGGGAGCCGAGGCCGGCCAGCACCCGCGGGGTGCACAGGTCGAGCAGCCAGGGAAGGTCCTCGGCCACGGTCAGGTGCAGGGTGCCGCGCATGGGCCACGACCGGACGAGGACACCCTCGTCGAGGGCCTTGCCGACGTCCTCCCGCGATCGGGAGGCGGTCCGCAGCGCGGTCGAGGTGAGGGCTCCGGGGAGCTCCTGCGCCTGGACGGCGAGGAGCCGCCGGACCGCCTCCACCGGGGTGGCCGGGCGGGGGCCCGCGAGACGCTGGGCGACCAGCCGCAGCAGCCCGATCTCCGACGGTGGCGTCACCCCCTCACCGTGGCAGGCAGGTACGACAGACTCCACCGCGTGCGGGCCGAGGACTGGGACGAGCGGTACGCCGAACGGCAGCAGTGGTCGTCGGAACCGAACGCGCTGGTCGCCGAGCTCCTGGCCGACCTCCCGCCGGGGGACGCCGTGGACCTGGCTGCAGGGGAGGGGCGGCACGCGCTCTGGCTGGCCCGGCGGGGCTGGCGGGTGACCGCTGTCGACTTCTCCACCGTGGGGCTCGCCCGTGGCCGGGGCGAGCCGGATGCCGACCGGGTGACCTGGGTGGCCGCCGACGTCACCACGTGGACGGCGCCGCCGGACAGCGTGGACCTGGTCCTGGTGGCCTACCTGCACCTGCCCGAGGCCGACACCGTCGCCGTCCTCACCCGGGCGGTCGGCTGGCTGCGCCCGGGCGGCCGGCTGCTCGTCCTCGGGCACGACGTGGAGAACATCGCCTCCGGTGTCGGTGGACCGCAGGAGCCGGGGATCCTGCACAGCGTGGCGCGGCTGGCCCCGGTGGCGGAGCTGCTGGCCGTGGACCGGTTGGAGCAGGTGCACCGGGAGACACCGGCCGGCGCCGCACTGGACACCCTGCTGTGGGGGCGACGACCGGACCGCACGGCCGGTCCCGGCGGTAGCGTGCGGCCATGACCAGGACGGGTGGCGGCTCACGGGCCGATCGGCGGAGGCGGATGGTGGCCACGGTCATCGTCTTCATGATGATCCTGGCGGCGGGGGCCACCATGCTCTCGCTGATGCTCGCCTGATCGCCGGCGGCATGCCCGACGACATCGAGGCCTGGTTCGACGCGGCCGGCCCGCGCGCGGACGAACTGCGCCGTGTCGACGCGCTCGTGACGGCCGCCGCGCCGGGCATCGACCGGCAGCTGGTGCCGATGGGCTCCTCGGCGATGCTCGGCTACGGGCTGATGCCCTACCGGCCGAGGTCGGCCAAGGAGCCCAGGATGTGGCCCCTGATCGCCCTGGCGGCGCAGAAGCGGCACCTGTCGCTGTACGTGTGTGCCGTGGTCGACGGCGGCTACCTGGCCGAGACCCGGGCCGATCGGCTCGGCACGGCGTCGTGCGGCAAGAGCTGCATCCGTTTCACCTCGCTGGACAAGGTGGACGCCGGTGAGCTGAGCACGCTGGTGCGCGACGCGGTCGCCGCGACGGCCGCCGGCGAGAACGCCTACGCCGCCGGCTGACGCCGCGCGCCACGCCGAGGGCGAACAGCGGCTGGGACCTTCGTCCCTGGCCGCATCCGGTGTGCCGGGTCACGGTGGTCCAGTACGACATCGGCCGCCCCGTCGGGGGGCCCTCGGGGGAACGTCCACTGCCGCTCCGGCGGCACGCGCATCGAAGGACCGTCCATGACGTTGGCTTGCCCGCCCACCGTCTCCGACCCGTCCGTCCGCTCCGCCGTCGCGCGGCTGCGGCACGAGTTCCCCGAGGTCGGGCCCCGCTCGATCGTGCTCGTCGTCCGTACCTGCCGTGAGGAGCTGCGCGGCTCACCCGACGGCGCGCTGCCCGAGCTGGTCGAGCGCCTGGCCCGCCAGCGGCTGCGGGTCTCCCTGGACTGACGCCCACCGTCCGGCCCGGCCATTGGCCCGGCGGAGTGGACGGCGGAGTCGACGGCGACGACCCGATGGCCGCCCGGACGCGCGTCGAGAAACCGGTTGCCCGGACCGGGAGGATGTCCGGGTGGGCTACGTCGACGTGAACGCGGTGCGGCACACCCTGTCCGACGGACGGGTGCTGCTAGACGACGTCTCCTTCCGCATCGGTGAGGGTGCCCGGGCGGCGCTGGTCGGTGAGAACGGGGCGGGGAAGACCACCCTGCTGCGGATCATCGCCGGCGACCTGACGCCCGAGGCGGGATCGATCGCACGCACCGGCGGACTCGGCGTCATGCGCCAGTTCATCGGGTCGGTCCGGGACGACACCACGGTCCAGCGCTTCCTCGTCGACCTCTCGCCGCCGGCCGTCCGCCAGGCGTGGGACGCGGTGGCGGCGGCCGAGCTGACGCTCATGGAGACCGACGACGAGCCGGCGCAGATGGCCTACGCCGACGCGCTCGCGCAGTGGGGCGACGCGGGCGGCTACGACGCCGAGGTCACGTGGGACACCGTGACCGTCGCCGCCCTCGGCGTCCCCTACGAGCGGTGCAAGTACCGGGAGCTGTCCACGCTGTCGGGCGGGGAGCAGAAGCGGCTGGCGCTGGAGGCGCTCCTGCGCGGCCCCGACGAGGTCCTGCTGCTGGACGAGCCGGACAACTACCTCGACGTCCCGGGCAAGCGCTGGCTCGAGGAGCGGCTGCTCGAGACCCGCAAGACCGTGCTGTTCGTCAGCCACGACCGCGAGCTGCTGGCCCGGGTGGCCGACCGGGTCGTCACCGTCGAGGGCAGGACGGCGTGGATGCACGGCGGGGGCTTCGCGAGCTACTCCGACGCCCGGACGGCGCGGCACGAGCGGCTGGCCGAGCTGCGCCGGCGCTGGGACGAGGAGCACGAGCGGCTGATCGACCTGGTCCGCACGCTGCAGCAGCAGGCGGCCAACTCGCCGGACATGGCGTCGCGGTACCGGGCGATGCAGACCCGGCTGGCCAAGTTCGAGGCGGCCGGGCCGCCGCCGGACCGTCCCCCCGAGCAGAAGGTGGCCATGCGGCTGCGCGGCGGGCGCACCGGCGTGCGGGCGGTCATGGCCGAGCAGCTGGAGCTCACCGGGCTGATGCAGCCGTTCGACCTCGAGGTCTGGTACGGCGACCGCGTCGGAGTGCTGGGCGCCAACGGGGCGGGCAAGTCGCACTTCCTGCGGCTGCTCGCCGGCCAGTCCGTGCCGCACACCGGGCACTGGCGGCTGGGGGCGCGCGTCGTCCCGGGGTTCTTCGCGCAGACCCACGCCCATCCGGAGTGGCTGGACCGCACGCCGGTCGACCTGCTCTGGCACGGGGAGCCGGGGCGTCCGGGGGTGGACCGCGGGCGGGCGATGGCCGCGCTGCGGCGCTACGGGCTCGCCGGCGCGGGGGAGCAGCCCTTCCGCACGATGTCGGGCGGGCAGCAGGCGCGCTTCCAGATCCTGCTGCTGGAGCTGTCGGGCGCGACGCTGCTGCTCCTCGACGAGCCGACCGACAACCTCGACGTCCTCTCCGCCGAGGCGCTGGAGGAGGCGCTGGCGGCGTTCGACGGCACCGTCCTCGCCGTCACCCACGACCGGTGGTTCGCCCGTTCCTTCGACCGGTTCCTCGTCTTCGGCGCCGACGGCCGGGTCTACGAGTCGACCGAGCCGGTGTTCGACGAGGCGAGGGTGCAGCGCGCCCGCTGACGCCACCGCCCGGGCGGCCTCCCGAGCCGATCACCGAGTTCTTGCCGTCAGATGCGGCGTGGCCTCGCGTGTCGGCGGCGGCAACTCGACGAGCGCCGGCCGACGAGCCGGCGGAGGTCGTCCTGCCTGGACCGGTGGGTCAGCCGGCGTCGGCGTGCTGCAGGTCGGCGCGCCGGTCGTGGGTGAGCCGGTCGACGGGAGTCACGTCCAGGGCTGTCCGGCCGTCGGCGGCGCGGGCGAGGACGGCGAGACCGGCCCCGACGAGGGCCAGGACGGCGCCCACCCACATCGGCGCCGTGTAACCGAGACCCGCAGAGATCACCAGGGCCCCCAGGGCCGCGCCCACGGCGTTGGCGACGTTGAAGGCCCCCTGGTTCGCCGCGGACACCAGGCTGCCACCGGGCACCCGGGCCGCATCGATGACGGCGTTCTGCACCACCGGGCCGAGGGCGAAGGAGAGGGTGCCGAAGACCACCAGCAGCGCGACGGCGGCCACGGTCGTCCAGGCGAGCAGGGCGAAGACCACCAGGACGCCGGCCATCGCGACCAGCCCGACGGCGACGAACGAGAAGCCGTAGCGGTCACCGAGCCGGCCACCGACCAGGGTGCCCACGGTCGTCCCGATGCCGAAGAGGGCCAGCACGGGCGTGACCCACTCGGTCGGGATGCCGCCGAGCTCGGTCAGGATCGGGCTGACGTAGCTGTAGACGGCGAACAGTGCCGAGAACCCGACCATCGTCAGACCGAGCACGAGCCATACCTGGGCCCGCCGGAAGGCACGCAGCTCGGCGCGCAGGTCGGTCGGCTCGCCGGCGTCCGAGGGCATCCAGGCCAGCAGTCCGGCGATCGTCGCGACCCCGATGAGGGCGATGGCCCCCAGGACCACCCGCCAACTGGCGTGCTGGGCGACGAAGGTGCCCAGCGGCACGCCGACGACGTTCGCCAGCGTGAGCCCGGTGACCATCAGGGAGATGGCGCGGGTGGCGTGGGCGGGGGGCACCAGGCGACGTGCGGCGACGGCGCCGACACCGAAGAAGGAGCCGTGCGCCAGCGCGGTGAGCACCCGTGCCGCCACCAGCAGCCCGTAGGTGGGGGCGAGAGCGGCCAGCGTGTTGCCGACGACGAAGACGACCATGAGCGCGACCAGGGTCTGGCGCGGCGTGAACCGGAGGCCGACCGCGGTCAGCGTGGGTGCGCCGACGACGACCCCGATGGCATAGGCGGAGATGAGCATGCCGACGGCGGACACCGAGACGTCGAGGCCGTCGGCGATCTCGGGCAGCATGCCCATGACGACGAACTCGGTGGTGCCGATGCCGAAGGCACCGATGGCGAGCGCGAGCAGTGCGCGAGGCACGGGGCGGAACTCCAGGGGACGGGTACGCGGGCGGTGTTCGGGCCGGCGGACGTCGTCGTCCTCACTGGACCGGGCTGGTGCGACTGCCGGGCGGCTGCCCGTGGACGCCACTCTTCCCCAGGGGCAAGGCGGGACAGTCGGCCGCCATGCCCCGTCGGGGACGTGGGTCTGCTCACAGCGGGGGCGCCGGGGGACCGGCGCCCCCGCGCCGTCACGGCTTGAGCAGGACCTTGACGGTGCCTTCCTTCTTGTCGCGGAAGTTCATGTAGGCCTGGGGCGCCTCGACCAGTGGCACGTGGTGGGTCGCGAACTCGTCGACGCCGAGGGGGTCCTCGTCGGTGAGCAGCGGCAGGATGTCGGGCACCCACCGCCACACGTTGGCCTGGCCCATGCGCAGCTGGATCTGCTTGTCGAACATCCGCATCAGCGGCAGCGGGTCGGTGGCGCCTCCGTAGACACCGGACAGCGAGATGGTGCCGCCACGGCGCACGGCCTCGATCGCGGTGTTCAGCGCGGCCAGCCGGTCGACGCCGACCACCTGCATGACCTTCTCCATGATCGCGTCCGGGACCACGGCGGTGGCCTTCTGGGCGATGGTCGCGAGCGGGGAGCCGTGCGCCTCCATGCCGACGGCGTCGATGACCGCGTCGGGGCCGCGCCCGCCGGTGGCGTCGCGGACGGCCTGGACGACGTCGTCCTGCTTCGTGGAGTCGATCACCGTCACTCCGCGGGCGCGGGCGCGCGCCAGGCGCTCGGGGACCACGTCCGCGCCGAAGACCGTGCCCGCTCCCTGGTGCAGGGCGACGCGGGCCGACATGTCACCGATGGGGCCGAGACCGAGCACGAGGACCGTGCCGCCCTTCGGGATCCCGGCGTACTGGACCGCCTGCCAGCTCGTCGGCAGGACGTCGGAGAGGTAGACGAAGCGGTCGTCGGCCGGACCCTCGGGCACCTTGATCGGCAACGTGTTGCCGAACGGCACGCGCAGGTACTCGGCCTGCCCGCCCGGCACATGGCCGTAGAGCTTGGTGTAGCCGAACAGCGAGGCGCCGAAGCCCTGCTCCCGATTCTGCGTGGTCTCGCACTGCGACTGCAGTCCCTGCGAGCACATCCAGCAGGTGTTGCAGGAGATGTTGAACGGGATGACGACGCGGTCGCCCGGCTTCACCTCGGTCACCTCGGGCCCGACCTCGCGGACGATGCCCATCGGCTCGTGCCCCATCACGTCGCCCACCGTCATGAACGGCGCCATGACCTCGATCAGATGGAGGTCGGAGCCGCAGACCCCGCTCGAGGTGATCTCGACGATCACGTCCGTCGGCTCCTTGATGACCGGATCGGGAACCGTCTCGACGCGGACGTCCCCGCGGCCGTGCCATGTCACTGCGCGCATGTCTGGATCTCCCTCGATCGACCGCGATTCGGCCCCTTCCGGGGCACTCCTGCCCGTTCGTGAGCTGGATCGCGCGACTTTCAACGACTCCCCGCGTGCCGTTCACTTTCTGTAGTTTTGTGCTTACGCGTCGCGGAATTCCATGGATGGGTTCTGGTGAGCCACACCACAAAATCGCAGGTCCATACCCAGTCGGCCAGATCACGAACAGATAACGGCATGTTTACATGGGTCCCGCTCCTCTCCCCGGGAGTGCACGTGGAATGCCCGCCAACGGAAGTCAGGTGCATGAGCTCGCTCCACCAGGACCGCCTCCTCGTCGAGGGATCGGACCCCGTCACCGGGGCTGCCCCGATCCTCGCCACGGTTCGCCGGAACTCGCGGCGGCCGGCTGAGGAGAAGGCGATCAGCACGGTTCCGACGCCGCGCCCGGGGACGGCGCAGCGCTCCGGCACCACCCAGACCACCGCCGGAACCGCCGCCCCGGCCGCGCGCGGTCGGCGCACCTCCGCTGCCGACGGGGCGGCCGCCGCCACGAGAAAGGCGGGCGCGCCGGCGTCCCGGACCAAGGCCGCGTCCGCCAAGGCCGCGTCCGCCAAGGCCGCGTCCGCCAAGGCCGCGTCCGCCAAGGCCGCGTCCGCCAAGGCCGCGTCCGCCAAGGCCGCGTCCGCCAAGGCGGAGACGACCACGACGGCGAAGGCCACGTCGGCGAAGGCCACGACGGCGAAGGCGAAGGCCACGACGGCGAAGGCCACGACGGCGAAGGCCACGACGGCGAAGGCGAAGGCCACGACGGCGAAGGCCACGACGGCGAAGGCCACGACGGCGAAGGCCACGACGGCGAAGGCGAAGGCCACGACGGCGAAGGCGAAGGCCACGACGGCGGAGGCGAAGGCCACGACGGCGGAGGCGACGACGGGGAAGGCGACGACCGCCAAGGCCCCCGCTGCCGAGCCGGCCGTCGGGACCGTCACCGCCGCCACGAACCCGACCACCGAGAAGGTGGCTGCGTTCGCCCTCGCCCGTTCCGGCCGGCCCACTCCCCACAAGCGCACGCCCGCCGCCGACGCCGTCACCCCGGTCGCCGACGCCGCGATCCCGGTGGCCGAGCGCGTCGAGGCGGCCACCGAGGTGACCGCGCAAGCACCAGCCGTCGCCGCCGAGGGCCGATGGTCCCGGCTGCTGCGCCGGCGCCCGCCGTCGGTCGCCCGTCGTCCCGCGCTGTACCTGGCCGCCGCCCTCGTCGGTGCGATGGCCGTCAGTACCGTGACGATCGCCGAGCCGTCCGCCCGGGCGACGGAGACGGCCAGCCGATCGGTGAGCGTGGCGCAGGAGCTCGGCATCGAGGCATCGCCGGCCGAGGCCATCACCGACACCGACGCGACGGAGCTGCTCGGCGAGCTGGCGGTCAGCCGGAACGTCCGGGATGCGGAGCAGGCCGCGGCCGCCGAGGTGCAGGCCGAGGCCGACCGGGTGGCCGCCGCGGCCGCCGCGGAAGCGGCCCGCCCGAAGGCGGTCCTCCCGGTCGACGGAGCCCGGCTCACCAGTGGCTTCGGTGCCCGCTGGGGAACGCTGCACGCCGGCATCGACCTCGCTGCCCCGATGCACACCCCGGAGTACGCCGCGATGGACGGTGTCGTCCTCGAGGCCGGCCCCGCCAGCGGCTACGGCCTCGCGGTGTACATCCAGCACGAGAACGGCGACGTCACCGTCTACGGGCACATGGACTCGATCCTGGTCGAGCCCGGTCAGGTGGTCCGCGCCGGCGACACCATCGCCCTGCTCGGCAACCGGGGTCAGTCGACCGGCCCGCACCTGCACTTCGAGGTGCACGTGGGCGGCCTCAACGGCGCGAAGGTCGACCCCATCCCGTGGCTGCGGGACAAGGGCGTCGCGATCTGATCCGCGCCCCCCGTACCCGACGCCCCCTGCCGGCTTCCTTCCGGCAGGGGGCGTCGGCGTTGGAGGACACTGCGCGCAGGAGGCGCGGACAGGGAGGCGGTCGATGGGACACGGGCACACGCACGCGCCGGTGACCGCGGCGGGCGGTCAGCGGCGACGCCTGCTGGTCGTCCTCGTCCTCACCCTCGCCGTGATGGCGGGAGAGATCGTCGGCGGCCTGGTGTCGGGCTCCCTGGCGCTGCTCGCCGATGCGGGGCACATGGCCACCGACGCGGCCGGCATCGCCCTGGCCCTCGGCGCGGTCACCCTGGCCCAGCGACCGGCCCGCGGCCGGCGGACGTTCGGTTGGCAGCGGCTGGAGATCTTCGCGGCGGTAGGCAACGGCCTGCTGCTGCTCGCGGTGGCTGCGTACGTGCTCGTGGAGGCGGTGCGCCGGATCGGTCAGCCGCCCGAGATCGAGTCGAGGCTGATGCTCGCCGTCGCTGCGGTGGGCCTGGCGGTCAACCTCGGCTCGCTGGCCGTGCTCCACCGGGGACGGCGCGCCTCCCTGAACCTGCGCGGGGCCTACCTGGAGGTCCTGGCCGATGCCCTCGGCTCGGTCGCGGTGATCGTGGCGGGGCTGATCATCCTCACCACGGGGTGGACGCCGGCGGACATCGTCGCGTCGGTGGTCATCGGCTGCCTGGTGGTCCCGAGAGCGTGGCACCTGCTCAGGGAGGCGCTGGACATCCTGCTGGAGGCCGCCCCCCGGGGAGTCGACCTCGACGACGTGCGGACGCACATCCTCGGCGTGGACGGCGTCCTGGGCGTCCACGACCTGCACGCCTGGACGATCACGTCCGGTCAGCCGGTCCTCTCCGCCCACGTGGTGGTCGACGACGCGGCGCTGGCCGCCGGGCACGGCGGTCGCGTGCTGGACGCGTTGTGCGCCTGCCTGGGCGACCACTTCGACCTGCAGCACTGCACCTTCCAGCTGGAAGCCGAGTCGCACGCCCGGCACGAGGCGCCGGTCCACGACTGAAGGGCCCCGCTCACCTGCTCACGGCGGGGCCGTCGCCCCTCCACGTCACGCCCGGGGAGGGCACGACGGCCACCCGCGACGCCGGTGGCGGTGGGAGAGTGGAACCGCACGCGCGGTGTCGGTCGAGGAGGAGCAGGTGGAGCACGGGCACCACTCGGGCATGTGGGTGCCCGCCGACCCGCCGACCTGGGGGCGGATGTTCCTCCCGCACCTGGAGCCGTGGTCGGTGCTCGCCGTCCTCAGCGTCGTCGGCCTGCTGCTCTACCTCGGCGCCGTCGTGCGGTTGCGCCGGTCCGGCGTCGTCTGGCCGTGGTGGCGGACCGCTGCCTGGATCGGCGGCACCGGCTCGCTGTTCGTCGTCACCGGGACGTGGCTGAACGGCTACAGCATGGTGCTGTTCAGCGTCCACATGACCCAGCACATGGTGCTGTCGCTCATCACGCCCCTGCTGCTCCTGCTGGCGGCGCCGGTGACCCTGGCCCTGCGGACGCTGCCCCGGGGTCACGGCGCCGCGGGGACGCCGAGGGCGCTGCTGCTCACCGCGCTGCACAGCCGGTTCGCGCGCTTCGTGTCCCACCCGCTGTTCACGATCCCGCTGTTCATCGCGAGCCTGTACGGCGTTTACTTCACCCCGCTGTTCGACGCGCTGATGGGCAACCCCGCCGGGCACCAGTTCATGCTGGCCCACTTCGTGGTCACGGGGTTGCTGTTCTTCGGACCGATCGTTGCCCAGGACCCGTGGCCGCGGACGCTCAGCCATCCGGGGCGGATGCTGGAGCTGTTCCTGCCGGTGCCCTTCCACGCCTTCTTCGGCGTCGCGGTCATGATGGCCGGCTCCCTGGTCGTGGACACCTTCGCCCAGCCGCCGGCCGGGTGGGGTATCGACCCCCTGCGCGACCAGGGCGAGGCCGGCGGCATCGTCTGGGCCTTCGGCGAGCTCCCCACCGTCCTCGTCCTGGCGGTGGTCTTCTTCTCCTGGGCCGGCTCCGACGAGCGGCGGGCCAAGGCGCTGGACCGGGCGGCCGATCGCAGCGGCGACGCCGAGCTCGAGGCCTACAACGCCCGGCTGCGGGCCCTGGCGGGCGAGCAGCACCCCTGACCGGTCGCAGGGCCCGGTCGTGGGCCGAGGCAGGAACCGGGTGTGCTGCGACGATGGGGTCGTGCCGGTTTCGCTCGTGTTGATCTCCGACACGCACGTCCCGAAACGGGCGCGTGACCTACCTCATGCCCTGTGGGCGGCGATCGAAGCCGCCGACCTCGTCGTGCACGCCGGTGACTGGGTCGACGTCGCCCTGCTCGACCAGCTGGAGGACCGCTCGCGGCGGCTGCTCGCGGTGTACGGCAACAACGACCACGGCCCGCTGCGCGAGCGACTGCCGGAGGTCGCCCGGGCGGTGATCGAGGGCATCAGGTTCGCCGTCGTCCACGAGACGGGGGACAGGAAGGGACGCGAGATCCGCTGCGCGGCCCGGTTCCCCGACACCGACGTCCTGGTGTTCGGGCACAGCCACATCCCCTGGGACACCACGGCGCCGTCCGGGCTCCGGCTGCTCAACCCCGGCTCGCCCACCGACCGGCGGCGGCAGCCGCACGGCACCTACGTCACCGCGGTGGCCGACGACGGCCGGCTGCGCGACGTCGCCTTCCACGCCGTCCCTCCCCGGCGGTGAGACCGCTCGACGACCGGGCCGTCGCCCTGCTGGCCTGTCCGGTCTGCGGCGATCCGCTGGAGGTGGTGGCCGGGGGCGCCGGCCTGCGCTGCCCGCGGGGCCACCTGTTCGACCGGGCGCGCCAGGGTCACGTCACGCTGCTGCCGCCCGGCCACCGGCCGCCCACCGGGGACACGGCCGAGATGGTGGCCGACCGGGTGGCCTTCCTCGGCGCGGGCCACTACGCGGGCGTCACGCGAGCGCTGGCCGACGCGGTGACCGCGGACGGGACGCCGGCGTCGCTGCTCGACCTCGGCGGCGGGACCGGGCACCACCTCGCCGGTGTCCTCGATCGGCTGCCGGAGGCGGTGGGCGTGGTCCTCGACTCCTCGACCTACGCCGCACGGCGCGCGGCACGGGCCCACGACCGGGCCGTGGCCGTCGTCGCCGACAGCTGGGCGCGGCTACCCGTGCGGACCGGGGCGGTGGACCGGGTGCTCGTGGTCTTCGCCCCCCGCAACGGGCCTGAGATCGCACGCGTCCTCCGTCCCGGCGGCGGGCTGGTGGTGGTGACCCCGGCCGCCGACCACCTGGGCGAGCTCGTCGGGCCGCTGGAGCTGCTGCGGGTCGACCCGGACAAGGCGGTCCGGCTGGCCGCCGCGCTCGAGCCCCATCTGACGCCGGTGCGCACGACGACCCACCGCGAGCGCATCACCGTGCCCCGCTCGGCCGCCACCACCCTGGTCGGCATGGGTCCGCACGCCCGGCACACGACGCGGACGGCGGTCGAGGCCCGGCTGGCCGGGCTCCCGGAGCCGCTGGGGGTGACGGTCTCGGTCGACGTCACCACGTACCGGCGGGCCGGCTGATCAGCGGCGGACCGACCGTCGACCGCGGCCGGCCACGGAGACGTACACGGCGAGGACGACGATCGCGCCGAGGATCGAGGCCCACCAGCCGCCCAGGTCGAGCTCGGGCTCGCCGCGCGAGACGAGACCGGCGACCAGGTTGCCGACGACGGACCCGACCAGGCCGAGCGCGATCGTGGCGAGGATGCCCAGGTCCTGCTTGCCGGGGACGACGGCCCGGGCGATCAGCCCCGCGACGAGGCCGACGACCAGGGCGAGGACGACGGCCCCGACGGACATGTGCGACCTCCTCGCAGGACTCCTTGCGGCGGGCCCGGCGCCCGCGACCTCCGGACGCGCGGGAGCACGGTGCCCTCCTGTCCATGATCGGAAACTCACGGGGATCGCCCTCCGGTCGCTTCCGGCCACCGTGCTGGCCCCGAGCGACGGCAGATGCGCGCACCGCCATCGGCGCGCCTCCCTCGTCGAGCTGAGGTGCCGTGAGGGCACCGTCTAAGCTCCGATCCGTGACGATTGCACCGGCGCCCATCGTGAGTCGGCCGAGCCCGGCTCACGTGGCCGCGAAGGGTTCGCGACTGTCGAACCTGCTGCGGACCACCGACCACAAGACCATCGGCCTGATGTACCTGGCCACCTCGTTCGCCTTCTTCATCGCGGGCGGGCTGATGGCCCTGCTGATGCGCGGCGAGCTCGGGCAGCCGGGGCTGCAGTTCCTGTCACCGGAGCAGTACAACCAGCTCGTCACGATGCACGGCACCGTCATGCTGCTGATGTTCGCGACGCCGCTGTTCTTCGCCTTCGGCAACCTGATCATGCCGCTGCAGATCGGTGCACCCGACGTCGCCTTCCCCCGGCTGAACGCCCTCTCCTACTGGCTGTTCCTCTTCGGCAGCCTGATCGCGGTGTCGGGCTTCCTGACCCCGGGCGGCGCCGCCGACTTCGGCTGGTACGCCTACGCCCCGCTCTCCGACGCCGTGCACTCGCCCGGGGCGGGCGCGAACCTGTGGTTCGCCGGCCTGGCCGTCAGCGGCCTCGGCACCATCCTCGGCGGGGTCAACTTCATCACCACGATCGTCTGCCTCCGCGCGCCCGGGATGACGCTCTTCCGGATGCCGATCTTCACGTGGAACGCGCTCGTCACCAGCGTGCTGATCCTGCTGGCGTTCCCCATCCTGACCGCGGCGATCATGGGCATGCTGGCCGACCGCAACCTCGGCGCGCTGATCTTCTCCGACGAGAACGGTGGGCCGATGCTGTGGCAGCACCTGTTCTGGTTCTTCGGCCACCCCGAGGTCTACATCATCGCGCTGCCGTTCTTCGGCATCATCACCGAGGTCATCCCGGTGTTCAGCCGCAAGCCGCTGTTCGGCTACAAGGGCATGGTCTTCGCGACGCTCGCCATCGGCGCTCTCTCCCTCGCCGTCTGGGCCCACCACATGTACGCCACGGGCGCGGTCCTGCTGCCGTTCTTCGCCTTCCTGACCTACCTGATCGCCGTGCCCACCGGCATCAAGTTCTTCAACTGGATCGGCACGATGTGGCGGGGCCAGCTGACCTTCGAGACGCCGATGCTGTGGTCCATCGGCTTCATGGTCACCTTCCTGCTCGGCGGCCTGACCGGCGTGCTGCTGGCCAGCCCGCCGCTGGACTGGCACGTCAACGACAGCTACTTCGTCGTGGCCCACTTCCACTACGTGGTCTTCGGCACCGTGGTGTTCGCCGCCTACGCCGGCATCTACTTCTGGTTCCCGAAGATGTGCGGCCGGATGATGGACGAGCGCCTCGGGAAGCTGCACTTCTGGCTGACCTTCATCGGCTTCCACGGCACGTTCCTCGTCCAGCACTGGCTGGGGAACGAGGGCATGCCGCGCCGGTACGTGGATTACCTGCCCACCGACGAATTCACCACGCTCCACCTGATCTCGACCGTGTCGTCCTTCGTCCTCGGGGCCGCCACGCTGCCGTTCCTCTACAACGTGGTGCACTCCTGGAAGTACGGGCAGCTGGCACTCCGCGACGACCCGTGGGGCCACGGGAACTCGCTGGAGTGGGCGACGTCCTCGCCGCCGCCGCGGCACAACTTCGTCGAGATCCCCAAGATCCGGTCGGAGCGGCCGGCCTTCGAGGCGCACTACCCGCACCTGCTCCAGCGGCTGCAGGACGAGGCGCACGCCGGCCGGCGGCACAAGCCCTACGGCGGCGTGAGCGAGCTCGTCCCGGGCACCGGACCCCGGCAGGGACCGAACGACCCCGACCCCACCTGAAAAGGCACCCTCTGGCCCCGCCGCTCGCAGGCTCGCGGGGGGCCCTGCAGAGGGGCCGGAACGTTGAAGGGGAGAGGCCCAGGACCGTCACGGTCCTGGGCCTCTCCCGTTCACGGGACGCGGTCGGGGGCACGGCGGGTGCGGAACGACGGTGCGGCACGATGACGGGGTGCCGCTCGACCCGACCCCACGCCCCGCGACGCTGCCGGCCGCGATGACGGCGCAGGCCGTGCTCACCGTGTCCGGCGACGACCGCCCGGGGGTGACCGCGCGGCTGTTCTCCGCACTTGCCGATACCGCGGAGGGGGCGCCCGCGGTCGAGGTCCTCGACGTCGAGCAGGTCGTCGTCCACGGGCACCTGGTCCTCGGCGTGGTCGTGGCCGCGCTCGCGACCGACGACGTCCCGACGGCCGACGAGGCGACGCTGCTGGCGCACCTGGGCAAGCTCGCCGCCGAGGTGGGCTCCGATACCGGGCTGGAGGTGACCGTCGAGTCGGCGTCGGGCACCGGACCGGTGCCCCGGCCCGCCGACCGGCCGCACCACGTCATCGTCCTCGGCCGCCCCGTACCCCCGGACGCCGTGGCCGGTGCGGCGCGGGCGATCGCCGGCATCGGGGGCAACATCGACGCGATCCGCCGATTGTCGGACTACCCGGTGACCAGCTTCGAGCTGACCGTCTCCGGGGCCGAGGCCACGGCACTGCGGACGCGGCTGGCGGCGGTCGCGGCCGCCACCGGCGCCGACATCGCCGTGGAGCAGGCCGGGCTGGCCCGGCGCAGCAAGCGGCTCATCGTCCTGGACGTCGACTCCACGCTCGTCCGGGGAGAGGTCATCGACGAGCTGGCCGCGCGGGCCGGGCGGGAGGCCGAGGTCGCCCGGATCACCGCCGCCGCCATGAACGGAGAGCTCGACTTCGCCGAGTCGCTGCGGGCGCGGGTCGCCGTCCTGGCGGGCCTGCCCGTCGGGGTTCTCGAGGAGGTCCGCGAGGCGCTGGAGCTGACACCCGGCGCCCGCACGCTGATCCGGACGCTGCAACGCCTCGGCTTCCGCTGCGGCATCGTCAGCGGCGGCTTCACCCAGATCACCGATCCGCTCGCCGAGACCCTCGGCTTGGACTTCGCCGCGGCCAACACCCTCGAGGTGGTCGACGGCCGGCTCACCGGCGGGCTGGTGGGGGAGATCGTCGACCGCCCGGGCAAGGCCCGCGCGCTGGCCCGGTTCGCGGCGCAGTACGGGATCCCGCTGGAGCAGACCGTGGCGGTGGGCGACGGCGCCAACGACCTGGACATGCTCAACACCGCGGGGCTGGGCATCGCCTTCAACGCCAAGCCGTTCGTCCGCGAGCAGGCGCACACGGCGCTCAACCAGCCGTACCTGGACGCGGTCCTGCAGGTCCTGGGGTTCACGAGGGACGAGGTCCTAGACGCCGTTCCGTGAGCGTCGGCTCCCTCCAGCGGTGTCCTCCGCTCTGTCGCGGTGCTGCAGGAGCGCGACAGCGCGGGCAACACCGCACAGGCGCGGATCAGTGCTGGTGGACCGCCCCCTCCAGTTCGACGCCCGCGGTGCGCAGCTGGTCGAGGGCGGCCTCGGTGGAGGCCTCCGCGACCCCCGCGGTGAGCGGCAGCAGGACCCGGGTGCGGAAGCCGTTGCCGACGGCGTCCAGGGCGGTCGCCCGCACGCAGTGGTCGGTCGCGATGCCGACGACGTCGACGGCGTCCACGCCGCGCCCGCGCAGCCAGTCGGCCAGGGGCACCCCGTCGGCCCGGCCCTCGAAGCCGGAGTAGGCCGCGGCGTACTCGCCCTTGTCGAAGACCGCCTCCACGGGGTCGCGGTCCAGCGCCGGGTGCAGTTCCACGCCGTCGGTCCCGACGACGCAGTGCGCCGGCCAGGTCTCCAGGAAGTCCGGCTGCGCGGCGAAGTGGTGGCCGGGGTCGATGTGGTGGTCCCGCGTGGCGACCACGTGGGCGTAGTCGCTCCCGGACGTCCGCAGGTGCTCGCTGATGGCGGCCGCCACCGCGGCACCCCCCGCGACGGCGAGGCTGCCGCCCTCGCAGAAGTCGTTCTGCACGTCGACGACGACCAGTGCGCGGGTCATGTCCTCCTCCTTGCTCACGCGTTCACCGTCTCCAACGCGGAGTCACCGCGAGACAGTGCCCACGCCTCCTGCGGCAGCGCGGCCCGGGCGCGCTCGTGGTGCGCGCGGGCACGGGCGAGCAGTTCCGCGGGGCTTCCGGCGTCGCAGACCTCGCCCGCCTCCACCAGCGGCACGACGAGATCGCGGTCGCCGTCCCGGGGGGCGATCGGCTCGCTGCTGACCACCTCGGCCACCGCGATGCCGTTGGCGTCGTGCCGGCGCAGGGCATGCTTGCGACCCCCGACCGAGGCCTTGTCCTTGGACTTCTTGGCCACCGGGATCCCGTCACGCTCGACGAGCTTGTAGACCATGCCCATCGTCGGTGCGCCCGAGCCGGTCACGAGCGAGGTGCCCACGCCGTAGCCGTCCACGGGGGCGGCCATCAGCCCGGCGATGGCGTACTCGTCGAGATCGCTGGTGACGACGATGCGGGTCTCCGTGGCCCCCAGGGAGTCGAGCAGCTCGCGGGCGTGGGTGGCCAGCGTCGGCAGGTCGCCGGAGTCCAGGCGGATCGCACCGAGCTCCGGACCGGCGACCTCGACTGCGGTCCGGATCCCCTGGTCCACGTCGTAGGTGTCGACGAGGAGGGTCGTTCCCGTGCCGAGGGTCTGCACCTGACTCCGGAATGCCGACCGCTCGTCGTCGTGCAGCAGCGTGAACGCGTGCGCGGCGGTGCCGGTGGTCGGGACGCCGTAGCGGCGGCCGGCCTCCAGGTTCGAGGTGGAGGCGAACCCGACCAGGTGAGCGGCGCGGGCCGCGGCGACTGCGGCCTCCTCGTGGGTGCGCCGCGAGCCCATCTCGATGCAGGGGCGCTCGCAGGCCGCGGCCACCATGCGGGCCGCGGCCGAGGCGATGGCGCTGTCGTGGTTGAGCACCGACAGCGCCAGGGTCTCCAGCAGCACGCCCTCGGCGAAGGGGGCGCGCACGGTCAGGACCGGCGAGCCGGGGAAGTACAGGTCCCCCTCGGCGTAGCCCTCGATGTCGCCGGAGAACCGGAAGTCGGCCAGCCAGTCCAGCAGTCGCCGGTCGGTCAGACCCTGCTCGCGCAGGGTGGCCAGTTCGTCGTCCCCGAAGCGGAAGTGCGGGAGGGCCTCCAGCAGCCGCCCGGTCCCGGCGACGACGCCGTACCGGCGGCCGTGGGGGAGCCGGCGGGCGAACACCTCGAAGACGCAGTCGCGCCGGGCGGTGCCGTCGGCCAGGGCGGCGGCCACCATCGTCAGCTCGTACCGGTCGGTGAGCAGCGCGGGAGCCGGCGGAGTCGGTCCGGGAGTCGGCATGGCACGGGAGCGTAGGCGTTCGCGTGCGGCGCGGCAGGAGCGTCCTAAGGTGGAGCCGTGGCCGGACCGCTCGCGCCGACTCGGACCCCCGAGACCACGGAAGAGGAAGACGGGGACCTCGATCGCCCGTGGGTCACGATCGTGTGGAACGACCCGGTCAACCTCATGACCTACGTCACCTTCGTGCTGCAGGAGCTGTTCGGCTACGACGAGCCCACGGCCACGACGCTGATGCTGCAGGTGCACCACGAGGGCAAGGCGATCGTGAGCTCCGGTCCCCGGGAACGGATGGAGCACGACACCAGCCGGCTGCACGCCTACGGCCTGTGGGCCAGCTTCCAGCGGGACTCATGACCCGCCACCCGGGCGGCGGGTGGCGGGGGAGCGCGCCGACCGCCGCCGGCGAGGAGAGCGCATGAGGCCGTTCCGCCCCGCCCGCGGAGGCGCGGTCGTGGCGCGCCTGGACCGCGCGGAGGCGGGCGTCCTCGCGCTCCTCCTGGACCAGCTGGAGCAGCTGCTGGAGGCCGCCGCCGACGACGTGGGCGGGGACCCGGTGCTGGCCCGGCTGCTCCCCGAGGGCCACCGCGGCGATCCGGAGCTGGCCGCCGACTACCGGGAGCTCACCGAGGCCTCGCTGCGCAGCGGCAAGGCCGACGACCTCGCGACGGTGCGGGCGACCCTGCCCGACGGCGGGGGAGAGGTCCGGCTCGACGCCGAGCAGGCCGCGGCCTGGCTGCGCAGCACCAACGACCTGCGGCTGGCACTGGGCACCCGGCTCGACATCACCGAGGACAGCGAGCCGCCGGAGGACCTCGCCGGCGAGGAGGAGCAGCAGCTGGCGGTCTACTACTGGCTCACCGCGCTGCAGGGCTCGCTCGTCGACGCACTGGTCGCCGGGCGCGCCGGCCGAAGCTGACCACGATCAGCAGCGACAGCAGCACGTCGAGGGCGAAGAAGACGTACACCATGCCGTGCAGGACGACGCCGACGACCGCGGCGCCGATGGTCGACACCAGGACGACCACCGAGAGCGCGGCCACGAGCAGCAGGACCAGCCCGCGCAGCGCCACCACCAGGACGTAGGAGGCCCGGTCGGCGGGCTCGTCGGGGTCGTAGCCGGGGCGCTCCAGCAGACCGCGTGCCCCGAGCACCAGGGCCGGCACGGGGAAGACCAGGACCCCGGCGGCGACGAGAAGCTTGCCGAGCACGCCTCGGACCGTATCGGTTGCGCGCCTTCGTGCCGTCGTCGCCCGTGCGTGCGGGGACCGCGGGCCGGGACGCCGGACCGCGCCGCATAGACTCCCCCTGTGCTGCGCATCGACCGCGCGACCTACGACGCCATCGTGGCCCACGCCCGGAAGGACCATCCGGACGAGGCCTGTGGCGTGGTCGCGGGTCCCGAGGGCAGCGACCGGCCCGAGCGGTTCATCCCGATGCTGAACGCGGCGCGGTCCCCCACCTTCTACGAGTTCGACTCCGGGGACCTGCTGCGGCTCTACCGGGACATGGACGACCGCGGCGAGGTGCCGGTTGTCATCTACCACTCGCACACGGCCACCGAGGCCTATCCGTCCCGCACCGACATCAGCTACGCGTCCGAGCCTGAGGCCCACTACGTGCTGGTCTCCACCCGGCACCACGGCGAGCGGACCGGCCTGGCCGACGACGAGGTCGAGTTCCGCAGCTTCCGCATCGTCGACGGGGAGGTGCGCGAGGAGGAGGTCGAGGTCGTCGAGTCCTACCTCTTCGGCCACTCGCCGACCACCGTCGTCTACGACTGAAGAATCACCCCGTCCCCCCACGCCTGGCACGCTCGGCGCGGGACCCTGGACGGGGCCGGGCCGACCGCCCGGAATCGGGCGCGGCGACCGGGCGTTGCTGTGCTCAAGTACCGCGCACGCCGCGCCGATCCATTTCCTGAACCCGTACTGAGGAGAACCGCACACCATGGCCATCGAGGTCCGGATCCCGACCATCCTGCGCACCCACACCGGCGGCAACAAGACGGTGGAGGGCAGCGGCGCCACGCTCGGCGCGCTCGTCGACGACCTCGACGCCAAGCACCCGGGTCTGAAGAACCGCCTCGTCACCGAGGAGGGCAAGCTGCACCGCTTCGTCAACGTCTACGTCAACGACGAGGACGTCCGCTTCACCGGTGCGCTCGACACCGAGGTCAAGGACGGCGACTCGGTGACGATCCTCCCGGCGGTCGCCGGCGGCTGCTGACGCAGTCGCCCCCGCCTCCCGTCCCCGTCCCGGAAGAGCTCTGATGGCCCGCTTCGCCTCCCTCGTCGACTCCTTGGGCGGCACCCCCCTGGTGGGGTTGCCGAACCTGTCGCCGACTCCTGATGTCCGGCTGTGGGCCAAGCTCGAGGACCACAACCCGACCGGGTCGATCAAGGACCGCGCCGCGATCGCGATGATCGAGGCGGCCGAGAAGGACGGGTCGCTCCAGCCGGGCGCCACGATCCTCGAGCCGACCAGCGGCAACACCGGCATCTCGCTGGCCATGGTGGCCCGGCAGCGCGGCTACAAGCTGGTCTGCGTCATGCCGGAGAACACCTCGGTGGAACGGCGCCAGCTGCTGGAGATGTACGGCGCGCAGATCATCTTCTCGCCGGCCGCCGGTGGATCGAACCAGGCGGTGGCGGTGGCCAAGGGCCTGGCGGCCGAGCACGACGACTGGGTGATGCTCTACCAGTACGGCAACCCGGCCAACGCCCAGGCTCACTACGAGGGCACCGGGCCGGAGATCCTCGCCGACCTGCCCTCGATCACCCACTTCGTCGCCGGGCTCGGGACGACGGGCACGCTGATGGGCGTCTCCCGCTATCTGCGCGAGCACAAGCCCGGCGTCCAGGTGATCGCCGCCGAGCCGCGCTACGGCGAGCTCGTCTACGGGCTGCGCAACATCGACGAGGGATTCATCCCCGAGCTCTACGACCCCTCGCTGCTGGACTCGCGGTTCTCCGTCGGGCCCGAGGACGCCATCCACCGCACCCGCCAGCTGGTGGAGCGGGAGGGCATCTTCGCCGGCATCTCGACGGGGGCGATCCTGCACGCGGCCCTGGGCATCGCCGACAAGGAGGTCGCCGCCGGCCGCCACGCCGACATCGTGTTCATCGTCTGCGACGGCGGCTGGAAGTACCTGTCCACCGGTGCCTACGCGGGCACGCTGGAGGAGGCCACGTCCTCGCTGGAGGGTCAACTCTGGGCCTGAGCGCGCAACCCTGATCGACACCCGTACCGGGCCCTCTCCCACGACGGGAGGGGGCCCGGTGCGCGTCCCGCGGTGTCCGGCGGCCGGGGTCGCGTCCCCATCCCCCGTGCCGTGCGCAACGGTCTGGTGCGGTGTCCTCCGATGCGTTGCACTGGTCGGCGTCGGTGCCTGCGGCGGGCGGTGCCCGGTCGCCGCAGCATCGACGCGCAGGTTCCGTCGTCGTCGAGGAGCAGCGGAATGACCACCACCGAAACGGGCAGCGTCACCGGTACCAGGGACAAGGACTACAACCTCCTCTGGTTCACCGAGACCTGCCTCAGCAACGCGCTGCGCCTGGAGACCTACATCCAGGACGCCGAGCGCGACGGGGACGCCGAACTGGCGGATCTGTTCCGCCGCGCGCAGGCCGAGAGCCGCAAGGGTGCCGAGCAGGGCAAGCAGATGCTGAGCCGTCGCATCGGTGGCTGACCCAGCGGTACGACCCGCGAGGGCCCTCTCCCGATCGGGGGAGGGCCCTCGCCACGTGGTGGCCGCCGCGGTGAGCCGGTCGTCGGCACGCGCTCTGCGCGGTGTCGGCACCGACCGTTAGCCTGGCCCGCGATGAAGATCAAGCAGGTGGGCGCTCGGAGGCCGGGCACCGTCGGCCGCTCGCGGGTCGCCGCGTGAAGCTGACCGTGGTGGGGTGCTCCGGCAGTGCCCCGGGGCCGAGGTCGGCCGCCTCGAGCTACCTGGTCGAGCACGACGGCTTCCGGCTGCTCCTCGACCTCGGCAACGGCGCCTTCGGCGCGCTGCAGGCGCTGGCTGATCCCGACGCGATCGACGCGATCTTCCTCAGCCACCTGCACGCCGACCACTGCCTCGACGTGGCCCCGTTCGTCGTCTGGCACCGCTACTCCGGGCGGGCGTCCAAGGAGCGGGTGCCGCTGTACGCACCGGTCGCCGCCGAACGGCGGCTCGCGCTGGCCTACGACGCCGACGGCGACGGGATCACCGACGTCTTCGACTTCGTGCCGGTCGGGCCCGGGTCGTTCGCGCTGGGCCCGTTCGAGGTGTCGCTGGCGCGCACCGCGCACCCGATCGAGTGCTACGCCATCCGGCTCGCCGTCGACGGGCGGTCGCTGGTGTACACCGGCGACACCGGTCCGAGCGAGCGGGTCGTGGAGCTCGCCCGCGGTGCCGACGTGCTCCTCGCCGAGGCCGCCCACCCGCCCGGACCGGGGCTGCCCGCGGGGCTGCACCTGACCGGTCGCGAGGCCGGCGAGCACGCGGCGGCCGCGGGGGTGGGCCGGCTGCTGCTCACCCACGTGCCGGCCTGGGTGGACGAGATCGGGCAGCTGTTCGCGGCCAGCGCCGTCTTCTCCGAGACGGAGCTCGTCCGCAGCGGTGCCACCTACGAGATCTGAGTGGCGGTCATGGCCGACGACGAGCGCGACGGCGTCCGCCTGACCAGCCTGGACCAGCCGCTGGGCGACGGCCTCGGGGTGACCAAGGGCGACCTCGTCGACCATCTGGACGCATTCGCCGACCGGCTGGTGCCGCTGCTGGCCGGCCGGCCGCTGACGATCAAGCGGGTGCGGCCCGGCTCCCCGCCGTTCATGCAGAAGAACGTCTCCAAGGGCGCCCCCGACTGGGTGCGCACCGTGACCGTGTGGTCCGAGGCCGCGCACCGGGAGGTACACCAGGTGCTGTGCGAGGACCGCCGCACCCTGCTGTGGCTGGCCAACCAGCGCGCGGTCGAGTTCCACGTGCCGTTCTTCCGGGTCGGCGACCCGCGACCCACCGGCCTGGTGCTGGACCTGGACCCGCCCGAGGGCGCCGCCTTTCCCGTGGTGGCCCGGACGGCGCACCTCGTGCGGCAGGCCCTGGACGATGCCGGGCTGGCCGGTGCGGTGAAGACCAGCGGGGCGAAGGGGCTGCACGTCCTCGTACCGATCCGTGGGGCGACCCCGGAGGACGCCGCCGCGGCCACCCGTGCCCTCGCGGCGCGGGCCGAGCGCCTCGACCCCGACCTCGCGACCACGGCCTACATCAAGGAGGACCGCGGCGGGAAGGTGTTCGTGGACTCCACCCGGTCGGGCCAGGCGACGATCGTGGCGGCCTACAGCCCGCGCATCCGTCCCGGGCTCCCGGTGTCGGCACCGGTGGCGTGGGCTGCCGTGGACGCCGTACGGCCCGGAGACGTCACCGTGACGACGGCGCGGGAGGTGCTGGGTGACGTGGACGCCTGGGCCGCCGTCCTTCCCGCGCCGCAGGAACTGCCCCCGGACCTGGTTGCCGAGGGCCACACCATCCCCGTCGCCCGGGTGCAGGCCATGCACGAGGGGCGGCGGCGCGCCCGCGCGAGGCGGGAGCGCGGCGAGGACTGACCGCCGTCCCCAGGTCCGGGGCCCGTCCACAGTCGCTCCCTGGGCGGGCGTTCTGTCGGTCCCGCAGCGCAGTGTGTGGCCCATGACGAGCGACCCGCAGACCATCGCCTGGCTGGACCAGGAGGACGCCCGCCTGGCGCAGGCCATCCGGGCGCACCGGTGGGCGGCGCAGTACGTCGGCGAGGGCGAGGAGCCCGACGAGCCCTCGTTCGGCTACACCATCGGCCTCTACGGGCTGGGCCACCCCGAGCTGGTCGTGGTCGGGCTGAGCGCGGAAGGCACGCACGGCCTGCTCGACCGTGTCGCGGGGATGGTGGTCGATGGTCGTGACCTGGTCGTCGGGGAACTGCTGACCTGGTCCGACCGGGCGGAGCGGCTCGTCGTCGAGGAGCTGCCCAACCCGGGCGAGGTGGTTCTCGCCGCCAACCGCTTCTACCAGCGGCCGGCGGAGTTCTCCGTGCCCGCCTACCAGCTCACCTGGGACCACAGGGGCGGCGCCTTCCCCTGGGACGCCGACTACCCGTGTGGCCCCGAGTGCCAGCCGCGACCGGGCACCTGGCGGGCGTGACGGCCGCTCGGTGGCGCCCGGGCGGCCGTCCCCCGGTGGTGGTCTCCTCGGTCGGTGGTCTCCTCGGTCGGTGACGCTCCTCGGCCGGTGCGCTCAGTCGACGCCGAGGTCGCGCAGCAGCTTGGCCACGTGCCCGGTGGCCTTGACGTTGTAGGAGGCACGCTCGATCCGGCCCTCGGCGTCGACGATGAAGGTCGACCGGATCACGCCGACGACCTCCTTGCCATAGAGCTTCTTGGGGCCGTAGGCGCCGTAGGCCCGCAGCACGGTCTTGTCCGGGTCGGAGACCAGGGTGATGCCCAGGCCCTCCTTCTCGCGGAACCGCATCAGCTTCGCCGGCTCGTCGGGGGAGATGCCGATGATGTCCAGGCCCGCCTCGGCGAGGTCGCCGGCGGCGGCGGTGAAGTCGACGGCCTGGGTGGTGCACCCCGGGGTGAGAGCCGCCGGGTAGCAGTAGACGATCACGCGGCGGCCGCGGTGGTCGGCGAGGGTCACCAGGTTGCCGTCGGCGTCGGGCAGCGTGAAGTCCGGCGCCGGGTCGCCAGGAGACAGGCGGACCGGAGCGGCCTCGGGCGCGGTGTCGGTGTCGCTCATGAACCGCATCCTGCCGTGTGCGCGGTGCGACGTTGCACCGGGTCACAGTCCCGGAAATTCGTGCAGTCCATTCACCGTGTAGGCTGTGCAGCGTGGCGGAGGGTCCGGACCCTGGTGCGGCACTGGGGCGGGTCCTCGAACTGACGGTGCTGCTGGGAGACGACATGGCGCAGGCCCTCGCGCGCGAGGGCCTGACCGGGCCGCGGGCCCATCTCCTGTGGGAACTCGGGCAGCGCGGCCCCAGCACCCAGAAGACGCTCGCCGACGCGCTGGGCGTCACGCCGCGAAACATCACCGGACTGGTCGACGGCCTGGTGGCGACCGGTTTCGTCACCCGGCAGGCCCATCCCACGGACCGCCGGGCCACGCTGGTCACCCTGACCGACCGCGGTGCCCGCACCGCGGAGGGTTTCGTGACGGGGCGCGCCGCTCTCGCCGAGCAGCTGTTCGGCGGTATGCCGGCCCCCGTCCTCGCCCACCTTCTCGAAGGACTCGACATCGTGCTGGAGCGGCTGCGTGCCGCGCTGGCCGAGGCAGCGGAGCAACGTCGATGACGGGCACGGGCACGCGCGCGGGTTCGATCGCTCGCCGGCTGGCCGTCGCGGAGTTCCGCCAGTACGGCGCCCTCCGGCGTTGGCTGCTGCGCCGCCCCGACATCCCGGCGGGGGCGACCGGCTTTTCCTACGTCGGCATCGTCCTTCCGGTCCTCTGGGCCTTCATCGTGGTCTCGGCGCTCGAGGTCGTGATCGTCCACATCGTCGTGCCCTGGCCCACCGTGCGCCTGGTCCTCGACGTCCTCGGCGTCTGGGGCGTGCTCTGGATGCTCGGTCTCACGGCGAGCCTGACCGTCACGCCGCACCTGCTCGACGACGAAGGGCTCCGCATCCGCAACGGGGTGATGACGGACGTACCCGTTCCCTGGGAGGCGGTGACGGCGGTCGCCGTGCGCCAGCGCGCGCGGGAGAGGTCCCGGGCGGTGCAGGTGGACCGGGACGGTGACGGCGTCGTGCTGAACGTCGTCGCGGGCGGCCAGACGAACGTCGACATCACCCTGCGCCATCCGCTGGAGGTCGAGCTCTCCTCGGGTTCCGAGCGGATCACTGCGATCCGGCTGCATGCCGACGACCCCCGCGGTCTGGTGGCTGCCGCTCGCGCATGCCTGCCCCGCAGCCAGGGAGCGACGCCCCCGCCCGCGTGAGTGCGAGCCCGGTCGCCAGCCCGCCGGGAACGACCTCCACGGGGACGAGGTCAGGCCGTGGTCGGTGCCCCTTCGCCGGCTCCGGCACCGTCGTCGCGCCCTGCAACGTCCGGAAGCCGACAGCCGCGATGTCGGACGGCGGACAGCCGGCTCCCCGTGGCACCGCGACAGTCGTTCCACCGCAGTTTCACCGACCACGGGAGGATCCGATGACCGAGACCGACCGGCCACGCCCGGGACTGTTCGGAACCGACGACGGCGAGGGGCACGGGTCGTGGCCCGTCGGCGCCGACGCGGAGCGGAGCGAGGCAGGGGAGGCGCTCCTTCCCGGCAGTCGGCGTCCCTGACCGCGGCAGGGCGGCACCGCGCCGGGGAGCCGCGCGGGAGCGGCATCGATGCCGACGACCTCGGTGCCGCCCCCCTGTCGGGGGCAGCGGACAGCAGATGGCGATTCCTGCGCCGCCCACCGCCGAGAATCCGCCGGGCACCCCCGCTGAGCTGCGGGCAGCCGCCCCGGCGGGCGGGGGAACGCCGTGTCGTCCCCCCTTCCGCGGCCCCGGCTCCTCGCGTCATGCTCCCCGCCGGGCCGCTGACCTGGCCGGTCACGACTCTGTGGCCCACGTCCGGCCCGAGGGCAGGAGCAGCTGTGGACGAGAGCCTCCGGGTGAGAGCGCTGGCCGCGTGCCGTCTCTTCGCCGCCGTGCCCGAGCCCGACCTGTGCCGGCTGGCGGCCGAGGCCACCGTCCGCCGCTACCGGCGCGGACAGCTCCTGTTCTACGAGGGCGACCCGGCGGACGCGCTGCTCGTGGTGGTCGACGGCAGCCTCAAGGCGGTGAGCGCGTCACCGCACGGCGAGGAACACCTGCTGGCCGTGCTGGAACGCGGTGAGACGGTGGGCGAACTCACCGTCGCGGACGGAGGACCGCGGTCGGCCACGATCGCGGCCCTGACCGACGCCACGGTGCTGCGCATCCCGCGCGAGATCGTGCTGGGCGCGATGGAGCGTTCGCCGCGCCTCACCCGGGCGCTGCTCGTGTCGCTCGCCGGAACGATCCGGCGGCTGACCGACGACGCAGCCGATCTCGTGTTCCTCGACGTCCCACGGCGGGTCGCGAAGCTGCTGCTGGCACTTCCCCGGGAAGGCGCGGACGGCCGCATCCGCACCCGGCTGACGCAGACCGAGCTGGCCGAGCGGGTCGGCGCCTCCCGGCAGAGCTTGAACGCCGCGCTGCAGAGCTTCCAGCGTCGTGGGTGGATATCCGTCGACGCCCACGAGCTGCGGCTCCGTGACGAGGCGGCACTGCGCCGATTCGTCGGTTGAGGGTCGGTCCACGTGGCGACCGGGCAGCTGCCGGGCACGAGATCCCCGACGAGGCGCTCGGTCCTCGCCCGCCGCGACTACCGCCTGCTGCTGCTGTCGTTCACGACCTCGCGACTGGGTGACTTCCTCTACCTCGTCGCACTCTCCGCCTATCTGTACGACCGCACGGGGTCGGCGGGTTGGGTGTCCGCCGCGGCGCTGAGCCGCTTCGTCCCGTACACGTTGCTCTCACCGATCGCCGGTGTGGTGGCCGACCGCGTCGAGCGTCGCAAGGTCATGGCCGCGGGCGACCTCGTCCAGCTCCTGGTGATGGCTGGTCTCACGGTGGCCGTCATCCTCGGTGGACCGGCCCTGCTGGTCGTCTCCCTGTCCGCGGTCTCCGCGTCGGCGGCGACCCTCTACCAGGCCTCCGCTTCGGCGATGGTCGCCGGCACCGTGCCGGAGGACGAACTGGTCGCTGCGAACTCACTGGTCAGCACGGTGGACGAGGTCGCGTTCGTCGCCGGGCCCGCAGTGGGGGGTGCGCTCCTGGTCCTGGGGGAGCCGGCGTGGGCGTTCGGCATCAACGCCGCCACGTTCGCGGTGTCGGCGGCGTTCCTGCTCGCCATCCGGCGGACCTCCCGGCCCGCGGCAGGCAGGGACGTCAGCCCGGTCGGGGCACTGCGCGAAGGCGTCCGCACGCTGGTCCGCAACCGCACGGTCCTGGTGCTCGTCGGGTGCCTGGTGGCCGGCGCCGTCGTCTACGGCGTCGAGCTCGTCCTGCTGGTGGTGGTGAGCAGTGAGCTCCTGGGCACCGCGTCCGGAGGGCTGGGCTGGCTGCTCGCCGCATCGGGCGCAGGAGGCGTGCTGGGCGCCGTCGTCAGTCCTCGCCTCGCCCGTGTGTCGCGACCGCGCGCGACGATCACGCTGCTGGTGCTCATGACCGGTCTGCCGCTGGCTTCGCTGGCGGTCATCCGCATGCCCGCGGTGGCCTACGCCGTCCTGGTGCTCGAGGGCATCGCGATCGTCTCGCTCGACATCCTGGTCGAGACGACGATGCAGCGCGGCGTGCCCGGCGACGTCCTCGGCCGGGTCTCGGGACTGGTTCTCTCCCTGACCGCCGTGGGCACCGCCGTCGGCACGCTCGGGGCGCCGCTGCTGGCCGACGGCCTCGGCCTGGAGTGGGCGCTGGTCGTGGCAGGTGTCGTCCCGGTCGCGCTCGCGGCCGTCGCGCTGCTCCTCATTCCCCAGCTGGACGCGGCGGTGGAGCGGGGGCGGCACGCCCTCGCCCCCCGCGTGGCGGTGCTCGAGCGGCTGCGGATCTTCTCGGGGGCGGGCCGGGCGGCGCTGGAGCGGCTGGCCCGAGCCGCCGAGGAGCAGCGGTTGCCGACCGGCGCCGTCGTGCTGCGGCAGGGCGATCCGGCCGACGACCTGTTCGTCCTGGTGGAGGGCAGCCTAGTGGTCGACCACGACGACGGCACCGGCCCGCGGCGGATCAACGAGATGACCGCGCCCGACTACCTCGGCGAGATCGGGCTGGTGGAACGGGTGCCACGGACCGCGACGGTGACGACGGCGTCGGAGGCGGTGCTCTGGCGGCTGCCCGGACAGCTCTTCCTCGGGACGGTCACCGCGGCGCCGGCGTTCTCGCCGGTGCTCACCGCCGGCATCAGCTCCCGGCTGGCCCGCACCCCCGCCGTGCGAGCCTGACCTGCCTCGCGGCCGGCTGCGGACCGGACACCGAGGCGAGTGCTGCCCCCGGCGCGCCCACCGATGCCCGGGCCCGTGTGCCGCCGGTCGGCCACGTGTCGGCCCCTCTGTCGCCTCCCTGACAGTGCCTCGTCGACCCTCGCGCGAACCTCGGACCGGGGCCCGCGGCGGAGCGGGCACGAAGGAGGCGTACCGCCATGGGAGAACGGCTCGGCGGCGGGGCGGGTCGGGCGGCGCCGTCCGGAGCAGGATCCAGGGCCCGCGGCCGGCCGCCCTCGTCCTGCTGACGGCGACGCTGCTGACCGGCGGGGTCCTAGGCGGGACGGGATCGGCGGACCCTGCGACCACGGTCGTCGCACCAGGTGCGGTCCCCTCCGAGGGGACGGCCCTCGGGATCGTCACGGTGGTCCGCTGACCAGCGGATCACGCGTCCGCGTGGCCGGCCTCCCGGCGGGCGCGGAGCACCATGCGGTAGAGCGACAGGGTGCCCCGATCGGCCATCCCCATCAGGGTGTCCAGCTGCCGGCGGATGAGCACGATGGTCTCGTCGCGGGCCAGCTTCCGGAGGGCCGGGAGCTGCTGGTTCACGTTGTCCCGCCAGAACTCGTAGGTCGGAGCCAGGTCCTCGGAGTGGTCGAGCACCTGCTCCACCGCGAAATCCGCATCGGAGCAGCGGATCATCTGCGGAAGGGTGCTGAAGCCGATCCACGGAAGTGCGTCGGTCAGCCGTTCGTACTCGCCGGCCCGTGCCGGATCGTGCAGCAGCTCCTCGGGCACGCTGAGCGTCTGGACGAAGAAGCGGCCATCGGCCCGCAGATGGTCGGCGGCCCAGCGGAAGAAGCGCCGTAGCCGGAGGTCGAGAAGCCCCGCCCGGCTCTCGTGCAGCGTGCCCAGGTGCACGTCCATCTCCACGGCGGCCATCGCGTCGAAAACGGAACCGTCCTGGCCGAGGTGCCGGTCGGCGTTCTCCCAGCTGCTGAGGACGACGTCCAGCCCGCGGGCCACGCACGCATCGTGCTCGGCCTTGCTGACGGTGATGCCCAGGGCCTTGGCGCCCCGCTCCTGCGCGGCCGCCAGCAGCTGGCCCCGGCCGCAGCCGACGTCGACGAACGTCGTCCCGGAGCCCACGCGGAGTGCGTCGAGGACGAGACGGTCCCGCTCGGCCCACGCCTGGCGAGGGTCCGCGCCGTTCCCGAACCTGGCCGTCGAGTAGGTGGCGAACCCCTGGAAGACCAGGGCGTCGGCGGCCGGCGGAATGCCTACGTACTCGGCTTCCTCCACCCGCTTGCGTCGGGCGTTCTCCAGCATGTCGAAGCCGGGGTCGAGGGAGTACTCGTAGCCCTCGACGGTGGCGAGGGTGAGGAACAGCCGGCTGTAGCGATGCCGCAGCTGGAGGCCGTGCGCGCCCAGCACGTGCAGCAGGTCGACGAACATGCGGGAGAAGGAGGGCCGGCCCCCGGAATCCACCCAGTGCGTCCGCACCACCGCGCCCAGATCCTGGAGCGCCGCGGGGGACGGGTCGTCGCCAGTTCCGGCGCCCCCGGTGGCGCCGGTGAGGTGCCGGAGGACGTAGGTCGCCGCGAACTCGTCGAACCCGTCCATGACGGCGGAGTAGAAGGTGAGCAGGTGCTGGCGCTCCTCGGTGGACAGCTGGTGCACCAGGCCCAGGTCGACAAGCACGATGCGACCGTCCGCCGTCCAGAAGAAGTTGCCGGGGTGCAGGTCGGCGTGGCACAGGCCCGAGACGAAGACCATGCGGTCCACGAGGTCGTCGAGCCGACGGGCGAGGTCGGCGGGAGCGAGACGGACCTTGTCGATGTCGTAGGGCCCGATCTCGTCGACGAACTCGGTGACGAGCACCTCGGCGGTGCACAGGTCGCTGTGCACGCGGGGTATCCGCACCGTCTCGTCCGCGGCGAACTGCCGGGCGAAGCGCCGGTAGTTGCGTGCCTCGTGCCTGAGGTCGGTCTGGGACAGCAGCAGATCCCGCAGCTCGGTCACGAGGCCCTGCAGGTTGAGCACCCGTGCCGGTCGACTCACCCGCTCAGCGGTCCGGGCGGCCGCCAGCAGGACGGCGAAGTTGGCCCGCAGCTCACGCTCCACGCCGGGGCGCAGGATCTTGACCGCCACCTCCTCACCGCTCGCCAGCCGGCCGCGATGCACCTGGGCCACGGTCCCGGCGGCGATGGGACGCCGGGTCAGCTCCGCGAACCTCGCCTCGAAACCCCCGGGATAGGCCCGCGCGAGAACCGCCTCCACGGTGCCGGGGGGCTCGGCGGGAAGCCGGTCGCGCAGAGCGGCCAGCTCACGCGCCCAGTGCGGCGGGAGGACGTCCGTGCGCGTGCTCAGCACCTGACCGACCTTGGTCCAGGCCGGTCCGAGGTCGATGAGCAGCGCGCGTACCCGCGCCGGCAGTTGCTCCCGAGCCGACGCGGCGCTGCGGAGGAGACCGGGCAGGTGGGCGGTCAGCCGTATCCGCGCATGCCTGCCACGGGAATCCGGCGCCGAGCGCCGCTCGCGCGCGGGGACCCGGCCGGCATCCACGTCAGGCCGTGGCCAGCTGCTCGTCGGACAGCTCCTCGACGAGCACCCGGACGTGGTCGCGAGTCGCCGTGTTGCCCTTGCGCTCGTGCAGCGCCAGGGCGGTGTGCGCGGCACGGAGCGCGTCGGCAGGACGTCCGTCCTCCCGCAGGAGCAGCGCCAGCTCGAAGTGCGCGTCTCCCCGGAAGGACAGCAGATCGGTTCCGGCGACCTGCTCGGTGGCCTCCTGCGCCAAGCGCACGGCGTCGGCCGTACGCCCGGTACCGGCGAGCACGCGAGCACGCGCCACCCGCCACTGGAACTGGCTGATGACATCCCCGGGATCGGCCGTCCGTTCGCTGATCCCCGCGTACCTGCCGGCCTCGTGGTGCAGCCCCTGCAGGCTCAACGCGTGGGCGAGCAGGGCGGCGCAGGAGCTGAGGTACGACGACTCGCCCATGGTGTCGAGGACGTCGAACCCCTTCCTCGCCTCGGCCTCGGCGGCGAGCACGTCGCCGGCCACGAGCTCGCGGATGGCGAACTCGACCGATGCCTGAGCGGCAGCCAGTCGCAGACCGAGGTCCTCCAGGATCGCGAGGCTTTCCCCGCCGAGTTCGCGTGCGTGCGCGAACTCGCCGCGCATGGCGTGCAGACCGGCCAGGGTCTTGAGGACCGAGGCCCGCATGCGCCGGTCGTCGCCGGCCGCGGCGAGCAGCTCCTGGCAGCGGTCGATGCCCTCGTCGACCGGTGTGGGTCCGATGAGCGTGTAGAAGGCCAGCTGGGTGAGGGCGTAGTTGAGCTGCCGCGTCTGACCGGCCCGGCGAGCCAGCTCCACGGCCCGGCGGGTGTACGCCTCGGCGATCAGGACCTGACCCTGCACCCAGTGCATCCGGGCGAGCAGGTGCAGGCCGCGCGCCAGGTCCTGGTCGTTCCCCGCAGCCTCGAGCACCGGGAGGAGCTGCTCGATCTCGACGGTGTAACCGGCCAGGCCGGACGGATCGGTGGTCACGCTCAGCTCCGTCCGGGCCAGGACGAGGGCAGGCGGCGGGGGACCGTCGATCTCGGCCGACACGCGGTCCAGCAGGGACCGTGCGTCGTGCAGCCGGCCGGCGTGGAGCAGCACCTCCGCGAGGTCGGCCGCGATGCGGGGTCGGTCTCCTCCCGGCGCCACCTCGGCCGCCCGCTCCAGGAGGGCGAGCGCGGCCGGTACGTCGGAGAGCCCGAACGCCCGGCGGCCCGCGGCGGCGAGATGCCGGGCCGCGCGGGTGGCCAGCCGGAGCTGGTGCTCGTCGGTCATCCCGAGCTCCCGGCGCTGACGGCAGGCCTGCTCGAGGTGGTGACCGAGGATCTCCTCGAACTGCGCGACCCTCCCGACCGCCGCGTGCTCGAGCCAGTCGGCCAACCGCTCGTGCAGTTCGGCGCGCTCCCGCCGCGGCATGGAGTCGTAGGCGGCGTCACGGATCAGGAGGTGCCGGAACCGGAAGGCGTCGTCCCCGAGGAGGGCCGAGCGGTCGGGGCGGATGAGCTCCTTGCGGACCAGCGCCATCAGGCTGCCGGCGACGTCGGAGCGCAGTTCCGAGGGGGAGAGCTCGGCCACCGCGGCCCGGTAGAACGTCTTCCCGACGACACTCGCGCGTTCGATGACGCAGCGTTCCTGCTGGGCCAGCCGATCCAGCCGGGCGGCGAGCAGCGCCGAGATGTTGGGCGGGATGGGGGTCGTCGCCAGGTCGGTCGTGGCCACCCATCGGTCCTCGCGGCGGACCAGGAGGCCCTCGTCGACGAGCATCCCGACGAGTTCCTCGACGAAGAGCGGGTTGCCCTCCGCGGCGGCGGCGATCCGCGCCCGGACCGTCTCCCCGTCGGCCACCGGCCCGAGGAGGTTGCCCACCAGCGTGGCCGACTCCACGGGGGTGAGCGGTTCGAGGAGGATGGAGGTCGCATTCAGCTTGCCGCCGCCCCAGCCCGGACGGACGTCCAGCAACTCCGGCCGGGCCAGGCACAGCAGCAGGATGGGAGCCTCCCGGCTCCAGTCGGCCACGTGCTCCACCAGGTCGAGGAGGGTCGGTTCCGCCCAGTGCAGATCGTCGATCACGACCACGAGCGGACGGCGACGGGCCAGCGACTCGAAGAGCTTGCGGACCGCCCACGGGACCTCCTCCGCGCGGCTGGCGACCTCCACGCCGCCGGTGAGAGCGGCCACCCGGTCGGCCACCAGCTCGCCGTGCTCGTCGTGCCCGAGCAGCTCGGCGAGCCGGACGCGGAGTCGCTCGGGGGACTCGGACTGGTCGACGCCCGCGACCTCACGGACGATCTGGACGAGCGGCCAGAACGTGATGCCGTCCCCGTAGTCGAGGCAGCGCCCCCGGACCACGGTCGCCTGCCGCCGGGCCTCGGTCAGGAACTCGTGGACCAGGCGTGACTTCCCGACGCCGGCCGGACCGAGGACCGTGAACAGGTGGCAGCCAGCCTCTGCCATCGACCGCTCGAAGGCCTGGTCGAGCAGCCGCCTCTCCCGTTCGCGCCCGACCATCGGTGTGTCGGTCCGGCGAGCTCGGCCCATCATGTTCGGCGTCACCGAGGCGACGCGATAGGCCTGGACCGGCTCGTCCTTCCCCTTCAGCGTGAGACCGGTCGCCGGCTCGGCCACCACCGCATCGCGGACCAGCGACCAGGTGACGGACCCGATGAGGATGTCCCCGCTGCCGGCCACCTGCTCCAGCCGGGCGGCCACGTTGACCGCGTCCCCCGTGACCAGCGTCTGACCGCTGGCGGGATCACCGGAGATGACGGGTCCGGTGTTGACGCCGATGCGGACGGCGAGCTGGACCCCCCAGTTCCGCTCGAGCTCGCCGTTCAGCTCCTCGCGCACCGCCTGCCGCAGGTCGGCGGCGGCGCGCACGGCCCGCAGCGCGTCGTCCTCGTGGAGGGTCGGCACGCCGAACACGGCCATGACGGCGTCCCCGATGAACTTCTCGACGATGCCGCCGTGCCGCTGCAGTGCCTCCCGGGCCACCTCGAAGTAGCGGCCCATCACCTGACGCAGGGACTCGGGGTCCAGCCGCGCGCCGAGACGGGTCGAGTCGACCACGTCGCAGAAGAGGACGGTCACGGTCTTGCGGATCTCGCGCTGAGCCCGAGCCTGCTCGGCCACGGGGGCACCGCAGACGCCGCAGAAGCGGAAGCGTGCGGGGATGTCCTCGCCACACGCGCCGCAGGTCGGCATGCCGCGAACGATAGGCCAGCGGACGCCGGACCGGGGATTTCTCCCCGGCCCGGCCTCAGCCGGCCACGAACGAGAACCGGACGTGCCGGGTGTGGTTGTCGACGTTCGTGTCGACCAGGCAGATGCGCTGCCACGTGCCCAGCTGCATCAGGCCCTCGAGCACGGGCACCGTGGCGTGCGGCGGGACGAACGCGGGGAGCACGTGGTCGCGGCCGTGCCCCGGGCTGCCGTGCCGGTGCCGCCAGCGGTCGTCGCGGGGCAGGAGCTGGTCGAGCTGGGTCAGCAGGTCGTCGTCGCTGCCCGAGCCGGTCTCCAGGATGGCGATCCCGGCGGTCGCGTGCGGCACGAAGACCTGCAGCAGGCCGTCGGTCTCCTGCCTGACGAAGTCGGCGCACTCGTCGGTGAGGTCCACGACCACGGGGACGCCGCCGGTACGGACGGCACGTAGCTCCGATCGCATGAGGAGATCTAAGCCGCCCGGGGCGTGCCTCGAGCGGGCGGCCGCAGGCCTCCCGAGCGGGACGCGGGGGAGCTCCACGCAGCGGGGGCACGGCCGTCGGCCGCGGCGCGGCCCGTAGGGTCGCCATGTGCATCGCCCCGACGGCCGTGCGGCCGACCAGCTCCGTCCGGTGACCATCACGCGCAACTGGCTCGACCACGCGGAGGGCTCCGTGCTGGTCGAGTTCGGCCGCACCCGGGTGCTCTGCGCGGCCAGCGTCACCGAGGGCGTGCCCCGGTGGCGCAAGGGTTCAGGACTGGGCTGGGTGACCGCCGAGTACGCGATGCTGCCGCGCGCCACCCACACCCGCAGCGACCGCGAGTCGGTCAAGGGCCGCATCGGTGGGCGCACGCACGAGATCAGCCGGCTCGTCGGCCGGTCCCTGCGCGCCTCGATCGACCTCGCGGCGCTGGGCGAGAACAGCATCGCCATCGACTGCGACGTCCTGCAGGCCGACGGCGGCACCCGGACCGCCGCGATCACCGGCGCCTACGTCGCCCTGGCCGACGCCGTGTCATGGCTCGGCGAGCGGAAGAAGCTGGCCCGCGTCACGGCGATCGTGCAGTCGGTCGCGGCCGTCAGCGTGGGCGTCATCGACGGGGAGCCCCGCCTCGACCTCGCCTACGAGGAGGACGTGCGCGCGGGCACCGACATGAACGTCGTCTGCACCGGGAACGGCAACTTCGTGGAAGTCCAGGGCACGGCCGAGGGCGCCGTCTTCGACCGGAAGACCCTCGATGCGCTGCTCGACCTCGCCGTGGCCGGGTGCGGGGAGCTGTCCCGGCTGCAGGCCGACGCGCTGGCCCGATGAGCACGCGGCTGCTGCTGGCGACCCGGAACCCGGGCAAGCTCGCCGAGCTGCGGCGCCTGCTGGAGAGCGCCGTCCCCGGGGTCGAGGTGGTCGGCCTCCGCGACGTGCCCGCCTACCCGGAGGCGCCGGAGACCGGCGCGACCTTCGCCGAGAACGCGCTGCTGAAGGCCCGCGAGGCGGTGCGGTACACCGACCTGCCGGCGGTGGCCGACGACTCGGGACTGACGGTCGACGCGCTCAACGGCATGCCCGGCGTGCTGTCCGCCCGCTGGTCCGGCCGGCACGGGGACGACGACGCGAACACCGCCCTGCTGCTCGGGCAGATCGCCGACGTGCCCGACGAGCGGCGCGGCGCGGCGTTCGTGTGCGCGGCGGCCCTCGTCACCCCCGACGGCACGGAGCGGGTGCTCGAGGCGCAGTGGCGGGGGCGGCTGATCCGGGAGAAGCGCGGCAGCAACGGCTTCGGCTACGACCCGGTCTTCGTGCCCGAGGGGCTCGACGTCACCTCCGCCGAGCTGGCCCCGGAGGAGAAGGACGCGCGCAGCCACCGGGGTCAGGCGTTCGCCGCCCTGGTCCCCGTGCTCGCCGAGGTCCTCCGCGGCCGCTGACGTCGGTCGGCGGTGCGGACCTCAGTCGGGATCCGCGAAGCCCAGCCAGTCCAACGGGTCCTCGTCGCGCAGCGCGTCGAACATCTCCCGGCCCCACTCCGGCTCGGCGTGCCGGCCCCGGCGGCCGAGATCGAGATCGGTGGCCACGGCGTCCATGACCGAGACGGAGTCCGGTGCCCTGTGCCGGCCGGTGGGCACCCACCGGGCCGGCGGCGGCGTGACGACCGCTGCGCGGACGATCGCCGTGGGCAGCCAGGTGGCCGAGGAGGCGGAGCTCGTCATACCTGGTAGTTCGGATCGGCCGCCGCCCGTCCCGAGGACCGGCCGTGCGCTCCCCACCCGGACGGGGGAGGGGCGGCACGGGAGGAGGACCTGCGGGCCGATCCCGGACGGCTCGTGCCGCTCGCCGCGGAGCACGGTACCGAGGTCGTCGGCCACGACCCGGTCCGATCGGCCGGGCGTGACCCGGCCCCCGCGCGGGCACAGGGAGCCGGTGCGAGTTCACGTGGACGAGGTCCGGTCGCTGCGCTTCGACGACGGGACGCCGGTGACCGCGGCCTCCGGTGTCGCGCCGCTGGGCGAGGGCTGGCTGGTGGCGCAGGACGACGCGACGTCCGCCGCCTGGCTGCGCGACGGCCGGATCACGCCGGTGCGGGTGCTCCCGCCGGTGAAGGGGCTGGACGTGTTCAGCGAGAGGGCGGGGACCAAGCACCTCAAGCCGGACCTGGAGGTCGCCTGCCCGGCCGAGGTGGACGGCGAGCCGGCCGTCCTGCTCCTCGGTTCCGGCTCCACGCCCCGGCGCATGCGGGGGGTCCTCGTGCGCCTGGAGGAGGGCCGGCCGGTGGCGCAGGCCGGGGACCTCGGGGCGCTCTACGGGCGGGTGGCCCAGCGGCTGGAGCTGCCGATGGAGCAGCTCAACCTGGAGGGCGCGAGCCGGCACGGCGACACGGTGCGCTGGTTCAACCGCGGCAACCTCCGGGCCGGCGTGCACTCCGCGAGCGTCGACGTGCCGCTGCACGCGCTGGTCGCCGCGGTCCTGGGCCGGGCCGAGCCGGGATCGGTGCCGGTCGACGTTCCGCGGGTCTACGAGCTCGGCGCGGTCGAGGGTGTCGGGCTGGCGGTCACCGACGCGGTCGCGCTGCCCGACGGGCGCCTCCTCCTCAGCGCCGCCGCGGAGGACGCGCCCAACGCCGTCGACGACGGTCCCGTGGTGGCCACGGCACTGGCGCTCCTGGACGGGGGGACCGTCGTGGACCTCGCGCCGATCCCCGAGGTGGACGGGCACGTGCACAAGGTCGAGGGCCTGGCGCTGCGCGGGGTCCGCGGCGACACCGTCTCGCTGCTGGCCGTGGTCGACGACGACGACCCCGGCACGCCGTCGGCCGAGCTGGAACTGCGCGCCGTCCTGACGTGAAGCCCTCCCGCCCGGATCCGCGTGCCGGACGCCGGTAGCCGACAGCCGGGCTGTCGCCGGGACGACAGCACGTACCGCCTCGTCCCAGCACGGTTGGCCCATCGGCCCGGAGGTGCGGGCCACCGGAGTTCGGGGAGCTGACATGAACGAGACCACCAGGCAGCGGGCCGCCGCGGGGGGACGCCACACGCTGACCGCGCTCGCCGGCATCTCGGCCGCCGCGGCGATCGCGGTGCTGCAGCCGGCGCCGGCGCTCGCCGCGGAACTGGGCGACGCCGAGAAGTCGATCCTCCACGTCGGCATCACGTGGGAGGGCTACATCGAGTACCCGACGGACAGCGGCACGGTGTGGTCCGACAAGGTCACCGCCTACGGCGCCTGCACCGGGTGGTTCGCCAGCGAGGAGGGGCACATCGTCACGGCCGGGCACTGCATCGACCCGGAGAAGGGGCGCGAGAACCTCCTGCGCCGGTTCCTGACCGGGTACGACGCCCTCGATCTGCTGCCCGAGGCGATGGTCTACTGGAAGGTGGAGGGCAACACGCAGGGGTCGGACCCGCTCCGGTCGGTCTCGGTCATCCAGCCGTCCGCCGTCGAGGGCGCGGTCATCGACTCGCCGCTGACGGTGCAGGTCATCGATCACCTGCCCCTCGCGGACGGAGACCTGGCGCTGCTCAAGGCCAACGGGCTCTCGGACTCGACGCCCGCTCTGCCGGTCGCCACGGACCGCCCGGCCATCGGCGATCCCATCACGGCCATCGGCTTCCCGGGCTCCGTGGAGGACGTCGTCGACGGCGCACGCGTCCGGGCCTCGTTCAAGAGCGGCACGGTGAGCTCCTCCCAGGTCAGCCCGGAGGGCGTGGCCGGCACGGAGATCAACGCCGACATCTCGCCCGGTATGTCGGGTGGACCCACCATCAACGCGGCCGGCGAGGTGCTCGGTGTCAACAGCTTCCTGATCCGCGGAGAGGAGCAAAGCTTCAACTTCATCACCGACGTCGACGCACTCCGCTCCTTCCTCCAGAAGCACGACTTCCCGCTCGGGACCGGCAGCGCCTCTGCGGGTGACGGGGGAGCCCCGGCCGACGGGTCCCTGACGCCGGTGGACGCCCCGGCCGTGCGCTCCGACGGAAGTGGCGTCCCCGCGTGGCTGTACGTCGCAGGCGGCCTCGCTCTCGTGCTGCTGACCAACGTCGGCCTGGTCCTCGCGCTGCAGCGTCGCCACGGCTCCCCGGTCGCGACGGAGACCCAGGGGGCCGCCGCCCCCACGGACGCCACCGCCCCCACGGACTCCGCCGCGGCGCAGCAGCCCTGCGGCCACGCCGACAACCCGCCGGACGCCCGCTTCTGCCACGACTGCGGCAGCCGGTTGGCGACCGGGAGCCAGGTCGGAGCCGCATCGTCGGCCTAGATCCCCACGGCCGGGCCGTGCCCTCCCGGTCGACGACGAGAAGCCCCGGGCTCCTCGGACGCCGACCAGGAGGGCACGGTCGCGCGCGTGCCCGGCGCAGGGACGGCGCGGGTGCGTCACCGTCGGAACGGGTGAGGACGGGGGGCCGGGAAAGGGGAGTCGTCCGCGCGCGGCGGCCTCGGGCGCACGTTCCCGGATGCGGCCGCCCTCTGTCCGTTCCCGCCCGACGGCGCCCGTCGATGGTCCCGTCCGGTGCCACGGCCGAGTGCGGGAGGGGGGAGTCGAACTCCTGTCAATGGCTAAGCAGCCAGATGCCTTCAGGTGCTCTGATCTGCACGTCTGCCTTCCGTCAGAGACTCCGACGGGCACCTAACTGCATCGGAATACCCCCCAATGCGCCGGCGGCAGTATCACGTGCAGTATCACGAGCCAGGTCCGGGCGGCGGGAGGGACTTCAGCGGGGACCCGCCTCACTCGCGGCCGCAGATCGCCCCAGGCCACGCGGCCACGACGGGAGTCGCTGGGCCGGGGCAGAGGCGGACGCTCGCCGGACACGGCAGATCAGTCCCTTGTCGCGTCGGGTGCCTACCGGTCGTCAGAGCTGGCCTCGTGAACCTCTGTAAGGGCGTCGTCGACCATGACCCCCAGGGCAGCCAGCAGGGGTAGGCGGGGAATGAGCACCCGTCGACCGAGACGGAGGGCCGGCAACTCGCCGTTCTCGATGGCGCGGGTCACCGTGCGCACGTCTACGCCGAAGACGGCAGCAGCCTGGGCGAGCGTCACTACGGCGGCTCGGCTGATCCGCAATTCCTCGAGATCCACGGGACTCCCTGGGTGTCGGCGACGGGGTCGCCGTGATGCGGCGACGTGCGGTCGCTGCCCAGCGTGAGGGACAGGTCTCCAGGACTCCTCCAGTCCGGCTGCGATCGGCAGCGTCTCCCGCGCATGGCGAGGCAGTCCCACCTGTAGAGATCCTCCGGTCCTGATCACGGCGTACTGGAGCCATACCGGAGAACGCGCTCAGCGCAGGTTCGGTGGGCGACTGGCCTGCTGACGGCGCCGGAGTGCTTCCAGTAGTGACTGCAGTGCCTCGCGCAGCGCTCCGAGGTCGCGGTCGTAGACGCGGCCGTCGTCCAGTTGGTGCGTCAGTTCGCCAAGCAGCCTGGCCCAGTCTCGGCGAGTGGGCGCCGCTGGGACGGGGACCTCAACGCGCCGCTCCACAATGTCGACGGCGGACCGGCTGGAGGCTGCGGCTCGCGCTTGCTCCCAGGCGCGGTGCCGGCAGGTGGCCGAGCACCACTTCGGGATCGGCCCGCGGCTTCGCGGAGTGATGGGCCCATGGCACCACCCGCATGTGGTCGCCGCAGTCCGTCGTTCCCGAGCAACAACGCCGGGATCGGACGCGGGCGAGCGAGCCTCCTTGCTCTGTGCGCGTTGGGACTGCTGGCGTCGTTGCTGCTCTCGCTCCCGCCGCCGAGCCCGGTAGGCGGGGCTTCCGCTGTTTCCCATGCGGACGACATTGCAGACGAGCCTCCGGTAACTCGTCACCACGAATTGCGGAACCCCGGGGGCATGAGGTGTGTGGCACTTGATCCTGGTCTTTCTCCAGTAGCGAAAGGAGCAGGATGGCCCAGTGGAACAGAGCACCAGAATCGACGTCGAGGCGCCGGTCGAGAAGGTCTGGGAGGTGCTGCGCGAGGTTGAGCGGTGGCCGGAGTGGGCGCCGACGGTGACCTCGGTTCGACGCCTGGACGACGGGCCGCTCGCGGTCGGGTCGCGCGTCCGGGTGGAGCAGCCCCGGATCCCCCCGACCGAGTACGTGGTGACCGAGCTCCAGCCGAGCCGCTGGTTCACCTGGGTGGCCACCGGCCCGGGCGTCCGCACCACCGCTCGGCACCTGCTCGAGGAACTCGGTCCTGGCAGCACGCGTGTGACGCTGGCGGTGGAGCAGGCCGGTCCGGTGGGCGTGGTGATGGGACGGTTTTACCGTCGCCTCACTGATCGCTACCTGACCGCCGAGGCCGAGGGGATCAAGGCCAGAAGCGAAAGACAGGTGTGAAGTCCGGCCGTGCGCTAGTTAGCACGCGTGGCTGGGGACCGTCCCTGAAGGCGGCTTAAGGGACAGCGATCCAGGCTGTTCAGTCGGGCTGGGGGCCTTCATCAGGGCCTCGGACCCAGGCGAGGAACCGATCTTCGTCCGCTTGTGACAGCGGCCAGTCGGCATCGCGCCGCCAGAGGACGCGCCCCACCCCGCAGAGTCGCGCACCCTCATACATGGGCAGTTCCGCCCCGGCATCGATCTCCGCCCATGCAGAGAGCATCGGTGGATGCGGCGGGACGATGACGACGCGAACGATCTCCCCGGGGTGGATGTCCTCTCGGGAGAACGCCATGACCGGCGCGCCCGTCCCCTCCTGGGGCCTCATCCCGGGCAATCCCCAGTCCGGCCGGTACCTGAAGCGCGCCACCTCGTCACTGCCGCCCGGAAGAGGAGTCTCTCGTCCTCCATGCTCGGTCGTCGTGAGCCTCAGCAGCACACCGAAGGCGAAGGTTCGGTAGGGCTCACTTCTCGGCACCGACTTGCGCTTGAGCCGGGCACGGAACACGCCACGCACACTAGACACCGACGGGTGCGGTGCCGAACCGTCCCACGGGTGTCTCTAAGTGGGCCGCTCAGAGACACCTCGAGCCGACCACCCAGGGATCCGATTTCGTGGATGGCGATCTGACCCACCGTGACGGCAGGCCGAGGACGGCTGCGAAACACGCGAGAAGACTGCCAATCAGTCCTGTACGGGAGCGGCTCGATCCGATCTCCCTGTCATGAGCCGACTGCTGCTCGCCTTGACCGTCCTGTTCATCCTGTCCGGCCTTGCCCTCGTGATCGTTGTGCGAACCGGCTCGGCCCAGCACCTCCCTGAGCTGGTCGTCGCCATCGGAGGGGTGATGACACTCTTCGTGAGACGGCCAACTCGAGACCGGGACGACGAGTGAGCAGTCAAGGCGGCCTGAGGGTTCCAGCTCGCGCACCCCGGTCCCTGGACTGCTGTAGCCCGCGTCCCTAGGTGGGCCGCTCTGGGACAGGGGCGAGAGAGGCGGCGGACGGCCCGTCCTGGTCTGCGCACTCTGCCGTTGGCCAAGGCGCTCGCGAAGCCCGGCGCGGCCGAGGGCGGCATCGAACCGGCCGTCGGCCAGTAGCTGTTCAGCCCGCTGCACCATCTGCGCGAGACTCTCGAGCTCCGTAGGTAGTTCCTCGAAGCGCACGAAGGCCTCGTCGTACAGCGGCGCGAGCGGCGCAAGTCCATCGGTGCGCACGTGGGGTCGCAACCGGGTGACCCAAGCGGTCTCCTCAGCGAATTGGTCGTCGTAGATGTCCTGACGCTTCACCCAGAGCAGCAGCTCGGCAAGCGCCTCTTCCAACAGCTCTGCACGCAATCGGACGTCGGCGGCGGCCATGCCGGCCAGTATCGCGAGGGGGGAGCGGCGTCCCTTAGTGGGCCGCTCAAGGACGGAGGGCGCCTGGAGTGACATCTGGTCATGACCAACGTGATGCGGTGACGTCGCCGTCGAAGCGACCTGTCGTGACCTCAGAGAGGACCTCCCGGACGATGTCAAGGAAGGGCCGTGCCGGTCTGTCATTGATGTTGATCGGCGCTGTGAGCTCGATCGGCCGCGGGTCGCCGCCGATGTAGACGCACACCAGGCCTTGCTCGCCGTAGACGTCGATCACAACGTCGAGCGCGCCGGGGGCACGGGGGGTGACGCGCAGACGCAGGTAGTCGAGGTCATGCTCGGGAGCGTCCGGGTACTGCTGCAGCCGTCCACGGCTCTCCTCGATCTCAGCTGCGCCAGAGGGCAGGGTCGCCAACGTCTCCGCGATCAACGACCTGATGCCATCAATGTCCACTGGGCCGTGTGAGGGGAGGGTCGACCGCCGTCGCCATCTGCGGAACACAGTGCTACTTCTCCTGTTCCGGGCTCGGGTGACAGCTCCACTCGTGCTTCAAAGTGTGTCTCTGACTGGGCCGCTTCGGGACACAGCGCGGACCTAGGGAGATGCGAAAGGTCGGGCGACTGGCCACCTGCGACTGAGGTCCCTAGACCAGCTACTTGCCTCGGCGGCGGCGACGGACCTCGACGACGGTCATCACGACCGCTCCCACGAGGCCGCCGAAAAACAGGATGGCGCTAACAATCTGGTTGTCGTCATCGCCCTCGATAGGAGCAACCGCCAACAGGAATGACCAGGCCTCGTTCATAGTGCCGACTATCCCGTTCGTCACTCACTCGCTCTCGGAGTCGCCACGCGGGGCGGGACCGTGTTGCCAGCTCCTGGCAGCTGACTTCAGCGCCGCTGGGAGCATCGCACCGGTCATGGCCGCGGCGGCGCTGATAGGGCCAAATGTCGCCCGCAAACGGCCCACTCTTGGCTTGGCAGCTACGGCGCTGGCGACGAGCGTGAAGCTGCTGACGAAGAGGATGCCCATTGCCACGTACTCGCCCGTACTGTCGGCGACGACGCGGCTGTAGCCGCCCGCTCTGACGGCGGCGACGACCAACATCCCGGCCCATACCGCCCAGGCGACGAGGTGGACGCGCGCGTAGGTCACCGTTCGATCTGGCATGGTCCGGTGACAGTAAGCACCGAGGACTCAGCGTCGCTTCATCTGCGGCGGGCGTCCCTAGTTGTACTGACCGGACAGGTTGGTCAAGCGGGTGATGGGCGGGCGGTTGCCGATCGCGG
>NZ_JBHUHP010000024.1:0-5437 GCF_042682525.1 Blastococcus deserti
CCACCGACCGAACCGCCGCGGCAGCCCTGCCGCAGGCGGCTTGACATAGGAGCAACGCGTGGACGACGGCGTCCTGAGCGCGGGCAAGGCGTGCCCGGAGCTCGTAGAGGCGCCGTCGGGTGCCGGCCTCCGGGTCGTCGGCGCGGGCCGTCGGTCGGGTCCCCCGTCCCTTGCGGGTGGCAGGGGGCCGCGCAGGAGTCGCCGGGAGAGCGTTGAGCTCCGCCTCGGTGGTCGTGTCGATCTCGTCGAGTGCGCGTGACACGTCGTCGAGAGCGGCGACCAGATCAGCCACGACGGTGTCGTCGGGCTCGGTCAGCCGCGGGGAGCAAGCCCGCAGCGTCTGGGCGAGCGCGGTGGCCGTCGCTGTTGCCCGGTCGACGCCGTTCTCGCGTTCGTCTGGGGCAGCGCCTGCGTCGACCAGCCGGCCGGCCGCCGTCGCGGCCTCCTCGACGGCCTCGGCGACTCGGGCGGCGAACGCCGGCGTTCGGGCCACCGCCTCCAGGTAGTCGCCGAGGTCCACGTCGACGTGAACCTCGGGGTCGTACCGCTCACCCAGGTTGGCGATCTCCCGCTCCACCTGGTGGCGGAAGAAGTCGACCGTGAACAGGGTCTCGTCGAAGAAGTAGCGGACGGCACCCGCATGTCGGTCGAGCTGCAACGCCGCCAGCACGTCGCTGTGCCCGAGGTAGACGATCTCTATCGTGCGGCCGCGCTGCGCGGCCTCGTCGCGCCACCGCTCCGCGGCGCGGTTCCACTTCTCCAGGGCGCTCATTCGCCCGGGTACGACCGCGGCGCTTCGGTCGATCGGCAGGACGAAGGCGTACCGGGTGAGGGTGGGGGCGTTCGTCAGGGCGTCGAAGAAGCTTCGGCGCATCTGCTGGAGGGCGGACTCGTCGAGCTCATCCAGGTACTTCGCCTGCCACGCCCAGGTCCCAGCCCCCCGGCCGGGCGGCGCCTCACAGGAGAACTCGATGCCGCCGTCGGGAGCAGCGCGCCTCTCCAGGCGAGCGTGGACGGGCAGGCGCTCGATGTCCGGCGCGAGGAGGTACGTGAGTTCTTCCCACGCTCGGTGCTGGCTGCCCTCGTGCTCACGGATGCGCTCGAAGTCGATCCTCGGAAGCGGGAGCTGCACTGGCGTCCTTCGACGAGGGGATGGGACTGCTCACGATCCTGCTACGCGACTCCCGGTGCTCCTTCAGGTCGTCCGTCGGCGGGGTCATCGCCGCTCTCTTGAACCCCCGCCGGCGACGCAGCGGTGGCGGGCTGGTCATGTGTCAACAGGGTCTCGATGTCGAGGACACGAAGCTCGATGTTCTCCGCGGCGCAGGCCTCCTCGAGCCGGGCGCGCAGCGTGTCGTCGACGGCGCCGAACGTGGCCGCGACGTGCACGTCTGCGCCGAAGCGGACGCTGTTGCGGACGTCGCTCTCGACGTCGGTGAAGCCCGCAGGCTGCTTCTTCATCTCGCCGGCGTAGACCTTCGTGCCGCCCCAGCCCAAAAGGTCCACCTCGAAGTCTTCGTCGGTCCCGACGAACTGCGCGCCGGCGACGAGATGAAGCCCTTCCGACTGAAGCACGCCGGCGGCCGCGAGCACGGGAAGACCGCCGTTCGCGCTGATCAGGCGCATCACGGGTGCGAGCAGGTAGTACAGCCGGGGCTCCCCATGATCTCCGACGTCGTAGACGGCCGGTGCCCCGCACGCTCGGCAGGTCACCGGGGCCGCCGCGTCATCGAGCTGCCGGAGGTCGTGGGTGTCGCAGAGGGTGCAGTCCGCGCGCAACCCCCTCTGGACATGACCCCGGTCCACCAGTTCCGCCAGAGCCGCCGCAACGCGCGATGCAGGCACTGCCGACGACGGCGGGGGGAGGTTCGACGCCAGGTCATGGAGGGTTCGGGGCCGGGGCGAGCGGAGCGTGGCGAGCATCGCGAGCACGGACTCGCGGTCGGGTGCATCCAGCTTCTGCAGTTCTCGCTTGAGCTTGCGGGTGTCGTCGGGCGTAAGGGCCTCGATGACCGACACGACAACAGGGTCTCGGTACGGCTCGAGCCGGCCGGCTTCCCTTTCGAGCACGGCCCGCAGCTGCCGGGCCTTGTCCGAGGGCTCGTACGGCAGGGTGACGGCGGCCTTCAGCACATGCTCCGGCGAGGGCAGCGCGAGGGGGAGCTCGTAGCGGCGCTGCAGCCGCGACCGCAGTCGTAGGGCGTCACCCGCCCACGTGGCCTGCGCGTCGAAGAGCTCCGCGACGGCGGGCCGTCGCGGTACATCGAAGAGCTTCGAGCGGAGCCGCAGGTCTGCCGGCTGTCCGGTGAACGCCGGCGCGAAGGACAGCGGTCCCAGGAATGTCACCGTGGTCCGCGGCCGGTAGAGAGCGGTCGTCTGGTCGGTTGCGGCCCCCACGTGACGAGTGCCGCTCCAGAACGGCCGGGGGTCGCCGTTGATGACCGCCGTCGGCTCCACCGTCTGCGTGCGGAACAGGCCCTCCGTCCACTTCGTGCCCTCATGACGGGCGATGCCGATCACCGACTCCAGCAGAGACTCCAGGTCCGCGCGCGGCACAGAGACGCTGACCACGGATAGCGACGGCGTGCCGCGGGCAGTCTGCCGGACCAGGTCCACGAGGGCGTCTCTGTTCGGCAGTACCTGGTCGTAGCCGAGGAGGAGCGAGGCGCCCTCCTCCCCGGGGCGCATGGCCCGGGCGTTCCAGAACCACAGCACGTCCTCGAAGGTCGTCTCAGCGCCGATTACGTACAGCAGAACCAAGGACTTCGCGAACGGGGCTTCCGCGTAAAGCGTCGTCAGTCCACGCACGGTGTCGTCGATGATGCTGCTGCCGCCGACCTGCGCCTCGAAGAACGTCGCGTCCGTGACGGCCTGAACCTCGGCGCCGAACTTCGCCCAGCTGCTGAGCTCTTCGCGGGTCGCCAGACGACCGACCGCCGCTACCTGGAAGGCGTTCTCCGCGCCAGCTTCGATGACCACCCGGCCATCGAGCTCCGCCAGCGTGTGGCTGACCAGGGCGGACGGAGCCCACTGCCGCGCGTCCTCGAGCGGACGGGCGGGCACCACGCGAACTCGCCGACCCTCGTGTGACTGGACGAACCCGGCCGCAGCGAGGGTCCCGGTGAAGTCGATGACGGTCGTGACGTCGAGGACGTCCAGGAGCTGCAGCCCCCCTGCCGCGTCGGTGACGTTCCCGATCTTGCCGACCACCAGCAGTGGGAACCGGCGGCCGCCCCACATGCTGCTCGCCGCGCGCATGGCGGCCGTCATCTGGTCGAGGTCGTCCTCAGCGATGGCCAGGGCCAGGTGCTCCGGCCCGAGTTCGAAGCGGATCCGCTCCTGCCGCACGAACTCGTCCACGCTCGCGGGCACCATCAGGGTCTCCGGTTCCTTCGACGGAGCGAGAACGTCAACTCCACCACGCAGTAGGGCCAGGCTCGTCCGAGCCTGGCTGGCGCCCTCCGGGTGTCCATTTCGGAGCACCGACCTCGTGCTTTCGCAAGCTAGCGGCCCTAGTGGAGCTGAGCGGACTCTAATCCTTGCCCCCAACAGCCAGCCGTCATCATCGCGTTCAAGGCGGTCGCTGCAGTTCCATAAGCTGGGTGACCGGCGGATAAGTACGGCCTCGGACGGCTACGAATGACCGCGAACGCCGCCAACTGCCCACCGCAACTGCTGGATCAGTAGCACAGCTCATAGCCGCAATCAGTAGTTGTGCTGGTGCGGTCCGGCCAGCGAGAACCAGAAGCTCATGCTGCTCACGCTGAAGGACCGTAGGTAGGCGCGGCTATGGCCAGCCGAGCCGATCACTACGCCCAAGTCGGTTGCAGGGCCTCGTCGAGTGGCTGAACTCGTGTCGGCGAGTCGATCGTGAATGGCTGACCCTCTCGCGATCCTCCCCGCACTCGTACGCGAACCTCAATGGTGCGGCCGCCTCGGAGCCGTCTGCAGAGGCATTTCGCCAACGAGTTCCTTCGAATCGTCACGGAGTTGACTACCAAGCCCGTCAAGGTCTCCCCACCCGACACCTTGGCTGTCGCAAGGCCCGAGCCGCCAACTCAACCCGGTGCGCCGCCTCGCTGGACAGGTGCGACGACTGCAGTTGACGTGGCGGGCCTCTGGCTTGTCCGAAATTCTTCAAGTCGAGAGCCCGGCCATGAGAACCGGCAGCCGTCCATGTTGGCCAACGCGAAGTGGAATTTCTCGTACTCCTGCAGTCGGTCATAAAGCACAGCCGGGTCGACGCCGACGAGGAGCAGAACGCTGATCCGCAGTACCCACTCAGTCGAGAGTGCCAGTTGGTAGTAGTGATCGGTCCGCTTCTCGTAGTTCTCCGGCTTTGTGGCATCTTTGGCGAATCGGTGTGCCTCCAAATTCCGGGCAAGCTTGACCTCGCGAATCCAGATGTCGCGGTCCTGCCCGATGAGACCGGGAGCAACCGCCTCGACCGGCGGCAGGAGCACCCGTAAGCGTTCAGCGAACGTCAGTTCGTTGAAGAGGCCAAAGCTCTGCTTCAGGCGATCCACCGTTGCCTTCCGATCTTCCGGGGACACCACCCCCAGCCCGATCGCGGCATCCGCCGCGGCCTCTGCCGCCGGTTTCACGATGGGACCGCGCTTGTTGATCCCTTGGAAAAGCGCCGCGTCGGGGTACAGACCCCGGTGCAGACCCTCGAGGCAGGCCGCATTGGCCAGCACGGCTAGCTCCAACGTCACTCGCTCGACCATGTGCTTGGTTGCGGTGTCGGGGATCGGGGCGAAGGCATCGAACAGCGGAAGCGCCCCAGCGACCATGCCGAAGGTCAGCTCAGTCGGGCGAAGAAGGCTCTTCCATGGCTCAAGACGCTCTGACCGTCTCTCACCAACGTAGATGGCCTCCATCCAGGACTCATCTGGGTTAGCTCGGAGCTGTACGCGTTCTTCCCGTAGTGCCGTGTCCGTCCACAGGCGAAGGAGGGTTAGGCATCGGTTCCAGAACTGGCGCTCCCACTCACGCTGGCTCAGCTTGACCCCCGAGTCCAGTGTCAGTGTCAGCCAGCCCCCCTCTCGGTCGCGGTGGGCCTCAAGTTGGCCGGCGACCTCGGTCAGGACCACCCTGGCGGCCTGGGGTTCAGCTATGACGCCGGGCCAAAGGTCAGGCTGCGGAATAGCCACTCGGCAGGCGTTGAAGGTCGCGTCGCGGTCACCCGCGTGTCCGCCCAGAAGAAGTCTTCGTCCAATGAAGACCTGCCCACCGCCGAGGCCGGGATCTGCCAGCCCTGCGTCCGTGATGGTGATCAGGGTCCCATTGTCCAGCGTTCCCAATAGAGGTATTGGGTTGAAATCCGCGATGGCGTCTTTGGGGTCTCCACTCCAGCCCACGCTGTTGAAGCCGTCGCCCTGCTCGTAGTACCGGAGAGCCGATCCGCCGCTACGAACACGACCGGCCCGGCGCACTG
>NZ_JBHUHP010000025.1:0-17346 GCF_042682525.1 Blastococcus deserti
GGCGGCCGGCCCGCGTCCGGGTCCGGCGGCTCCGGGTGCCCGCCCGGCGCCCGGCGGCCCGCGTCCCGGCCCGGGTGGGCCACGCCCCGCTCCGGGTGCCGGTGGCCCGCGTCCCGCTCCCGGCGCCGGCGGTCCCCGTCCGGCCGCCGGTCCCGGCGGTCCCCGTCCCAACCCGGGGATGATGCCGCCGCGGCCGTCGCCGGGCATGATGCCCGGCCGCTCCGCCGGTGCCGGCCGTCCCGGCGGTGGCCCCGGTGGTGCCGGTGGTGCCGGTGGTCGTGGCCGCCCGGCTGGTCCCGGCGGAGGCGGCGGTTTCCGTCCCGGTGGCGGCGGCGGCGCTCCCGGCGCCGGCGCTCCGGCAGGGGGTGGCTTCCGCGGTGGCGGTGGCGGCGGCGGCCGCGGCCGTGGCCGTGGCGGCTCGGGTGCCGGCACCGCCGGTGCCTTCGGGCGTCCCGGTGGCCGCGGTCCGGTCCGCGGGCGCAAGAGCAAGAAGCAGCGGCGTCAGGAATTCGACTCGATGGCGGCGCCAAGCATGGGCGGCGTCCAGCTGCCCCGCGGCAACGGGCAGACCGTCCGCCTGCCCCGCGGCGCCTCGCTGACCGACCTCGCCGAGCGCATCGGCGCCCAGCCGGCCGCGCTGGTCACCGCCCTGTTCCACCTGGGCGAGATGGTGACCGCCACGCAGTCGGTCAACGACGAGACGCTGCAGCTGCTCGGTGCCGAGATCGGCTGGAACATCCAGGTCGTCAGCCCGGAGGACGAGGACCGCGAGCTGCTCGAGACCTTCGACCTGACCTTCGGCGACGAGGAGGGCGACGAGGAGGACTGGTCGGCCCGGCCGCCTGTGGTGACCGTCATGGGTCACGTCGACCACGGGAAGACGAAGCTCCTGGACGCGATCCGCGACGCCAACGTCGTCGCCCGCGAGGCCGGCGGCATCACCCAGCACATCGGCGCCTACCAGGTCGTCACCGAGCTGGAGGGCGAGGAGCGGCCGATCACCTTCATCGATACCCCGGGTCACGAGTCGTTCACCGCGATGCGTGCCCGAGGCGCGAAGGTCACCGACATCGTCGTCCTGGTCGTCGCGGCCGACGACGGCGTCATGCCGCAGACGGTGGAGGCCCTCAACCACGCCCAGGCGGCCGACGTGCCGATCGTGGTCGCGGTGAACAAGGTGGACAAGGAGGGGGCCAACCCCGCCAAGATCCGCCAGCAGCTCACCGAGTACGGCCTGGTGGCCGAGGAGTACGGCGGCGACACGATGTTCGTCGACGTCTCGGCGGTCACCCGGCAGGGCATCGACGACCTGCTCGCGGCCATCCTGCTCACCGCCGACGCCTCGCTGGACCTGCGTGCCAACACCGAGCAGGACCCGCAGGGTGTGGTCATCGAGGGCAAGCTGGACAAGGGCCGGGGCCCCGTCGCCACGGTGCTCGTCCAGCGCGGCACGCTGCGCCAGGGCGACTCGATCGTGGCCGGCGACGCCTATGGCCGCGTCCGGTCGCTGCTCGACGAGCACGGCAACAAGCTGAAGGAGGCCCTGCCGGCCCGCCCCGTGCAGGTCGTGGGTCTCACCTCGGTGCCTCGCGCCGGCGACACGTTCCTGGTCGTCGAGGAGGACCGGGTGGCGCGGCAGATCGCCGACCGCCGCCAGGCCCGCATCCGCAACGCCCAGAACGCCTCCATGCGCAAGCGGATCAGCCTCGAGGACCTCGACGCCGCGCTCAAGGAGAACCGCCAGCTCAACCTGATCATCAAGGGCGACAACTCGGGCACCGTCGAGGCGCTCGAAGAGGCGCTGATGAAGATCGAGGTGAGCGACGACGTCTCGCTGCGGGTCATCCACCGCGGGGTCGGCTCGATCACCAAGAGCGACATCGACCTGGCGCTGGCCGACGACGTCATCGTCCTGGGCTTCAACGTCCGGGCCGAGGGCCAGGCCACGGAGCTGGCCAACCGCGAGGGCATCGACGTCCGGTACTACTCGGTCATCTACCAGGCCATCGACGAGATCGAGGCCGCCCTCAAGGGCATGCTCAAGCCCGAGTACGAGGAGGTCCAGCTCGGCACGGCGGAGGTCCGCGAGGTCTTCCGGGTGCCGCGCATCGGCAACGTCGCCGGTTCGCTGGTCCGCAGCGGCACGATCGTCCGCAACTCGAAGGCGCGGCTCATCCGTGACGGTGCCGTGGTCGCCGACAACCTGACGGTGGAGTCCCTCCGCCGGTTCAAGGACGACGCCACCGAGGTCCGCGAGGGCTACGAGTGCGGTATCGGCCTGGGGTCGTTCAACGACATCAAGGTCGACGACGTGATCGAGACCTACGAGATGCGCGAGATCCCGCGCACCTGAGGAACGACCCCGCCTCCCCACCCCGTGCCCGCCCGGGGTGGGGAGGCCGGGGCCGCCGTCGCCCAGCAGCAGGAAAAGGACCCCCGTCCTCCCCATCCCTCGCCGGTTCGGGACGGGGCCCGGGACGGAGCCGAGTGTTCACGGGGTCGCTGACCGCTGATCTGCTGCTCGGCGACGTCCACTCGCTGAAGGGCAAGCGCGCCGTGGTCCGGCCGATCGTGGCCGAGCTGCGGCGCCGCTTCGCCGTGGCCGCCGCCGAGGTGGGCGACCAGGACCTGCATCGTCGCGTGCAGGTGGGCGTCGCCACCGTCGCCGGGGACGCCGGTCAGGTGACCGACGTCCTCGACGCGTGCGAGCGGTTGCTGGCCGAGCGGCCGGAGGTGACGCTGCTGTCGACACATCGACAGCTCCACTCCGACACCGACGACTGAGAAAGGACCCCATCCTCCCCGCCCCGCACGCCGGGGGCGGGCCCCGGGACGGGGCGACCCGCTCCCCGCAGGCTCGGGGCGGGACCCGGGACGGGGCCACCCCCCTCCTCCCCGCTGTCGCAGCAGAAGGACCCTCCCCCGGCCCTCGCACGCCGAGGGCACCGGGAGGGGTCCGTACCCACCGTCCATCCGGCGTCCTCCCGGACGCCCCGTTCGAGGAGGTCCGATGGCCGATCCGGCCCGCGCCCGCAAGCTGGCGGTCCGCATCCGTCAGATCGTCTCCGCCGCGATCGAGACCCAGATCAAGGACCCCCGCCTGGGCATGGTGACGATCACCGACGCCCGGGTGACCGGTGACCTCCGCGAGGCCACCGTCTTCTACACCGTCTACGGCGACGAGACGCAGATCGCGGACTCGGCGGCGGCGCTGACGAGCGCCACCGGGGTGCTCCGCTCCACGGTGGGGAGGCAGACGGGCATCAAGTTCGTGCCGACGCTCACCTTCGTCGCCGACATCGTCCCGGACACCGCCCGCGAACTCGAGGAGGCACTGGAGCGCGCGCGGCACGCCGACGCGGAGCTCGCCCGTGCCCGCGAGGGCGCCCAGTACGCCGGCGAGGCGGACCCCTACCGCAAGCCCGCCGAGGACGACGAGGACGACCGCCACGACGACGCCGACGACACGGTCGCGTCCGGCACTGCCGATGAGAGTGCCGAGGACCCCGCACGCACCAGGAGCGCACTGTGAGTGAAGTCGACCCGGATCCGTACGAGCCCGGCGAGGGACACGGGGAGTCGCAGCTCGGCGGCGGCGACGTGCCCGCCTCCGGTGATCCCACCGACGGCGGCAAGCGAGGCGAGATCGGGGAGTCGCCGAGCATCGCCTCCGACGAGCCGGAGGACGGCACCGCCTATCCCGTGGGCGGCGGCGACGTGCAGGAGGAGCGCAACGCCCCTCCCGTGGCCGCCCCCGGCCCGGACGCCTGATCCCCGTGTCGCTCACCTCCGCGCATGCGGACGCGTCCGCGCTCCGCACCGCCGCCTCGGTGCTCGCCGAGGCGGCGGACGCCCGCGCCACCGTGGTCCTCTCCGGGCACGTCCAGCCCGACGCCGACGCCCTGGGCAGCACGCTGGCCCTCGCCGAGGGGTTGCGCCGCCGGGGAGCCCGCGTCCTCGTCACCTTCCCCGACCCGTTCACCCTGCCCGCGTCCCTCGGCTGGCTGCCCGGTGCCGAAGGGCTCGTGCCGTCCTCGGCGGTCCCGGCCTCGCCCGACGTGTTCGTCAGCCTGGACGCGGCCTCGCCCGCCCGTCTCGGTGAGCTCGCGGTCCTGCTGGACACCGCCGGCACGTCTGTGGTCGTCGACCACCACGCGAGCAACCCTGGCTTCGGCGACGTCCGCCTGGTCGACGGAGCCGCTCCCGCGACGGTCAGCCTCGTCGCGGGGCTCCTCGACGAGCTCGGCGTCACCCTCGACAGCCGGCTGGCCACCTGCCTCTACGCGGGTCTGGCGGCCGACACCGGGTCCTTCCGCTTCGGCAACACCCGCCCCGACACCCACGAGCTCGCGGCCCGGCTGCTGGCCACGGGGATCGACCACGCAGCGATCAGCCGGCGCCTGTTCGACACCGCCCCCTTCGGCTGGCTCGGCCTGCTGTCGGTGGTGACCGGTCGGGCCGTCCTGGAGCCCGAGGTCGGCGCGGGCCTGGTGTGGACCTGGTCCAGCGCCGCCGAGGCCGCGGAGCACGGACTGCCCGCCGAGCAGCTCGAGGCCCTGGTCGACGTCGTCCGCTCCGCTCAGGAGGCCGACGTCGCCTGCGTCCTCAAGGGGCAGGACGACGGCTCGTGGTCGGTGTCCCTGCGGTCGCGCGGCGCCACCGACGTCGCGCGGGTGGCGATCGCCCTCGGCGGCGGGGGACACGTGCTCGCGGCCGGCTACAGCTCCGCGCTGGACCGTGAGAAGACCATCGAGGCCCTCCGCCGCGAGCTGTCGGCCGCGCGCATCGACTCCTGACCAGGCTCCGGGCTCGACGCGTGGTTCCGACCCCGTCATGACGAAGGGCAGTTCCTCCGTCGTCTCGCTCGCGCTCCCGGCGCTCGTCGTGCTCGCGGCCGAGCCCCTCTACCTGCTCGTCGACACCGCCGTCGTCGGCAACCTGGGCACCGTTCCGCTCGGCGGGCTCGCCGTCGGCGGCGGACTGCTGGCCTGGGCGGCGGCGCTGCTCAACTTCCTGGCCTACGGCACCACCGCCCGCGCCGCCCGCCGGGCCGGCGCCGGTGACCGTGACGGTGCCGTGGCCGAGGGGGTCCAGGCGACCTGGCTGGCCGTGGGGCTCGGGCTGGCGGTGCTGCTGCTGTTCCAGCTCCTCGCCGGACCGCTGACCCGCCTGCTGGCCGGCGGTCCCGGCCCGGTCGCCGAGGCGGGGGAGCAGTGGCTCCGGGTCGCCGGCCTGGGGGCGCCGCTGCTGCTGATCTCGCTGGCCGGCAACGGCTGGCTGCGCGGGGTCCAGGAGCTGCGCCGCCCGGTGCGCTACGTCGTCGCGGGCAGCCTCCTGAGCCTGGTGCTCTGCCCGCTGCTGGTGCACCCCGCCGGTCTCGGGCTGGTCGGGTCGGCCGTGGCGAACGTCGTGGGGCAGGCACTGACCGCCGCGCTGTTCGTCCGGGCGCTCGTGCGGGAGGGCGCGGACTGGCGGCCCCGGCCGGCGGCCGTCCGCACGCAGCTGGTCATCGGCCGCGACCTGCTCCTGCGCGCCGCGGTGCTGCAGGTGTCCTTCCTGGTGGCCGCCGGCGTGGCGGCACGGACCGGTACCGCCGCCCTCGGCGCGCACCAGATCGCTCTCCAGCTGTTCTTCTTCCTCGCCCTGGTGCTGGACGCCTACGCGATCGCGGCCCAGACACTGGTCGGTCACGCCCTGGGCGGCCAGCGCCCGGCCGAGGCGCAGGCCACGGCGGCCCGGGTCGCGCTCTGGGGCCTGGGCACCGGTGTCCTCGTCGCCGCGGCGCTCCTGGCGCTGCGGGACGTCCTCGTGCCGCTGTTCACCGACGATCCCGCCGTCGTCGCGCAGGCCGTGGTCGTCTGGTGGTTCCTGGCCGGCATGCAGCCGCTGGCCGGGGTGGTCTTCGCCCTCGACGGCGTCCTCATGGGCGCCGGCGACGTCGGTTACCTGCGCACGGTCACGATCGGCTCGGCCGTGGGCGGGTTCCTGCCGCTGTCCCTCCTGGCCGGCCCTCTCGGCTGGGGGCTCGCCGGCGTGTGGACCGGCCTGTGCCTGTTCATCGGGCTGCGGCTGGTGGGCGTCCTCGCGCGGGTGGCGGGTGATCGCTGGCTGACCGCGCCTGTGACAGTTACCGGGTGAGTCCGCGAACACGACGCGCGAGTGGGCATCGCAGCGAGGTGCCCGGGAGCCGGCAGGTAGCGACCGCGGAGCGGAGCCATGAGTAGGCGCCGTCCCGATGCCGACGTCCCTCCCGGCCTGCTGCTCGTCGACAAGCCGGGTGGGATGACCTCCCACGACGTCGTCGCCCGGGCGCGGCGGGTGCTGTCGGTCCGCAAGGTCGGGCACGCCGGCACGCTCGATCCGATGGCCACCGGCCTGCTGGTCCTCGGGGTCGGCGCCGCGACGCGCCTGCTCGGGTACGTGGGCGGCCACGACAAGACCTACGACGCGACCATCCGGCTGGGGCGGACCACCGTCACCGACGACCGGGAGGGCGAGGTCCTCACCGCCACCCCCGCGGGGCACCTGGACGACACGGTGATCCGTGCCGCGCTCGCCGCGCAGACCGGTCCGCTGCAGCAGGTTCCGTCGTCGGTGAGCGCGGTCAAGGTCGCCGGCCGCCGCTCCTACGACCGGGTCCGTGCCGGCGAGGAGGTGGAGCTCGCGCCCCGCTCGGTGGTCGTCCACCGGCTGGAGGTCCACCGCGTCGTGCGGGCGGAGCCGGATCTCGTCGACGTCGACGTGACGGTGTCCTGCACGGCCGGCACCTACGTCCGCGCCATCGCCCGTGACGCCGGCGCGGCACTGGGCGTGGGCGGGCACCTCACCGCCCTGCGCCGCACCGCCTCCGGACCGTTCTCGGTCGAGCAGGCGGCGCCGGTGGAGGACGCCGGAGCGGCACTGGTCAGCGGTCGCGGTCCCGGCTTCCTGCCCATGACCGAGGCCGCGACCACCGTCTTCCCCTCCCGGCGCGTCGCGGCCGACGAGGCGCGCGCGCTCGCCTACGGGCAGCGGATCCCGGCCACGGGATCGCCCGGGCTGCATGCGGCGGTCGACCCCGACGGCCGCCTCGTCGCGCTGCTCGAGGACTCCGGTCCGACCGCCCGGGTCGCGGTCGGCTTCCCGGCCGCGTGAGAACCTGTCCTCCGTGAGCACTCTCGACGACCGGCTCGATGACCTCGCGGCGCAGTTCACGCCGCTACCGGGAGTTCTCGTCGCCTTCTCCGGGGGCGTCGACTCCGGCGTCGTCCTGGCTGCCGCCGTGCGGACCCTCGGCCCCGACCGCGTCGTCGCCGCCACCGCCGTGTCGCCGAGCCTGCCCGGCGCCGAGCGGACGGCTGCGGCCGCCTTCGCCGCGTCGCTCGGCGTCCGCCACGAGCTGCCCCGCACCGACGAGCTGTCCCGCGAGGGGTACCGCGCCAACGCGGGGGACCGGTGCGCCTTCTGCAAGACCGAGCTGATCGAGGTCCTGACCCCTCTCGCCGCGCGCCTGGGCATCGCCGACGTCGTCACCGGCACCAACGCCGACGACCTGCGGGCCGGCTTCCGGCCCGGTATCCGCGCGGCCGCCGAACGCGGCGCGTGGGCGCCGCTCGCCCGCGCCGGCATGACCAAGGACGACGTCCGGGCCGCCGCCCGACGGTGGGGCCTGCCCCTGGCGGACAAGCCGGCCGCCGCCTGCCTGGCCAGCCGGATCGCCTACGGCGTGCCCGTGTCGGCGGAGGGGCTGGCGCGGGTGGAGGCGGCCGAGACGGCACTGCGCGCGGCGATGACGGCCGCGGGCCTGGCCGTCCGGGACCTGCGGGTGCGCGACCTCGGTGGCGACACCGCCCGCGTGGAGGTGGATGCCGCGCTGGTGGGCGAGCTGACCGGTCGACCGGACCTGCTGGCCGCGGTGGCCGGCTTCGCCCGGGTGGAGATCGACCCCCGCGGCTTCCGGTCCGGGTCGATGAACGAGCTGCTGCCCGATCCGGTCCGCTACCGCTGAGCCGTCTCGCCCGCCGTTCCCCGGCCCTCGTGCGCCGACCGCACGATCCGCGCGGCGGCCACGCCCGCGCCGAAACCGTTGTCGATGTTGACCACGAGCACGCCGGGTGCGCAGGCGGTGAGCATCGTCAGCAGGGCGGCCAGCCCCTCGAAGGCCGCGCCGTAGCCCACCGAGGTGGGCACCGCCACGACGAGCCGGTCGGTGAGCCCGGCGACCACGCTGGGCAGCGCGCCGTCCATCCCGGCGGCGACGACGACCGCGTCGGCGGCCGCCACGTCGGGGGCCACGGCGAGGACGCGGTGGACACCCGCCACGCCCACGTCGTCCACGCGGGTGCAGCCCACCCCGGACGCCCGCAGGGTGGCCGCGACCTCGGCGGCGACGGGTCCGTCCGACGTCCCGGCGGTGAGGACGAGGACGTTGCCGACCGGATCGGGCAGGTCCCCGACGAAGGCGCAGCGCGCCTCGGCGTCGATGACCGCGTCGGGCCACCGCTCGCGCACCGCGGCGGCGGTGGCCTCGTCCACCCGGGTGGCCCAGGCCGGGTGGGCTCCGCCGTCGAGGAGCGCCGCGAGGCAGGCGACGGTCTGCGCGGGCGTCTTGCCGGCCGCGTAGACGACCTCGGGTGTGCCGGTGCGGTGGCCCCGGTCCAGGTCCAGTCGGGCGAAGCCCAGGTCGGTGATGCGCTGCGAACTCACGCTGCCCAGGGTGCCTCATCCCGGGGTTGACCGACCGGCCAGCCGGGAAGGGGAGGGCCATGAGCGTCGTCAAGATCAACGCGATCACCGTTCCACCGGACAAGCAGGCCCGCTTCGAGGAGCGCTTCCGTGGCCGCGCCGGAGCCGTCGAGACCACTCCGGGGTTCGAGTGGTTCGAGCTGCTGCGCCCGCTGGAGGGCACCGACCAGTACCTGGTGTACACGAGGTGGACCAGCCAGGAGGACTACGAGGCCTGGCAGTCGAGCCAGGACTTCGACCGCGCCCACGACGGCGGCGGCGACACCCTGGCCTCCGCCGCGCCGCACTCGGCCCACGTGTGGACTTACGAGGTCCTCGAGTACGCCGGACCGCGGGTGAACCAGGAGAACCAGGCCTGATCGCCGCTCCGGGCGGCGGTGGGCTCACGGCCGCCGCCCGCCGCGGGGATAGTGTGACGACGGCTCCCGGTGGTCGCCGGAGGCCGTCCGACACGCGCACGCAGGTGGGAGCCATGACCGACACGCTCAGCGACAGCCGTACCTCCTCGCGGATGTTCACCGAGGACGTGCCGGTGGTCGTGGAGGACGTGCGGCGCCGCCCCGCCGCCGAGCGCAACGAGTTGCTCTCCGACCCGGGCTTCGGCCGGTACTTCACCGACAGCATGTTCGTGGCCCGATACGACGCCGGCCGCGGGTGGTACGACGCGCGGTTGACCCAGTACGCGCCGCTGCAGCTGGACCCCGGCACCGCTGCCCTGCACTACGCGCAGTCGATCTTCGAGGGGCTCAAGGCCTACGCCCAGCCCGACGGCAGCGTCGCCACCTTCCGGCCGGAGGCCAACGCCGCCCGCTTCGTCCGCAGCGCGCAGCGCCTGGCGATGCCGCCGGTGCCTCAGGAGGCGTTCATCGCCGCCGTCGACGCGCTGGTCGACGCCGACCGCGACTGGGTTCCGACCGGACCTGACCAGACGCTCTACCTGCGGCCCTACCAGCTGGCGGTGGAGTCCTTCCTGGGGGTCCGTCCGGCGCACGAGTACCTGTTCCTGGTCATCGCCAGCCCGGCCGGCGCGTACTTCCCCCGGGGCGTCCACCCGGTGTCGGTCTACGTCTCCGAGGACTACGTCCGGGCCGCCCCCGGCGGCACGGGCGACGTCAAGTGCGCCGGCAACTACGCCGCCAGCCTGCTCCCTCAGCAGCAGGCCAGCGCGCTCGGGTGCGACCAGGTCGTGTACCTCGACGCCGTGGAGAAGAAGTACATCGAGGAGCTGGGCGGGATGAACCTGTTCTTCGTCCTCGGATCCGGCGAGGCGGCCGAGCTCGTCACCCCCGAACTCTCCGGCACCCTGCTGCCCGGCATCACCCGCGACTCCCTGATCACGCTCGCCCGCGACATGGGGCACCGGGTGACCGAGCGGAAGGTCAGCCTCGAGGAGTGGCGGCGGGGCGTCGCCGACGGCACCGTCACCGAGACCTTCGCCTGCGGCACCGCCGCGGTCATCACCCCGGTCGGCGAGGTCAAGGCCCGCACCGGCGACTTCACCGTCGCCGACGGCAACCCCGGCCCGCTCACCATGCGGCTGCGCGAAGCGCTGCTCGACATCCAGCACGGGCGGGTGGCCGACACCCACGGCTGGCTGCACCGGGTCTCCTGAGCGGCTCGCGTGCGGCGCTGGCGGGGCGTGGAGGCCACCCCGGGTGATCTCGGCCGGACCGTGGTCACCGTCGGCATGTACGACGGCGTCCACCGGGGCCATCAGAAGCTGATCGGTGTCGCGGTGGCGCGGGCCCGCGCCATGAGCCGTCCGTGTCTGCTGCTGACGTTCGACCCGCACCCGGCCGAGGTGGTCCGCCCCGGCTCGCACCCCGCGATCCTGACCTCCATGGACCGCAAGGCGGAGCTGGTCGCGGAGCTCGGCGTCGACGCGATGTGCGTGGTGCCCTTCACCCCGGAGTTCATGCGGCTCGCGCCCGAGACGTTCACCCACACGGTGCTCGTCGAGCACCTGCACGCCGCGCAGGTGGTGGTGGGGGAGAACTTCACCTACGGGCACCGGGCGGCGGGGACCGTCGAGACGCTCCGCGCCGAAGGGCGCCGCTTCGGGTTCGCCGTCGAGGGGGTGGCCCTCGCCGAGGACTCGTCCGACGGCGGTGAGGTGACGATCTCCTCCACCTACGTGCGGGCGTGCGTGGCCGCGGGCGACATGGTGTCGGCGGCCCGTGCCCTCGGCCGGCCGCACCGGGTCGACGGCGTCGTGGTCCGCGGGGACCAGCGTGGCCGGGACCTGGGCTACCCGACCGCGAACGTGGAGACGCCGCCCTTCACCGCCATCCCGGCCGACGGTGTCTACGCCGGTCACCTGGTCACCCGCGACCGGCGCAGCGGCGCCAGCCGGGAGCGCCGGCCGGCCGCCATCTCCGTGGGGACCAATCCCACCTTCCAGGGCAGCCGGCGGACCGTCGAGGCCTACGTGCTCGACTACCAGGGCGACCTCTACGGCGAGCACGTCGGCGTGGAATTCGCCCACCGGCTGCGTCCCATGGCCGCCTTCCCCGACGTCGACGCGCTGCTCGCGGCCATCGCGAAGGACGTGGCCGACACCCGGAGCGTCCTCGGGCTGGAGTGACCCGCCCCGCGCGGTCGACCATCGTCCGCGCGTCGGTCGGCACGGCGCGTCCCCGCTGATGCCCGACCCGGTCACGATGATCGACCCGGCGGCCGGCGGTACGTCCGATCGCCGCTGGTAGTCTGCTGGTCGCCGTCCCTGCACGGCGTGTGCAGCCTGCCCCCGTGATTCAGACCGGGGGCCACACGTGACCCGCCCCGGAGGCGATCAATGGCGCTCGACAGCGCGCTCAAGAAGCAGATCATGACCGAGTACGCCACGGTCGAGAACGACACCGGTTCGCCCGAGGTGCAGGTCGCGATGCTGACCCGCCGGATCAGCGACCTGACCGAGCACCTCAAGTCCCACAAGCACGACCACCACAGCCGGCGGGGCCTGCTGCTGCTGGTCGGCCGTCGCCGCCGGCTGCTGAACTACCTGGCGAAGACGGACATCACCCGCTACCGCTCACTGATCGAGCGGCTGGGTCTGCGCCGCTAGGCACGACGAGGGGGCCGCTCCCGGGACATCCCGGGACGGTCCCCTTCCTCGTGCGGCACCCGCCGCACGGGGAGAACCGGCCCGCCGCCGGACGCGTCCCCGCAGGGCCGGTCCTCGGTAGTGGCCCCCGGGCACGTATCGGATCCTCCCGCGCGGGGAACCGACTCCCGAGGGCTTCGATCGAGCACCGGTCACCCCGGACGCAGGACGGCTCAGCACCAGAGCAGCGGGTCGTCAGAGGAGTCGCAGGTCGGCACGAGGCCGCTGCGACGAGAAGAGAGAAGGACACATGTCCGCACCCACCACCACCGGCAGCCCTGTCAACAACCCAGTGGCGGCCGAGTTCGACCCGGAGGACGGCGTCACCACCGCCACCGCGGTCATCGACAACGGCAGCTTCGGCACCCGGTCCATCACGTTCGAGACCGGCCGCCTGGCCAAGCAGGCCGCCGGCTCCGTCGTCGTCAGCATGGGCGACACCATGCTGCTGTCGGCCACCACGGCCGGTCGCTCCCCCAAGGAGCAGTTCGACTTCTTCCCGCTCACCGTCGACGTCGAGGAGCGGATGTACGCCGCGGGCCGCATCCCCGGCTCGTTCTTCCGCCGTGAGGGACGCCCGTCCGAGGACGCGATCCTCACCTGCCGCCTGATCGACCGCCCGCTGCGCCCGACGTTCGCCAAGGGCCTGCGCAACGAGGTCCAGGTCGTCATCACGGTCCTCTCGCTCGACCCGGCCCACCTCTACGACGTGCTGGCCATCAACGGCGCCTCGGCGTCCACCCAGCTGTCCGGGCTCCCGTTCTCGGGTCCGGTCGGCGGCGCCCGCGTGGCGCTGATCAACGGCCAGTGGGTGGCCTTCCCGACCCACACCGAGCTCGAGGACGCCGTCTTCGACATGGTCGTGGCCGGCCGTGTCCTCCCGGACGGCGACGTCGCGATCATGATGGTCGAGGCCGAGGCCACCGAGAAGACGCTCCAGCTGGTCGCCGGGGGCGCCCCGGCCCCGACCGAGGAGGTCGTCGCGCAAGGGCTCGAGGCCGCCAAGCCCTTCATCAAGGTGCTGTGCGAGGCGCAGAGCGCGCTGGCGGAGAAGGCGGCCAAGCCGGTCGCCGACTTCCCCCGCTTCCTCGACTACCAGGACGACGTCTACGCCGCCGTCGACGCCGCCGCCGCGGAGCGCCTGGCCCAGGTGCAGGCGATCGCCTCCAAGCAGGAGCGCAACGACGCCACCGACGCCCTCAAGGACGAGGTCGTGTCGTCGCTGGCCGGCCAGTTCGAGGGCCGCGAGAAGGAGATCTCCGCCGCCTTCCGCGCGGTCACCAAGAAGGTGGTCCGTCAGCGCATCCTGCGCGACAAGGTCCGCATCGACGGTCGCGGCCTGGCCGACATCCGGCCGCTGTCGGCCGAGGTCGAGGTCGTGCCCCGCGTGCACGGCTCGGCCCTGTTCGAGCGCGGCGAGACCCAGATCCTGGGCATCACCACGCTGAACATGCTGCGCATGGAGCAGCAGCTCGACACCCTGTCGCCGGTCGACCGCAAGCGCTACATGCACAACTACAACTTCCCGCCGTACTCCACCGGTGAGACCGGCCGCGTGGGGTCGCCCAAGCGCCGCGAGATCGGCCACGGCGCGCTCGCCGAGCGGGCGCTGGTGCCGGTCCTGCCCGACCGCGAGGAGTTCCCCTACGCGATCCGGCAGGTCTCCGAGGCCCTGGGCTCGAACGGCTCGACCTCCATGGGCTCGGTCTGCGCCTCGACCCTGGCCCTGCTCAACGCCGGTGTGCCGCTCAAGGCGCCGGTCGCCGGCATCGCCATGGGCCTGGTCTCCGACGAGGTCGACGGCAAGACCGAGTACGTCGCGCTGACCGACATCCTCGGCGCCGAGGACGCCTTCGGTGACATGGACTTCAAGGTCGCGGGCACCCGCGACTTCGTCACCGCGCTGCAGCTGGACACCAAGCTCGACGGCATCCCGTCCGACGTGCTGGCCCAGGCCCTGACCCAGGCCCGTGCGGCCCGGCTGCACATCCTCGACGTGATGAACGAGGCCATCGACGCCCCCGACGAGATGAGCCCGTACGCCCCGCGCGTGACCACGGTGCGCATCCCGGTCGACAAGATCGGCGCGGTCATCGGCCCCAAGGGCCAGATGATCAACGCGATCCAGGACGAGACCGGTGCCGACATCACCATCGAGGACGACGGCACGATCTACGTCGGCGCGTCCGACGGCCCCTCGGCCCAGGCCGCGGTGGACCGGATCAACGCCATCGCGAACCCGCAGATGCCCAAGGTCGGCGAGCGGTTCCTCGGCACGGTCGTCAAGACCACGCCGTTCGGTGCCTTCGTCTCCCTGCTGCCCGGCAAGGACGGCCTGGTCCACATCAGCAAGCTGGGTGCGGGCAAGCGCATCGGCAAGGTCGAGGACGTCGTGAACGTCGGCGACAAGCTGCAGGTGGAGATCACCGACATCGACGCCCGCGGCAAGATCAGCCTCGTGCCGGTCGCCGCGGACGGCGAGGGCTCCGGCGAGCCGGCTCCGGCCGAGGCCGCCCCCGCGGGTGAGTGACGACTGAAGCCATCGGGACCGGGGCGGGTGCGGGTGCATCCGCCCCGGTTCCCGTCGGGGAGACCGTCCTGCTCGACCTCGACGAGGTCGGCGGGCGGGTGGAGCGCACCGAGCTGCCCGGGGGCCTGCGGGTCCTGACGGAGACGATGCCCGGCGTGCTGTCGGCGACGCTCGGCATCTGGGTCGGCGTCGGCTCCCGCGACGAGACCTCGGAGCTGTCGGGCTCGTCCCACTTCCTCGAGCACCTGCTGTTCAAGGGGACGGCGACCCGCAGCGCGCTGGAGATCGCGACGGCCATGGACGCCGTCGGCGGGGAGATGAACGCCTTCACCGCCAAGGAGCACACCTGCTACTACGCCAACGTCCTGACCAGTGATCTCCCGCTCGCGGTGACCCTGCTGTCGGATCTGGTCACCGAGGCCTGCAACACCGCCGCGGACCTGGAGTCCGAGCGCACCGTGGTCCTCGAGGAGATCGCCATGCGCGACGACGAGCCCTCCGACGCGGTGCACGACCTGTTCGCCGAGACCCTGTTCGGCGACACCCCCCTCGGCCGGTCGGTGCTGGGCACGGTGGAGTCGATCGAGGGGCTCACCCGGGACGCCGTCGACGGCTGGTACCGCAGCAGGTACACCGTGCCCTCGATCGTCGTGACCGCGGCCGGGCGCGTCGACCACCGGCAGGTGCTCGACCTGGTCATTGCGGCGTTCGGCGACCGCCTCTCCGGGGACGCGCGTCCTGCCCCCCTGCGCACGGGCGATGCCGTGATCGACAAGCCGGCCCGCCCGGCCGGGCTGATCGCGCGCCGCACGGAGCAGACCCATCTGCTCCTGGGCACCCCGGCGATGGGACGGCTGGACGATCGCCGCTACGCCGCCGCCGTCCTCGACGCCGCGGTGGGCGGCGGGATGAGCTCGCGGCTGTTCCAGGAGATCCGCGAGAAGCGCGGCCTGGTCTACAGCGTCGGGTCGGCCCTGTCGCACTACGCCGGAGCGGGCTCGTTCTCCGTGTACGCGGGGTGCTCCAAGAAACGCGTGCCCGAGGTGCTCCGGCTCGTCCGCGCCGAGTTCGACCGCGTCGCCACCGAGGGCATCACACCCGAGGAGGTCGCTCGCAGTCGCGGCCAGCTCAAGGGCGGGCTCGTCCTGGGCCTCGAGGACACCGGCTCCCGGATGAGCCGGCTGGGCAAGAGCGAGCTGTCCTACGGGGAGTACCTGCCGGTGCGTGAGGTGCTCGCCCGCATCGACGCCGTCGACGAAGGTCGGGTGCGCGACGTGGCGGCCCAGCTCTTCCGTCAGGAGACCTGTCTGGCGGTGGTCGGGCCCTACCGCGAGTCCGACCTGGACCGGCTCTGAGCCGCGCGAGCCGATGCGTGCAGCCCTCCAGGTCCACGGCGCCCTGTCCCGGGGCGTCTTCGCGGTCGTCGTCCTGGTCTCGCTGGCGGTCCTCTTCGCGCCGGCGGACGACGTCCCGTCCGCGCCGCCCGGGGTCGACAAGATCGTGCACGCCGGCCTGTTCGCCGCCCTGGCGCTGAGCGGCCGCTGGGCCGGGACCGGACACCGGGTCCTCGCCGGGCTGCTGGTGCTCTACGCCGCCGTGAGCGAGGTGATCCAGGGCGTCACCTCGCTGAACCGTTCGGCCTCGCCCGCCGACTGGCTGGCCGACGTGGCGGGCCTCCTGCTCGGTCTGGCCCTCTGGCAAGCCGTGTCCCGACGGCGGGAGCCGGCAGCCTGACGAGGGTGCCGTCTTGCGCCCTGGCGGTCGGCCGGGAAACCTGACCGCGTGACGACCAGTACCTCGACCCCGGGCACGCAGCCCGCGCACACCCCGACGGCGGAGGCCCCGCTCATCAACGTCGGGGTCCTGGGCGCTCGTGGGCGGATGGGCACCGAGGTCGTGAAGGCGGTCAACGCCGCCGACGACCTCGAGCTGGTGGCCATGGTCGACGCCGGCGACTGGCTCTTCGACCTCGCCAACGCCGGTGCCCAGGTGGTCGTGGACTTCACCCGGCCGGACGTCGTCATGGACAACATCCGCTTCTGCATCGACAACAACATCCACTGCGTCGTCGGGACGACGGGCTTCGACGAGGCGCGGCTGGCCACGGTGGCCGAGTGGCTGGAGCCCAAGCCCGACGTCGGGGTCGTCATCGCACCCAACTTCGGCATCGGGGCCGTCCTGCTCATGAAGTTCGCGCAGGAGGCGGCCCGCTTCTTCCCCTCCGTCGAGGTCGTGGAGCTGCACCACCCCAACAAGGTCGACGCACCCTCGGGCACGGCGGTGCGCACCGCCCGTCTGGTGGCCGCAGCCCGGCGGGCCGGCGGCCTGCCTCCCGCCCCCGACGCGACGACCGACTCGTTGCCCGGGGCGCGGGGTGCCGACGTCGAGGGCGTTCCCGTGCACGCGGTCCGGCTCACCGGACTGGTCGCACACCAGGAGGTGCTCATGGGCGCGGCGGGGGAGACCCTCACCCTGCGCCACGACTCGTACGACCGCGCGTCCTTCATGCCGGGCGTCCTGCTCGCGGTCCGGGAGATCGGCCGACGTCCCGGCCTCACCGTGGGCATCGAGAGCTTCCTCGGTCTCTGACGATCCTGGTCTTCCGGCCGCCCCGGCCCACCGGTCCGCCCAGCCCGCTGTGAGCCGGTCGACACGGGGCACGGGCAGGGCCGCGTCCCGGCGGTGGTTGGACCCGGTGTCGCCGAGGTCCTACCGGTGCGACGGCATGCGATCCGCTGGGGACAGCGCCCGGGAACGCCCGAAGCCGGCCGGCGGTCGCATCCGGTGTCGCCCGGCTCGAACCGAGGCGGCAGGGGTGTTGGCCTGAGCCGGCACAGTGCCCGGGAAGGCCCGGAGCCAGCCGGCGGTCGCATCCGCTGACGTCCCACCGGAGCCGGTGGGACACGGAGACGGACGCCACGTCCCAAGCCCGCTGCGAAGGGCCCCGGAGATGGTGTACCGTTCTGTCTGCGCCGCGCGGCCCGGGAGG
>NZ_JBHUHP010000026.1:0-1218 GCF_042682525.1 Blastococcus deserti
CCCACCCCCGGCCCGTCGGCCACCTCCGGCTCCGCCTCCAGCACCTCCACCACCCGGAAGACGCTGCCGGCTGCGCTCTGCAGGGTGGAGCCCGAGTACACGAGGGCGTGGAGCGGTCCGTAGAGCGAGCTGAGGTAGGCGAGGAAGACCAGGATCTCGCCGACGCTCAGGTCGCCGGCCAGCGCGTGCCCAGCACCGATCCAGGTCACCGAGGCCGTGCCCACCGCCGTCGCGCTCCCCACGCCGACCTTGAACCAGAGTTCCGTCCTCGTCTGGTCGAGGGTCCTTCGCAGGACGTCCTGCGTGCCGAGGTGCATCCGCCGATCACCGCTGGCCTCACCCGAGAACGCCTGCACGGTGGGGACGGCGGACAACGTCTCCTCCACGACCCGGTACAGCCGTCCCTCGGCCTCCTGGAGCGCGTAGTCCCTGGCCGCCATCGGGCGCGCCAGGAGCCACATCACCAGACCAAGGGGAGGAACCACGGCAAGGGCGACGACCGTCAGTACGGGGTCGATCCGGTACAGCACCAGGAACATGGACACGAGGCCGACAACTGCCGTGAGGACAGGCAGGGCCGCATCCCTCACGACTGCCGACACGCACGCCGAGTCCGTGGTCACCCGGCGGATGAGGTCGCCGACGCCTCGCCGCGCGTGGAACCGTAGCGAGAGCCGCTGGAGGTGACCGAGGAGATCGGCTGCCAGGTCGTACTGCATCCGCTGCCCGAAGCTGACGCGGGCCAGCTGGAGGAGCACGCCGACCGACCACTCGAGGAGGAAGACCGCTCCCGTTGCGAGGACCGCCCACAGCAGCAGGTTGTCCTTCGACGCCTCCCCCGGGAGCGACTCGAACGCCTGCCGCAGGGCCGGGGGCAGCACCTGCGTGCCGAGCACGCTGTCGACCACGATCGCCATCGGCCAAGGGCGCAGCAACATCATGGCGACGTCGAGCAGCATCGCGCCCACGACGGCCAGCAGCGCCAGCCAACGGCGCAGCGCATAACGGAAGAGCCGGCCGTAGAGGGGCAGCAGGCGGACGTCAGCGAAGGCGGTGTCAGGCACTGACCGGCTCCCCGTCGGGCCGACCGACCCGGCCTACGACCCGCGCGTCCGGGATGAGGGTAGGGGTGACCGACTCCCGCTCGGCGAGAGCCCACTGCGGCTGGTGGGTGTCCATGCGGGCGTAGCGGCCGCCGGCTGCGAGGAGCTGCTCGTG
>NZ_JBHUHP010000027.1:0-1321 GCF_042682525.1 Blastococcus deserti
GAGGACGGGCTTCGCCCGCCCCGCGCTGACGCGCGCCTGCAACTCACCTATTCACGGGTCTGTGTCGGCTCGTGATCTTGTTGGTCTCCGGTGACGCGTCGGCGGTGCGGAGCTGCAGCCGAGGTCGCGTCAAGGTGGAGAACGTCGCTAGGGCGGCATCTGGGCTTACCGGTTGGGTCGACTGGTCCTGCCGTGCTACGAGAGTCGACGCATCCCGCGGGCGCACAGGCTGGCCTGCAGATCGCACGGAGCGAGTGGTCAGGCGGCCTCAAGCAGCGTCAGACACTGCCGACCGAGCTGGGTGATCGCCCACCGGTCTGCCCCGCCCCACTGCTCGTAGGTCAGGCCGCCTTGGACAGGCTCGATCAGGTTCTGTCTCGATAGCGCTTGAAGAACGGACCCGACCACGGCCATGTCGCTTTTCATTCGGGCGGCGATGATCCCGGTCTCCAAGGTCATGGACATCGCGCGATCCGGCGGCGGAAAGTCTCCACCCTGGGTGTTGGCGTGATCGCGAACCATGGCGAGCACCTGGATGTGCGGACCCTCGATCGAGTCGATCGCGCCGGCGAGGATCTGCGAGTAGTCGATCGAGGCGTGCCCGTCAACGCCGTTCGCGAGAACTCGCGCGAGGGCTCGAATCTTCTCCTCGCGGGTAGTGCGTCTCGCGGCCTCGATCGACCGGGCAGTCAACTCGAGCCGCCCGTCATCGGCCGTCGCGAGCTTTGCGAATCGGTCGACGCCGCCAACCTGCTCTGCAGCCTGCTCGAGCATCCGCTGCTGGCGCTTCAGTCGCGCCTCGACGACCTTTTCAACGACTACCTCCGCGAGAGGAGTCATCGCCCCAACGCTTGGCGAGCCGAAGAGCGCGAGGTCGGCACCCCCTGTGATGGTTGAGGCGGCGACGGCCGGCGCGACATCGGCGATCCGCCGCAGAAGACTCCGATCGCCCGGCTCCGGTGTCTCGGTCTCGGCCATGTCAGCACGCTACGGCGCGTCGCGACTGCCACGAGAACGTCCTCATGCTCTGGCGCGCCGTGACGGGCCATGTAGGCGCTCCTGTCACGGTCCGGAGAGTGTGAAATGACGAGGCAGGAAGCGCCGCCGCTCTCCGCGCTCTGGCCAGCGCCTACGACGACCGCGAGGACCACAACGTGCAACGACGAACGTCCTCGGCTAATTGTACTGCCCGGACAGGTTGGTCAAGCGGGTGATGGGCGGGCGGTTGCCGATCGCGGTGTGGGGCCGGTGATGGTTGTACTCGTGAAGCCAGCTCGGCAGGGCTCTGCGGCGGGCTGATTCGCTGAGGAACATCCGGCGG
>NZ_JBHUHP010000028.1:0-155282 GCF_042682525.1 Blastococcus deserti
CGCAAGGTGTGCAGCTGACCGGTACTAACAGGCCGAGGACTTGACCACACACCCCCTTCCGGGGGGGCACGACCCGCGTGTCGAGTCACCCATGAAGAAAGTCTCGCGTCCACTGTGCGGTTCTGAACGCACGAACCAGATCCAGGTCCCTGATCGGTTCCACATGTTCACAGCGTTACGGCGGCCATGGCGAGAGGGAAACGCCCGGTCACATTCCGAACCCGGAAGCTAAGCCTCTCAGCGCCGATGGTACTGCCCTGGAGACGGGGTGGGAGAGTAGGACGCCGCCGGACAACCATTACCGAACGGGGGTCAGAGCCACGCGCTCTGACCCCCGTTCGCGTTTCCTCTTGTTTTCCTCCGTCGGCAGCTCGTCGATGCGTGCCGCCGATCCTGAAGAGGTAGTTCCCACGTCATGACATCTCCGCGACGCGGCTCCGGTGGAGCGCGGGACGATCGCAACACAGGAGGCGGACGAGGATCCGCCGGCGGGGGCAGGTCGAACACGCCGCGAGGCGGTGGGTTCGGGCGAGGCGGCTTCGCCGGCCGCGGCGGGGGTCACGCTGGTGGTGGGTCTCTCCGCCGGGCGCAAGGCGGCTCACCCCGCGGTGCGGGAGGCACCCCGGGTGCCCGGCAGGGCGCGGGGCGGGGCGGAGCTGCGTCGGGTGACGAAAGCCGGACCTGGCAGGAGCGGCGGCCTCGCGGCGACCGGCCGACGGGTGATCGCCCGTCGTGGCAGGACCGCCGTCCTCAGGGTGATCGGCCGCAGCGCCCCGGCGCTGCCGGCGCCGGTCGTGGTGACCGGCCGACGGGGGATCGGCCGCAGTGGCAGGACCGCCGTCCCCAGGGTGATCGGCCCCCGGGTGATCGGCCGCAGTGGCGGGACCGCCGTCCCCAGCATGATCGGCCCCAGCGCCCCGGCGCTGCCGGCGCCGGCCGTGGTGACCGGCCGACGGGTGATCGGCCGACGGGTGATCGGCCGCAGTGGCAGGACCGCCGTCCTCAGGGTGGTCGGCCCCCGGGTGATCGGCCGCAGTGGCAGGAGCGCCGTCCTCAGGGTGATCGGCCGCAGCGCCCCGGCGCTGCCGGCGCCGGTCGTGGTGACCGGCCGACGGGTGATCGGCCGCAGTGGCAGGACCGTCGTCCTCAGGGTGGTCGGCCCACGGGTGATCGGCCGCAGTGGCAGGAGCGCCGTCCTCAGGGTGGTCGGCCCACGGGTGATCGGCCGCAGTGGCAGGAGCGCCGTCCTCAGGGTGATCGGCCGCAGCGCCCCGGCGCTGCCGGCGCCGGTCGTGGTGACCGGCCGACGGGTGATCGGCCGCAGTGGCAGGAGCGCCGTCCTCAGGGTGATCGGCCCACGGGTGATCGGCCGCAGCGCCCCGGCGCTGCCGGCGGCGGCCGTGGTGACCGGCCCACGGGTGATCGGCCGCAGTGGCAGGACCGCCGTCCTCAGGGTGATCGGCCCTCGTCCGGGCGTGGGCAGCGGCCCGAGGCACCGCGCGGGGACCGCGCCAACTGGCGGGACCGGCGGCCCTCCGACGACCGTCGCGACGACCGGGGCGGCGGACGACCGTCCGCGGCCGGCGTGGAACGTCGTCCGCCGCTGCCGCCTGGCCCGGAGATCCCCGATTGGGTCGATGTCCGGGACCTCGACCCGGCGGTGCGCAACGCCCTCCGCGGGATGGATCCGCGCAACGTCGAGCGCGTGGCCGGGCATCTGGTCGCCGCCGGCACGCTCGTCGAGGAAGACCCCGTCGCGGCGCTGGCACACGCCCGAGCCGCCCGTGACCGGGCCTCGCGTGTGGCGGCGGTGCGGGAGGCGGTCGGCGTGGCGGCGTACCACGCCGAGGACTACGCGGAGGCAGCCCGGGAACTGCGCGCCTATCGCCGGATGAGCGGCGACGAGGGGTACCGGGCCGTCCTCGCCGACTGCGAGCGGGCGCTGGGGCGGCCGGAGGTGGCTCTGCGGCTCGTCGCCGAAGCCCTCGCGGACGACCCGGACCCGGAGGAGGCCGTCGAGCTCCGGATCGTGGAGTCGGGCGCCCGGCTGGACCTCGGCGAGGACGCCGCGGCCCGGCTCGTGCTCGAGGCGGCGCTCGGGGATTGCCTGGACCCGGCATCCCTGCATCCGGGGGACGCCGCCCGGCTCCGGCTCGCTTCCGCCTACGCCGATCTGCTGCAGCGCCAGGGAGAGACCGAGCGCGCCACCGACTGGCTCGTCGCGATCGCCGGCGCCGATCCGGAGGACCGGACCGGAGCCGTCGAGCGGCTCGGTATCTCGTTCACCGATCTGGAGGACCAGCAGTTCGGCGAGGAGCCCGACGTGGATCTCGACACCGCCGCGGAGGACGGCGTGGCCGCCGCGGAGGGCAGCGTCCCGCAGCCGTCGGCTCCCGAAGCAGTGCACCGGCTGCCCGAGGACGACCACGGTCTCGGCCGGAGCTTCGACGAGGAGGTCGAGGCGGAAGTCGCAGAGCTGCTGGGCGAGACCGACGAGCCGCCGGAGCCACCGGCGGGCAGCGGTTCCGGCGAGGACGAGGCACCCGCCGGGGACTGACCCCGACAGCGGTGGCCGGGCCGTCCACACCGCCCCCCGGCGAAGCTCCTATTGCTCGTCAAGTCCCGGGGTGGGTGAGGGCGGCGTAGACCTCGCGGGCGACGTAGCGCTTGAGGCAGCGAATGATCTCTGGCCTGCTCATGCCTTGGGTGGTGCGCCTGGCGACGTAGTCCCGGGTCCGCTGGTCGGTTCCCATTCGGACCAGGACTACGTGGGTGTCTTCGTGGGTGTCGACGCCAACGGTGACAGTGCGCGTCTGGACTGCGATCGTGGTCATGTGCCATGACTCCTGACGTGGAATGGCACGCGCGGCCGGACGGGCGGACAGGACAGTGACGGGGCCTCTAGCCAGGCTCCTCTGAGGTCACGTTCGTCCGGCTGTTGCGCGTGTTGGGGCACCGCTGCCGGGCCGACAGTTCGCGTGAAAGGCACACCGGCCAGTCCACAGACGGGTCAGACCCCGCAGCGGCGCTGATCATGCACAGGCATCATCACTGTCCACAGATGCGCACGAGCTCTGGGCCGGGCACGGTCCGGCCGTCAGGCTCCCTGCATGAGCGTGGCTGTGATCGACCGGAACGACGTGGTGCTCCGTGGGCGGATGTCCGCCCCGGCGGAGATCCGGACGCTGCCCAGCGGCGATCCGCTGCTGACCTTCCGGCTCGTCGTGCGGCGGCCCGAGCCGCGAGCCAGAGGGCAGTCGGTGGACGTGCTGACCTGCATCACGTACGACCGTGGCCTGCAGCGGCGCGCGGCGCTGTGGCAGCCGGGTGACGTCGTGGAGGTCGAGGGTGCTCTGCAGCGCCGGTTCTGGCGCACGGGCAGCGGCACGGCGTCGGTCTGCGAGGTGAACTGTCGCAGGGGCCGCAAGGTGCCACGAACGGGTGCCACCTCCACCGAGCGCACGGCGTGAGCCCACCGACCACCGGATCAGTCGGCCAGCGGACGCAGCACCAGACCGGTTCGCGGCTTTGGGACGAACAGCGTGGACTTCCTCGGCATCCGTGCTCCGGCCCGCGCCACCGCCGCGACGTCCGAGGGCGAGGGAGCCCGGAGCAGCAGCGCGACACCGGCGCGGTCGGCCGCCAGCCGGACGGCCTCGTCGACGCTGTGCGCGATGAGGACCGAGTCCGGGTCGTCGGGGCGGTGCCAGAGCCGCTCGAGCAGCCCGTAGTGCGCCAGGACGACGTCCAGCCCCCGCCAGGCCGGCGGCGCCTCTGGTGGAACGGTCGCCCGGACATCGGCCGAGGGTTCGGTCAGCCGGACCACCCGGGAGCCGTCGGTGACGAGGAACCCCGCCTCGTCCGGAGTGCCCAGCCACCGGCGGACCGCGTCGGCGGCCCCGATGCCCGCCGTCGTCACCTCCGCGACGCGGAAACCGGCGGACGCGGCGTCGACGGCCGGTTCCAGGTCCAGGTCCGGGATCACGCGGTGGATCGGATCCACCCGCAGGCCCCCGGGGCCCATCGGCGTGACCAGCGCCAACACCCGGTCGCTGCCCGGCCCGGCACCGGGCGTCCGCGCGTGGGCGCGGGCGGCGGCGAAACGATGGTGCCCGTCGGCGATGACGGCCCCGGTCCGGGCGAGGGCGGCCACCACCCGGTCGAGCAGGGCCCGGTCGGTCACCCGCCACAGCCGGTGCTCGACTCCGTCGGCGTCCTCCACCGTCATCACGGGTGCCCCCTGGCGCACCACGTCGGTGAGCGCGGTGACCTCCGGATCGGGGTCGTGGGCCAAGACGATGGGCTCCAGGTCGGTGCTGGTGGCCGCCAGCAGCGCCCGCCGTCCCTCGACGGCCACCGGATAGGTGTCCTCGTGCGGGAGGACCGCGGACGAACCGGCCGGCGGGAGCGCCACCGCGCCCAGCCAGCCCGTCGTCGCCGGTGCGGCGGCAGGGCGCAGCTCGTAGCACCACAGCGCGGGTTCGTCGTCGCGCACCAGCACGCCCTCGTCCTGCCATCGGCGCAAGGTGGCAGCGGCGACCTCGGCCGAGCGTCCGCCCGGGCCTGGCTCAGGGGCGGGGAGGATCAGCCGCACGACGTTGTGCGGGTCGGTCCCGGCCAGCCGCTCCCGGCCGGCGGGGGTCACGAGGTCGTAGGCTGGCGAACTCACCCGGGCGAGATGCTCGGGGTCCCGCTGCCGATAGGTCAGGGCACGGAAAGGGCGGACGTCGAGTCCGGTCGCCGACGTGGACGACCGGGACGACGACTCGGGCACGTGGTCGATCGTAGGAGCGGTCGGTTCCTGCCCGCCGCAGGTGGTCCCGCCGTGCCGGACGGGCGCGTCGACGGGGCGCGGGGACGACTCGAGGGAGAGGGGGCGGGAGTGCCGGAAAGCTCCCCCGAGGGCGGCGTCTACGAGTGGTTCCAGCGCGGCGTCCAGCTGCTGCGCAACGGTGACCCGGCCGCCGCGGCCACCCTCCTCGCCCGCGCCCGCGCCGCCGAACCGGGCTCTCGCAGCATCCTCGAGGCGCTGGCGAGGGCCCAGTACGACACCGGGCGCTACCAGGAGGCCGTCGTCAGCTTCACCGCGCTGACCGCGGTGAGTCCCACCGACGACTACGCCCACTTCGGGCTGGGGCTGGCCGCCAGCCGGGCGGGGGAGCTCCGGCTCGCCGCCGAGCACCTGGCCCTCGCCGTGGCGATGCGCCCAGACCTCGGGCACTACAGCCGTGCGTTGCGCGGCGTCCGCGCCCGGCAGGCGGCCGAGTCCGCGTGACCGCCGCCCGCCCCGGATCCATCCATCCCCGGCAACCGGTCCCGGCCACGCTCGCCGCCGGCAGCAGCACACCACCCTGCCGGGTCTACGACGTCGCGCTGCTCGACCTCGACGGGGTCGTCTACGTCGGCCCCCACGCCGTTCCCGGCGTCCCCGAGGCCCTGATGGCGGCCCGGGCCGCCGGCATGCGCCTGGGCTTCGTCACCAACAACGCCGCGCGACCTCCGGCTGAGGTCGCCCGCCACCTCAGGGAGATCGGCGTCCCCGCCGAGGCGGCCGACGTCATCACCAGTTCCCAGGCCGCGGCGACCGTCGTCGCGGAACTGCTCGGACCGGGCGCCGCCGTGCTCGCGGTGGGCGGTCCCGGGGTCGCAACCGCGCTGACCGCGGCGGGCCTGACCGTCGTCGAGCGTGCCGAGGACCGTCCCGCGGCGGTGGTCCAGGGGTACGGGCGCGACGTCGGCTGGAGCCATCTGGCCGAGGCGGTGGTGGCCGTCCGGAACGGTGCCCGGCACGTCGCCACGAACGTCGACGCCACGGTCCCCTCGCCGCGCGGCCCGTTGCCCGGCAACGGCGCCATGGTCGGCGTGGTCGCCGCCGTCACCGGACAGGCGCCCCTGGTGACGGGCAAGCCGGACCCGGCCATGCACGCCGAGTGCGTCCGCCGGACAGGGGCGCGACGTCCCCTGGTCGTCGGCGACCGGCTGGACACCGACATCGAGGGGGCCCGCCGTGCGGGTGCGGCCAGCCTGGTGGTCCTGTCCGGTGTGACCGATGCCGCGACGCTGCTCGCCGCTCGACCCGACCACCGTCCCGATCTGCTCGCCGCGGATGCCTCCGGTCTGCTCCACCCCCACCCGCCGGTCATCAGTGACGGGCGCACCTGGCGGTGCGGCGGGTGGTCGGCCCGGGTGGCCGAGGGGGAGGACGTCCTCGTCCTCGAAGCCGGCGACGGGAACACCGTCCTGGCCGACGGGGACGCCGGTCCGGCCGACGGGGACGGCGATGCGGCCGACGGGGACGGCGATGCGGCCGACCGGGACGGCGATGCGGCCGACCGGGACGGCGACGGGCTCGACGGCCTCCGGGCGCTGTGCGCGGCCCACTGGTCGCGGCACCCCGACCGGGCGGCGCCCGTGCAGGTCGTCGCGGCCGGCGCCCGCGCGCAGGCGGCGGTCACCCGCTGGGCGCTGACCGGCGCCCGGCCCGTGGCGTAGCGGCGCCGCGGGCTCAGAGCAGCTTGCGCAGGCGCAGGAGGTCGCGCAGCCCCGCCTCGAGCTTCACCCGGCCGCTGGCCCACGCCGGCCCGAAGTGGAGCTTCCCGTTCGTCAACGCCACCAGGTCGTCGCTGTTCATCGTCAGCCGGATGTCGGCCTTGGGCACCGCGGGGCCGTGCGGCAGCACGTGCAGATCGCGCACCGCACCCGCACTGAGCCGGCCGACCACGACCTCGTCGAGGTCGGTCAGCCGGCAGGAGAGACTGCGGTCCAGCCCCTCGGCCGCCGGGTTCGCGGCAAGGTCGCCCAGGATGCTCCGGAGGGCGGTCATGCACTGATCCATCGTCGCCACGCGGGCGGACCTCCAAGGCTGGACGGCGGTCGTACCGGACGAGGGACGGTATCGCTTCGCGCGCTCGACCGTGCCCGTCGTCCCCGGCCGGTAACCTCGCGTGCGAACCCGCCTTCCGGCCGAGCACGAGCCGGCCGTCCCCCAGAACACCCGTCCTCACGTCAGCGGAGGGTCACCACGATGACCGAGCCGAGCTCGTCGCGACCGGTTCCGGGTCCACCGCGGCCCGGCCCGCGCCCCGACGCCGCCGCGGAGTCCGGACCCGCCACCGACTCCGAGGACCCCTTCGCCGACCTCGCCGAGCGTCCCGTCGCCGACCACGTGGCGGTCTTCGAGACCGAGCACGCCCGTCTCGAGCGCGAGCTCGGCACGATCGACCGGCTCTGATGGCCCGCCGCAGCCGGCTCGACGCGGAGCTCGTGCGGCGGGGCCTGGCCCGGTCCCGCGAGCACGCCGTCGCCCTGATCGCCGAAGGCCGCGTCGCCATCTCGGGGCAGGCCGCCACCAAGCCTGCCACCGGCGTCGACGCGGCCACCCCCGTCGTGGTGCGCACCGATCCCGACCAGCCGAGCTGGGTCTCCCGGGGCGCGCACAAGCTGCTCGGCGCGCTCGATGCCTTCCCCGTCACCGTCGAAGGCCGGCGGGCGCTGGACGCGGGAGCCTCGACCGGCGGTTTCACCGAGGTGCTGCTCAGCCGCGGTGCTGCCGAGGTGGTGGCCGTCGACGTCGGCTACGGCGAGCTGGCGTGGTCGCTGCGCACCGACGAACGCGTCAGCGTCCACGAGCGCACCAACGTCCGCACGCTCACTCCGGAGGCGATCGGCGGGCCGGTGGACCTGGTCGTCGCCGACCTGTCGTTCATCTCCCTGCGCCTCGTCCTGCCGGCACTCACCGCCTGCGCCACGGCCGGCGCCGACCTCCTGCCGATGGTGAAGCCGCAGTTCGAGGTGGGCCGCGAGCGCCTGGGAGCCGGCGGCGTGGTGCGCGATCCCGAGCACCGCGTGCAGGCGGTCCTCGAGGTCGGGGCCGCCGCGGCGGCCGTCGGCTGGGGAACGGCCGGAGTGGTGGCCAGCCCGCTGCCGGGCCCGGCCGGCAACGTGGAGTTCTTCCTGTGGCTGCGCCGTGACGCGCCACCGGCCCGGGAGGGCGACGTCCGTCGAGCAGTCCAGGAGGGCCCGTCGTGAGCCAGCCCAGCGAGGGCACGTCCACCACGCCGGAGGAGCACCGCCGCGTCCTCCTCACAGTCCACACCGGCCGCCGGGACATCGTCGAGCTGGCCCGGACGTCGGCCGCCCGGCTCACCGCGGCCGGCATCGTGGTCCGCGTGCTCGCCGAGGAGGCCGACGAGCTCGACATCGCCGACGCCGAGGTGGTGCCCGCCGACTCGGAGGCAGCCGCGGGCGCGGAGATCGTCATGGTCTTCGGCGGCGACGGCACCTTCCTGCGCGCCGCCGAGCTGGCCCGCTACACCGACGCGGCGCTCATGGGCGTCAACCTCGGCCGCGTGGGCTTCCTCGCCGAGACCGAGCCGGAGGCGGTGGAGGAGACGCTGCTGGCCATCGAGCGGTGCGAGTACTCGGTCGAGGAACGACTGGCGCTGGAGGTCGACGTCCTCGACGGCAGCGGTGCGGTCGTCGGCGGAACGTGGGCACTGAACGAGGTCTCGGTCGAGAAGGCGCAGCGGTCGCGGGTGCTCGACGTCGTCCTCGCCATCGACGGCCGGCCGCTCACGAGCTTCGGCTGCGACGGCGTTCTCTGCGCCACCCCCACAGGCTCCACGGCCTACGCCTTCTCCGCCGGTGGGCCGGTCGTGTGGCCCGACGTCGAGGCCCTCCTCCTGGTGCCGAGCAACGCGCACGCCCTCTTCGCCCGGCCCCTGGTCACCTCGCCGAACTCGGTGCTCAGCGTCGCCGTCCCGGCCGACGGCAACCGGTCGCGGGTGTCGGCCGACGGCCGGCGCATGGTGGAGGTGCCCGACGGCGGCCGGGTCGACGTCCGGCGCGCCGACCGGCCGGTGCGGATCGCCCGGGTGCACGCCTCGACGTTCGGCGACCGGCTGGTGGCCAAGTTCGGGCTGCCGGTCCGCGGCTTCCGCGACGCCCGGCACCACCACGCCGGACCGGGCCACGAGCTGTTCACCAGCCGCAACGTCCTGACCCGCGACATCGTGACCGGCGACGGCAGGACCGACGGCGTGACCGCGGGGGAGGTGACCGGTGCCGGCGCGCACGATGAATGAGCGGCCGGCCGAGCAGATGCCCGCCGTCACGGACGTCGGCGATCCCCCCGGGCGGCTCACCGAGCTCCGGATCCGCGGCCTGGGCGCCATCGACGACGTCACCCTGGAGCTGGGCAGCGGGCTGACCGTCGTCACCGGCGAGACCGGTGCGGGCAAGACCATGGTGGTCACGGGTCTGACGCTGCTCTTCGGCGGCCGCGCCGACCCCGGACGGGTCCGGGCGAACGGCAAGGCCGGCGTCGAGGGGCGCCTCGTCCTCCCGCCGGACTCGCCGGCGTGGGAACGGGCCGCCGACGCGGGCGCCGACCCCGACGACGACGGCAGCCTGATCCTGGCGCGCACGGTGAGCGCCGAGGGGCGCTCCCGCGCCTTCCTGGGCGGCCGGAGCGTGCCCGTGGGTGTGGTCGCCGAGCTCGCCGAGGGGCTGCTCGCCGTCCACGGGCAGACCGACCAGCTGCGCCTCTCCCGCCCCGCCGAGCAGCGCCGCGCACTGGACCGCTACGCCGGGCCGGCCCACCTGGCCCTCCTCGAGCGCTACCGCGACGCCTACCAGCGCTGGCGCGAGCTGGCCGCCGACCTCGAACGACGGCGCAGCCAGGCCCGGGAGCTGGCGCAGGCCGCCGACGTCCTCCGGCACGGACTGGAGGAGATCTCCGCCGCCGCGCCGGAGCCGGGGGAGGACGAGGCCCTGGACACCCAGGCCAAGCGGCTCGCCGACGCCGACGCGCTCCGGGCCGCGGCCGACGAGGCCCGGCTGGCCCTGGTGGGCGACGTCACCGGCGACTTCGGCGGGGGAGAGGCCCCCCAGGACGCCACGGCGGCTCTCGCCACGGCGGAGCGGGCGCTGGCCGGCTCGGACGACCCGACGCTGGTGCTCCTGGCGCAGGACCTGGCCGACGCCGTCGCCGTCGTGTCCGACGTCGCCGCCCAGCTGGCCGGCTACGTCGCCGACCTCGACGCCGACCCCGGACGCCTGGCCGAGGTGCTCGACCGGCGTGCCGCCATCACCGCGCTGGTGCGCAAGTACGCCGGTCCGGGGGAGGGGCTGGCCGGAGTCCTGGCCTGGGCCGAGGACGCGAGCCGACGACTGGCGGAGCTCGACGTCTCGGACGAGGCGCTCGAGGCACTGGCCGCCGCGCGGGACACCGCCCGCGCCGAGGTCGACGACCTGGCCGCGCAGGTCTCCGCGGGCCGGCGGGCGGCCGCGGAGGGGTTCGCCGCCGAGGTGGGCAGGGAGCTGGCCGGCCTGGCCATGAAGAGCGCGACCGTCTCCTTCTCCGTCGACAGTCATCCGGACGAGCCAGGGTCGGAGGGCGTCGACGACGTCGCCCTGCTGCTGGCCGCCCACCCGGGCGCTCCGCCGCGGCCGGTGCACAAGGGTGCCTCGGGCGGTGAGCTCTCGCGGGTGATGCTGGCCATCGAAGTCGTCTTCGCCGGTGCGGACCCCGTCCCCGTCATGGTCTTCGACGAGGTGGACGCCGGGGTGGGCGGACAGGCGGCCGGTGAGATCGGACGCCGGCTGGCCCGGCTGGCCCGGGACCACCAGGTCGTCGTGGTCACCCACCTGGCGCAGGTCGCCGCGTTCGCTGACACGCACCTGGTCGTGGACAAGGCGCCCGACACCGGCGCCGGGGTGACCGCGACCGACATCCGGGCCGTCGAGGGGGAGGACCGCGTGCGGGAGCTGGCCCGGATGCTCTCCGGGCTCAGCGACAGCGACACCGGCCAGGCCCATGCGCGCGAGCTCCTCGCGGTGGCGGCGGCCGCGAGGACCTGACCGGGCCGGTTTCCCGCCCCTTGTGACGCACGCCACGACCGGGTGATGTCGGGAGTGCACAACATGGTCGCGGGGTAGGCGCCGCCGATGACGTGCTTCTCCTCGGCCGACGAGTCGGCGCACTACGGCTTCTCGGTCTGCATGCTCCTGGAGCACTACCGCTCGCACCTGCGGTGGGAGGACGAGGGCGTCGTCGAGCTCGGGACCGGTGACGCCACCGCCATCGCCGACGTCGTCCGGTCCCTGCCGGGGCTGCGGGTCCGCAGCTACGACATCAGCGCCCCCTCGGTCGAGGCAGCCCGCGCCAACATCGCCGCGCGCGGCGTGGCCGACCGCTACACCGTCGAGCTCGGGGATTTCTTCGACCAGGCCGACTCGGCCGGCGGCCCCCCGGTGTCCACGGTCATCTCCAACCCGCCCTACATCCCCGCGCCCGACCGCGACATCCGCATGCCCGAGCTCTGGGGCGGCGTCCGCGGCAATGACCTGGTGCTCCAGCTGCTCAAGGCCGGCTACCCGAACGTCATCACGGCCGTGGCCAGCTACTCCGACCCCGAGACCACCGTGCGCACGGCCGGCGACCTCGGCTACCGGGTGGCCAACTTCCTCGCCATGGGCCTGGACTTCGGCACCTACAGCAGCGAGCCCAAGGTGCGCGACCACATCCGCCGGCTGTGCGCCGACGGCCACGGCTGGGCGGCGGACGACGGGTACATGGTCGCCGTCGCCCTGTTCACCACCGACCCCGACGTCCCCGGCGACCGCGCCGACCAGTTGCTCAAGGCGCTGCAGCTCTGACCCGACGAGGGCGCCCGGAGGGTTCCTGAGGCGGGTCAGGAAGCCGCCCCTGCGCGGCGGTCCGAGGAGTGGAGGCCCCCGGGACGAGGACCGGGAAGGACTCCACGCGGCAGGGAACGGCACGTGGCCGCGGGCGTCGTCCGGGGGACGACAGATGTCAGCGCCTCTTCGCGTAGCCGGCCAGGCCGAACTGCAGGAGGGAGAGCCCGCGCCGGCCCTGGCGGCGGAGCTCGGCGGACAGTTCCGGGCCGCCGGCACCGGCGAGCACCCGGTCCCGGGCGAGCTCCAGCAGGGAGGCGTACAGCCCGAGGACGGCGTGCGCGGCCAGCCAGGGCTCCACCTGGCCGGCGCGGGCGCCGGTCTCCTCGGCGATCAGCTCGGCGAGGGCGTCGGTGAGGTCGCCGAGGATCTCCCGCTCCCGCACCTGGAGCGTCCGGCTGCCACGGATCACGCGGGCCATCCGTGCCACGCCCTCGACCGCCTCGGGTGAACCGAGCACGCTGACCGCGGCGACGACGAAGCTGCCCGCCGCCGCGGACACCGACTCGCCGGCGGGCCGGCGCCGCACCGCGTCGAGCAGCGCGGCCCGCATGGGCGGATCGGCGTCGAACACCAGGCCTTCCTTCACGGGGAAGTGGTTGAAGACGGTCTTCTCCACCACACCCGCGCGGCGGGCGATCTCCATGACGCTCACCGCGTCGAAGCCGCGCTCGGCGAACAAATCCGCCGCCGCGTCGACGATCCTGGCCCGCGTCTCCTGCCGGCGCCGCTCCCGGGCCCCCGGCCCCCGTGCGGCCCCGCGTCCGCGGTCGCCTTCCGCGGCGGGCTGCGACCCGGCGGCCGGCTCGCACTCGGCGGCCGGCGACGGTTCTGGAGCAGGCGACGGCTCGGGAGCGGGCGCCGCTCCGGGGCCGGGCGACCGTCCCGGAGCGAGGGACGGCTCCGCGCTCTCGGGCCGGACCGGAGGAACCGCCCTGATCACCGCCCCGGCGGCGACCGCCGCCGTGTCCTCCGCCCCCGCCGGGGATCCGGTCGGCGGGTCGGTCCGGTGCAGGGCGTGGGCCACTCCAGTCACACGAGCAACGCTAGTCACGACTCGGTAACGGTCCAGCTCGCGGACGGCGGACGCCGGACCGGGCGTGTCGCCGCCGCCGTCGTGTCGGACACACTCCGTGACCAACAGGTCGCCGAGGCGCGTCGGACGACCGACCGCTCAGGCCAGCGTGAAAGCATCGCGGCATGCGCATCGGCACCCTTCGGCGCGGCCGGGCACAGGACACCGGGTCCGGGATCGTCGGCATCGTCCGGCTGGACCGCCGCACCAAGAACCTGACCAAGCGGCTCCAGCCCGGTGACATCGCCGTGATCGACCACGTCGACATCGACCGGGTCAGCGCCGACGCGCTGGTCGGTTGCAAGGTGTCCGCAGTGGTCAACGCCGCGCCCAGCATCTCCGGCCGCTATCCGAACCTGGGGCCCGAGATCCTCATCAACGCCGGCATCCCGCTGCTGGACGCCGTCGGCAAGGAGGTGTTCGCCCGCTGCAAGGAGGGCACGCACCTGCGGCTCGAGGGCAACCAGCTGCTCACCGACGACGGCGAGGTCGTCGCCGAGGGCACCCTGCACGACAGCGCCTCGGTCGCCCTCGCCATGGCGGAGGCGAAGGCGGGCCTGTCGACCCAGCTCGAGGCGTTCGCCACCAACACCATGGAGTACATGAAGCGGGAGCGGGCGCTCCTGCTCGACGGGGTGGGCGTGCCCGACGTGGCCACGCCGATCGAGGGCCGGCACGTGCTGGTCGTCGTCCGCGGCTACGACTACAAGGAGGACCTGCACGCACTCCGCCCCTACATCCGGGACTACCGGCCGGTGCTCATCGGCGTCGACGGTGGCGCCGACGCGCTGCGGGAGGCCGGCTACCAGCCCGACATGATCGTCGGGGACATGGACTCGGTCAGCGACGACTCGCTCACGTGCGGCGCCGAGGTGGTCGTGCACGCCTACGCCGACGGCCGCGCTCCCGGGCTGGCGCGGGTCCAGGACCTCGGGGTGGACGCCATCACGTTCCCGGCGTCGGCCACCAGCGAGGACATCGCCATGCTGCTGGCCGACGAGAAGGGGGCCACCCTCATCGTCGCCGTCGGCACCCACGCCACCCTGGTCGAGTTCCTGGACAAGGGCCGGGGCGGCATGGCCTCGACCTTCCTCACCCGCCTGCGCCTGGGTGGCAAGCTCGTCGACGCCAAGGGCGTGAGCCGGCTGTACAAGAGCCGCATCTCCACCGCCGCGCTGGTGGTGCTCGTCCTCGCCGCGTTCCTCGCCATCGGCTCGGCGCTCGCGGTGTCGGCGGTCGGGCGGGTGTACCTGGACCTCCTGCTCGACCAATGGAACAGCTTCGTGTTCTGGTTGGAGAACCTCTTCTCGTGATCGACTTCCGCTATCACCTGGTCTCGCTGATCGCCGTGTTCCTGGCGGTCGCGCTGGGGATCGTCATCGGCACCACCGCGTTGAACGAGCCGATCCTCGCCGACATCGAGAACCAGGTCGCCGACCTCGAGCAGGACAAGCGGGCGCTGGAGGACCGGACCCAGCAGCTGCAGACGCAGCTGGACACCGCCGACGCGTTCGAGCAGGCCGTCGCCCCTGCGCTCGTCGAGGGGACCCTGGCCGGCCGCCGCGTCCTGCTGGTCAGCACGAACGAGGAGGTCGCGCCGGAGACCGTCGAGGACCTCACGGCACTGGTCACCGCCGCGGGCGGAACGGTGGCCGGCTCCCTCGCCCTGCGGCCGGAGTTCAGCGACCCCTCCAGCGAGGCGGGCCTGCAGAGCTACGTCACCGGCTCCGGCCGGCCCCCGGGCATCCAGCTGCCCGAGACGGACGACACCGGCCGTCTGGTGGCCAGCCTCATGGCGCAGGTGCTGATGATCCCGTCGTCGGGCGCGGCCCCCGCTGACGGCGCCGCGGTCTCCTCGGTGCTCGGCGGGCTCGTGGCCCTGGACGTCCTGACCCAGACCAGCGACTCCGTCGCCCCCGCCGACCACGCGATCGTCCTGACCTCGGGTGCGCTCCCGGGGGACGACGCCGCCGAGCGGAACGCCGCCGTCGTCGACCTGGTCTCGGCCCTCGACAGCGCCGGATCGGGCGTGGTCGTGGCCGGGGACACCGTCTCGGCCGGTGAGAACGGCCTGGTGGGCGCCCTGCGCGCCGACCCAGCCCTCTCCTCGACGGTCTCCACGGTCGACAACATCGGCACGGCGGCCGGCCGGATCAGCACCGTGCTGGCCCTCAGCGGTGAGCACGACGGCACGTCGGGGCGGTACGGCACTGGTGAGGACACCCAGCCGGTCCCGCCGGTCCCCGCCGCCGCACCGTGAACGGCCATGCTCGGGGCGCTGCCGGGGCTCCGCGCACCGGCGGGAAGGCGCTGCTGGCACTGGCGGGCGCGGGCCTCGCGCGCGCGGCGCTGGCGGGCGCGGCCACGCTCGGCGCGCGGCCGGCCGGCGTGCGGTGGCGCCGCATGAACTACGCCGGCCGGGCGGTGACCCTGCTGGGTGGGCCGGCACTGGCCGCCTCGGCGACGGCCACCGCGGTCCTCGGCGCCCCGGCCGGCACACGGGCGGCCGCCGCGGTCGTCGGCACGGTCTCCGGGGTGGTCGGCGGGTACGACGACCTTGCCGGGGCCCGGCCGGAGCAGGCTCGCGACAAGGGGCTCGCCGGCCACCTCGCCGCGCTGCGGGCCGGTCGCGTCTCCGCCGGCGCGGTGAAGGTGGCGGGCATCGGGGCCGCCGCCGCGGTCGCCGCCGTCCTGACCCGCCGCGGCACCGGAAGCGGCGCCCTGGTCGACGGCGTGCTCACCACCGGCCTGGTGGCCGGGACGGCCAACCTGCTCAACCTGCTCGACCTGCGCCCCGGCCGGGCCGGCAAGGTTGCTGTGCTGGGGGCGGCGGCCGGCCTCGGGGGAGCCGCCGGTGGGCTCGTCGCCGGACCGCTCGGGGCCACGCTCGCGGTGCTGCCCGACGACCTGGGCGAGCGGGTGATGCTGGGGGACAGCGGCGCCAACGCCCTCGGGGCGCTGCTCGGCCTGCGGCTGGCCGCGCTTCCCGGGCGGGCCTCGCGCGCCGGCCTCCTGGCCGCGGTCGTGGGCCTCACACTGGCCAGCGAGAAGGTCAGCTTCACACGGGTCATCGAAGCCACGCCGGGACTGCGCGAACTGGACCGCCTCGGCCGCCTCCCGTCGTGAACCGCCGCACGGTCGCCCAGGGCGTCGCCGGCGCGGCGGCACTGATCGCCGTCCTGACGCTCCTGGCCCGGCTGGCCGGGTTCGGCCGCACCCTCGTCTTCACCAACACCGTCGGTGCCGACAGCACCGGGGACACCTACCAGGCGGCCAACACCGTCCCCAACATCGTCTTCGAGGTGGTCGCCGGCGGCGCGCTGGCCGGCCTCGTCGTCCCGATGCTCGCCGGTGGCATCGCCGCCGGCGACCGGGAGCAGGTGCGCCGGACGGCGTCGGCCCTGCTCGGCTGGACGCTGCTGGTCCTGACCCCCCTCGCGGTCGCCGTCGCCCTCCTGGCCGAGCCCATCGCGCGCCTGCTGCTGGGCGCCGGCGACGACGCGGAGGTGGCGCTGGCCGCCCGCTTCCTGGTGGTGTTCGCGCCCCAGGTGGTGCTGTACGGGATCGGCATCGTGCTCACCGGCGTGCTGCAGGCCCACCGGCGGTTCGCCGGCCCGGCCCTGGCCCCGCTGCTGTCCAGCCTGGTCGTCGCCGGCGCATACCTGCTGTTCGCCGGCATCGGCGGGGCGCGCGAGGCCGACGACCTCTCCCGCCCTGCCGAGCTGGTCCTCGGCGTCGGGACGACGCTCGGCGTGGTGGCGCTGAGCCTGAGCCTGCTCGTCCCCGTGCGCGGTCTGCGGCTCGGGCTCCGGCCGGCGCTGCGGTTCCCCGTGGGCGCCGCGCCGCGGGTGCGCCGGCTCGCCGCGGCGGGTGTCCTGACCCTTTCCGGCCAGCAGCTCGTGGCGGCCGTCGCCATCCGGCTGGCCGCCGACGGGCCCGACGGCACCCAGGTCGTGTACGCCGCCGGGCTCACGCTGTTCCTGGTGCCGTGGGCCGCCCTCGCCGTCCCCCTGGCCACCTCGGCCTACCCGGGGCTCGCCGAGCGGGCCGACGCCGGGGACGATCGGGGGTACCGCCGTGCTCTGGCGCCGGTCGCCGTGCTCGTGGTCGCCGGATCCGCCGTGGCGGCGGGGCTGCTCGTGGCGGTCTCGGGCCCGATGGCGCGGATCTTCCTCGCGGGCGCGTCCCCGACGGTCGTGGCGGCGCTGCGCGACACGATCGTCGCCTTCGCCCCCGGTCTGCCCGGGTACGCGCTGGTCGCGCTGCTCACCCGGGCGCTGTACGCGCGCGGACTGTGGAAGGCGCCGACGGTCTGCGTCGTGGGTGGGTGGCTGCTGGCCGTCGTCGCGGACGTCGCCCTGGCGCGGCTGCTCCCCGTGGCCGACCGCGGCCTGGCGCTCGGCGCGGGTCACAGCGTCGGCGTCCTCGTCGCGGGCCTGGGCCTCCTGGTTGGCGTCACCCGCACCGCCGGACGCGGTGCCCTGGCCGGCGTGGTCGCCGCCGGCGTGCCGGCCCTCGCCGGGTCCGCCCTCGGTGCGGCGGCAGGGTGGGCGGTCGTCCGCGCGCTGGGCGCCGACCCCGTGCCCCCGGGCGTGCCGGCGGCGCTGGGCGCCGGGCTGGCCGGGGCGGGGACCACCCTCGTGGTCGCGCTGGCGGTCATGATGGGCACGGCGCGCCGTCCACTGGCAACGGCGTGGCGGACGCTGCGCGCACCGGAGCGCCCGGCCCCGGCCGACGGGGGCGACCGTACGCGGGCCGCACGGCCCGCGACCGCGGGCGACCGACAGGAGGTGCACGGTGACTGAGGGCTCGCCCCTGCGCGGCCGCCGCATCACCGAGGTGCTGGCGACCAGCGCCGGCGGCGTCGGCAGTCACGTCCGGACGATCGTGCCCGCGATCCGGGCCGCGGGTGCCACCGTGCGGGTCTGCGGCGCACCGGCGACCGAGGAGCTGTTCGCCTTCACCGCCACCGGCGCCGACTTCCGCCCCGTGGGCATCTCCGCCGGCCTGGCGCCCGTCGCCGACAGCCGCGCGGTCGCCCAGCTGCGCCGGGCGGTAGAGGGCATGGACCTGCTCCACGCCCACGGGCTGCGCGCCGGGCTGGTCGCGGCGCTGGCCCGCCGGCTCTCGGCCGATCGGACCCGGCCCCTGGTGCTCACCCTGCACAACGCCCTGCAGGAGGGCCCGGGTCTCCGCCGGAGGCTGCTCGAGGCCGTCGAGGGGGCGACGATCCGCGCCGCCGACATGGTGCTGGCCGTGTCGGGGGACCTCGCCGACAACGCCCGGCGGCTGGGCGCCCGCGACGTGCGCGTCGTCCCCGCCCTCGCGCCGCCGTTGCCCCCGGCCGCGCGCTCCCGCGACGAGGTGCGGGAGGAACTGGGGCTCGACGCGGGCCGGCCGCTGGTGGTGGCCGTCGGGCGGCTGCACCCGCAGAAGGGCTACGACGTCCTGCTCGCCGCCGTGGCGCGCTGGGAGGCCGACGGCCGGCTGCGGCCGGCCCCGCTGGTGGCCATCGCCGGCGACGGGCCGCTGGAGGCCGAGCTGGCCGGCCGCATCCGCGACGAGCGGCTCCCCGTGCTCCTGCTGGGCCGCCGGTCCGACGTCGCCGACCTGCTGGCCGCCGCCGACCTCTGCGTGCTGCCCAGCCGCTGGGAGGGCAGCCCCTTCACCGGCCAGGAGGCCCTGCGGGCCGGCACGCCGCTGGTCGCCACGCGCACCGGCGGCATGCCCGACCTGTTCGGGGACGCCGCGTCGCTGGTGCCGGTCGGCGACCCGGGCGCCCTCGCCGACGCCGTCGTACGGGTGCTCACCGACCCGGCGCACGCGGCCGAGCTCGCGGCGGCGGGCCCGCGCCGGGCCGCAGGCTGGCCCGACGAGGCGGCCGCCGGCCGGCAGCTCGTGGCGATCTACCGGGAGCTCCTCGGCGACCCACCCGGAGACGGCCCCTCGTGAGGCGGACCGGGCGCGCGATCGTGGTGCTGGGCGTCCTGCTCGCGCTGCTCCTGAGCTGCGCCGGGCCCGCCCCCGCGGCGGCCGACGACGCGGCGGCGGACTCCGTGGTCGTCGTGGGCGTACCCGGCCTCACCTGGGACGACGTCGACCCCACCGGCACGCCGGAGCTGTGGGCGCTGGCCGGGGACGCCACGATCGGCGCGCTGTCGGTGCGCGCGGCCCGCGGGACCACCTGCGTCCTGGACGGCTGGGCCACGCTCGGCGCCGGCAACCGCGCCCGCGTCCCGGGGCCCGACGACGGTCTGCCCCCGGTGCCGCTGCCCACCGTGCCCCTGCCGGAGGACCAGGCGGACGCGCCGCTCACGCCCCCGGAGGGCGACGGCGCGCCGCCGGAGCCGCGGCTGGACACCTCGCTGTCCCACTGCGGGCTGCAGGAGCGGGCGGCGAGCGTCGCGCTCGCCGATCCGCTGGCCACCGTGGAGCGCACGGCGCAGGACGAGGGCACCCGCCGCTTCGGCGCCGAGCCCGCCGCGCTGGGGCAGGCCGTGGGCTGCGCGACGGTGTCGGGCCGGGCCGCCACCCTCGCCGTCACCGCCCCCGACGTGGCGGTGACCCGGGCCGACGAGCTGCCGGCCGAGCCCGCCGCCCTGGCCGGTGTGCTGTCGGCCTGCCCCCTCGCCCTGGTCTCGCTGGACCAGCTGACCGACGCCGGCCGGCCCGGTGCGGAGAAGACCGACGACGGCACCGACCCGGCGCCGCGGGCCGACGCCTTGCTGCGCATCGACGAGGCCGTCGGCCGGATCAGGGCGGCGGTGGCCGCGATGCCCGGCGATCCGCTCCTGCTCCTCGCGGGCATCTCCGAGGTCAACGACGGCCGGCCGCAGCTGCACGTGGGGATGGCCACCGGCCCCGGCTTCGGCTCCGACGGGTGGCTGACCTCCGCCAGCACCGGGCGGCAGCCCTACGCCCAGCTCATCGACGTCGCGCCGACGGTCCTGCGGGCGCTGTCGCTGGATCAGCCGGCGTCGTTCAACGGCCAGCCGATGCGGGCCGCCGGGGAGCGACCGGCACTGGCAGCCGCCGTCGCGGAGCTCCGGCACCTCAACACGGCCGCCACCGTGCACCACCGCAACGTGGGCGTCTTCTTCTGGATCCTGGTGGCCCTCTCCGCCGGGATCCTCGCCGCGGGTGCCGCCGTCCTCGGCGGGTGGCAGCGTCGTCCGGCACCCGCCGCCGCGGGCTCCCGGGCCCGGGCCGTGCTCCGGGTCCTGGCGCTCGTCGTCGCCGCCGTCCCGGTGGCCACCTACCTCGCCGGGCTCCTCCCGTGGGAGCGGACCGGTGCACCGCTGGCGGCCCTCACCGCGGCCGTCGTGGCCGCCGACCTGGCCGTCGTCGCCCTGGCCCTGGCCGGGCCGTGGCGACGTTCGCGGCTCGGGCCACCGCTGGTCCTCGTCGCGCTCACGCTGGGCACGCTGCTCGCCGACGTGCTGACCGGCTCCACGCTGGAGCTCAACGGGCTGCTCGGGTACGACGCCATCGTGGCCGGCCGGTTCACCGGCTACGGGAACCTCAGCTTCGGGCTGCTCGTCACGGCCGCGCTGCTGGTCACCGCCGCGGTCGGCGCGCTCGCCGGGCGGCGCGCCGGTCCCCGCCGGGCCCGCTGGGTCACGGCGGCCACCGTGGTCGGCATCGGGCTGCTCACCGTCGGCGTCATCGGGGCGCCCGCCCTCGGCCGCGACTTCGGCGGCGTGCTGTCGGCGATGCCCGGCTTCCTGCTGCTGGCCATGCTCCTGGCGCGGGTACGGGTGACCCTGGTGCGGTTCGCCGCGATCCTGACCGTGGCCGTGCTGGCCGTCGGCACGGTGGCGGTGCTGGACTGGACCGGGCCGGCGGCCGAGCGCAGCCACCTGGGCCGCTTCGTCGAGCAGCTCCGCACCGGCGAGGCGTGGACCGTGGTCAGCCGCAAGGCAGAGGCCAACCTCGACATCCTGCTGGGCAGCCCGATGGCCTGGATGCTCCCGGTCGCGGCGGCGGCCGCGGTGTGGCTGCTGCGGCCGGGCGGTCTCCTGCGGGATGGGGCCGGCCTGCCCGCTCCCGACGCCGCGGTCCTGCGCGCCGGCCTCCTCGCCGCGGCGCTGAGCCTGACCCTGGGCGCCGCGGTCAACGACTCCGGCGTCGCGCTGCCCGCCACGGCCGCGGCGCTGCTCGTGCCGCTGCTGGTGTGGCTCGCCGCCGGGCGCGGCGGGGAGGGCACCGGTCGGGGGGAGACGTCCGGTGGCGCTCCCCACTCCGGACCGGCCGAGTCGCCGGATCGTGTTACGGTCGTCTCCCGTGGATCGACCGTCTGGAACACGTGATCATTCCGGGAACAGCAGCCTCCTGCTCCACAACAACCAGCCGACGAAGTTCGTCTTCGTCACCGGCGGTGTGGTGTCCTCCCTCGGCAAGGGGCTGACTGCCAGTTCGCTCGGCGCGCTGCTCTCCGGCCGCGGCCTGCGGGTCACCATGCAGAAGCTGGACCCCTACCTGAACGTCGACCCGGGGACGATGAACCCGTTCCAGCACGGCGAGGTCTTCGTCACCGAGGACGGCGCCGAGACCGACCTCGACATCGGGCACTACGAGCGCTTCCTCGACACCGACCTGACCGGCCGGGCCAACGTGACCACCGGCCAGGTCTACTCCGACGTGATCGCCAAGGAGCGCCGCGGGGAGTACCTGGGCGACACGGTGCAGGTCATCCCGCACATCACCAACGAGATCAAGGCCCGCATCATGGCCGGCGCCGAGGTCGCCGATCGCGTCGACGTGGTGATCACCGAGATCGGCGGCACCGTCGGCGACATCGAGTCGCTGCCGTTCCTGGAGGCCGCCCGCCAGGTGCGCCACGAGATCGGCCGGGACAACTGCTTCTTCCTGCACATCTCGCTGGTGCCCTACATCGCGCCGTCGGGCGAGCTCAAGACCAAGCCGACGCAGCACTCGGTGGCCGCGCTGCGCAGCATCGGCATCCAGCCCGACGCGGTGGTCTGCCGCTCCGACCGCGAGATCGGCACCGGGCTCAAGCGCAAGATCAGCCTGATGTGCGACGTCGACGCCGAGGGCGTCATCTCCTGCGCCGACGCGCCCTCGATCTACGACATCCCCAAGGTGCTGCACCGGGAGGGCCTGGACGCCTACGTCGTCCGCCGCCTCGGTCTGCCGTTCCGCGACGTCGACTGGACGGTCTGGGGCGACCTGCTCGACCGCGTGCACGCGCCGCGGGAGACGGTCACCATCGCCCTGGTCGGCAAGTACATCGACCTCCCCGACGCCTACCTGTCGGTGACGGAGGCCCTGCGCGCCGGCGGTTTCGCCCACCGGAGCCGGGTGCAGATCCGCTGGGTGCAGTCCGACGAGTGCGAGACCCCGGAGGGCGCCGAGCGTGCGCTGGCCGGCGTCGACGGCGTCTGCATCCCCGGCGGCTTCGGGGTGCGCGGCATCGAGGGCAAGCTCGGGGCGATCCGCTACACCCGGACCAACGGCATCCCGACCCTCGGGCTGTGCCTGGGCCTGCAGTGCATGGTCATCGAGTACGCGCGCAACGTCGCCGGCCTGGAGAAGGCCAACTCGGCCGAGTTCGACCCCGAGACCCCTGACGCCGTCATCGCCACGATGGCCAGCCAAGTGGACGTGATCGCCGGTGAGCGGGGTCTGGGCGGCACCATGCGCCTGGGCAGCTACCCGGCGAGCCTGCAGAAGGGGTCGGTCACCGCGGCGGCCTACGGCTCGACCGACATCACCGAGCGCCACCGGCACCGCTACGAGGTGGCCAACGCCTACCGCGACCGGCTGAGCGAGGCCGGGCTGGTCTTCTCCGGCACCTCGCCGGACGGGCTGCTGGTCGAGTTCGCCGAGCTGCCCCGCGAGTCGCACCCGTTCTTCGTGGGCACGCAGGCACACCCCGAGCTCAAGAGCCGCCCGACCCGGCCGCATCCGCTGTTCTCGGCGTTCGTGCAGGCGGCGATCGACTACCAGGAGGCCGCCCGGCTGCCGGTGCCGATCGACGAGATCGACCAGGAGACGGCGAAGGTCGGCATCTGATGACGACGCCGACGGGGGACGGCCGACCGCACGAGTTCCGGGTGCTCGACAGCGAGACCGTCTTCGAGGGGCGGGTCATCGCGCTGCGCCGCGACACGGTGGCCATGCCCGGGGGCGGGGACAGCGTCCGGGAGGTCGTCACCCACCCCGGCGCCGTCGCGGTGGTCGCGCTCGACGACCAGGACCGCGTGGTGCTGCTGCGCCAGTACCGCCACCCCGTCGGTGCCCACCTGTGGGAGCTGCCGGCCGGCCTGCGCGACGAGGACGGCGAGCCGCCCCTGCGCACCGCCCAGCGTGAGCTCGCCGAGGAGGCCCTCCTCGCGGCCGGCCGCTGGTCGCTGCTGGCCACCGTCTACAACTCGCCGGGCTTCAGCGACGAGCAGGTGCTCGTCTACCTGGCCGAGGAGCTCTCCGAGGTCGAGCGGCCCGATGGCTTCGTCGTCGAGCACGAGGAGGCGGACATGACGCTGGAGCGCGTGCCCCTGGCCGAGGCGGTGCAGCGGGTCTTCGACGGCGACATCCGCAACTCCTCGGCCGTGATCGGCGTGCTGGCCGCCGCGCAGGTCCGCAGCGGCGCCCCGCGCCTGCGGCCGGCCGACGGCGACTGACGCCGACCTCCCCTTCACGATCCCGCCGCCGCCGGCGTGCGCGCGCTCGCGGGCTCGGCGCGGATCCCTGGCGGGTGGCCGTCCCCGCCGTCACCGGTCCGGCGGCCGCAGGCCCAGACGCCGCAGCTCCACGTCGGCCAGTGCCCGCACGGCGGCCGGATCGCCGGCGTGCCAGCCCGCTCCGGTGCCGGCCGGCAGCGCGGCCAGCCGGGGGAGGGGTGCGGTGGCCAGCGCCCGCGCGGCGAGCACGTGCAGGTCCGGCGCGGCCCGCAGCAGGGCCCGGGCCGCGGACGCCTCCCGCACCCAGCGCAGCCGCCACGGCAGCCAGCGCGACAGCACCCAGCCGACGGGCAGCACCACCAGGACGACGGCCAGCACGGTGGCCAGGGTGGCGACGGCGTCCTGCGCGGCCTGGCCGGCTCCGGTGACCGAGCCGCCCGCGTCGGCGAGGGCGTCGAAGGGGACCGCCAGCTCGTCGCCGACCAGGGGCACGTCCTCCGCCGTGCCCGCCGCGTCGGTCATGTTCCCGGCCACCGAGGAGCCGAGGTCCTCGACCGCGCGCCCGGGCTCGGCCAGCACGAGCACCGCCGCGTGGACGGTCCGCGCCACCAGCACCCACAGCAGGACCCACGCGAGCACGCCGACGTCGGCGGCGAGCTGGCGGGTGCGCTGGACCGGGTGCTGGGCGTAGAGCTGCATCGCTGCATCCTCCGGCGGCCGCGCCGCGGGCGCAGGGGCGGTGGCGCGCGGGTCCGGAGCGCCCACGGTCGCTGCTTCCCGCCGTCCGGCCCCGGCGGGCCGCCCCCTCGTCCGGGCGGGGCACCGGGCCGCGTGCGCGGGGAATGGGCGCGGCGGTGCCTACACTCCGCCCGAGGCGCGCCCCGACCGGGCCGCCCACACGCGGGAAGTGACCCCGTCACCGTCGGGGGAGCGCCCGCCACACAACCGGGAGTGTCGGAGATGCGGGTCGGTGTCCCCCAAGAGGTCAAGAACCGTGAGTACCGGGTCGCGCTCACCCCTGCCGGGGTGACCGAGCTGGTCCGCGCGGGGCACGAGGTGCTCGTCCAGCGGGGCGCGGGGGAGGGGTCCTCCATCCCTGACGCCGACTACGTCGCCGCCGGTGCCCGGATCGTGGCCGACGCCGACGACGTCTGGGCCGCGGCCGACCTGCTGCTGAAGGTCAAGGAACCCGTCGCCGAGGAGTACGGCCGGTTGCGGGCGGACCAGACGCTGTTCACCTACCTGCACCTGGCGGCGTCCAAGGAGTGCACCGACGCCCTGGTCACCTCGGGCACGACCGCCATCGCCTACGAGACGGTGCAGACCCCCGACGGCGCCCTGCCGCTGCTCGCCCCGATGTCGGAGGTCGCCGGCCGGATGGCGCCCCAGGTCGGCGCGCACAGCCTCGAGCGGGCGCACGGTGGCCGGGGCGTCCTGCTGGGGGGTGTGTCGGGGGTCTACGCGGCCAAGGTCGTCGTCATCGGCGCGGGCGTCTCCGGCATGAACGCCGCCGCCATCGCCCTCGGCATGCAGGCCGAGGTGGTCGTCCTCGACCGCGACATCGACAAGCTGCGGGCTGCCGACCGGATCTACCAGGGACACCTGCAGACCGTGGCGTCGAACGCCTACGAGGTCGAGCGGGCCGTCCTGGACGCCGACCTGGTGATCGGCGCGGTGCTCGTGCCCGGGGCCAAGGCCCCCACCCTCGTCAGCAACGAGCTGGTGTCGCGGATGAAGCCCGGTGCGGTGCTCGTGGACATCGCCGTCGACCAGGGCGGCTGCTTCGAGGACACCCGGCCCACGACCCACGACGACCCGACGTTCCGGGTGCACGAGTCGGTCTTCTACTGCGTGGCCAACATGCCCGGCGCCGTTCCCAACACCTCCACCCACGCGCTGACCAACGTGACGCTGCCCTACGTGATGGCGCTGGCCAACGAGGGTGCCGCCGCAGCGGTGCGCAGCCATCCCGCCCTCGCCCACGGCGTGAACGTGGTCGGGGGCCAGGTGGTGCTGCCGGAGGTGGCCGAGGCGCACGGCATGGTGGCCGTCCCCTGGGAGGAGGTCCTGCTCTGACGCTCACCACGGACGTCCACGCCGCTCCCGCGCTGGAGCGCGTCGTCACCGGCTACCTCGACCACCTGACCGTCGAGCGGGGGCTGGCGGCGAACACCATCGCCTCCTACCGCCGTGACCTGCGCCGGTACACCGAGTACCTGGCCGCGGGCGGCGTGCAGGACCTCGGCGAGGTCGCCGAGTCGGACGTGTCCGGCTTCCTCGCCGCCCTCCGCGAGGGGGACGACGACCACCCCCCGCTCTCGGCGACGTCGGCGGCCCGCGCGGTGGTCGCCGTCCGGGGCCTGCACCGGTTCGCTCTGCTCGACGGCCTCGTGCCCGACGACGTGGCCCACGAGGTGCGCCCGCCCACGCCCGCCCGCCGGCTGCCCAAGGCGGTGCCCGTGGAGTCGGTGGTGGCGCTGATCGAGGCGGCGGGATCGGTCGAGGGCCCGCGGGGGCTGCGGGACCGGGCGCTGCTGGAGCTGCTGTACGGCACCGGGGCGCGCATCTCGGAGGCGGTCGGGCTGGCCGTCGACGACCTCGACCGGGGCCAGGCGGCGGTCCGGCTGGCGGGCAAGGGCGGCAAGGAGCGCGTGGTCCCCGTCGGCAGCTACGCCCTCCGGGCCGTGGAGGACTACCTGGTGCGCGCCCGGCCCGCGCTGGCAGCCAACGGCCGCGGCGGAGCCCGGGGAGGCGCACTGTTCCTCAACGTCCGCGGCGGGCCCCTGTCACGGCAGAGCGCCTGGGCCATCCTGCGCTCGGCGGCCGAGCGCGCCGGCGCCGCGGGCGGGATGGACCCCGCGTCGGTGTCGCCGCACACGCTGCGGCACTCCTTCGCCACGCACCTGCTCGACGGCGGAGCCGACGTCCGCGTGGTGCAGGAGCTGCTCGGCCACGCCTCCGTGACGACCACGCAGGTCTACACGCTGGTGACCGTGGACCGCCTGCGGGAGGTCTGGGCGACCAGTCATCCGAGGGCCCTGACCTGACACCCGGCGGCTCGGAGTCTTGGCAATTCCTGGATCCGGTTCGGCTTGAGCAGTCACACCCGTTGTCAGTGATCGCCATGTCGACATGTGTCCCGGCGTGCCTGCTTCGCACACTTCGCCACGCTTCGTAGCGTCCTCATCACCCGAGCGGGCAGGACGGCTGACCGCGACCGGAACCCCCGGGATCGGGCACGAGGTGGAGGCAACAGACCCATGGCTACCCGAGCGGACGCGGCCTCTGCCGTCGCGCGCCCGCACGACATCGGCTCCGAGATGGGGGCGGCGTCGCGGCAGGACCCCGCGCGTGCGCGGCAGCGTCCCCTGCCCGACCCCAAGCCCCTCACGGAGCACGGGCCGGCCCGGATCATCGCGATGTGCAACCAGAAGGGCGGCGTCGGCAAGACGACGTCGACCATCAACCTGGGCGCGGCCCTGGTCGAGTACGGCCGGCGGGTCCTGCTGATCGACCTCGACCCCCAGGGGGCGCTGTCGGTCGGGCTGGGCGTGCCGGCGCAGAACATGGACCGCACCATCTACAACGCCCTGATGGAGCGGAAGACCACGCTGGCCGACGTCCGGGTCCCCACCGACATCCCCGGTCTGGACCTCGTGCCCAGCAACATCGACCTGTCCGCGGCCGAGGTGCAGCTGGTCAGCGAGGTGGCCCGGGAGCAGACCCTGCTGCGGGTGCTCGCCGACGTGCGCGACGACTACGACTACATCCTCATCGACTGCCAGCCGTCGCTCGGCCTCCTGACGGTCAACGCGCTGACCGCGGCCCAGGGCGTGATCATCCCGCTGGAGTGCGAATTCTTCTCGCTCCGCGGCGTGGCGCTGCTGGTCGACACGATCGACAAGGTCAAGGAGCGGCTGAACCCGTCGCTGGAGATCTCCGGGATCCTGGCGACGATGTACGACTCGCGCACCGTGCACTGCCGCGAGGTGTTCAGCCGGGTGGTCGAGGCCTTCGACGACGTCGTGTTCCAGACCGTCATCCAGCGCACGGTGCGCTTCCCGGAGACCACGGTCGCCGGGCAGCCGATCACCACGTGGGCGCCGACGTCGTCGGGCGCCTCGGCCTACCGCGACCTCGCCAAGGAGGTGCTGGCACTGTGACCGGGCTCGCGAGGGCACCGATGGGTGCGGCGACCGTCATGCGCCCGACGAGCGCCAGCGGGAAGGCGTCATGACGCGGCGGCCGATCCTGCCCGGTGCGTCGGAGCTGTTCCGGCGCACCGACTCGGCGCCCTCGGCCCCCGAGGTGACCGAGCTGCCCAGCCTCAGCACGACCACCAGCTCGCCGGCGCTGCGCGGCAGCTCGGCCGGCCGGCGCGAGGAGGCGGCGGAGACGGTCCCGGGCACGCCGCTGACGCTGGTCCCCGGCGGCGCCGCGGCGCAGGACGACGAGCTGGCCTCGTTCCGGGGCTCGCCCCCGCCCGCTCCGGTGCTGCAGCCCAAGGTCGCCACCCGCGGGCGGCCGGCCCGCCGCACCGACCGCACCAAGCACGACGAGAAGATCACCGTCTACATCTCCGCCGACGAGCTGCTGGCGCTGGAGACCGCCCGGCTGACCCTGCGCGGCCAGCACGGCGTCGCCGCCGACCGGGGGCGCATCGTCCGCGAGGCGATCTCCGTGCTGCTCACCGACCTGGGTGAGCGCGGCGACGAGTCGATCCTGGTCCGCCGGCTGCGGGGGAACTGAGAGCCCGGCGCCTACCCTGGACGTCCGTGAGCGGCAGCACCGGCGCGGTCGGGAAGGCGGGGGAGGACGCGGCGCCGGCGGTGGAGGGAGCCGCGCCCGCACGCTTCACCGTGCGGCTGACGAACTTCGAGGGGCCGTTCGACCTGCTGCTGCAGCTGATCGGCAAGCACAAGCTGGACGTCACCGAGATCGCGCTGTCGAAGGTCACCGACGAGTTCATCGCGCACCTGCGGGCGCTCGGTGACCAGCTCGACCTCGACCAGGCCAGCGAGTTCCTGGTGGTCGCCTCCACGCTGCTCGACCTCAAGGCCGCCCGACTGCTACCGGCCGCCGACGTGGAGGACGAGGAGGACCTCGAGCTGCTCGAGGCCCGGGACCTGCTGTTCGCCCGGCTGCTGCAGTACAAGGCGTACAAGCAGGCGGCGGGGTTCCTCCGCGAGCGGGAGGCCGAGGCGGCGCGCCGCTTCCCCCGCTCGGCGGCGCTGGAGCCGCGCTTCGCCGACCTGGTGCCCGAGGTCGTCCTCGACCTGACCCCCGAGCAGTTCGCCGCGCTGGCCGCGCGGGCGCTCACGCCGCGGGCGCCGGAGGTGGTCAGCGTCTCGCACCTGCACGCCCCGCCCGTCAGCGTCTCCGAGCAGCTCCTGACCGTGCGCAACCATCTGCTGAGATCGGGGACGGCGACCTTCCGGGCGCTGAGCGCCGACTGCTCCCACACCCTGGAGGTGGTCGCGCGGTTCCTGGCGCTGCTGGAGCTGTACCGCCAGCAGCGCGTGGTGTTCGAGCAGCTGACGCCCCTGGGCGAGCTGCACGTGCGCTGGACCGGCGGCACCGCCGGCGCCCAGCGCGCCGGGGTGGACGTGGACGGCCCGGTCGAGGATGCCGTGGACGCGGGGACCGACGTGGACGAGGAGTACCGGTGAGCGGCGAGCAGGCGGGACCGGACGGCGACCGGCTGCCGATCTCCTGGGACGCGCTGGCCGCCGAGCTGGCCGCCACGCGGCAGGAGGCCGAGCGCCGTAACGAGCACGACCCCGGCACGTGGGACGCCGTCGCCGCGGAGCTGGCTGCCCGCGTGGCCGAACGGCCGGTGGAGGCGCCGCCGGAGCCCGCACCGGTACCCGCCGAGGACCCCGACGAGGAACCGCCGCAGGACCCGACGCCGGCCGACGTCCCGGCCGGTGCACCCTCCGCCGCCGAACCGGCCGAGGAACCGCTGAAGCTGCTGACGCCCGAGGAGCTGCAGGGCGGCCTCGAGGCGCTGCTGTTCGTCATGGACGACCCGGTCGACGAGCAGACCCTCGCCGCTGCGCTGCGCTGCCCGGTCGAGCAGGTGCGGACCGGCCTCGCGGCGCTCGCGGAGGGGTACGACCAGCGGCGGGCCGGCCTCACGCTGCGCCGGGTGGGGGAGGGGTGGCGCCTCTACACCCGCGACGAGCACGCGGCGGTCGTGCAGCGCTACCTGGTCGACGGGCAGCGCAGCCGGCTGACCCAGGCCGCGCTGGAGACCCTGGCCGTGATCGCCTACCGCCAGCCGGTGACCCGCGCCCGCGTCTCGGCCATCCGCGGCGTCGGCGTCGACGGCGTCATGCGCACCCTGATCACCCGCGGCCTCGTGCACGAGGTCGGCACCGATCCCGACAGCGGCGGAGGGCTCTACGCCACCACGCCGCTGTTCCTCGAGCGGCTGGGGCTGAGCAGCCTCGAGGACCTGCCGGAGCTCGCGCCGCTGCTGCCCGAGACCTCGACGGTCCTCGACGAGCACCCCGACGCCTGAAGCCCGCTTTCTGTACCGAAAGCTGGGCCGGACTCCCCAGCTTTCGGTACAGAAAGCTTCGAGGAAGCGGGGTGGGAGACTGGACGGCGATGAACGCGAGCGCTGACCAGGAGAAGACCACCGCGGCCGGCGAGGGCTGGTCCGAGGACATGGAACTGGCGCCGGCCCACCCCGGCGACCGGCCGTCCGCCGCCCCCGGCGACGACCGCGAGGGCGAGCGGCTGCAGAAGGTGCTGGCCCGTGCGGGCGTCGGCTCCCGGCGGGTCTGCGAGGAGATGATCGAGGCCGGCCGGATCAGCGTGAACGGCGCGGTCGTGCAGGTGCAGGGCCTGCGGGTGGACCCCGACCGGGACAAGATCGCCGTCGACGGGGTGCGGATCGAGATCCGCGAGGACCGGGTCACCTACGCGATGAACAAGCCGCCGGGCGTGATCACCGCGATGAGCGACGACCGCAACCGGCCGACCGTCGGTGACATGGTCGGCGACCTCGCCAAGGGCCTGGTCCATGTCGGCCGGCTGGACCAGGACACCGAGGGGCTGCTGCTCCTGACCAATGACGGCGAGCTGGCCCACCGGCTGGCCCACCCCTCCTACGAGGTCCGCAAGACCTACCTCGCCCAGGTGTCGGGCTCGGTGCCCCGCGACATGCCCCGCCGGCTGCGGGCCGGGGTGGAGCTCGACGACGGCCCGGTGAAGGTCGACTCCTTCCGGGTGGTCGACACCCACGCCGGGCAGTCGGTGGTCGAGGTCGTCCTGCACGAGGGGCGCAAGCACATCGTCCGCCGGCTGCTGGCCCACGTCGGCCTCCCGGTGTCCCGGCTCACCCGCACCGCCATCGGCCCCATCCAGCTGCAGCGCATGCGCTCGGGCTCCATCCGGAGGCTGTCCAAGGAGGAGCTTGGCCAGCTCCAGGAGCTCGTCGGGCTCTGAAAGAGGACCCCGTCTTCCCCACCCTTCGCAGGCTCAGGGTGGGACCCGGGACGGGGCCACGACGGACGACGTCGGCCCTGGCCGGAGCTCGATCAGGACGCCGGCGTCGGGGGAGCGGTGGACGCCCGGAGGACGAGCGAGGTGGCCAGGGTGCGGTGGACATCGGCGACCGCCTCGCCGGCGATGAGCGCCAGCAGCATGTCCGCGGCCTCCTGACCCATCCGCCGGATCGGCTGCTGCACCGTCGTCAGCGGAGGATCGGCCACCGCGGACTCCGGGATGTTGTCGAAGCCCACCACGGAGAGCTGACGAGGCACGTCGAGACCCAGTTCGGCCGCGACCTCCAGCGTCACCAGCGCCGAGAGGTCGTTCGCCGCGAAGATCGCGGTCGGCGGCTCCGGGTGCGACAGCAGCTCGCGAGCCGCCTCCCGCGCGAGCTCGGGGTCGAAGCCGCCGGGCCTCACCAGCGCCTCGTCGACGCGCAGTCCCGCGGCAGCGAGCGCCTCGCGGTAGCCCTGCTCCCGTTGCTGCGCGGACAGCAGGTCCGACCGTCCCGTGATCATGCCGATCCGGGTGTGTCCCGACCGGAGGAGGTGCTCCACGCCGAGGCGGGCGCCCTGCAGGTTGTCCGCAGCCACCGAGGGCAGCCCCGACGGACCGGTGTGCGGATCGACCGCCACCACCGGTCCGTCGGCCTGGACGTCCGTCACGGTCGGCGTCACGAGGACCGCACCGTCGACGAGGGAACCCATCAACCGGGTCAGCGATCGCCGCTCCCAGCCCACCTGCGCCTCGACGTGACCACCGGCGGAGTAGGCGATCAGCTCGTAGCCGGAGCCGTGAATCGCCTCGGCGACGCCCTTGAGGACCTCGGTGCTGAAGGGCTCGAAGTCCATGACGAGCACGCCGATCACGTTGGTACGACGGTTGCGCAGGCTGCGCGCGACGAGGCTCGCCTCGTAGCCGAGCCGGTCGATGACCTGGGTGACGTGGTCGACGGTCTCGGCGGACACGCCGTACCGGCCGTTGATGACCTTCGACACGGTGGAGATCGAGACGCCGGCCTCCGCGGCCACCTGCTGCATCGTCACGCGTCCGCGGAGGGACGGCGCAGGGAGGTTCGGGGTCGCGGGGCCCGGACCCACGCTGCTGCCCGGGCCGACGACGTCGTCACGGGAAGAGTCGAGCTTCATGAACAACCTCTCGTCGTCCGGGCCCCCGACGGTCGGGCCCGCACCGGAACTGGACCACGCCCGCGCCCGACCGCGACAGCTCCGACAACATCGGCGATGCAGGCTAGGAGCTGAAGCCCCGCGGACATGGCTTTTCGACGGGTGCTGGGCTCAGCCCTTGACCGCCCCCTGGAGCCCGCTGACGATGCGCCCCTGCATGGCGAGGAACAGCACCAGCGCGGGGATCATCGCGATGGTCGTGAAGGCGAGCACTCCCGCGGTGTCGGCCGAGTACTGGGTGGAGAAGTCGGCGACGCCCAGCGGGAGGGTCCGCATCTCGCCCTGGAGCAGCAGCAGCGGGAGGAGGTAGGCGTTCCAGGACGCGACGAAGGCGAGGACGCCAACGGTGACCAGCCCGGGCATGGACAGGGGCAGCGCGATCCGCCAGAAGATGCCGATCCGGGAAGCGCCGTCGATCATCGCGGCCTCCTCGACCTCCCTGGGCAGCGCCATCAGGAAGGGGCGCAGGATCACGACCGTGGTCGGCAGGGCGAAGGCCGCCTGCGGCAGAGCGACTCCCCACCACGTGTTGCCGAGCTGCAGGTCGCGAGTCACGAGGATGAACAGCGGGACGATCGCCACGGCCGCCGGGAAGAGCAGCCCCAGGACGAACACCAGGAACAGCGGTTCCCGGAGCTTGAACTGGTAGCGCGCCAGCGGGTACGCGGCCATCACGCCCGCCAGCACCGCGACCGCCGTGGTGATGAGGGCGATCACCGTCGAGTTCAGCGCGTAGCGCCAGAACTCGGAATTGGCGACGACGCCCTCGTAGTTGCGCAGCAGCCACGGGTCGGGGAGCGCGGCGGGGTCGCGCGCCAGTTGCTCGTTGCTGCGGAAGCCGCCGAGCGCGCCGTAGAGCACCGGCCCGAGCGTGAGCGCCACCACCGCGAGGGCCACCAGGTACACGAGCGGTCCACCCCGCCCGTACGTCGTCGCCCGTCGTGCCATCACCGGGACCTCCTCGCGGGTGCCTGCTCCACCGGGTTCATGCGTCGGCCTTGGTGTCGCGCCTCAGCACCAGGAACTGGTAGGCGACAGCCATCGCGAACCCGATCAGGAACAGCACGACCGACGCGGCACCGGCGATCCCGAAGTTGCTGCGCTGCGTGCCCTGGCTGACCAGGTACGTCGCCATCGTCGTCGTCGCGTTGGCCGGGCCGCCACCGGTCAGGATCCAGACCATGTCGAACAGCTGCAGCGAACCGATCATGGACAGGAAGCACCAGGTCCGGATGGTCGGCGCGATCAGCGGGATCGCGATGCGGCGCTGGACCTGCCACCACGAGGCGCCGTCGAGCTGCGCCGCCTCGTGCAGCTCGTCGGGGACCCCCTGCAAGCCGGCCAGGAAGAGCAGCACGGCCAGCCCCAGGTACTTCCACGTGAGCACGACGAAGACCGTGGCCAGGGCCAGGTCAGGGGTGCCGAGGAAGCCCTGCTCGGGGACCGGGATCCCCACCGACGTCAGCATGGTCTCGAGGAGACCGGACCGGGGCTGCAGCAGCTGGAACCACACGACGCCGGCGATCACCTCGGCCAGCACGTAGGGGACGAAGATGATCGTCCGCAGCAGGCCTCGCCCCCGGATGCGGCGGTTGAGCAGGAGCGCCAGCGCCAGTCCCAGCGGGAGTTGCACGAGGATCGACGCGAAGACGATCAGGAAGTTGTGGGTGACCGCGTCGGTGAAGACGTCGTCGGTCAGCACGCGGACGTAGTTGTCCAGCCCGACGAAGTCGACCATCGGGCCGAAGCCCTTCCAGCGGTAGAGGGACATCCGGGCTGCGGAGAAGACCGGGTAGACGACGAAGATCGCCATCAGCGCCAGGGCCGGCGCCACGAAGAAGAGGATCTCCAGGCGCTGCCGACCCTTGTCACGACCGGGGCGGCCGGTACCACGAGCGGAACGGCCGGTCACCCGGCGCGCGTCCGCGCGCCGGGTGACCGCTGCCCCCGGGTCCGCCGCCGTCACGGCGCCCTGGGAGGTCATCGTCGGATCACTTCTCCTGGTCGGCAGCCTGCTGGGTCTGGTCCACGATGTCCTGCGGCGTCGCCTCGCCCGCCAGGAGCAGCGCGACCGCGTCGTTCATCGCTCCACCGACCGACGCCCCGAACGCGGTGTCGAAGTAGAGCTGGACGTACGGCGCCGCGTCGCGGACCTCGAGCAGCTGGGCGAGCGCCGGGTCGGAGACGGACCCCGAGGCGGCAGGGTTCGTCGGGAGACCCATGTCGTTCTCGGCGAAGCCCTGCTGCACCTCGTCGGAGAGCAGGTACTTCACCAGGTCGACCGCTGCGTCGGGAGCCTCCTGCGAGACGGCCCACGCGTCACCACCACCGAGCTGGGCCTCCGGGTCACCCTCGCCACCCTCGACCGCCGGGAACGGGAACCAGCCGGTCCTGGCGCCGAGGCCCTGGCCGTCCTCGGTGAGGCCTTGCATGACGCCGGGCTCCCAGTGGCCCGCCAGCTCCATCGCGACCTGTCCGGTCGCGAGCAGACCGGAGGCCGACGTGGCACCCTCCTGCGCCGGCGTCGTCAGGAAGCCGGGGTTGAAGGGCTCGGTAGCGATGAACTCCTGGAGCTCCTCGCCCGCCTGGACGAAGCACGGGTCGGAGAAGTCGAGGCTGGTGACGGCGTCGGTCAGCACGTCCTCGGAGCACGAGCGCAGCGCCGTGTAGTACCAGTAGTGGGCGGCGGGCCACTTGTCGCCCGCGCCGACCGAGATCGGCGTGATGCCGGCGCCCTTCAGCGTCTCGACGGTGGAGGCCAGCTCCTCCATCGTGGTCGGTGGTGCCGTGATGCCCGCCTGCTGAAAGAGCTCCGTGTTGTACCAGAAGCCCACCACGCCCATGGAGAAGGGCAGCGCGTAGGTCTGGCCGTCGACCTGGAAGCCGGAGATCGAGCCGCCGATCTTCTCGATCTCCTCCGCCGCGTCCTCGGACAGGTCGCGGACCATGCCGGCTTCCACGTGGTCGGCGAGCTCGCCGCCGCCGCGCTCCATGTAGACGTCCGGCACGTCACCGCTCTGGAAGGCGGCCTCGAGCTTGTCCACCATGTCCTCGTGCGCCATCGCGACGACCTCGACGTCCACGCCGGGGTTGGCCGCCTCGAAGTCCTTGGCCACCTGCTCGTAGTAGCCCTTGCCGGGCTCGTTGTTCGAGTTGTGCCACCAGGTGATCGTGTTGTCGTCGCCTCCCGAGGCGCTGCTGTCACCACCGCCGCAGGCCGTGGCCGTCAGCAGCACCGCACTGCTGCACAGCACCGAGAGAGCTGCTCGCCCCGAACGCCGCATGTCTGACCCCTTCGTCACTCCGCACGCCGCCTGTGGCGTGGAACACGTGCGGAGAAGATGGCAGGGTCCGCTTGGCAATGTCAAACGTTGTCGATAACGTTTTCGATGTGACCTGGTCCACTGCCGCCGACGCGGTCCGGCGTTCCGAAGCCACGCTGACCGTCCGCCACGCCGACGGCTCGCCCTGCGCCGACACGGAGGTGCTGGTCGAGCAGGTCCGGCACGACTTCCCGTTCGGCAACATCGGCTTCGACTTCGTGGGGCTGGCCAACGAGGAGCGGGGCGAGCTCCGCGAGAACGTCTTCGGCGGAGCGGACCCGGAGGCGGCAGAACGGCTCGAGGACCTGTGGCTCGACCTGTTCAACACCGCGACACTGCCGTTCTACTGGGCCGGCTTCGAGCCGGTGGAGGGACAGCCCGACACCGCACGCCTGCGGGCCGCGGCCGCGTGGTTCCGCGACCGTGGCGTGTCCGTCAAGGGCCACCCCCTGGTCTGGCACACGCTCGCCCCGGACTGGCTGAGGGAGTACTCCGACGAGGACGTCGAGAAGATCGTGCGGGGAAGGATCCAGCGGGAGGTCACGTCCTTCGCGGGGCTGGTCGACACCTGGGACGCGATCAACGAGGTCGTCATCATGCCGGTCTTCGCCAACGAGACCCGGCAGAACGCGATCACCCGGCTGTGCCGCCGCATCGGTCGCATCCCGACCATCCGCCTGGCGTTCGAGGAGGCACGCGCGGCGACCCCCGCCACGACCCTGATCCTCAACGACTTCAACCTCTCGACGGCGTACGAGTGCCTCATCGAGGGCGTTCTCGAAGCCGGCGTGCAGGTCGACGCGATCGGCCTGCAGAGCCACATGCACCAGGGCTACTGGGGCGAGGAGCGGACGCTGGAGGTCCTGGAGCGGTTCGCGCGCTACGGGCTTCCGCTGCACTGGACCGAGACGACCCTGGTGTCCGGGGACCTGATGCCGCCGGAGATCGTGGACCTCAACGACCACCAGGTCGACGAGTGGCCCTCCACCCCGGAGGGGGAGGAGCGCCAGGCCGACGACGTCGTCCGCCACTACCGGACGCTGCTGTCCCATCCCGCCGTCGAGGCCGTGACCTACTGGGGGATCACCGACCGGGGGGCCTGGCTCGGCGCCCCCGCGGGACTGGTGCGCGCCGACGGCACTCCCAAGCCGGCGTACGACGCCCTGCGAGGCCTCGTCAAGGGGGAGTGGTGGCTGGCGCCGACCCGGCTGCGGACCGACGGCGAGGGCCGGGTGTCCGTATCCGGATGGTCCGGCGACTACACCGTGTCCGTCGGGGACGGGTCCGGCGGGTTCCGTCTGCGGCCGGATGCGCCGCCGCAGGAGGTCACCGTGGCCTGACCGCGGGACGCCCATCGCACCAGCAACGACGAGACAGGACGGACTTCCGAAGAGCATGGTCACCAACGTCGGCATCGACACCGCGCCGTGGCGCGACCCGGATGTCCCCGCCGAGGACAGGGTGGCGGACCTCGTCGGCCGCATGACGCTGGAGGAGAAGGTCGCCCAGCTGTACGGCGTGTGGGTGGGCATCGACGCGACCGCGGGCGAGGTGGCCCCGCACCAGCACGAGATGGCGGCGGTGCCGGTGGAGTGGGAGGAGCTGATCCGCAGCGGGCTGGGGCAGCTGACCCGGCCGTTCGGGACCGCGCCCGTGGACCCGCTCCTCGGGGCCAAGGGCCTGGCGGAGAGCCAGCGGCAGATCATGGCGGCCGGCCGCTTCGGCATCCCCGCGCTGGTGCACGAGGAGTGCCTCACGGGGCTCGCGGCGTGGACGGCGACCGTCTTCCCTTCGCCGCTGTGCTGGGCGGCCAGCTTCGACCCGGACCTCGTGGAGCGGATGGGCGCGCTCATCGGGACGGGCATGCGCCGGCTCGGCGTCCACCAGGGGCTCGCCCCGGTCCTCGACGTCGCCCGGGACCTGCGCTGGGGGCGGGTCGAGGAGACCATGGGTGAGGACCCGCACCTGGTGGGCACGATCGGCAGCGCCTACGTCCGCGGCCTGGGGTCGAGCGGCATCGTGGCGACCCTCAAGCACTTCGTCGGCTACTCCGCCTCCCGCGCGGGGCGCAACCTCGCCCCGGTCTCGGCCGGCCCACGGGAGATCGCCGACGTGTTCCTCCCGCCCTTCGAGATGGCCCTGCGGGCGGGGGCGCGGTCGGTGATGAACTCCTACACCGACATCGACGGGGTGCCCGCGGCGGGAGATCCGGCGCTCCTCACGTCGCTGCTGCGGGAGACCTACGGGTTCACCGGCACCGTGGTGGCTGACTACTTCTCGATCGCCTTCCTGCAGACGCTGCACGGCGTGGCCGCCTCACCGGCGGAGGCGGCCGCGCGTGCCCTGGAGGCGGGTATCGACGTGGAGCTGCCGACCGTGAGCTGCTACGGCCGGCCGCTGGTCGAGGCGGTGCGCAGCGGTGCCGTGGACGAGGGCCTGGTGAATCGGGCGCTGCGCCGGGTGCTGCTGCAGAAGTGCGAGCTGGGCCTCCTGGACCCCGACTGGTCGCCGGACTCGGCGGCCGTCCTCGACGGCGAGGTCGACCTGGACTCGGCGGAGTCCCGGGCCCTCGCCGGCGAGCTCGCCCGCCGCTCGGTCGTGCTGCTCGCCAACGACGGGACGCTGCCCCTTCGGCCCGGGCTGCGCCTGGCGGTGGTCGGTCCCCGCGCCGACACCGCCCAGGCGATGCTCGGCTGCTACTCGTTCCCGATGCACGTCGGTGTGCACCACCCGGACGTGCCCGTCGGCGTCGACATCCCGACGCTCGCCGACGCGCTGCGGGCGGCCCCGGAGGCGTACGACGTCGTCGTCGCCGAGGGCTGCCCGGTGCTGGGTGGTGACGACGAGGGGATCGCAGCCGCCGCGCGGGCGGCGGCCGACGCCGACGTGTGCGTCGCCGTCCTCGGCGACCAGGCGGGCCTGTTCGGCAACGGCACCTCGGGAGAGGGCTGTGACGCCGTGGACCTGCGGCTCCCCGGCCGCCAGGAGGAGCTGCTGGAGGCCCTGCTCGCGACGGGGACCCCCGTCGTGCTCGTCCTGCTGGTCGGCCGCCCCTACGAGCTGTCCCGGCAGGTCGACCGGCTCGCCGCGGTGGTGTGTGGCTTCTTCCCCGGTGAGGAGGGCGGTCCCGCGGTCGCCGACGTCCTCAGCGGGCGGGTGGCGCCGTCGGGCCGGCTGCCGGTGAGCTTCCCGCGGGCGGAGAGCAGCCAGCCCGGGACCTATCTCGCGGCGCCCTTGGGCCGGCGCACCGACGTGAGCACGGTGGACCCGACCCCGCTCTTCCCCTTCGGGCACGGGCTGGGATACGGCTCCGCGACCTGGGCGGGGGTCCGGGCGGTCGGCGGATCGCAGTGGGACACCGGCGGCACCAGCGAGCTGGAGGTCGAGCTCCGCAACGACACCGACCGCGAGGTGACGGAGGTCGTGCAGGTCTACCTGCACGATCCCGCCGCCGAAGTGGTCCGTCCGGTGCAGGCCCTCCTGGCGGCCCGGCGGGTCGACCTGGCGGCGCGGTCCGCCGCGACCGTCCGCTTCACCCTGCACGCCGACCTCACCTCGTTCACCGGGCGGGACGGCGCGCGGATCGTCGAGCCCGGTGAGGTGGAGCTCCGGGTGGGCGCCTCCAGCGCCGATGTGCGGGAAGCGCTGCGGTTCACCCTCACGGGCCCTCGCCGCACGGTCGGCTTCGAACGCCGGCTGCACCCGGAGAGCGTCGTCCGGCACCGGCCGGCGGACGGATCCCGCGCGAGCGAGGACGGCGCCTGATGCCGCAGACCGACCTCCCGCTGGAGGAGCTACAGCGCTACGACCCGCAGCTCCCGGCTCCGGACGACCTCTGGGACTTCTGGGAGGCGACCCTGGCCGAGGCGGCCGACCGGACGCTGGACGTGTCCTGCACACCGGTCGACACCGGCCTGGTGACCGTCGAGACGCACGACGTGTCCTTCTCCGGCTTCGGTGGCTCCCCGGTCCGCGCCTGGCTGCACCTGCCTGCCCGCGCACTGCGTGGTGACGGCCCCCTGCCCGCGATCGTCCAGTACCAGGGCTACAACGGCGGACGGGGTCTTCCGCACGAGCACGTCTTCTGGGCCTCGGCGGGGTTCGCCCACCTCGTCGTCGACACCCGCGGGCAGGGGAGCGGCTGGACCGTGGGGAACACCGGCGACCCGGTGGGTTCCGCGGCCGCCCAGCCGGGGTTCATGACCCGTGGCGTGCTGTCCCCGCAGGACTACTACTACCGGCGCGTCTACACCGACGCCACGAGGGCCCTCGACGTGCTGCGGGAGCACCCGGAGGTCGACGGCGACCGGATCGCGGTGACCGGCATCAGCCAGGGCGGCGGCATCGCGCTGGCCGTCTCGGCGCTGGCCCGCGGGGTGCGGGCGGTCCTGCCCGACGTGCCCTTCCTCTGCGACTTCCCGCGTGCCACGCGCACCGCACCGGGCGACCCGTACGGCGAGATCGTGCGGTACCTCAAGGCCCACCGTGACCACGTGGACCGCGTCTTCCGGACGCTGAGCTACTTCGACGCCGCGGTCCTCGGCCGCAGGTCGTCGGCTCCGGCACTGTTCTCGGTCGCCCTCATGGACGAGACCTGCCCACCGTCGACGGTCTTCGCGGCCTACCACGCGTACGGCGGGCCCAAGGGGATCAGGATCTACCCGTACAACGACCACGAGGGCGGGGAGGCCCACCAGCAGCGCGAGCAGCTCGCCTGGCTCCGGAGTCGGCTCGAGGTGCGGACCGCCCGTCCCGCCTGACGCTGCCCGAGCGGTCCGCACCGCCCCGTGCAGGAAGAATCCGACGCACAACCCTTCGAGAGGACAGCACCATGAGCAGCCCCCAGCCGACGCGCGAGGACAAGTTCACCTTCGGCCTGTGGACGGTGGGTTGGCCGGCCCGCGACCCGTTCGGGGACGCCACCCGCCCCGCGCTCGACCCGGTAGAGAGCGTCCACCGGCTGGCCGAGCTCGGTGCCTACGGCGTCACCTTCCACGACGACGACCTGATCCCCTTCGGCAGCGATGACGCCGCGAGGGAGAACCACATCAAGCGCTTCCGGGCCGCGCTCGAGGAGACCGGCCTGGTGGTCCCGATGGCCACCACCAACCTGTTCACCCACCCGGTGTTCAAGGAGGGCGGCCTGACCAACAACGACCGCGACATCCGCCGCTACGCCCTGCGCAAGGTCATGCGCAACATGGACCTCGCCGCCGAGCTGGGTGCGCAGACCTACGTCCTGTGGGGTGGCCGCGAGGGCACCGAGGTCGACACCGCCAAGGACCTCAAGGCGGCGCTGGACCGCTACCGCGAGGGTCTCGACACCCTCGCGCAGTACTCCATCGACCGCGGCTACGGCCTGCGGTTCGCGCTCGAGCCCAAGCCGAACGAGCCGCGCGGCGACATCTTCCTGCCGACCATCGGCCACGCGCTGGGCTTCATCTCCACCCTCGAGCACGCCGACCTGGTGGGCCTCAACCCCGAGGTCGGGCACGAGCAGATGGCCAACCTCAACTTCACCCACGGCATCGCCCAGGCACTGTGGCAGGGAAAGCTCTTCCACATCGACCTCAACGGCCAGCACGGCCCGAAGTTCGACCAGGACCTGGTGTTCGGCCACGGTGACCTGCTCAGCGCGTTCGCCACCGTGGACCTGCTGGAGAACGGCTTCCCCTCCGGCGGCCCCCGCTACGACGGCCCGCGGCACTTCGACTACAAGCCGCTGCGGACCGAGGACATGGACGGCGTGTGGGCCTCGGCCGCGGCCAACATGCGCACCTACCTGCTGCTCAAGGAGCGGGCGGCGGCCTTCCGGGCCGACCCCGAGGTGCAGGAGGCGCTGGCGGCCGCCCGGGTCGCGGAGCTGGCCCAGCCGACCCTGGACGAGGGCGAGAGCTACGAGGACCTGCTCGCCGACCGCTCGGCGTTCGAGGACTTCGACGCCGACGCCGCGGGCGCCCGCGGTGGCGGGGTGATCCGGCTCTCCCAGCTGGCGGTCGAGCACCTGCTCGGCGCCCGCTGAGCCGGCGGACCGGTCCATGACGCTCGTCGGCGGGGTCGACACCTCGACGCAGGCCTGCAAGGTCGTGGTGCGCGACGCCGCCACGGGAAAGCTGGTCCGCGAGGGCCGGGCCGGGCATCCCCCCGGCACCGAGGTCGACCCCGCCGCCTGGGAGGCGGCGCTGCGCCAGGCCGTCACCGAGGCGGGCGGTCTGGACGACGTGGCGGCGGTCGCCGTCGGCGGCCAGCAGCACGGGATGGTCTGCCTCGACGAGGACGGCGAGGTCGTGCGGCCGGCGCTGCTCTGGAACGACACCCGGTCCGCGGGCGCGGCGGCCGACCTGATCGCCGAGCTCGGGCCCGGGAAGGCCGGCCGCACGGCGTGGGCGGAGGCGGTCGGCGTCGTCCCGGTCGCCTCGTTCACGGTCACCAAGCTCCGGTGGCTGGCCGAGCACGAGCCGGAGAACGCGGCCCGGACCGTGGCGGTCTGCCTGCCGCACGACTGGCTCACCTGGCGGCTGGCCGGCTCACCGGGGTTGGACACCCTCGTGACCGACCGGGGCGACGCCAGCGGCACCGGCTACTGGTCGGCGTCCAGCGGGGAGTACCGGATGGACCTGCTCGAGCGCGCGCTCGGGCGGACGGCGGCCGTGCCCCGCGTCCTGGGGCCGGCGGAGGCGGCCGGGACGGCCACCACCGGCGCGGTGCTGGGGCCGGGCACCGGCGACAACGCCGCCGCGGCGCTGGGGCTGGCCGCCGAGCCCGGCGACGTGGTCCTGTCGATCGGCACGTCGGGCGTGGTCTCGATCGTCTCGGAGGCCCCGGCGGTGGACCCGACGGGCACCGTCGCCGGGTTCGCCGACGCGACGGGCCGCTTCCTGCCGCTGGTGGCGACCCTCAACGCCGCGCGTGTCCTCGACGCCACGGCCCGGCTCCTCGGCGTCGACCACGCCGAGCTGTCCCGGCTGGCGCTGTCGGCGCCGGCCGGCGCTGGAGGGCTGGTGCTGGTGCCCTACCTCGAGGGGGAGCGCACGCCCGACCGGCCGCGTTCCACCGGCGCCGTGCACGGGCTGACCCTCGCCACCGCCGACCCGGCGCACCTGGCCCGGGCGGCGGTCGAGGGGCTGCTGTGCGGACTCGCCGATGGACTGGACGCCGTGGCGGCGGGTGCCACCCCCGTGCGGCGGGTGTTCCTCGTCGGCGGCGGCGCCCGCTCCGAGGCCGTGCGCCGGCTCGCCCCGGCGATCCTGGGCGTGCCGGTGCTGGTGCCACCGCCCGGGGAGTACGTCGCCGACGGCGCCGCCCGGCAGGCCGCCTGGGTTCTCTCGGGAGGCGAGACGCCGCCGTCCTGGGGCACCGCCGGGACCGAGGTGTACGAGGCCGATCCGGTTCCGCACGTGCGGGAGCGCTACGCCGAGGTGCGCGACCTCACTGCCGACCGCACCTGACCCGCCCCGCGCCGCGGGCCCGCACCACCGCCGATCCCGCAGCAGTCAGCACGTCCACGGCGACGCGGGTCCACGCCGGCGCGGAGCGGCCCGCGGTCGACCCACCGCGCGCGTCGACGGGCGCCGGCCCCCGTGAGGGGACGTCCTCCCCGTGAGGCCGGCGTGGGCGCGTCCACCTGTTCGACGTCCGCGACGGGGGCCGGCTGGGCGACCGACCGGCGCGGTCGAGCCGCGCGGGGCGGCCTCCCTAGACTCGGTCGAGGTGCCCGGCGACCCGGGTGCCGAACCGGAACGAGGAGAGTGCATGGCCGTCCGAGCCATCCGGGGCGCGACACAGGTCGACGCCGACGACCGGGAGCAGGTGCTCGAGGCCACCCGTGAGCTGGTGACCGCGGTGCTGGAGCGCAACGACCTCGGGCACGACGACGTGATCAGCATCCTCTTCACGGCCACTCCCGACCTGGTGTCGGAGTTCCCCGCCCTGGCCGCCCGCGAGCTGGGCATGGGCGACGTGCCGCTGATGTGCGCCACGGAGATCGACGTCCCGCACGCCCTTCCCCGGGTGCTGCGGCTCATGGCGCACGTCGAGACCCCGCGGACCCGCGCCGAGATCCAGCACGTCTACCTGCGCGGCGCGACCGCCCTCCGCCGGGACATAGCCCAGTGAGCGAGCGCCAGCGAGCGGTCACCACCGGGCTGGGTGAGAGCCCAGTGAGCGAGCGCCAGCGAGCGGCCACCACTGGGCTGGGTGAGAGCCCAGTGAGCGAGCGTGCGAGCTCGACCGGGAGCACGGCGAGCTTCCGGGGTCAGATCACCCTGGACGGGCCGTCGGGCACGGGCAAGTCCAGCGTGGCCAGGGGAGTGGCGGCCCGCCTGGGTGCCGCCTACCTCGACACCGGGGCGATGTACCGGGCGGCGACGGTCGCGGTCCTCGACGCCGCCGTCGACCCCGAGGACGCCGACGCGGTGGCCCGCACGGTGGCCGCGGCGCGGATCGAGGTGGGCACGGAGGCCGGCACCGAGCTGGTCCTGGTCGACGGCGTGGACGTCGCCGCCCGCATCCGGGGCGCCGAGGTGACGCGGAACGTCTCGGCCGTCTCCGCGGTGCCCGCCGTCCGCCGTCAGCTCGTCGAGCAGCAGCGCGCGCTCGTCGCCGCCACCGAGGCCGTCGTCGTCGAGGGGCGGGACATCGGCACCGTCGTGCTGCCCGACGCCACGCTGAAGGTCTACCTGACCGCCGCGCCCGAGGTGCGGGCCGAGCGGCGGGCCGGCCAGCTGGGCATCACCGACCCGGCGGAGGTGGCCGCGCTGGCCGAGGACCTCCGCCGTCGCGACGAGTACGACAGCAGCCGGGCCGACAGCCCGCTGCGGCCGGCCGAGGACGCCGTCGTCGTGGACAGCACGGACCTGGACCAGCAGGGCGTCGTGGACCGGATCGTCGAACTGGCCGCATCGGCCGTGGGAGCGGGGGATCGGTCATGACCGAGCAGACGTCCGGGCCGCTGCCCGTCGTCGCGATCGTGGGCCGGCCGAACGTCGGCAAGTCCACGCTGGTCAACCGGTTCCTGGGCCGGCGCGCCGCCGTCGTCCAGGACACGCCCGGGGTGACCCGCGACCGGATCAGCTACGAGGCGCTGTGGAACGGCAAGCGGTTCACCGTCGTCGACACCGGTGGCTGGGACCCCAAGGCCAGCGGTCTCGGCGCCTCGATCACGCGGCAGGCCGAGTACGCGATGAAGACGGCCGACGTGATCGTGTTCGTCGTCGACAGCCAGGTCGGCGCCACCGACACCGACCTCGCCGCGGCCCGCATCCTGCGCCGTAGCGACCGCCCGGTGATCCTGGTGGCCAACAAGGTCGACGACGAGCGCAGCGAGGCCAACGCCGCGGAGCTCTGGTCGCTGGGCATGGGGGAGCCGCAGCCGGTCAGCGCGCTCCACGGCCGGGCCAGCGGTGACCTGCTCGACCTGGTGCTCGACGCGCTGCCCGACGCCCCCCGCGAGCAGCCGGAGGAGGGCGGGCCGCGCCGGGTGGCGCTGGTCGGCCGGCCCAACGTGGGCAAGTCGAGCCTGCTCAACCGGCTGGCCAAGGACGAGCGGTCCGTCGTCGACTCGGTCGCCGGCACCACCGTGGACCCGGTCGACTCCATCGTCACCCTGGGCGGTGAGGAGTGGCGGTTCGTCGACACCGCCGGCCTGCGGCGCAAGGTCAGCAGCGCCAGCGGCATGGAGTACTACGCCAGCCTGCGTACCGAGGCCGCGATCCAGGCGGCGGAGGTCGCCGTCGTCCTGCTCGCCGCCGACGAAGTCATCAGCGAGCAGGACCAGCGGGTCATCAGCCAGGTGGTCGACGCCGGCCGCGCGCTGGTCATCGCGATCAACAAGTGGGACACCCTGGACGAGGACCGGCACGCCCAGCTGGAGAAGGAGATCGAGCGGGAGCTGGCCCGGGTGCGCTGGGCCAGCCGCGTGAACATCTCGGCCAAGTCGGGGCGCGGCGTCAACAAGCTCGCCGACCACCTCCGGGCCGCCCTCGCGTCGTGGGAGTCGCGCGTGCCGACGTCGGAGCTGAACAGCTTCGTGCGCGCCCTGGTGCAGGAGACGCCCCCGCCGGCGCGCGGCGGACGGGCCCCGAAGATCAAGTACGTCACGCAGGCCGACATCCGGCCCCCGCGGTTCGTGGTGTTCTCCACCGGGTTCCTGGAGGCCGGTTACCGCCGGTTCCTGGAGCGGAAGATCCGGGAGCGGTGGGGCTTCGAGGGGACGCCGATCGAGGTCTCGGTCAAGGTGCGCGAGGGCCGGGACAGGGAGACCCGGCGCGGCTGACCTCGCGCTCGCCGCGCCGGGTCCCTCGTCAGGGCCCCGGGCGGACGTGTCCGGGGACGTCCGGCTCGGGTCGCGGAGCGGGCACCCGCGGTGCGGCGTGCTTGCCGCGCGACGGCGGCTCCGGCTCGTCGTGGCGCTGCGCGAGTCGGCTCGGCCACCACATCAGCCGGCCCAGGTCCAGCGTGAGCGCGGTGACCAGCACCGACCGCACCACGATCGTGTCGAGCAGCACGCCGAGGGCGACGGCGATGCCCAGCTGGGTCACGAACGTCAGGGGGAGGGTGGCGAGCACCGCGAACGTCGCGGCGAGCACGACGCCGGCCGACGTGATCACCCCGCCGGTGGCCGACAGGCCGATCAGCGCCGCCTGGCGGGTGCCGTGGTCGAACGCCTCCTCCCGCACCCGGGTCATCAGGAAGATGTTGTAGTCGATGCCGAGGGCCACGAGGAACACGAAGACGAACAGCGGGAAGGCGCTGTCGGTGGACTCGACCCCGACCAGCCAGTCGAAGATCAGCGCGCTGAGCCCGAGGGCGGCACCGTAGGACAGCACCACCGTCGCGATCAGCACCAGCGGCGCGACCACGGCCCGCAGCAGCACGCCGAGGACCAGCAGCACCACCAGCATGATGAGCGGGATGATCACCCGGTTGTCGCGCTGAGCTGCGGTCTGGACGTCGAGGTTGAGGGCGGTGTTGCCCCCGACCAGGGCCTCGCCGTCACCTACGCCGTCGAGCGCCGAGCGCAGTTCGCCGATGGTGTCGTAGGCGGCCTGGCTGTCGAAGGGGTCCGCGAGCGTCGCCTGGATCAGCGCGGTGTCACCGACGACCTGCGGCTCCCCGGCCTGGCCGATGCCGTCGGTCGCCGCGACGGCGCGGGCGACCTCGCCGGCGGTGTCGGCGTCGGTCAGGACGTACACGGGGTTGCCGGCGGCAGCGGGGAAGTGCCGGCTCGCGACCTCGTCGCCCTCCACCGACTCCGGGGTGCCGCGGAAGGCCTCCGCCTGGCTCAGGCCCTTGGCGTTCAGGCCGAACATGCCGAGGCAGGCCACCAGGAGCAGCGCCGCCGTCACCGTCCAGACCATCCGCGGGCGCGGCCTGATGAGCGCTCCCATGCGCGCCCACAGGCCGGTCGCGCTCGGCTCGGCGCTGCCCACCGCGGGACGCACCGGCCAGAACACCCAGCGCCCGCAGACGACCAGCAACGCCGGGAGCAGCGTCATGAGGACCGCCAGGGTCACCGCGACGCCGATGGCGGCCACCGGGCCGAGGCCCTTGGTCGAGTTCATGGTGGCGGCGAGCAGGCAGAGCATGCCGAGGATCACCGTGCCGCCGCTGGCCAGGACAGCGGGGCCGGTGCGGTGGACGGCTTCGGTCATGGCCTCGTGCCGGTCGGCGTGCAGCCGCAGCTCCTCGCGGTACCGGGCGACCAGCAGGAGGGCGTAGTCGGTGCCCGCACCGACGACCAGGACGGTGAGGATGCTGGCGCTCTGCGCGTTCACCGTGAGGTCGGCATAGCGGGCGAGCAGGTAGATCAGTGCCTGCGAGCAGAAGAGCGCCACCACCGCCGAGAGGATCGGCAGCACCCACAGGACGGGGCTGCGGTAGGTCAGCAGCAGGATGACGACGACGACACCGAGGGCGGCGTAGAGCAGCGTGCCGTCGATGCCCGCGAAGGCCTCGGAGGAGTCGGCCGCGTTGCCGCCCGGGCCGGTCACCCAGACGTCGAGCCCGTCGGGGCCGGTCCTCGCCTCGGCGCGCATGTCGTCGACCAGCGGGCCGATGGCCTCCCACCCCTCCGAGCCCACGTTGAGCGGCACGACCAGCTGGAGGGCCTGGCCGTCCTCGGCCGGGATCGGCCCGGTGACCGGGCCGTCGACCTCGTCGAGCTGCCCGAAGACGCGGGCGTCCTCCTCGACGGCGGCGACGTCGGCCGGGGTGAGGCCCTCGGTCCGCTCGTAGACGAACACCGTGGGGATGATGTCGGGATCCGAGCCGAGCGCGGACTGCCGCTCGAGCGCGCGCGTGGACTCCGCATCGCCCGGCAGCCACGACGAGATCTCGTTGTCCTGCTCGGCGGTGAGGCCGCCGGCCAGCGGAGCGGCGGCCGCCGCCAGCACGAGCCAGAACACGAGGATGGCCCACTTGAGCCGCGGATGGCTCACGCGAGAAGCGAACGACCTGCCCATGACGGAGACCTCCGGCACCTCGGTGTCCGCGCTCGGTGCCATTGCTGCACCACGGCGTTTCGACGCGGCGACGCTAGCGGGGAGTCCCGTCCGCTGTCACCGCATTTGACCGTGGCCGGGCGCGGAAGGGGGAGCGGACCGCACCGGCGGGTGCGGTAACCTACCTGGGCGGTCGTCGTGCGGTCCTGGGTAACCGGCGAGCGGACGGCGCGCGGGCTGTAGCGCAGCTTGGTAGCGCACTTGACTGGGGGTCAAGGGGTCGCAGGTTCAAATCCTGTCAGCCCGACAGAGTGCAAGCGCAGGTCAGGGGCCGTTCCGGAGAGATCGGGGCGGCCCCGACTCCTGCTCCGGTCGGTCCGGGCCCTTGCTGGCCACCATGTCGTCCCCCTACTGGCCGCGTCGCGACGGCTACCCGGACACGCCGGCCGACACGTGCTGGTAGACGCCGCTGATCGCGACCCACGAGGTCGACACCGGAGCGATCATGCGGGCCCGGACACGCGACCGCGGTGACACGAACCCGTGGCGACCGGTGGCTGCCGCCGGCCGAACGGCGCACCTGTCGCCAGCAACGGGTCGATCGCAGTTGGCGCGCAGTACCGTTGTCCGGTGGGCGGTCATCTCGACGCAGCCCGCGGCGCGTACGCCCGACGGGACTGGCTCGTCGCTCGCGACGAGTTCGGCCGCGCTCGCGCCGAGGAGGAACTGAGCGGGGACGACCTCTACGCGTTCGCCAACACGTACTGGTGGCTCGGGCAGCTGGAACAGGCACTTCCCGCGCTCGCGGAGGCCCATCGGGCGCTCCTGGCGGAGGGGCGGCGGCGGACGGCGGCGATGGTGGCGCTCGACACCGGCTACACGTACGGCCTGCGCGGCGAGGAGGCGCAGGGGAGCGGCTGGATCAGCCGGGGCGTTCGCCTCCTCGAACGGGAGGGGGACTGCGCCGAGCGGGGCTACCTCCTGTACTGCGACGGCGAGGGCGCCTGCACTGCCCACGACCTGGAGCGCGCGCTGGCCCTGGCCGGCGAGGTGCTCGAGACCGGACGGCGCTTCGGCGACCGGTGCCTGGTCGCCCTGGGGGTACTGCTCGAGGGCAGGGTGCGGGTCAAGCGGGGCGAGGTCGAGGCCGGGCTGGCGCTGCTCGACGAAGCGATGGTCGCGGCGGTCTCCGACGACCTCGACCCGGGGTGGGCCGGGAACATCTACTGCAATCTCATGCTCACCTGCTGGGAGGTGGCGGACTGGCACCGCGCCGGAGAGTGGACCGCCGTCACCGCCCGCTGGTGCGAGGCGATGCCGGGTGCCGGACCGTTCATGGGGATCTGCCGGGTGCATCGAGCCCAGGTGTTGCAAATGCGCGGCGACTGGGCCGGCGCGGAGTCCGAGGTCCGACGGGTGTGCGACGAGCTCACGGGCTTCCACGTGTCCATGCTCGGGGAGGCGCACTACCAGCTCGGTGAGCTGGCTCGTCGGCGGGGCGACCTGGCCGGCGCCGAGACCGCGTACGCCGACGCCCACCGGCGTGGCCGAGATCCGCAGCCCGGCCTCGCGCTGCTCCGCCTGGCTCAGGGGCGACCGGCGTCGGCTGCCGCCATGGTCACGCGCGCCCTCACCGGCGCGGGCGCCGACTCCCTCGCCCGGGCACGGCTCCTGCCCGCCGCCGTCGAGATCCTCCTCGCCGTCGGGGACCTCGGCCGTGCCCGCCACGCGGTCGACGAGCTGGGGGAGCTGGCGGCGAGGTATCCGACCGCCGGCCTGCGCGCCGTGGCGGCGACCGCAGGAGGGGCGGTCGCCCTCGACGCGGGCGACACGGCCACCGCATGCGCCCTGCTCCGGGAAGCGGTCGAGGCCTGGCAGCGCATCGGCGCCCGGTGCGAGACCGCGCACGGGCGGCTCCTGCTGGCCCGGGCGCTCGCCGGACTCGGCGACGTCGACAGCGCCGCCATCGAGCGGGAGGCGGGGCTCCGAGAGCTCCGGTTCCTGGGTGCGCCGCGCCCGCGCGAGGCCCCCAAGGGGCGTTCCGACGGCCTGTCCGCCCGCGAGGTCGAGGTGCTGCGGCTGGTCGCCGACGGGCGGTCGAACGAGGAGATCGCCGAGACGCTGGTGCTCAGCGTCCGCACCGTCGAGCGCCACCTGGCCACGGCGTACCAGAAGCTCGGCCTGCACGGCCGGTCCGCTCGAGCCGCCGCCGCCTGCCACATCCTCGGGACCGACGCGGTTGCGTAGTCGGATGGGTGGTGCCACCGATCCGACGCGGGCGCCGGTCGGACAGCGTGAGCGCCATGACGAGCACCCTGACGACCAGCACCCTGCCGACCAGCACCCTGACGACCAGCACCCTGTCGACAACGGAGTCCACCGTCGACCGCGAGCGTGCGGTGGCGGCGTTGGTCACCGCGTTCAGCACCGATCCGGTGATCAGGTGGCTGTACCCGGACCCCGACCGCTACCTCTCGTTCTTCCCGCGGCTGGTGGGGCTCCTCGGCGGCGACGCCTTCGCGGCGGGCACCGCCGAGGTGAGCCCCGACCACACCGGTGTGGCCCTGTGGGTCGCCCCCGACGTGGCCTCCGATGACGACGCCGTCGCGGCGCTGTTCGAGGAGTCGATCGACTCCTGTCGCAGCCATGCCGTCATGGCGCTGCTGGAGCAGGTCGTCACGCACCATCCGGCCGGCCCGGTGTGGTACCTGCCGTTCATCGGCGTCGACCCGCTCGTCCAGGGCCGTGGCGTGGGCAGCCGGCTGCTCGCTGCCGGCCTCGCCCGAGCCGACCGCGACGGGCTCCCCGCCTATCTCGAGGCGAGCACTCCCAGGAACCGGGCCCTGTACCTACGGCACGGCTTCGACGTCGTCGGCGAGCTTCGCGCCGACGACTCGCCCCCGCTCTGGCCGATGCTCCGCCTCCCGCGGAAGGACCCCGAGCGATGAGCCGCGACGCCGTGGCCGCCGCCAGCCCGGCACAGGCGTACCAGGAGTACTTCGGGCCCGCGATCTTCGAGCCGCTGGCCGCGAAGGTGCTCGCCGTCGCCCCACCCGCGGCCGGCCACCGGATCCTCGACGTCGCCTGCGGGACGGGGATCCTCACCCGCCGCCTGGCCGAGGCGGCCGGGCCCGGCGGCCAGGTCGTCGGCATCGACATCAACCCGGCGATGATCGACGTGGCCCGGGCGCAGGCTGCCACCGGCGCGCCCGTCGAGTACCGCCACGGAGATGGCATCGCGCTCGACGCACCCGCGGCGACGTTCGACGCCGTGTACTGCCAGCAGGGGCTCCAGTTCTTCCCCGACCGGCCGGCGGGTGCCCGCGAGATGCGCCGCGTCCTGGGCGACGGCGGCCGGGCCGTGGTCGCCACCTGGCGTGGGCTGGACCACCACCCGCTCTACGCAGCCCTGGCCGACGCCGAGGAGCCACACCTCGCCGACCTCGGTGTGCGGATCGGTCGCGACGAGCTGGAAGCGCCGTTCTCCCTCGGGGATCCCGACGAGCTGACCGGCCTCCTCCACGGCGCCGGCTTCGCCCACGTCCGCGTGCACGCCGTCTCGCTCGAGGCGTGCTTCGCCGACGCCGACCACTTCGTGGAGCGCATGGAGTACGCGTATGCCGCCGTGATCCCTCGCTTCACCGAGGACCCGGCATCGTTCGCCGCCTATCTCCAGGCGATCGGCCGTGCTACGGCCCAGGTCGTCGCAGACCACCGCGACGGCGACACCGTCGTCGTCCCCATGCACGCCAACATCGCCATCGCCGCCTGACCTCTCGTCGAGCCGCGGCACGCGCGGGCCGATCACCCGGCAGGGGGGCCGGCGGACGAGGGCGGGCGAGTCGCGACTGCTGGTCCTGGACGACCCGGGCAGGTCAGCGGCCACCCGGGTCGAGCAGTGGAGGAAGCGCCTGCAAGGCGCGCCGGAGAGCGCGCATGTTGCGCTCGCCGACGTGCGCCGTCCACCGTTGCTCGGCGTCGGCGATGGCACCGACGGCGACCCGGACGGCGTCCCAACCGCGTGGGGTCAGCCGCACGATCTTGGCCCGGCCGTCGGCCGGGTCGGGCACCCGCTCCAGGTATCCGCCGCGCTGGAGGTGGTCGACGAGTTCGACCATCGATCCCTTGGTGACCTGGGCGCGTTCGGCCATGTCGGTGATCCGGCTGCCGTCCTGCCCGATGGTGTCGAAGACCTTGCCGTGGGCCGGGCGGATGTCGGCGAAACCGGCCGCGTCGAGCCGCCGGTGCACCTCTGCGACCACGGCCGCGTAGGCGGCCTCGATCAGCGTCGTGAGGTCGGGGTGCTCACTCACTCCGGTCGACCGGTCGCCCCCGGAGGGGGTCCCACGATCTCGTAGTGGTACCGGGCCGCCATGCGTTCCATCAGCCCGGGGTCGGGCTCCTCCTGCGGCATCGGTCCCAGCGTCATCGCCGTGGCGGGCGACCCCATGTCGCGGAATTCCTGCTCCGCTCCGCCGGGTGCGTGCAGGCAGAGCAGCCGCCCGGTCTCCTCGTGGCAGACGAAGCCGTGCGGGACGTCCTTCGGCAGGAAGGCCAGCGTGCCGGTCGGCGCGGGGAGCACCTGGTCACCGACGTGGAACGTGAACCGGCCGCCGAGCACGTAGAAGGCTTCGTCCTCGGCGTGATGGACGTGCATCGGCGGTTCACCGCCGCGCCGGACGAGGATCTCCATCGCCGAGAACTGACCGCGCGTGTCGGCGGCGTCGGCGAGGAACGAGAACAGGTGCCCCATGTACCAGACCGAGTTGTCGGCAGCCGGCGTGCGGGCGAAGGGGGTGAGCAGCTGAGCGGTCATCGCGTCCTCCTCGTTCGGGAGCCGAACCAAATGGTATGGGTTCCGAACAGTCGGTGCAAGAGGATCAATGACTCGGCCAGAGGGGCCGTGGCCTGACCCCCAGGGCGGAGGCGATCGTCCGTAGGTGGTCCAGGTCGATGAGCAGGACGGCGGTCGAGCGCTCTGCCGCGCCACCGCGTGCGTCAGGCGGTCCCGGAGCAGCGTGCGGTTCGGCAGCCCGGTCAGGCCGTCGAGGGACGCCCCCGTCGCGCAGCCCCTGGGGCAGATCCGTGGCGAGGACCGGCGTCTCGAGCTCGAACAGCAGGTGGCGGAGCCGGACGCTCGCCCCGCGGACGGCGTCCATGTTGTCTCGACCCCGGGGCCTCGTCCGGCACCCGGTCGCGCAGCCGGTTGCGCGGGCGCGCTCACCGACGCCCGCCAGCGCGTTCAGCGAGCGCCTCGTCGAGGCCCAGGAGGACGAGCGCGCCCGCATCGCCGCCGACGTGCACGATGACTCGGTCCAGGCGCTGGCGGCCGTGGGCCTCCGCCGGGGGGCCGCGCTGCTCACGGCCCGCCCCTAGTCTCCACAGGCTCGGTCGGCAGGGATCCCGCCGGCGGGAGCGCGGGGACGGGCGGCGCCCGGGCCTTGTGGTCCCGGACCCGCCCGAGGAGCATCGGCGCAACCTGCGGCGCCGGCGGTGGGGGAGCCGCGGGCGTGCCCTACTTCGAGGAGTGGCCATGACGCAGCAGGAGCGGGACACCTCCGGCGACTACGAGTACGACATGGCCCACGAGCCGGCCGGCACGACCACCGCGCCGGAGCACACCCGGCACCAGCGGCACGCCGGCCCCCCCGCGGGGCAGCCCTCCGACCGCGGTGGGGACTACGGCTACGACGAGTCCCACTCGTTCTAAGGGGCCGCGTCCCGAGCGCGCCGGTCCTCGTACGCGTACCCCGGCGGAGCGGGGGTAGCCCGGGGCGGTGACCAGGAGCGCGCGGCCCGCCGCCACCGGCCGGGGCCAGGCGCCTCCCCGCACCTCGGGACTCCTGTTCGGACTCGGGCTGGGTGGCTTCGTCGACGGCATCGTGCTGCACCAGATCCTGCAGTGGCACCACATGGTCAGCGCGGAGACGCCGCCGACCACGCTGGCCGGACTGGAGGTGAACACGGTGGCCGACGGGTTCTTCCACCTGGCGACCTGGGTGCTCGTGGTGGCCGCCTCGATCACCTCGATCACCGCGTGGCGGCAGGGGCGGCTGGCGCCCAACTTCTCCTTCCACCTGGGGCTGGTGCTGACCGGCTGGGGGATCTTCAACCTGGTGGAGGGCCTCATCGACCACCAGGTGCTCGGGGTGCACCACGTCCGCGACGACCTGGGCGCACCGCTGAGCTGGGACCTCGGCTTCCTGGCGTCCGGCGTTCTGCTGGTCATCGGCGGCTGGCTGCTGCACCGCCGCGGCGCGCGGGCCCTGGAGCAGGCGGCGGAGCGCCGCGGCTGACGGTGCCATGGGGCTTGTCCGTGTCCCCTCCGGCGGGCAGGCTGTGAACCAGACCACAGTCGCAACCCCCAGGAGGCCACCGTGGAAGCTCATGTCGGGGACCGGATCGTCGTGCGGTCCACCCACCAAGGCGAACCCGACCGCATCGGCGAGATCATCGAGTGCTCGGAGCCCGGGGGAGGACCTCCCTACCGGGTGCGCTGGGAGCCCGACGGGCACACCGGGCTCTTCTACCCGGCCGGCACCGCCTCGGTCCTCCGCTCCGAAGCCGCACACGGCTGAGCGCCCGCCCCATGGCGAAGGACACCGCGACGGCGCCGGCACCGCGACCGGCCGCGAAAGTGCGCAACGTGGCGCTGGTCGGCCACGCCGGGGCGGGCAAGACCACGCTCGCCGAGGCCCTGCTGGTGGCCACCGGTGCCCTTCCGCGCGCCGGCCGGGTGGAGGAGGGCAGTACCTGCCTGGACACCGAGGACGTGGAGGTCCGGCAGCAGCGCTCGGTCTCGCTCGGCGTCGCCACCGTCGAGCACGCCGGTCACCGGATCACCCTGCTCGACACCCCCGGGTCGCCCGACTTCGTCGGTGAGCTGCGGGCGGGGCTGCGCGCCGCCGATGCCGCCCTCTTCGTCGTCTCGGCGGTCAACGGGGTGGACGCCACCACCGTGCAGCTGTGGGAGGAGTGCGCCGCGGTCGGGATGCCGCGGGCCGTGGTCATCACCCAGCTGGACCGCGCGCGGGCCGACGTCGACGACGCCGTCCGCCTGTGCCAGCTGCTGCTGGGGGAGGGCGTCTTCCCGGTCCACCTCGTCGACCGCGGCCCCGACGGGTCGGTGCGCGGCCTGGTCTCGCTGCTCCAGCCCGGCGTCGACGCGCCGGACGCCGACCGGCTCCGCTCCGAGCTGATCGAGGGCATCATCGGCGAGAGCGAGGACGAGGCCCTCATGGAGCGGTACCTGGCCGGCGACGAGCTGGTGCAGGCCGACCTGATCGCCGACCTGGAGACGGCGGTGGCGCGCGGGCACTTCCACCCCGTGCTGTGCGCGGCGCCGTTGACCGGCATCGGCATCCCCGACCTGCTCGAGCTGATCGTCACCGGCTTCCCGTGCCCCATGGAGCACGGCTGCCCGCCGGTCACCCGCCCCGACGGCTCGCCGGCCCCCGCCCTGACCTGCGACCCCGACGGGCCGCTCGTGGCCGAGGTGGTCAAGACGACCACCGACCCCTACCTCGGCCGGGTCAGCCTGGTCCGCGTCTTCTCCGGCACGTTGCGGCCCGACATCCCGGTGCACGTCTCCGGCCACGGCATGACCGACCGCGGCCATCCCGACCACGACGTCGACGAGCGCATCGGCGCGCTCTCCTCACCGCTCGGGGCCACGCTCCGGCCGGTGGCCGCGTGCCCCGCCGGCGACATCTGCGCCGTCGCCCGGCTGTCCAGCGCGGAGACCGGCGACACCCTGTCCTCGCCGGAGGATCCGCGGCTGATCCCCCCGTGGGAGCTGCCCACGCCGCAGCTGCCGATCGCCCTCGAGGCGGCATCCCGGGCCGACGAGGACCGCCTGGCCACCGCGCTGGCCCGCCTGGTCGCCGAGGACCCCACCGTCCGCCTGGACCGCCGGGCCGACACCGGCCAGCTGCTGCTCTGGTGCGTCGGCGAGGCCCACGCGGAGGTGCTCCTGGAACGGCTGCGCACGCGGCACGGCGTCGCCGTCACCACGGTGCCCGTCCGGGTGCCGATGGTGGAGACCCTCGCCGGTCCGGCCCGGGTCACCGGGCGGCACGTCAAGCAGTCGGGCGGGCACGGCCAGTACGCCGTCGTGGTCATCGAGGGGGAGCCCGGGCCGCCGGGGTCGGGCATCGTGTTCGAGCAGCGGATCGTCGGCGGAACCGTGCCCAGCCAGTTCCACGGCAGCGTGGAGAAGGGCATCCGCACCCAGGCCGAACGCGGCATCAGCGGCGACCGCCCGCTCGTCGACGTCCACGTCACCCTCGTCGACGGCAAGGCGCACTCCGTGGACTCCTCCGACGCCGCCTTCCAGGCGGCCGGGGCGCTCGCGCTGCGGGAGCTCGCGGCCGCCGCCGGCACGCGGGTCCTCGAGCCGTGGTGCGAGGTGGCCGTCGTCGTCCCGGGGGAGTACGTGGGCGCGGTCATGAGCGACCTCTCCGGACGGCGCGCCCGGGTCACCGGCAGCGAGGCCGATCCGGTCCGGGACCGGACGACGGTGCGCGCGGAGGTGCCCGAGGTGGAGCTGCTGACCTATCCCGGGGTGCTCCGCTCCGTCACGCACGGCACGGGCAGCTTCACCCGCAGACCCCTCGGCTACGAGCCGGCACCCGCGTCGGTGGCGGTGCCGGCATGAGCTGGACCTGAGACACCGACCCCGGTCTCCCTCCCGTCCCGCCTGCACGTTCCGTTCCAGGGACGGCAGGTTCCGGTGCGCCGGGTCCCAGCCGCGGCGCGCGGGACACTAGCCTCGGAAGCGGTGTGCAGCGGGCTGGAGGGAACGTGACGTCGTCGAACGGGCCGTCGGCGGCTGCTCCCGTGCCCCGGGCGGGTTCGCTGCCCGTGGCCGGTGCGCCGTCGGTCACGGGCCGGGAGGGACTGCCCGACCGCATCTGGACGGTGCCCAACGCCCTGTCGATGCTGCGGTTGCTGGGCGTTCCCCTCTTCCTCTGGCTCCTGCTCGGCCCCGAGGAGGACGGCTGGGCGGTCGCCGTCCTCATGGTCTCCGGCCTCAGCGACTGGCTCGACGGCAAGCTCGCCCGCTGGTTCGACCAGAGCAGCAAGCTGGGCGCGCTGCTGGACCCCGCGGCCGACCGGCTCTACATCGTCAGCACCGTGGTGGCGCTGGCGCTGCGCGACATCGTCCCGGCGTGGATGGTGGGCCTGCTGATCGGCCGGGAGGTGGTCCTGGCGATCATGCTGCTGGTGCTCCGCTACCACGGGTATCCGCCCCTGCAGGTGCACTACCTCGGCAAGGCGGCGACCCTCCTGCTGCTCTACGCCTTCCCGGGCCTGCTGCTGGCCCACGGCTCCGGCTGGGTGGCCACCCTCGCCGAGCCCTTCGCCTGGGCCTTCACCATCTGGGGCACCGCCCTCTACGTCCTGGCCGGCCTCTTCTACGTCATCCAGGTCGTCGGCATCGTGCGCACCGAGCGGGCCCTCGCCGTCCCCGGGACGGCGCGGTGACCGCACCCCCGCGGGGTGGCGGGCCGCGCTCGATGGGCGCTTCGCTCCTGGACGCCGTCCTCGCCGAGACCCTCGACCCCGCCTACGCCCAGGCCGCCGCGGCCCGGTCCGCCGCCGGTGGGACCTCACGCCCGCGCCGGCGCGGCGGGGTCATGGTGGTGCTGACGATGGCGCTCGCCGGGCTGCTCGTGGCGGTCACCTACAACCAGGCCGCGGCCAGTGCCCAGGGCCGCGAGCAGGTGCGGGCCGCCCTGATCGACGACATCCGGAGCGACTCCGCCGTCACCGACGAGCTGGCCGCGCAGCTGGAGGACCTGCAGGCCGAGGTCGCCGCCACCCGGGACGACCTGCTGGCGGCCAGCGCCGTCGGTCAACGCGCCCTCGACGACCTCGCGCGCGCCGAGCGGGGCGCCGCCGCGGTGCCGGTCACCGGACCGGGTCTGCTGGTCACCCTGGCCGACGCCGACCCGGAGGCCGACGACGACCCCGTCGGCGGCGGCGCCGGAGAGGACCCGCGCGAGCAGGTGCAGGACGGCGACCTGCAGCTGGTCGTCAACGCCCTGTGGGCGGCCGGCGCCGAGGCCGTCAGCATCAACGGCCAGCGCCTGGGTCCGACGACCGCCATCCGCTTCGCCGGCGAGGCCGTGCTGGTCGACTTCCGCCCGGTGGCCAACCCCTACGAGATCAGCGCCATCGGTGATCCGGACACGTTGTCGACGGAGTTCCTCGGCAGCCCGGAGGTGAACGCGCTCGCGCTGATCTCGGAGACGTTCGGCCTCCGGTTCGACTTCTCCCAGGAGGACGAGCTGACCGTGCCGGCGGCCGGCATCCCCGAGCTCCGCTCCGCACGACCGCAGGGCCGGGAGCCGGCCCACGAGGTCGCGCCCACCACCGATCCCGACCCCGAGCCCGGAGGCTGACCCGTGATCCCGATCCTCGGACTCGCGGCCGGTGTCCTGCTGGGTCTCTTCTTCGATCCCACCGTTCCGTTGTGGCTGCAGCCGTACCTGCCGATCGCGGTCGTCGCCGCGCTCGACGCGGTCTTCGGCGGGTTCCGCGCCCGGCTGGACGGGATCTTCGACGCGAAGGTGTTCGTCATCTCGTTCGTGTCCAATGTCGTCGTCGCCGCGCTGATCGTCTTCCTCGGCGACCAGCTCGGGGTCGGTGCGCAGTTGTCCACGGCGGTGGTCGTCGTCCTCGGCATCCGCATCTTCGGCAACGCCGCCGCCATCCGCCGGCACGTGTTCCGCGCATGAGCACCGACGAACGCCCCGGCACGGGCACCGACCCGGGCGACGACGACGTGGTGGTGCCGCACCCCTTCGGTCCCGGTACGCGCGGAGAGCAGCCGCCGGCGGGGGAGCGGATGGGCGGTGGGCCGATCGCGTCTGCCGCCACCCGGGGCGAGGCGGACGGGGACGGGCGCGAGGACGTCGTGGAGCGGGTGCCCAGGGACGAAGGCGCGGACGCCGGGTCGCAGGAGGACGCCCGGGACCGGGGCGGGGCCGACGCGTCCCCGGAGGCCGAGGAGCCCCGCACCGCGGAGGAGCCCGACGGTGTCCCGCCCGAGCCGGCCGCGGAGAAGGGCGCCGATCGGGCCGCCGGTCCGGTCGCCGGCACCACGGGACCGGGCGCCTCGACGTCGAGGCGCCGCACGCGGGATCCGCTCGCCGCCGCGCTGATCGGCGTCCTCACGCTGCTGCTCGGGTTCGCCTTCGCGGTGCAGGTGCGCGCGGTGGGGGACGACCAGGAGTACGCCGGCGCGCGCGAGGAGGACCTGGTCCGCATCCTCGACGAGCTCAACGCCCGCGAGGAACGCCTGCGCGACCAGATCGCCGAGCAGCGCAGCGCCCTGCAGCAGCTCTCCAGCTCCGACAGCCAGACCGCGACCGCGCTCGAGGAGGCGCGGGCGCGGGCGGAGGCCATCGGCATCCTCAACGGGACCATCGCCGCCCAGGGCCCCGGCCTCGTGATGACCATCCGCGACGCCGGCGACGAGGTCCGCGTCAGCGACATCGTCGACGCCATCCAGGAGCTGCGCGGGGCCGGGGCGGAGACGATGCAGATCGACGACGTCCGCGTGGGCGTCTCCACCGCGGTCACCGGCCCCCCCGGCAACCTGATGGTCGACGGCCGGCCCATCACCTCGCCCTACGAGTTCGTCGTCATCGGATCGCCGCAGGACATGCAGACCGCCCTCAACATCCCCGGCGGCGTGGCGCAGGATCTGACCAGGCAGGGCGCCACGGTGGAGATCGAGCCGTCCGACCAGGTGGTGGTCGACGCGTTGCGGCCACTCGACACGCCTCAATACGCTTCGCCGGACACCGGCGGCTGAACCAGGACGTCCCTGCTCCCGCCGCTCGCAAGCTCCCGGCGGGCCCCTGCAGGGAGGCCACGGCACCCTTGGGAGACCCATCGCATGAACACCCCTGACGACCGCCGATACACCGATCAGCACGAGTGGGCGCTGGTACAGGGCACCGACGGCACGTCGACCGTCGTCCGCGTCGGGATCACCGACCACGCCCAGGACGCCCTCGGCGACATCGTGTTCGTCCAGCTGCCCGCCGTGGGGGACGAGGTGGGCCCGGGGACACCCATCGGGGAGGTCGAGTCGACCAAGTCGGTGTCGGACGTCTACGCCCCCGTGGCCGGCGTCGTCGCCGCGGTCAACGAGGCGCTCGTCGACGCGCCGGAGACCATCAACGCCGACCCGTACGGCGAGGGCTGGCTGGTGGAGATCAGCGTGCCGGGCGAGGGTGGCGACCCCATCGGGGCGCTGCTGGACGCCGACGCGTACCAGGCCCTGGTCGACGCGTCCTGACGGCCCGGCCACCGGGCTCCGGCGAAGCCATGGTCACTATGATCGCGTCGGGTGACCGGAACCCGGTGACCAGCCCGGCGACCTCGGTTCCACACCCTGTACGTCCGGTTGACCCTCGGGCCGACCGGCTGGTTCCATGACCCACGGTCCGCCGCCTCCGCGGCGGCCGACCCACGGCGGGCCGTCCGGTCCGTCGTCCGCCGGCCGCTCGCGGCCCGTTCCGAGGCCCGCGGCGGGGCCCCTCGCACAGGAGGAGACAGACGTGCACTGCACTCGATGCGGCCACGAGAACCCCGAGGGCAGTCGCTTCTGCGCCCAGTGCGGCACGGCGCTCTCCCAGGAGCGGGTCGGCGAGTCGACCAGTGTGATCCCCAAGGTCGGCGGGGAGGACACCGGCGAGGCCGCCGAGATCCCCGAGACGATCGACGCCCACGCGGGCGCGGTGGAGTCGCTCCCGGCCGGATCGGCCCTGCTGGTCGTCAAGCGCGGTCCCAACGCCGGCAGCCGCTTCCTGCTCGACCAGGACGTCACCACGGCCGGCCGGCACCCCGACAGCGACATCTTCCTCGACGACGTCACCGTCAGCCGGCGGCACGTGGAGTTCCACCGCGAGGGTGGCGGCTTCTCGGTGCACGACGTGGGCAGCCTCAACGGCACCTACGTCAACCGGGAGCCGGTCGACGTCGCCAACCTCGCCGGGGGTGACGAGGTGCAGATCGGCAAGTTCCGGCTCGTCTACCTCACCGGCCCCCGCACCGGCGAGCCGGCCGCTCGCTAGTGGGCGGGCGCCGCGGGCCGCGCACGGACGCCGGCGAGACAGGGACGTGACGGCGGTGCCCGAGCGCGGCGGCGCGCTCGGGGACGCCGCCGACCAGCACACGCCCCGCCTGACCATCGGCGAGGTGCTGGCCGTTCTTCGCGACGACTTCCCCGACGTGACGATCAGCAAGATCCGCTACCTCGAGTCCGAGGACCTGGTGCACCCGCAGCGCACGCCGTCGGGGTACCGGAAGTTCTCGCGTGCCGACGTGAGCCGGCTGCGCTACGTCCTGGCCGCCCAGCGCGACCACTACCTGCCGCTGCGCGTCATCAAGGAGCACCTCGAGGCGCTCGACCGCGGCGAGCCGGTGCCGACCGCCGGAGGCGGTCCCGGATCGGTGCCGCCCCCACCGATCGCCGACCCCGACGCGGACGGCGGGGTCCCGCCCCTGACCCCCGAGCAGTTCGCGCGCGCGGCCGGCCTCGAGCCCGGGCAGCTGGCCGACTGCGTGCAGTTCGGCCTGCTGGCCACCGACGCCGACGGGCGGCACCCGGCCGCCGACCTCCCCGTGGCCCGCGCCGCCGCCGGCCTGGCCCGGCACGGCATCGAGCCCCGGCACCTGCGGGTCTACCGCAGCGGTGTGGAGCGCGAGGCCGGCCTGGTGGAGCAGCTAGTCGCCCCCGTGCTGCGCGCCCGCTCCGAGGAGGCCCGGGCCCGTGCGACGGAGAAGCTGCGGGAGCTGGCCACGCTGTCGGCACAGCTGCACACGGCGCTGCTGGAGGCACGCCTGCGGGATCTCCTGAGGCCGTGAGTGCGGCGTACCGTGAACCCGGCAGGACCTGACCGCGCGGGACGGGGCAGCCCGACGCCCCCGCCCCGTTCCCAGCGTCCGGCCGCCTGACCAGACAGAGCCGCCCGCCACCCCCGGGCCGCAGCCGAGGAGTCGCACCGTGCAGGAGCTTCGAGTCGTCGGTGTCCGCGTCGAGCTGCCCGGGAACCAGCCCATCCTGCTGTTGAAGGAGACGCAGGGGGAGCGGTACCTGCCCATCTGGATCGGCGCGGTCGAGGCCGCCGCGATCGCCTTCGAGCAGCAGGGGGTCCGGCCGGCACGGCCCATGACCCACGACCTGCTCCGCGAGGTGGTGACCGCCCTGGGCGCCACCCTCGAGGCGGTCAACATCACCGAGATGCGCGACGGCATCTACATCGCCGAGCTGGTGTTCGGCGACGAGCGGGTGGTCAGTGCCCGGCCCTCGGACGCCGTGGCGCTCGCCGTCCGCACCGGAGCCCCCATCTACGGCGCCGACGACCTGCTGGACGAGGTGGGGATCGAGATCCCCGACGAGCAGGAGGACGAGGTGGAGAAGTTCCGCGAGTTCCTCGACCAGATCTCGCCCGAGGACTTCGGCGCCGGGTCGGGCTCGGGCGGCTCCGCCTGAACGTGGGCCGCTCTGCCCACCCCTCGCAGGCTCGCGGCGGGACCATGCGGAGCGGTCGCTCCGACCGGAGGCCATCCATGCTCTATCGGCCGCGGCACCGCGGGACTCCACTCGAAATGATGAGGGAGGCGACACGCCGCCCCGCTCAGTTGACCGACCCTCGACCCCGGCTTACGGTCGGCGAACAACAACGGTGTGACACCTGAGGTCAGTGGGTGCAAGCCCATCCAGGCACGAAGCCGTCGACCCGCACCGCACCAGCGGCACGGGACCAGAGGAGGACGCTGACGTGAGCGACCAGAGCGACGGCTCCCAGGGTCAGCTGTTCAGCGATGCCGCTGTCGGGGCCCCGCCGTACGACGAGGTCGACACCGACCTCGTCGGTTACCGCGGCCCGACGGCGTGCGCCGCTGCAGGCATCACCTACCGCCAGCTGGACTACTGGGCCCGCACCGGCCTCGTGGCGCCGTCGGTGCGAAGCGCCACCGGGTCCGGCACCCAGCGGCTGTACTCCTTCCGCGACATCCTGGTGCTCAAGGTCGTGAAGCGGCTGCTGGACACCGGTGTCTCGCTCCAGAACATCCGCAAGGCCGTCGACCACCTGCGCACCCGCGGCATCAAGGACCTCGCCAACGTGACGCTGTTCTCCGACGGCGCCACGGTCTACGAGTGCACCTCGGCCGAGGAGGTCGTCGACCTGCTGGCCGGCGGTCAGGGCGTCTTCGGCATCGCGGTCTCCGGGGCGCTGCGCGAGCTGTCCGGTGAGCTGGCCGAGCTGCCTGCCGAGCGCCTCGACGGCGCGCCGGTGCACTCCGCCGACGACGAGCTCTCCCTCCGCCGTCGCCGTCGGGCCCAGACCGCCTGATCCCGAGCCGGTCGGGGCCGCTCCGCGGCCGCGGAGCGGCCCTTCGTGCGTCGGGGAGATCGTGCTCCGGGTGGTCCTCGTGCTGTCGGGTACTGCGCGACCCCCGCACCGGGTGGCCGCCGGACCGGCGCCGGCGAGGAGGGTTCCGGCTCCGTCGGTGCCCACGGCAGCGCTGGTAGCGTGCCGGTAATGGCCGACCGTGCTGAGACCGCGGGGCAGCCGGCGGGGGAGACCCTTCCGCCGCTGACCGGGTCGCTCCCGTCCTTGACGTCGCTGAACCCCGCCGGTGGCTTCGCCGACCGGCACATCGGCCCGCGCGCCGCCGACACCGCCGAGATGCTCGCCGCGGTCGGTCACCCGTCGCTGGAGGCCCTGGTGGACGCCTGCGTCCCCGAGGGGGTGCGGGACCGTACGCCGCTGGACCTCGCGCCGGCCGCGGACGAGGCGGCCGTGCTGGCACTGCTGCGCGAACGCGCGGACGCCAACGACGTCTACACCTCGATGATCGGTCTGGGGTACCACGGAACGGTCACCCCGCCGGTCATCCAGCGCACGGTGCTCGAGAACCCCGCCTGGTACACCGCCTACACCCCGTACCAGCCCGAGATCAGCCAGGGCCGGCTCGAGGCGCTGATCAACTTCCAGACGATGATCGCCGACCTCACCGGCCTACCGGTAGCCGGCGCCTCCATGCTGGACGAGGCGACGGCGGCCGCGGAGGCGATGACGCTCGTCCGGCGCGCCGGTCGGGCCACGGCCGACGCGGTCTTCGTCGTCGACGCCGACACCCTCCCGCAGACCCTCGCCGTGCTGCGGACCCGCGCCGAGCCGCTAGGCATCCGGCTGCACGTGACCGACCTGTCCGCCGGGTGGCCCACCGACCTGCCCGACGCCGGGGCGTTCGGCGTGCTGCTGTCCTATCCCGGCGCGAGCGGCGCGGTCCGCGACCACCGCGCCCTGGCCGCCGCCGCCCACGAGGCCGGCGCGGCGGTGGTCGTCGCCGCGGACCTGCTCGCCCTGACGCTGCTGGAGGCACCGGGGGAGTGGGGCGCCGACGTCGCCTGCGGCACCAGCCAGCGGTTCGGCGTCCCCATGGGCTACGGCGGTCCGCACGCCGGCTACCTCTCGGTCCGCGAGGGCCTGGCCCGCCAGCTGCCCGGCCGCCTGGTCGGGGTCTCGCTGGACGCCGACGGCGACGTCGCGTACCGGCTGGCCCTGCAGACCCGGGAACAGCACATCCGCCGCGAGAAGGCGACCAGCAACATCTGCACCGCGCAGGTGCTGCTCGCGGTCATGGCGGGGGCCTACGCGGTCTACCACGGTCCCGAGGGCCTGGCCGCGATCGCCGCCCGCGTGCACCGCAGCGCCGTCGTGCTGGCGGGCTGGCTGCGCGCCGGCGGGCTGGACCTGGTCCACGAGAGCTTCTTCGACACCCTCGAGGTGTCGGTGCCCGGCCGGGCGGCCGACGTCGTCGCCGCGGCCGCGAGCCGGCGCATCAACCTGCGGCTCGTCGACGCCGACACCGTGGCGGTGGCTTGCGACGAGACGACGACGCCGTCCGTCCTGCGGGCGGTCGCCGAGTCGTTCGGCGTCCGGGCGGACGAGACCGCGCTGGCACAGGACGGCGCCGACGCGCTGCCCGGGCAGCTGCGGCGCCGGACCGCCTACCTCACCCACCCGGTCTTCTCGGCGCACCGCTCGGAGACGGCGATGCTGCGCTACCTGCGGTCGCTGTCGGACAAGGACCTCGCGCTCGACCGCACAATGATCCCGTTGGGCTCGTGCACGATGAAGCTGAACGCCGCCACGGAGATGGCGGCGATCACCTGGCCGGAGTTCGCGAACCTGCACCCCTTCGCACCGGTCGAGCAGGCGCGGGGCTACGCGCAGCTGATCGACGAGCTGTGCACCGCGCTCGCGGAGGTCACCGGCTACGCGGCCGTCAGCGTGCAGCCCAATGCCGGGTCGCAGGGCGAGTTCGCCGGGCTCCTGGCCATCCGGAGCTACCACCGGTCCCGCGGCGACGACCAGCGCGACGTCTGCCTCATCCCCAGCTCCGCGCACGGCACCAACGCCGCCAGTGCGGTGATGGCCGGCATGCGCGTGGTCGTGGTGGCCTGCGACGAGGCGGGCAACGTCGACCTCGCCGACCTCCGGGCGAAGGTCGACCAGCACGCGGAGCGGCTGGCGGCGATCATGCTGACCTATCCCTCCACCCACGGCGTCTTCGAGGTCGACATCCAGGAGATCTGCGGCGCCGTCCACGACGCCGGGGGCCAGGTCTACGTCGACGGGGCGAACCTCAACGCGATGGTCGGGCTGGCGAAGCCGGGCCGGTTCGGGTCCGACGTCAGCCACCTCAACCTGCACAAGACCTTCTGCATCCCGCACGGGGGCGGCGGCCCCGGCGTCGGCCCGATCGGCGTCCGGGAGCACCTGGTGCCGTTCCTGCCGGGCCATCCGCTGGTCGGCACCGGTGCGCACGGACCGGCCGTGTCCGGCGCGCCGTGGGGCTCGGCGGGCATCCTGCCGATCTCCTGGGCCTACATCCGGCTGATGGGACCCGACGGCCTGCTGAGGGCCACCGAGCACGCGATCCTGGCCGCGAACTACGTGGCCGCCCGGCTGAGGGAGCACTACCCGGTCCTCTACACGGGTGCGACCGGCCTCGTGGCGCACGAGTGCATCCTCGACATCCGGCCGCTGACCAAGGCCACGGGCGTGACGAACGACGACATCGCCAAGCGGCTCATCGACTTCGGCTTCCACGCCCCGACCATGAGCTTCCCGGTGGCCGGCACGCTGATGGTCGAGCCGACCGAGAGCGAGGACAAGGCGGAGCTGGACCGCTTCGTCGAGGCGATGGTGACCATCCGCGAGGAGATCGAGAAGGTCGCCACCGGCGAGTACGACCGCACGGACAACCCGCTGCGCAACGCCCCGCACACGCTGGCGATGCTGGCGGGGGAGTGGGACCGGCCCTATCCGCGGACCACGGCCGTCTACCCGGTGCGCGGGCTGCAGGGCCGGAGCTACCTCAGCCCGGTGCGCCGGATCGACCAGGCCTACGGCGACCGCAACCTGGTGTGCTCGTGCCCGCCGCCCGAGGCGTTCGCCGAGCACGACTTCGAGGCGCACGCGCCCGCGGGGAACGGCGCGGTGCCCGGCCGGGGACAGGGCCATCCCGACGACCTCGGGACGGCGGCCGACGTGGTGGGCGCCCAGGCCTGAGGGGGGATGTCGGGGGGCCGTGGCAGGGTCTGCGCCATGACCGCTGCCGACGACGCCACCGCCGACCTCCTGGACTACCTCCAGGAGGCGCGCGATGTCCTGATGTTCAAGGTCGACGGGTTGACCGAGTACGACCAGCGACGCCCGCTCACCCTGACCGGCACCAACCTGCTCGGCCTGGTGAAGCACCTCGCACTCGTCGAGTCCGGGTACTTCACCATGCCCTTCGGCCGCCCCGTCGGGTTCTCCCACCCGTGGTTCGACGACGAGGCCGAGGAGAACGCCGAGATGTGGGCCACCGCCGAGGAGTCACGGGAGGACGTGCTCGCGTCCTACCGGCGGGCCTGGGCGGTGACCGACACGGCGGTCCGTGAGCTGCCGCTGGACGCCGTCGGCCGCATCCCGTGGTGGGGCGACGGCGGCCGCGACGTCACCGTGCGCCGGGTGCTCGTGCACGTCATCGCCGAGACGCACCGGCACGCCGGCCACGCCGACATCGTGCGTGAGCTGATCGACGGCTCGGTGGGCAACCAGGCGGTGGGGGACAACCTGCCCGACCGCGACGAGGCGTGGTGGAGGTCCTACCGCGACCGCCTCGAGCAGGTCGCCCGTCAGGCCGCACGGTAGGAGGCCCTCCTGCTAGGCCTGGACGAGCTCGGGTGCCAGCCACACGTGGTGGTCGCTGACGGCCCGGCCGTCGGGGAGGAGCTCGCCGTCGTCGTCGAAGAGGACGACGCCGTTGCACAGCAGGCTCCAGCCCTGCTCGGGGTGGCTGCTGACGACGGCGGCGAGGTCACGCGCCTCGCTGGCGGCGTCGGGACAGGGCGTTACGTGGTGGCACATGGTGGTTCCATTCGTCCGGTGTTCCGCGAGCACCCGCCGGTGCTACGTACGGTGCTCGTCTGATCACTGATTCGGCAAGTCTGCGGGCGTTCTGAAGCGTCGGGGAGTGACGTGGCTCACCAGGTCACCCGAAGGAGTCGTCAGTTCCTGCCAAGGCGGCGCCGCGCGGAGCGCCGTCGCCGCAGGTCGGGACGGCGAGTCCGGCTGGCCTCAGAGCTTGCGGAGCAGGACCCGGCGGACCGAGTGGTCGGCCGACTTCTGGAGCACCAGCCGTGCGCGCGAGCGCGTGGGGGCGATGTTGCGACGCAGGTTGGGCCCGTTCACCGCCGCCCAGATGCCCAGCGCCGTCTCCCGGGCCTGCTCGTCGGTGAGGTCGGCGAAGCGGTGGAAATAGGCGCCGGCGTCCTGGAACGCCGTCCGCCGGAGGGCCAGGAACCGCTCGACGTACCAGCGCCGGATGTCGGCCTCGGCGGCGTCGACGTAGACGGAGAAGTCGAAGAAGTCCGACAGGAACAGATCGGGCGCGGTGCCGTCGGTGCGGCCGCCGGCCTGCAGCACGTTCAGGCCCTCGAGCACCAGGATGTCGGGCCCGTCCACCGCCTGGTGTGCCCCGGGGACGATGTCGTAGGACTGGTGGTCGTAGACCGGCGCGTAGACCTTCTCCCGGCCGGACTTCACGGCGGCCAGGAACCGGAGCAGCGCGCGCCGGTCGTAGCTCTCGGGAAAGCCCTTGCGGCCCAGCAGTCCCCGCTCCTCGAGCACCGCGTTCGGCAGCAGGAAGCCGTCGGTGGTCACCAGGTCGACGCGGGGCGAGCCGGGGGCGGCGGCCAGCAGCCGCTGCAGGAGCCGTGACGTGGTGCTCTTGCCCACCGCGACGCTGCCGGCGACGGCGATGACGAAGGGCACCTTGGCCGTGTCGTGGCCGAGGAACTCGCTCTGCGCGGCCCACAACCGGCGGCTGGCGGCCACGTGCAGGTCCAGCAGCTCCGCCAGCGGCAGGTAGACCGTGGCCACCTCGTCGAGGTCGATCCGGTCCCCGAGGGTGGCGAGCTCGCGCAGCTCGCCCTCGTCGAGCGGCAGCCGGGAGCCGGCGGCCAGCGCCCGCCACGAGGCGCGGTCGAACACCGCGTAGGGCGAGATCGAGCTCCGCGCACCGGCAGACACGCGACCATCGTGCCGGTCCGGGGTCCCCGCCCTCCCTTCCGGGTCACCCCGGCGGGTGGGCGGGGCACCGGAACGCCGTGCGGAGCGGACGCACGCCGGGACCGCGTCTAGGGTTCCGGTGTGCCGACCCGTCCGGGGCTGCTCGAGTGCATCGAGCGCTACTTCGCCGCAGCTCCGCTCCCGGACGCCGTCATCCACCGCGTCGGCGGGCTCGACGTGCCGATCGGCGACCCCGCCTGGCCCTATCCGGCCCGGCCGCGCACGGGCGGCGATCCGGTCACCGCCGACGACGTCCGCGCCGCCGTCGCCCGTCAGGAGGAGGCCGGGCTCCCGGCCGCCCTGGAGTGGGTCCCCGAGTGCTCGCCCGGCACGGCGGCGGCCGCACGCGCCGCCGGCCTGACCGTCGAGGAGCTCCCCCTCCTGGTCGCCGACGACCCGGTGGAGCTGGTGCTGCCGGCGGGCGTGCGCCTCTACGTCGTGGGCGCCGACGACCCCGAGCTGCCCGGCTACCAGCGGGTGGCCGCCACCGCCTTCGCCAACCCCGGCGGTCCGGCGGACGTCCGTGACCTCCCGCCGGACAGCTCGGCGGAGGCACGGGCCCGCACCGCGGTTCTGCGGGAACGGATCGCCTCCGGCCGCACGGTGATGATGGTGGCGGTGGAGGACGGCCGGCCGGTGGCGGTGGGCTCCCACCAACCCGTGGACATCGACGGCAGCACGGTCAGCGAGGTGGTCGGGGTGGCGACCCTGCCGCGGCTGCGCGGCCGCGGCCTGGGCGCCGGGATGGCCTCGGCGCTCGCCGCGCACGCGGCCGAGAACGCCGACCTGGTGTTCCTCGCCGCGGGGGACGACGACGTCGCCCGCGTGTACGAGCGGGTCGGCTTCGCCCGGCTGGCGACCTGCGCGGTCGCCGACCTGCGCCCGGCCTGCTGACCGGCCTCGTCAGCCGGTGCGCGGAGGGGGGACCGCCGCCGCCGCGGCGGTCAGCGCCGCGCGGGCTTCGCCGTAGCCCACACCTCGGGGCACCTCGCTGAGCAGGACGACGACGCGGTGGCCGACCACCCCGACAGAGTGCACGTGCCGGTTGCCGCCGACGCAGCACATCCAGCCCTGCTTGACCGCGGTCAGCGGGGGAGCGGTCCCGAACAGGCCGAACTGCTGGTCGAATCCGTCGGCCGCCACCGGGGTGGCGGTCCGCATCCATCCCAGCAGCGCGGCCGCGTCGTCCGGGTGCGCCACCGTCGGGAGGAGCGCCAGGAACCGGGCGAGGTCGCGGGCCGTCGTCGTGGCCTGCCCCCACTGACCGGGCACCGCCGGGGGAGTGGTGCCGGTGAGCCGGTACCGCCGGGCCACGTCGGTGACCATCCGGCCTCCGCCGTACCGGACCCACAACGCCGACGCGGCCGGGTCGTCCGAGCTGCGGATCATCTCCTGCAGCAGGACCGGGTCGTCGGGTCGGAGGGACAGCTGCCCGTTCCGGGCCCGGCGCAGGATGTCCTCGGCCATGAACAGCTTGACCATGGACGCGGTGGGGAAGGGCCGCTCGGCCACCGCGTTCCCGGCAGCGGCGGCCGCCATCCGGGCGCTGCGCGCCTCCACGGCACGGATCGACCCGCTCGTCACCGGCACGTGCACCCGGGCGACGTAGACCGCCAGGGTCCCGACCGGTGGATAGGCGCCGGCAACGGCGGGGACCAGCTGGGCGGCGGGCGGCCCTCCCGCGGCCGCCCGCCGGTCCGGCGGGAGCAGCACCTCCGCGAGGACGACCGCGAGCAGGGTCAGGGGCAGCAGCACCCGCCGTCTCGCGGCTCCCGCGGGACGGCGTCGCACGCCGGCCAGGGCCATGCCGCCATCGTGCTCCCGGTCCCACCGGGTGCTTTCCCTTTCATGGAGTGCCGAGCGTGCCGGTGATGGTGCGTAGGGAGGCGGTCGCGGTCAGCTCTGCTCGTGGGTGACGACCAGCGTGGCCCGCGCCAGCGTGTGGAAGAACAGGTTGAAGCCGAGGACGGCCGGCGTCGTGTCCGGGGTGACGTCGAGGGTCTCGGTGTCGACGGCGTGCACGACGACGAAGTAGCGGTGCGGCCCGTGCCCTGCCGGGGGAGCGGCACCCACGTAGCCGGCGAAGCCGGCGTCGTTGCGGAGTTGGACGGCGCCCTCGGGGAGCTTCGGCGCGTCCTTGTCGCCGGCGTCGCTGGGCAGCTCGGTGACCGATGCCGGGATGTTCGCGACCGCCCAGTGCCAGAAGCCGCTGGCCGTGGGGGCGTCGGGGTCGTACACGGTCACCGCGAAGCTCCGGGTGCCCTCGGGGAATCCGGACCAGGACAGCTGCGGCGAGCGGTCCTCGCCACCCGCGCCCAGCACGCCGCTGACGTGCGGCATGGGCAGGACCTCCCCGTCGGAGACGTCGGTGCTGGTGACGGTGAAGCTCGGCACCTTCGGCAGGTGCTCGTAGGGGTCGTAGGACAGCGGCCGGTCGGCCATGCGGGCTCTCCTCTCCTCGGACGTGCGTGGACGCGTGGCCACGCCCGAGGCGACCCTAGGCACGGGGGCAGCGCGCCGCCCGTCGGCCGCCGGCACCCGACCGCCGCCGTTGCGATACGTGCAGGAGTGCCTCCGCCGGTAGCGTCGGCCCGTGCCCGCGTCCCTCGGCCTGCCCGACAGCGTCCGCGTCTGCCTGTTCGACCTCGACGGGGTCCTGACGCGGACGGCGACGGTCCACTTCGCGGCGTGGAAGCGCACGTTCGACGAGTTCCTGCACCGGTACGAACCGGGCCAGCCCGAGTTCAGCCAGCTCGACTACAACCGCTACGTCGACGGCAAGCACCGGGCCGACGGTGTCCGGAGCTTCCTCGAGAGCCGGGGGATCACGCTCCCGGAGGGGAGCCCAGGGGACCCGCCGGACGCGGCCACGGTGCAGGCCATCGCCACCCGCAAGAACGAGATGGTGCTCGCGGAACTGGACGAGCACGGCGTGGAGGTCTATCCCGGCTCCGTGCGCTATTTGCGGGCGGTGAAGGACGCGGGCCTGGCCACGGCGGTCGTCACGGCGTCGGCCAACGGCGAGCACGTGATCGCCGCCGGCGGCTTCGCCGATCTGATCGACGTGCGCGTGGACGGCGTCGTCGCCGCGCGCGAGGGGCTGCGCGGCAAGCCGCACCCGGACACCTTCCTGGCCGGCGCACGCATGCTCGGCGTGGAGCCGGCGGCGGCCGTGGTGTTCGAGGATGCGTTGTCGGGGGTGGAAGCCGGGCGGGCGGGGAACTTCGGCTACGTCGTCGGCGTGGACCGGGTCGGTCACGCCCAGGAGCTGGCCGCGGCCGGTGCCGACGTCGTCGTCCAGGACCTGGTGGAGCTGATGGGGGAGCGACCGTGACCCAGCTCCTGGGATTCCCCGGGTGCGGAGCACCGCCGGGCCGGCTCGCGACGAGCGTGGACGAGGAGAAGGAATGACCGAGGGCCGAGCGACCTTCCCGATCGAGCCGTGGTCCCTCACCGAGGTCGGGCTCGACCGTTCCTCCCTCGGCGTCCACGAGTCGGTGTTCGCGCTGACCAACGGGCACATCGGCATGCGTGGCTCGTTCGAGGAGGGCGAGCCCGTCGTCGTCCCCGGGACCTATCTGAACGGCTTCTTCGAGGAGCGGCCGCTGCCCTACGCCGAGGCCGGCTACGGCTTCCCGGAGCAGGGCCAGACGATGGTCAACGTCACCGACGGCAAGCTGATCCGGCTGCTGGTCAAGGACTCGCCGCTGGACCTCAACTACGGCGAGATCATCGACCACCACCGGACGCTGGACCTGCGGGCCGGGGTGCTCCGCCGGTCCACCGAGTGGCGGTCGCCGGGCGGCCGGACGGTGCGGGTGACCAGCACCCGGCTGGTCTCGCTGTCCCGGCGGTCGATCGCGGCGATCGAGTACAAGGTGGAGGTCACCGACGACCTCGGGGACCTCTACGTCGCGCTCCAGTCGGACCTGCTGGCCAACGAGTCGGTCCACACCGACGAGGACGACCCCCGGGCGGCCGCGCTGCTGGCCAGGCCGCTGCAGTGCGAGCTGGCGGTCGGACGGGGCAGGCGGGCGGTGCTGGTGCACCGCACCAGGCGCAGCCGGCTGCGGATGGCGGCCGGCATGGACCACGTCATCGAGGTACCCGACAGCAGCACCGAGGACCTGGAGGCCGCCGGCGACCTGGCCCGCTACACCCTGGCGGCGCGGATCCCGCCCGGGGGCTCGCTCAAGCTGGTCAAGTTCCTGGCGTACGGGTGGTCCTCCCGCCGCTCGGACGCCGCCGTGCGCGACCAGGTGGAGGGCGCACTGGCCACGGCGAAGCTCGCTGGTTGGGAGCGGCTGGCCCGCGAGCAGCGTGAGCTGCTCGCCCAGCACTGGGACGAGGCCGATGTCGAGATCGAGGGTGACGACGAGCTGCAGCAGGCGGTGCGCGTGGGCATGTTCCACGTCCTGCAGGCGGGGCTGCGCGGCGAGCGCCAGCCCATCCCGGCCAAGGGGCTGACCGGCCCCGGCTACGACGGCCACACGTTCTGGGACACCGAGACCTACGTGCTGCCGGTCCTGACCTACACGGCGCCGCACGCGGTCCGCGACGCCCTGCGGTGGCGGCATTCGACGCTGCCCATGGCCCGGGAACGGGCGCGGGTGCTCGGCCGCCGGGGGGCGGCCTTCCCGTGGCGGACGATCCGCGGCGAGGAGACCTCCGGCTACTGGCCGGCCGGGACGGCGGCCTTCCACATCAACGCCGACATCGCCGACGCCGTCGTCCGGTACTACAACGCCACGCTCGACGAGGACTTCGACCGCGACTTCGGCGCCGAGCTGCTGATCGAGACCGCGCGCCTCTGGGCGTCACTGGGGCACTTCGACCCCGAGCACGGCTTCCGCATCGACGGGGTCACCGGGCCCGACGAGTACACCGCCGTCGTCGACAACAACGTCTACACGAACTTGATGGCGCAGCGGAACCTGCGGGAGGCCGCGGAGGCGGTCAAGCGCCAGCCGGACGTGGCGGGGCGGCTGGACGTCGCCCCCGAGGAGGTCGACGAGTGGCTGCGGGCCGCCGCCCTCATGGCGGTGCCCTACGACACCCAGCGGGGCGTGCACATGCAGTCCGACGCCTTCACCCACCACGAGGAGTGGGACTTCGCGAACACGCCGAAGGAGAACTACCCCCTCCTGCTGCACTATCCCTACTTCGAGATCTACCGCAAGCAGGTCGTGAAGCAGGCCGACCTGGTCATGGCGCTGCACCTGCGGGGGGACGCGTTCACCCTCGAGGAGAAGATCGCCAACTTCGCCTACTACGAGGCCCGGACGACGCGGGACTCGTCCCTGTCGGCCAGCCAGCAGGCGGTCGTCGCCGCGGAAACCGGCCACCTGCAGCTGGCCTACGACTACTGGGCGGAGGCGGCCCTGACCGACCTGCAGAACCTGCACCACAACTCAGGGCACGGACTGCACATCGCCTCGCTGGCCGGCGGCTGGACGGTCGCGGTGGCCGGCTTCGGCGGGCTCCGCGACCACAACGGCGAGCTCACCTTCGGGCCGCGGCTGCCCGAGCGCATCAGCCGGCTGCGGTTCCGGGTCGTCTATCGCGGGCGCAAGCTGACGGTGACGGTGACCCCCGACCAGGCCACCTACCGCCTGGTGGAGGGCGACCCGCTGGACATCCGGCACCACGGCCGGCAGGTCACCGTCGACCACGAGGACCTCGTGCTGGAGATCCCGCCGCCGCCGAAGGTGGACCCGGTCAGCCAGCCGGTGGGCTGCGAGCCGCGCCGGCGGGCACGCCCGGGCATGCCGCCACGGGTGCACCCGTCGGCTAAGGACTCCGAACGGCTCAGGTGAGCAGCCAGCGGGCGCCCAGCAGCAGCGCCCCGACGTCGACGGCGAGGAAGACGCCGACCCAGACGACCGCCGGCAGAGGGGTGAGGCGGGCGAGCTGGTCGGCGTCGGAGTCCGGCGCCGCGCGACGACGGCGGGCGGCCTGCAGCTCGAGGACGGTCCGCGGCGCCGCCAGGAGCAGGAACCAGGTGGCCATCGCGGCGAAGACGGTCTGGCCCTGCGGCGGCAGCCACCACGTCGCCGCGAACACCACGGCCCCGGTCACCAGCACCGACCACAGCCCGTACCAGTTGCGGATCTGCACCAGCAGCAACCCGAGCAGGACCAGCAGGGCCCAGAGCAGCCCGATCGCGTGCCCGGCGGCGAGCAGGGCAGCCGCACCCAGCCCGATCAGACCGGGACCGGTGTAGCCGGCGGCGCAGGTGAGCACCATGCCCGCCCCCGTGGGCCGGCCCGCGGACACGGTCAGCCCCGACGTGTCCGAGTGCAGCCGGATCCCCGCCAGCCGCCGTCCCGCGGCCAGGGCCACGACGCCGTGGGCGCCCTCGTGGGCGATGGTGACCACGTGCCGGGTGGCGCGCCAGAGCCCCGGATACAGGACGAGCAGGGCGGCGGCCGCCGCCGCGGCCAGCAGCACCGGGTCCGGCAGGTCGGGGACGGTGGCGGTGACGCGGGCCCAGAACCGGCCCAGTGCTCGCGTGCCGGGACCGTCCACGGTCCCGAGTCAACCGCACCGATCCGGCAGGGCCGCGCAACCCAGCCGGCTCGGTCGCTCGACGGCGGGGGAGGGGAGTGCCAGCATCCGGGCGTGGACCTGCTCGCCTCGCTGCCCGCCTTCGTCGGAGCGGTGCTGCTGATCTCCGCCTCGCCGGGGCCGGCGATGGCCCTGGTTCTCCGCCGGGCGGCCCTGCGGGGGCTGGGTGGCGCGGTGCCGACGGTGCTCGGCCTGGAACTGGGCCTCTACGCCTGGGCGCTGCTCGCCGGGGCGGGCTTCGCGGCCCTGGTCGCGGCCTCGGAGGTCGCCTACCTGGTGCTGCGGATCGTCGGCGCCGCCGTCCTCCTGCTGCTCGGTATCCGGGCGTGGCGCACCGCCTGGCGGGGGAGCGGTGTCCCCGACGCGACCGGGACCGCCGCGGTGGACCGGCGGTGCTGGTGGCGCTCCTTCGCCGAGGGGGTCGTGGTGCAGCTGGCCAACCCGAAGGCAGCGGTGTTCATGATCGCCTTCTATCCGCAGTTCGTGCCCCCGGACGGACCGGTCTTCGCGACGACGGCGGTGCTCGGACTGCTCCAGATCACCCTGGAGACGGGGCTGTACCTGGCCCTGGCCGCGGGCGTGGCGCGCGCGGGCGCCTGGTTCCGGCGGCCACGCATCCGCACCTGGCTGGAGGCGGTCAGCGGCACGGTGCTCGTCGCCCTCGGCCTGCGGGTGGCGGTGTCCGGCCGGTGAGGCCGCTCAGTTCCCCGGCTTGACGGCCCGGCCGCGCTCCCGGTCGGCGTCGTCGGCCTCGTAGGCGCCCGGTGCCGCCGTCGCCGTCCCGGCGTCGTCCGTGCCGGGGGCGGCCGGTTTCGCGGTCAGGTTGCCGGGGCCGGGGACGGCGTGCCCGCGGGCTCGGCTCGGTCGTCGGTGTCGGGACGCTCGTCGGTCATGCCGGGCCGCTACCCGCGCGAGCGCGGCCGAACGCACCCGGACCGCAGCAGGGACGCGTCGCGCCGGCGGAAATCAGCGGTACCGGTGCGATGATCGGAGGGTCGAACGGAGGGCTCGCATGACGTCTCCCGAGACCACGCGGCACGGAGCCGACGAGCCCAGCGCCGTCGACCAGGCCCTCGGACGGCTGAGCCCGGAGGCGGTCCGGCAGGGCACCGGGCGGAGCTGGGCGGACTGGCTCCAGGCGCTGGACGCCGCCGGTGCGGGGGACTGGGACCACCGCGCCATCGTCGATCACCTGGAGAGCCACCATCCGGAGGTCTCCGCGTGGTGGCAGCAGTCCCTGGCCGTCGCGTACGAACGGGCCCGTGGGCGGCGGGTCGTCGGCCAGGCCCCGGACGCCGGTCGGCAGATCGGCGTGCAGCGGAGCGTGTCGGTGACCCCCGGGCGGCTGTGGGCGGTGCTCACCACGCAGCCCGATCTCTGGCTCGGCCCGGGTGCGTCCGTGGTGTTCGAGCCGGGCCGCGCCTACGAGGTGCCGCCGGGGCAGTGGGGCCCCGGGGCCCGGGGAGAGGTGCGCGTGGTGAAGCCCGGTGACCGCCTGCGGATGACCTGGCAACCGGAGGGCTGGTCGGAGCCGGCCACGCTGCAGGTCGCGCTCTCTCCGGCGGCTCCCGGCCGGACCCGGGTGCAGGCGCACCTGGAGCACCTGCCGGACGTGTCCGTCCGGGAGACCGTGCGCGAACGCCTGCGGGCGGCGCTGGAGCGGGTCGCACGCGCCGCGGAGGCGTAGCCGGACACCGTCAGTCCGCGGTCAGCAGCCACCGGGCGAAGACGGCCTCCCCGCCGAGCTCGACCATCCAGCGGACGGACAGCCGCAGCGTTCGGGCGCCCACCTCGAGCAGGGGCGCGCCCGCGTCGTCCACGTCGGCGTCGTACGCGGCGGACGACGGCGTCGGACCGGGCCGCTCCCTGCTCAGCGAGGCGCCGTCGGGTCCGGTGCCGTCGAGGGCAGCGCTGATCAGTGCCAGCCGGCCGCTGGGCACCTCCACGGGGTCGCCGGGCTGGTCCCCATCGGTCGGATGGGCCAGCGCGGCGGCGACCACGCCGCGGTGGTCGGGACCGCCGGCCTGGACGATCGCCACCGAGCCGTCGGGGGACCGGAAGACCTCCAGCCAGCCCTCGTCGCCCACCTCCGGGTCGGTGAGGATCAGGCCGGCCGAGCCGGGGCCGACCCGGACGCTGGTCGTCTCGTAGCCGAGGTGGGGCACCAGCTCCTCGTAGGCGCTGTCGCTCATGCCCCGCCAGTGCGCGAGCAGGCCGGCGTCCATGGCGAGGAAGGGCTCGCCGTTGGTCCAGCAACGGCCGACGTGGGTCCAGGTGGGTGGCATGACCTGCAGTGTGACGCCCGGGGGCGTCAGGGGTCGGGCACCAGCCTTCGACCTGACATAATGTGCGTTATCGGCGCTGGATCCAGGCCGGCGAGAAGGGCTCGCCGTGGTGACCGGGCCCGGCGAGCACCCATCGGTGCGGCCACCTCGGCGGTCGGCGCCTCGTTCTGTCGACGTCCGGCGCTCCCGGTCCCCATCGGCGCGCCCCGCGCGTCGGACACCTCTGGCTGGCGGACGACTGTGCCCCGTGCCATGTCGCTCGACGTGGCATCGCCCGGCGTCCTCCGTCCTCGACTCCCCCACGAGTTGATCTTGCTGTCGTTTGATCTTGACTGCCATGTCGGCCCCGAGGCCGGATCGATCCTCCAGGTCGCCGAGCCCGCGATCGACCGTCGTGCGCACCCCGAGCCCCCAGCGTGTGCCGCCTCCCCCGGTCCGCCTACCCCGACCAGTTACGTCACGGTGACGTAATTACGGTGATGTGGGCGGCTCGACGGGCGCCGACGCCCGGCTGTTCGTAGGGTCGGGTCATGCAGATCCGACGTCCGATCGCCGCACTCTTCGTCGCCCTGGCGCTCTTCGGAGGTGGCACTGCGACGTTGGCCGGCTGTGGTGACCCCGCGGGCCTGGACCGCAACGACGGGACCAGCGACGACAGCGAGAACACCAGCGGCAACGACCCGGGCAGCGACGAGCAGGACAACCTGCCCGACACCAGCAACCGGCAGACCGACACCGAGGACCAGGACGACGACAACCAGGACCCCGACTGAGTCGTTCAGCCGGCGCGCTCGCTGACCCAGAGCCGGTCGAGGCGGCCGGTGGAGCGCACGAGCTCCGCCAGCTGGCGCTCCAGCTCGGCCTTCGTCGGCTTCTCCGCCAGCAGCGTCTGGGTGTCCTCCAGCGCGCACCGCAGCTGGTACAGGCGGTCCTGCAGCCCGTCCAGCTCGTGGCGGGACACCAGGACGACGTCGCCGGGCAGACCCGCCTTCGCGGTCGCGGTGCGCTGCTCGTAGGCCCGCTGCCGGCAGGCCTGACCGCAGTAGAGCCGCGGCCGTCCGACGGAGCCCTGCTGGGGCAGCACCCGGCGGCACCAACCGCAGCGCCGTTGCTCGTCGCTCCCCCGGTTCGGGACGGGCGCCACGGGGATCTCCGTCGCGGTGCCGGCTGCGTGTCGTTCTGCCACGTCTGCGCACGGTAGACGTACGGGACGACAGCTTTCGGGGACACGCCAGAGAACGGCGGCGAGAGGGGCGGTGGCATGGGCGGTGGCATGGGCGGTGGCATGGGCGGTGGCATGGACGGTGCCATGGGCGGTGCCATGGACGGTCGGGTGCCCGACACGGAGCCGATCGGGTTCGACGCCCTCTCCGAGGACTGGTTGCGGTCGGTGGGCAGCCTCAAGTGGACCCGCTACGGCCCGGCCATCGGCGCCTTCGTCGCGGAGATGGACTTCGGCACCGCGCCGGCCGTCACCGCGGCGCCGCACCACGCGGTGGACCGCGGCCGGCTGGGTTACCTCACCACCGAGGACGCGGCCGCCATGGCGCGTGCCTGCGCCGACTGGCAGCTGCGCCGGTACGGCTGGCAGGTGCCGCCCGAGCGGGTCACCCCGCTGGCCGACGTCGTCGCCGGGCTGCAGGTGGCCATCGAGCGGTTCACGCCCGCGGGCAGCCCCGTCGTCCTGCCCACGCCGGCCTACATGCCCTTCCTCGCCGTGCCCGGGCTGCTGGGCCGGGAGCTGCTGCAGGTGCCGATGGTCGAGCGGGAGGGCCGCGCCACCCACGACCTCGACGGGATCGCCCGGGCCTTCCGTGCCGGCGCCCGGCTGCTCGTGCACGTCAATCCGCACAACCCCCTCGGACGCGTGTTCACCGCCGAGGAGCAGCTGGCGCTCGCCGACGTGGTGGAGGACGCCGGCGCCCGCGTCTTCTCCGACGAGATCCACGCGCCGCTGGTCCACCCCGGCGCGGTGCACCGGCCGTACGCGTCGCTCTCCCCGGTCACCGCGAGGCACACCGTCACCGCGACGTCGGCGTCCAAGGCGTGGAATCTGCCCGGCCTCAAGGCGGCTCAGCTGATCCTGTCCGACGCCGGGGACGTCGCCCACTGGGACCGCGTCGGCTCCCTGTACACCCATGGCGCGTCCACGCCCGGGGTGCTCGCCAGCACGGCCGCCTACCGGGCCGGCGGGCCGTGGCTGGACGGCGTCCTGGCGTACCTGGACGGAACCCGCCGGCTGCTCGGCGAGCTCCTGGCCGAGCGGCTTCCCGAGGTGCGCTGGACCCCGCCGGAGGGCACCTACCTGGCCTGGCTGGACTGCCGGGACCTGGCGCTGCCCACCTCGGCCGGTGACTTCTTCCTCGAGCGGGCGGGGGTCGCGCTGGTCGACGGTCCCGAGTGCGGCGCCCCCGGAGCCGGGCACGTGCGGCTGAACTTCGCCACGCCGCGCCCGGTGCTCCGGACGCTCGTGAAGCGCATGGCCGACGCGGTGCGCCGCCGGTGAGAGCGCCGGCCCGGACCGGCCGGGGGCCGGAGACGACGTCACCGACCCCCACTAGCGTGGAGCCGTGCCCGCCGTGCGTTACGCCTTCCTCGACGGGCCCACGCCGCTGGCCATGGCCCACCGGGGCGGCGCCATCGAGCACCTCGAGAACACGATGCCGGCCTTCGAGGCCTGCGTGGACCTGGGCTACCGGTACCTGGAGACCGACGTGCAGGTGACCGGCGACGGCGTCCTCGTCGCCTTCCACGACGCGACGCTGGAACGGGTGACCGACCGCACGGGACGGCTGGACAGCCTGACGTGGGCGGAGGTCTCGACCGCCCGCATCGGCGGCCGGGAGCCGATCGTCGGGCTGGAGGACCTGCTGGGCGCCTGGCCCGACGTCCGCTTCAACCTCGACATCAAGGCGGCAGGCGTGCTGGCGCCGCTGGTGCGCACGGTCCGCCGGCTCGGCGTGGCCGACCGGATCTGCCTGGGCTCGTTCTCCGACGCCCGCATCGCCGCGGCGCGCCGGCTCTTCGGCCCGACCGTCTGCACGTCGCTCGGCCCGCGGGGCGTCGCCGCGCTCCGGCTGTCCTCCTACTCGCCGCGGGCGGCCGGTCTCGTACGGATCCAGGCCGGCTGCGCGCAAGTGCCGCTGCAGCTGGGCGGCCGGGCGCTGGTCGACGAGCGGTTCCTGGCCGCCGCCCACGCGCGGGGGCTCCAGGTGCACGTCTGGACCGTCGACACCGAGGCCGAGGCCACCCGCATGCTGGACCTGGGGGTCGACGGGCTCATGACCGACCGGCCGGCCATGGTCCGCGAGCTGCTCGAGAAGCGCGGGCAGTGGACACCTCGCTGACCCGGTGGCGTGGTCCCGGAGAAGGTGCCGTGACGGCGGTCCCCACTCCGGGGGACGACGGCGTGCCGTCCCACCCCCGGTGCTGGACCCGCCGTCCGGCGGCTGGGAACCTGCGCCGGTGACCACCGCGCCACCCACCGCCGGAGCCGGGCCCACGGTTCCCCCCGTCGACCGTGCGCTGAAGCGGGAGCGCCTCGGCTGGTACTCCTACGACTGGGCCATGTCGGTCTTCAACACCTCGGTGACGACCGTCTTCCTGGCTCCCTACCTCACCTCGATCGCGGAGTCCGCCGCCGACGCCGACGGCCGGATCCACCCGCTGGGGATCGGCGTCCCGGCCGGCAGCTTCTTCGGCTACGTCGTGTCGCTCTCGGTCGCCCTGCAGGTGCTGGTCCTCCCCCTCACCGGGGCGATCGCCGACCGCAGCGGGCACAAGCGGCAGCTGCTCGCCGGCTTCGCCACCCTGGGGTCGCTGTGCACCATGGCGATGTTCTTCGTGGCGGACCAGCGGTACATGCTCGGCGCCGGCCTCTACGTCGTCGCCAACCTCTGCTTCGGGGCCGCCACCGTCGTCTACTACTCGTGGCTGCCCGACCTCGCCGGACCGGACGAGCGCGACGCGGTGTCCAGCCGCGGCTGGGCGATCGGGTACATCGGCGGGGCGCTGCTCCTGGCGGCCAGCCTGGCGCTGTTCACGCGGCACGAGAGCCTCGGCCTCACCGAGGGCGAGGCGGTGCGCATCTGCCTGGCCTCGGCCGGCATCTGGTGGGCCGGGTTCACCGTCGTCAGCGTCACCCTGCTGCGCAACCGCCGTCCGCGGCACGTCGAGCCGTCCGCCACGTCGGCGGGCGCGCTGTCGGGCGGTTTCCGCCAGCTGGGCGCCACCCTCCGGGACCTGCGCGGCTACCGGCTGACGCTGTGGTTCCTCGCCGCCTACCTGCTGTACAACGACGGCGTCCAGACGATCATCGCCGTGTCGGCGCAGTACGGCGCCGAGCAGCTGGACCTGTCGCAGACGACGCTGGTGTCGGCCATCCTCCTGGTGCAGGTGGTGGCGTTCTTCGGCGCGCTGGCCCTCGGGCGGATCGCGGCGGCCGTGGGCGCCAAGCGGACGGTGCTCGGCGCCCTGGTGGTGTGGACCGGCGTCCTGGTGGCGGCCTACTTCCTGGAGGCCGGCGCCGTGCTGCAGTTCTACCTGCTGGCGTCGGTGATCGGATTCGTCCAGGGCGGCACACAGGCGCTCTCCCGGTCGATGTTCAGCCAGCTCATCCCGCCGGGGAAGGAGGCCGAGTACTTCGGCTTCTACGAGATCAGCGACCGTGGCACCAGCTGGCTGGGGCCGTTCCTGTTCGCCCTGACCTACCAGCTGACCGACTCCTACCGGTACGCGATCTTCAGCCTGATCTTCTTCTTCGTCGCCGGCGGCCTCCTGCTGGCGAAGCTCGACCTCCGCCGGGCGATCGTCGCGGCGGGCAACACCCCACCGGAGCGCCTGTGAGCCGCGATGCCGCGGAGGTCGATGCCGGGAAGGTCGGGGCCGCGGAGGTCGAAGCGGCCGAGGTCGGGGCCGCCGGTGGCGTGGCGGGGAACCCGGGTGACGAGCCGGTGGACGACTCGGCCCTCTCCCCCGTGCCGCCGGCGCTGTCGTCCGTGCCGGCGTCCGGGGACCGCTGGCGCCATCCGGCGCCGGCGCACCTGCGGTTCTTCCACGGGCCCATGAATTGCGGGAAGTCGACGCTGGCGCTGCAGGTCGACCACAACCACAGCCGGCAGGGCCGTCACGGAATGCTGGTCACCCAGGGCGACCGCTCGTCGGAACCGCGGATCAGCTCCCGCGTGGGCCTCTCCCGGGACGCGACCGAGATCGACGGCGGCACCGACCTGCGGCGGCTCGTACGCGGCCGGTGGGCCGCCGGGCACCGGGTCGACTACCTCATCGTGGACGAGGCCCAGTTCCTCACCGCCACGCAGGTGGACCAGCTCGCCGAGCTCGTCGACCAGTGGCACGTCGACGTCTACGCCTTCGGGCTCACCACCGACTTCCGCACGCGGCTGTTCCCCGGCACCCAGCGGCTCCTCGAGCTCGCCGACGACGTGCAGCGCGTGCAGGTGGAGGTCCTCTGCTGGTGCGGCCTGCCGGGCCTGCTCAACGCCCGGGTGGTGGACGGCGCGATGGTCCGCTCCGGCGAGACCGTCGTCGTGGCCGACACCGCACCCGCCGAGCTGCCGGGGACGGAGGCGCCCGCCGTCCGCTACCAGGTGCTGTGCCGGCGGCACTACGTGCTCGGCGAGCTGGGCCCCACCCCGGCCGGGCCGGGACAGCTCGCGCTGCCCTGATCCCGCGGATCACCCTTCCGAGGGGCGCCGGCGCCCCGGACCTGACCCCATGCGATGATGGACAACTGATTCGGCGGAATCCTTCCGCGATTTCTGTCGTTCATCTCAGTGACTCTCCGGTTCGTGGGTATGGCCCCGTCGCCGGACATCGAGTCGCGACCGACACCACGAACGAGAGGACGGTGTGCCATGGGCGAGCGTTCCCTGCGCGGCAGCCGATTGGGCAGCGTCAGCTACGAGACCGAGCGGAACACGGCGCCCATCGACCGGCAGTACGCCGAGTACCGGTGCCCGTCGGGCCACCTGTTCACGGTTCCGTTCGCCGACGACGCCGAGCTCCCCGACACCTGGGAGTGCAAGTTCGACGGTTCCGCGGCCAAGCTCGTGGGTGGGGCCGAGCCGGCTCCCAAGAAGGTGAAGCCGCCGCGGACCCACTGGGACATGCTGCTGGAGCGTCGGTCCGTGGAGGACCTCGAAGAGGTGCTCGCCGAGCGCCTCGACGTGCTCCGTGGCCGGCGCACCCGCGCCAGCTGACGAAGGACCCGCCTCCTGGGCCCCGGAGGCGGCGTTCCCACACCTCACGAACGGCCCCGGCGGAGCAACCGCCGGGGCCGTTCCGCGTCCTGCTCAGGGCAGCGGGCGCCCGTCCGGGCCGCGGACGACCTCTCCTTCGATGACCAGCGGGGATCCCGGACCGGGACCGGACGGAACCCCGGCAGTGCGGACGCTCTCCACCCGGACCGGGCCGCGCAGGCCCAGCGGCAGTCGCGCGAGCACGACCCGGGTGAGCGCGGCACGCACGAGGCCGCGGGTGCCGGGCAGCAGGCACAGCAGGCCGATCACGTCGCCGATGAAGCCGGGCAGCACCATGAGCAGCCCGCCGGCGGCGACCAGACCGGCGTTGCCCAGCTCGGCGCCGGCCGACCGTCGGCCCCGCTGCGGGATCCCCTCGCCGGCCTGCGAGCGATGGGGGGCGGTGGGGTCCTGCAGCCTCTCCCGCAGGTCGCCCAGCGCCCGGGTCCCCTGGCGGGCCAGGAGCAGCCAGCCCAGGGCGCTGGTGGCCAGGGTGGCCAGGATCGTGTAGCCGATGCCGATCCAGGCCGCGACGAGGACGAAGACGACCAGTTCGGCCAGGACCAGCAGGCCGGCGACCGTGCGCACCCGGCGTCCGACGGTGTCACTCACGATGTCCCGCTCCTCTCCGTCCCGCGTGCCGGCACCGGCCGGCGCACGCGGCCCGGCAGCCAGTCGGCCAGCCGGTCCCGGACGCCCCACAGGGTCACCCGTACCAATGCCTCGACAACGATCGAGCCGCTCATCTTGCTCCTGCCGAACGTCCGTTCGGTGAAGGTGATCGGCACCTCCGAGACGCGAGCTCCCGCCCGCACGGCGCGCCAGGCCCAGTCGACCTGGAAGCAGTACCCCTGGCTGGCCACGTCGTCGAACGGCAGCCGGTCGATCAGCTCCGCCCGCGCGGCCCGGTAGCCGCCCGTGGCGTCGCTGAGCGGCAGCCGGAGCGCCCAGCGGGTGTACCGGTTACCCGCCCGCGAGAGCAGCAACCGGTGGGCCGGCCAGTCGGTCACCCCTCCCCCGGGCACGTACCGGGAGCCCAGGACCAGGTCGGCGGACCCGAGGGCGGACAGGAGGTCCGGCAGCTGCTCGGGCGCGTGCGAGCCGTCGGCGTCCATCTCGACGACGACCTCGTAGCCGTGTTCGCGGGCCCACCGGAACCCGGCCATGTAGGCGGCTCCCAGGCCGGCCTTGGCGGTGCGGCGGAGCACGTGCACGCGGGGGTCGCCGGCCGCCAGCCCGGCCGCCAGCTCGCCGGTGCCGTCGGGCGAGCCGTCGTCGACCACCAGTGCGTGGGCGGTCGGCACGGCGGCGTGCAGCCGGTCCAGGATCGGCTCGAGGTTCTGCGCCTCGTTGTACGTGGGCACGACCACCAGGACGCGGTCGCTCACGCGCCGCCCCTCCCCCGCTGCCGGCCCGGCGCCGGGCGGAGGGCGACCAGGAGCGCGGCGGCTCCGACGGCGGTGAGCAGCCATTCGGGGGCGGCCCCGGCGCGCTGGGCGATCGTGGCGGTGTCCCGCTGGGCGATCTCCTCGACGAAGACGGCCGGCTCGAACAGCTCGGAGGAGCGGACGACCGAGCCGTCCGGGGCGACGACGGCGGAGATGCCGCTGGTGGCCGCGACGACGACGCTGCGGCCCTGCTCGACCGCGCGCAGCCGGCTCAGGGCCAGCTGCTGCTCGCTCTCGTCGGTGTAGCCGAACGTGGCGTTGTTCGTCTGGACGACGAGCATCCCGGCGCCGCCCTGCACGACGTCGCGGGTGAGCCCGTCGTAGACGATCTCGAAGCAGATGAGGTCGCCCAGCCGCACGCCGCCCAGGTCTAGGACGCCCACCTCGTCGCCGGCGGTGAAGTCGCGGCGGACCAGGTCCACCTTGTCGCTGAAGAGGCGGAAGAACGAGCGGTGGGGGATGTACTCCCCGAAGGGCACCGGGTGGCGCTTGACGTAGGTGTCCCCCGGACCCTCGGCGGGGTCCCAGACGATGGCGGTGTTGCTGACGTACTCCCCCGGCCCGTCCACGACCGCCCCGACCAGGATCGGCGCGCCGATCGCCGCCGCGGCGCGGTCGATCTGACGGGCCGCGTCGGCGTTGGTGTAGGGGTCGATGTCGGAGCTGTTCTCCGGCCAGACGACGACGTCGGGCCGGGGTTCCTCCCCCGCCGCCACCCGCCCGGCGAGCTCGAGGGTGCGCTGGACGTGGTTGTCCAGGACGGCCCGGCGCTGGGCGTTGAAGTCCAGGCCGGCCCGCGGCACGTCGCCCTGGATGACGGCGACCGTCGCGGTGGGCCCGCCCTCGGTCAGGGACGCGCCCGGCAGCGGCAGCCACGCGAGCGCACCGGTCAGCAGGACGGCGAGCGCACCGGCGGCGGCGAGCGCCGCACGCCGGACGGCCGGATGCCGCACCACCGCCCGCCGATCGGGCGGGTCGTGCCACGCCCGGCGCAGCGCCAGGACCGCGGCGGCCAGCGACGTCCCGACGAGCGCCACCGCGAAGCCGACCAGGGGCACGCCCCCGTAGGCGGCCAGGGACAGCAGGGGGCCCTCGGTCTGGCTGAAGCCGAGCCGCCCCCACGGGAAGCCACCGAACGGCAGACGGCCGCGCAGTGCCTCGTCGGCAACCCAGAGCGCCGCCGTCCACAGCGGCCACCACCGCAGCCGCGAGGTCAGCGCGGTGGCGGCGCCGAGGAGGGCGACGTAGGAGGCCTGGAAGATCCCGAGCGCCAGCCACGGGAACCAGCCGACGTACGTGCCGCTCCAGGACAGCAGGGGCACGAAGAACGCCAGGCCCAGGACGAGCCCGAGCCAGAGGCCCGACCGAGCACGCTGACGGTGCACGGCGAGGGCGAGGGCAGCCGGGCCCAGCGGGGCCAGGGCGACGAGGTCGTAGCCGGGGAACGCGAGCAGGAGCACCAGGCCACCGGCGGCCGCGAGCAGGGTCCGCCAGGGCCACCGGACGCGCCCGCGGGCGGCCGGTGGACCGGTCACCGGCGGGACCGGCCGCGACAACGTGCCGACCGCCGGCCGTCCTGCTCCTGCCGGCACGCACAGCCTCCCGGAACCGCGTGGCACCCGGTGGTCCGCCCGGCGCCGCCAATGCCTCCCCGAGCCGGTCGGACGGGGTCCGGACCGCCGCGCCGTCGGCCGCGGTCCTGACCCAGCATCCCACCCCGCCCGGCAGCCGTGCCGGAGCCTGCTGCCGGTCGATCCCTCTCCGGGTCAGCGACCGGCAGGCGCACCGCGCGGGTTCCGCGTCTTCGGGCCGGACGGCCGGTCGCTGGAGGCGATCGGCTCGACCGTTGTCTGATGACGCTGATCCGAGCGGGCTCCGCCGGGGTGGCCCGCTCTGTCGCCCTCCGCCGGTCCGCGGCCCTCCTCGGCCCGGTTGCGCAGGAGCGGGCGCCCGTGGCGCCCACCCGTGCGGCCGGGAGGCCTGCGGATCCGTCCGGAGGAGCGTGTCGCGGTGCTCCCGGATGGAACTGCAGGGACTGTAAGAACAGTGCGCGCCCGAAGCAGCACGATCGGTGACCGCGAGACCGACTGTGACTGGATCGTTACTCGGACTGCAGCCTCAGGATGCGGGCACGACCAGGGTCGCCACCGCCTCCACGACCGTTTCCGCGGGGTCGAGGACGCGGGCCGCAGAGGCCCCGCGCTCGGGCTCGGCCCGGGCGACCACCCGCGCGGTGCAGCGGAGCTCGCGGCTGCGCCGGCCGATCCGCACCACCTCCGCCGTGGCTTCCAGGACGTCGCCGGCGCGCACGGGGCCGAGGAACCGGACCTCCGAGTACCCGGCGAGCAGGCCCTCGTCGCCGTCCATGACGATCGCCACCTCGGTGGCGACGTCGCCGAACAGGCCCAGCGTGTAGGCGCCGTCCACGAGCGAACCGCCGTAGTGGGCGTGCGCGTACGGCACGTACCGGCGGTGGGTGACGGTCAGGCCGAGCCGTGGATCGGTCACGAGGGCTCCTTCTGCGGGACCAGGGCGTGCACGAGATAGCTGGCGACCTCGCCGGGCGTCGTCCCCCGGCCGAAGACCTTGTCGACGCCGAGGTCGGCGGCCATCGCCGGGTCGAACCGCGGGCCGCCGACGACGAGCAGGGGCCGGGAGTCGCCCATCGCCTCGCGGAAGGCGGCCGCCAGCTCGCGGGTGTTGCGCAGGTGGGCGTCCTTCTGCGTGACGACCTGGGACACGAGGACGGCGTCGGCGCGGGCGGCCCGCGCCCGCGAGACCAGATCGGGGACGGTGACCTGGGCGCCGAGATTCGTCACGGCCATCTCCCGCAGGTACTCCAGGCCCTTCTCCCCCGCGAAGCCCTTCACGTTGAGGATCGCGTCGATGCCGACGGTGTGGGCGTCGGTGCCGATGCAGGCGCCGAGCACGACGAGCTTGCGGCCGAGCCCGCTGCGGATGGCGGCGTTGATCTCCGACGACGACAGCAGCGGATAGGCCCGCTCCTCCACCTGCACCGCGTCGAGATCCACCAAGTGCTTCACGCTGCCGTAGACGACGAAGAAGGTGTAGCCGCTGTCGATGGCGTGGCTGTGCACCACCATCGCCGGCTCGATGCCCATCTTGTTCGCCAGCTGCAGCGCCGCGCCCTCGGCCGGGGGTCCGGCGGGCACGGGGAGGGTGAACGAGGTCTGCACCATCCCGTCGCCGGTCGTGTCCCCGTAAGGCCGGACGATCGTCCCGTCAGGCACGGGCCACCTCCCTGTCCTGCTGCACGGCGGCCTGCCCCTCCAGCAGCTCCAGCGCCGGGTTGTACGCGCCGGGTCCGAGCTCCACGACGCCGTCGAGGCCCTTGCCGCCGGTCGGGGGGCGTCTCGTGATCCCGAAGGTGCCGTCGGCGATCGCCTGGATCAGCCCCTCGGGGTGGTCGGCGATCCGGCCGAGCAGGTCGACGGCCTCGGCGAGCACGGTGTGCGCCCGCCGGTCGATGAACCCGCCCGGCGGCGGGGCGAAGTCCTCGGCCAGGTTGCCCGCGGCGTTCAGCACGTAGCGCACGTTGCGCAGCGCCAGGTCGCGGTCGGACAGCCACGGGGTCACCACGGCCTCGGTCATCATGCCGACCAGCAGGATCCCCTGGCCGGTGAGCGCCCCGGCCAGGTTGAAGAACCCGTCGAGCAGGTAGCCGCGGAAGACGTCGCCGGTCATGTGCTTGGTGGGCGGCATCCACTTCAGCGGCGCGTCGGGGAACAGGCTGCGCGCCAGCAGGGCGTGCGCCAGCTCCAGCCGGAAGGACTCGGGGACGTCCGGGTCGATCTCGAAGGCGTGCCCCAGGCCGAGCTGCCAGTCCTCGAGGCCGGTCTCCTTGGCCAGGGTCTCGTTGAGCAGCTGGCTCACGGTGACGGTGTGCGCCTCGTCGACGGCGTCGGCGGTGGTGAGGTAGTTGTCCTCGCCGGTGTTGATGATGATCCCCGCGCGGGCGTGCACCATCCGGCTGAACCGCTGGTCGACGAAGGTTCGCCGCGGGTTGATGTCGCGGAAGAGGATCCCGTACATCGCGTCGTTGAGCATCATGTCCAGCCGCTCGAGCCCGGCCAGGACGGCGATCTCGGGCATGCACAGCCCGGACGCGTAGTTGGTCAGCCGCACGTACCGGCCGAGCTCGGCGCTGACCTCGTCCAGGGCGGCCCGCATGAGCCGGAAGTTCTCCTGGGTGGCGTAGGTGCCGGCGTAGCCGGTGCGGGTGGCCCCCTCGGGCACGTAGTCGAGCAGCGACTGCCCGGTCGACCGGATGACGGCGATGACATCGGCCCCCGCGCGGGCCGCCGCCTGCGCCTGCGGGATGTCCTCGTGGATGTCGCCGGTCGCGACGATCAGGTAGATCCACGGCCGGCGTGGCGGGTCGCCATGCGTGGCGACCAGCTCGTCGCGGCGCCGCCGGTTGGCGTCGATCCGGGCGATCCCGGCGGCCACGGCGTCGCGGGCGGCGTCTCTCGCCCGCTCGGCGTCGCCGCCGGTGGGCAGCGTGAAGCGCGCCGTCCCGGCGCCGACCTGCTCGGCCAGGGCCTGCAGGGACGGCGCCGCGCCCGAGGCGAGGGCGTGCCAGACCGGCAGGGACACCCCCGACTCCAGGCCGACCTGCTCGCGGACGGCGTCGACGACGCGGTTCGCCCAGGGCACCCGGTCCTCCAGCCTCCCCTCCCCCGTCACCGGGTCGGTGCCGGTGAGACCGGCCAGCCGCAGCACCGCCCGCTCGACGGAGACTGTGGTGTGCCGCCGCGCCAGGTCGATCACCGGCTGGGCGGCCTGCGCGGCCAGTGCACGGGCGCGGTCGACGAGGACGGGATCGAGCGTCAGCCTGCTCATCGCAGTCCTCCTCTCATCGAGCTTTCTGTACCGAAAGCTGGGTCGCCGGGCTGAGCTTTCGGTACAGAAAGCTGGAACAGGGGCGTCATGGGAGGCCTTCGATCGGCTCGCCGTCGACCAGCAGCTGCCGGCAGGACGGCCGCGCCCGCTCGGCGAGCACGGCGGACAGGGTGTGCGCGGTGGCCCAGAGGGCCAGGTGCGCGGGGGCGCCGACGGCCAACGGCCCGGCCGGGTGCTCGGCCCGGGCGGCGTGCCAGCCGCCGTGCGTGGCCGCGTCGAAGGCGTCGAAGGGCCGCAGGCCCGACCCCGGCGTCCGGTGGTCGACGGCCGCGTGCACGCCGCCCCACGGGTCCAGCGGGGTGACCGGCGCGTCGCTGCCGAGGGCCAGGGCGACGCCGGCGTCGGCGAGGTCGGCGAACGGGTTGGTCGCCGCGGCGCGGGCGGCTCCCAGCCGCTCGGCGTACATGCCGGAGTCCCCGCCCCACGCGGCGTCGAACGCCGGTTGCACGCTGGCCACCATGTCCCAGGCGCGCATCCGCGCCATGACGGACGCGTCGGCCATCTCGAGGTGCTCCAGCCGGTGGCGGCAGGCGCGGACGGCCGCGGCCCCCAGCTCCTCGACGACGGTCCCGACGGCTGCGAGGACCTGGTTCACCGCGGCGTCGCCGATGCAGTGGAACCCGGCCTGGACGCCGGCGAGGGTGCAGGCCCGCACGTGGTCGACCAGCGACGCCGTCTCGAAGCGCAGGGCACCGCTGGTGCCGGGGCGGTCGGTGTACGGCGCGCTCAGCGCGGCGGTGTGCGAGCCGAGAGCGCCGTCGCAGAACAGGTCCCCGCCCGCGCCGGTGAGGCCGAGGTCGCGAACGACGTCCAGCCCGCCCCGCTCCGCGAGCTCTCCCCAGTAGCCGAGCACCAGCGGCCCGGGTTCGCCGGCCGAGAGCGCGAGGAGCGCGGCGAGGTCCTCGGCGCCGGAGACCTCCGGGCCGGCCATCTCGTGCAGGCTGCCGATGCCCAGAGCGGCCGCCGCCGCCCGGGTGGCCCGCTGCGCCGCCCGCCGCTGGGCGGAGCCCACCGCGCCGTAGGCGGCCTGCCGGGCCGCGTGGTGGGCGTCGAGCCGCAGCTGCCCGTCCGGGTCGTAGCCGGGCAGGTCGCCGATCCCGGGGATGCGGTCGAGGAGCGCCGTCGAGACCGTGGCCGAGTGGACGTCCACCCGCGCGAGGTAGGCCGGCCGGTCCCCCACCACCGCGTCGATGTCGTGGCGGGTCAGGCCCCGGCCCTCGGGCCAGCCCGTCTCGTCCCAGCCGGTGCCCAGCAGGAGCGCGTCCGGCGTGCCGGCGGCGTGCGCCCGGACGGCCGCCGTCGCGGATGCCAGGCTCACGCTCGAGGAGAGGTCGAGACCGGTGAGGGCGAGCCCGGCTGCCGTGGCGTGCACGTGGGCGTCGACGAAGGCGGGGGTCAGCAGCGCACCCTCCCCCGCCAGGACGCGGTCCGCGGCCGGCGCCCGCGTCGCGTCCCCGAGCCAGGCGATCCGTCCGTCGACGACGTGCACGGCCCGCCCCGGGCGGTCGCCCACGGTGACGTCGGTGACGAGCAGGTTCACGGGTGCACGCGCGGATCGACGAGGGACCGGACGCCCCGGTTCCGGCGGTAGAGGTCGAGCGCCAGGGCGGCGTGCCCAGGCGTGTAGCCGTTCCCCACGAGCATCGTCACGTCCGCCGCCATCCCCTCCGCACCCAGGGCCGCCGCCGAGAACGACGTGGCCATGGAGAAGAAGACCACGGTGCCCCCGTCGGCCGTGGCCAGGACGGCTCCGTGTTCGGCACCGGGCACGTCGACGCAGACGACCGTGACGTCCGCGGGCGTGCCGACGGCGGCGGCCACGGCGAGCGGGTCGGTGGCGTCGGCGACGACGACCCGGTCGGCCAACCCGGCCGCACGGAGCGCGGAGGCCTCGGCGTCGTCGCGCACCAGACCGGTCAGGTGGGTCGCGCCGGCGGCGCGCGCGGCGGCCAGGGACAGGCATCCGGACTTGCCCGCCGCGCCCAGGACGACCACCGTCCGGGCCCCGGCGCGCTCCACGACGCGGGCGGTCGCGGCCGGGGCGCCGCAGACGTCGAGCACGGCGAGGGAGACGGCGTCGGGGAGGTCGTCGGGCAGCACCGCGGCGATCGAGCGGGCGAAGAGGATCGCCGTCCCCTGCGCGGGCACCTGCTCGCTGCGGCCGTCCCAGCGGGCCAGCCCGTCGGTGAGGCGCAGTGGGGTGAGGGTCAGCGAGACCAGGGTGGCGACGCGCTGCCCGACCGCGAGGCCGAGGGGCGACTCGGGGCCCACGGCGTCCACGACGCCGATGAGCATGCCGCCCGAGCCGGTGACGGGATTCTGCATCTTGCCCCGGGTCGCGACGATGCCCAGGACCGCGGCACGGACGGCCGCGCCGTCGCCGGCGTGCGCCTCCGAGAGCTGCCGGAAGGAGGCGGCGTCGAGATTGAGCCGCTCGACGGCGATGCGCACCTCGTCGGCGCCCAGGGCCGGGTCCGCGTCGAGGCGGAGCGCCGCCTGCGGCAGCACGCCCCGGGGCTCCAGCACCCGGTGCACCCCCAGCGCCCGTTCGACCGATCCCGGCACGCGACTCTCCCGTCTAACTCGTTCGACGCAGAAGAACCTATCGCGTCAGCGCTGTTCTGCCGAAGATTTTCCCGTAAGGTCACCCGTGTTGCGGAGGACCGCAGCGGGACAGGGAGGCGACACCGTGCTCGAACAGCCCTACGAGTACTCGGCTCGTGAACTCGTCGAGCCCGACTGGCGGCGGCTGCCCGGCTTCGCGGACGTGACGCCGGAGCAGTGGCGCAGCGCCCAGTGGCAGCGCGTCAACTGCGTGAAGAACCTCCGGCAGCTGCGCGGCGTCTACGGCGATCTGCTCGACGAATCGTTCTACGTCGACGTGGAGGCCGACCAGGCCGGGCGCGCGACGATGTCGCTGCTGCTGCCGCCGCAGATGCTCAACACGATGGTCCCCGACCGGGTGCCCGACACCGCCGCGATGTTGGCCGACCCGGTGCGCCGGTACATGCTGCCGGTCGCCTCCGACCGCCTGCCCGGTGCCGCCGCCAGCCACCCGTACGCGGCCCGCGACTCGCTGCACGAGCACGAGATGTGGGCGGTGGAGGGGCTCACCCACCGCTATCCCACCAAGGTGCTGGCCGAGCTGCTGTCCACCTGCCCGCAGTACTGCGGCCACTGCACCCGCATGGACCTGGTGGGCAACTCGACGCCCGCCGTCCCGAAGCTGAAGTTCGAGCTCAAGCCGGTCGATCGGCAGACGGCGATGCTCGACTACCTGCGCCGCACGCCGGGCGTGCGTGACGTGGTGGTCTCCGGTGGCGACGTCGCCAACCTGCCGTTCAAGAACCTCGAGGCGTTCGTCGCCGGCCTGCTGGAGATCGAGTCGGTCCGCGACATCCGGCTGGCCTCCAAGGCTCTCATGGGCCTTCCGCAGCACTGGCTCCAGGACGACGTCGTCGAGGGCATGGCCCGGCTGGCGACGACGGCGCGGGCGCGTGGTGTCTCCCTGGCCGTGCACACGCACGTCAACGCGGCCCAGCAGGTGACCCCGCTGGTGGCCGAGGCGGCGCGGGCGATGCTGGCCGCCGGTGTGCGCGACGTGCGCAACCAGGGTGTGCTGCTGCGCGGGGTGAACGCGACGGCGACCGAGCTGCTCGACCTGTGCTTCGCGCTGCTCGACGGCGCCTCGATCACGCCCTACTACTTCTACATGTGCGACATGATCCCCAGCGCCGAGCACTGGCGGGTGTCGCTGGCCGAGGCGCAGACGCTGCAGCACGACATCATGGGCTACCTGCCGGGCTTCGCGACGCCGCGCATCGTCTGCGACGTCCCCTACGTCGGCAAGCGATGGGTGCACCAGGTCGCCGAGTACGACCGCGAGCGCGGCATCAGCTACTGGACGAAGAACTACCGCACCGGAATCGAGGCCGGCGACGAGGCGGCGCTGGACCGCCGCTACACCTACTACGACCCGATCTCGACGCTGCCGGAGAGCGGCCGCGCGTGGTGGGCGGAGCGCGAGCACGACTCGGTCGCCGCCGAGGTGCGGGCGGCCAGCTCGCGGGCCGCGTCGGCCGCCGATCTGCTGAACTGATCTGACCCGGGCGGTGTCCGCAGGGGCCACGCCGGGGTAGCACCGTCGGCGTGGTGACGGTCGGCGAGGAACTGCTGCGGACGGAGCGTCTGCGGCTGCGCCCGTGGACGACGTCGGCCGTCGACCTGGCCCGGCTGACCGACCTCTACGGCCGGGACGAGGTCACCCGCTGGCTGGGTGGCTCGCCGAAGCTGCCACCTGAGGAGCTGGTGGCCCGCTGGAACGCCGTCCGGGCGCAGGATTCCCGGTTCGGCAGCTGGGCGATCCAGCCCCTCGGCACGGCATCGGCGGCGGGCACCGTCCTGCTGCGGCCGCTGCCGAACGGCGTCGGGGAGGTGGAGGTGGGCTGGCACCTCCACCCGGACAGCTGGGGCCACGGGTACGCCACCGAGGCGGCCCGGGCGGTCATCGAGTGGGCGTTCGCCGCCGGGGTGCCCGAGGTCTACGCCGTCGTCCGCCCCGGGAACCAGCCGTCGATGGCCGTCTGCGCGCGGCTGGGCATGCAGCCGGTCGGGCGCTTCCGCCGGTGGTACGGCGTGGAGCTGGAGACCTTCCGGTTGATGGCGCCGATCGTCGTGGAGTGACCCCCGGGTCAGCGGCGGTGACCGAGCCGGCGGGCGAGGCGCTTGAACGGGTGCGGCCGCTCGGCCGTGACCGCCTTGCCGGCCGCCCGGACGGAGTCCTTGACCGCCGCCTCCTCCGGCGTCGGCGCGGTGCCGCCGAGGTGGGCCGGCAGCCACCACCGGTCCTCGGGCCCGGCCGGCTGCTGCGGATAGCTGCGCTGCGCCTCGTCCAGCAGGGCCTCCATCGCCGCGCGGGTGCGCCGCAGCAGCGCCTGCGGCTTCTCCCCCGGCTCGGCCACGAGCGGCTCGCCGAGGATCACCGTCACCGCCACGTCGCGGCGGAGATCGACCTTGTGGCCCTTGGTGGCGATCCGGTGCCCTCCCCAGACGGCGGCGGGGATGATCGGCACCCCCGCGTCCACGGCCATGCGGGCGGCGCCGGCCTTGAGGTCCTTGACGGTGAAGCTGGTGCTGATCGTGGCCTCGGGGAACACGCCGATGACCTCGCCGTCCTTCAGCGCGCGGACGGCGGACTCGAAGGCGGCGGCGCCGGCCTTCCGGTCGACGGGTATGTGCTGCATGGCGCGCATGAACGGACCGGCGAACCAGTGGTCGAAGACCGCCGCCTTCGCCATGAACCGGACGAGTCGGTGCTGCGGGAGCGCCCCGAGGCCCAGGAAGGTGAAGTCGAAGAAGCTGACGTGGTTGCTGCAGATGATCGCGCCACCGGTGGTGGGCACGTGCTCGGAGCCGCGTACGTCGAAGCGGAACCGGAAGAGCCGGAAGACCACGAGCGCCAGCCGGATGACGAACCGGTAGGGCCGGTCGCGGCGGGGCGGTAGGGCGCCGAAGAGGTCGCGGCGGACGACGTCGCGCCAGCTGGCGGTGTACGTACCCGCGGGGTCCATGGCCGGAATCTAGTCCGCGGAGCCGCGGGACGCCTGGGGGGTGCCCGGGGACCGGTCGGTGGTGACCTCCACGGCGGCGCGCACCACCGCGGCGAGGTCTCCGGTCTCCCGATGGACCCGGCGCTGCAGGTCCGCGCCGGTCCCCCGGCGCAGGAGGGCGGAAAGCCCGTCGGCGACCCGCTGCTGGTCACCCGCGTCGGCCAGCGCGGGACGGATGTGGTCGAGGAGCGCCCCCAGGACGTCGGCGGCCGGTGCCGGGCGGCCGGTGAGGGGGTGCACCAGGTCCCCCGAGAGTCCGGAGCGTCCGGCCCGCCAGGCCGCGACGCGCAGGACGGCGGCCGGCACGGCGGGCGGCGGGTCGCCGGCGCGGGCCGCGCGGGCGGCCGTCTCCACCAGGCCGCGCACCACGCCGGCGAGCGTGACGGCGTCCTCGGCCCGCAGGGCGACGTCGGCGGTGCGGACCTCGACGGTGGGCCACGTGGCCGACAGGCGGGCGTCGAAATAGACCATGCCCGTGTCGAGCACCGTCCCGGTGGCCAGCACCTCGTCGATCAGCCGGTGGTAGGCCGCCGCGGAGCCGAACACCTCGTTGGGGCCGGCGGAGGGCCAGCGGTGCCAGGCCTGCGACCGGAAGCTGGCGTAACCGGTGTCCTCGCCGGACCAGAACGGGGAGTTCGCGGTGAGGGCGGTGAGCACCGGCAGCCACACGCGGATGCGGTCGAGCACGGCCACGCCCTCCTCGTCGTCGGCGATGGAGACGTGCACGTGGCAGCCGCAGGTCAGCATCTCGCGCGCGGTCAGGCCGAAGGCCTCCAGCATCCGGGCGTAGCGGTCGCCCACGGTCGGAACCGGCGTCACCGGCACCGGTGAGGTGGCCAGAGCGGCGACGTGGGCGCCGGTGGCGGCGGCCGCCGACTGCGCCCGCGCGCGCCAGAAGCGCAGCGCGGACCCGAGGTCGGTGAGGGTGGAGCAGACCGGTGTGCCGAGCTCGAGCTGCTGGGCCTTGAGCTCGGGCACCAGGTGCGCGGCGTCCTGCACGCCGGCCTCGCGTTCGCCGCGGTCGTGCTCGGCGGGGTTCTCCCCCTCTCCCCGCCGGGAGGCGACCTCCAGCGCGTCGGGACCGAGCGGGACCGGCCGGCCCTCGGTGTCCACGACCAGCAGCTCTTCCTCGACACCGACCGTCCGCACGATCCCCATGATCGTCAGCGCCTCCGGCCCCCGCCGGCCTCCTTCGCCCCGGCGATCAGCTGGTTCAACCGTTATCCCCAACTATTTCACCCCTTCTTGAGAAGACCTGTGGTCACGCTGCTCCCCCAGCTGACTTCGTCACCGCGCACGCGGCCCCGCGATTGCTGCAGCGGCGCCCGAAGGGCGCCGACGTGGGCAACGGCAGGTGACGACGAAATCAGGTCGTATATTTGTTGGGGATAACGGTAGAGTCACGTCATGCGAGGTGGGTGGCAGCAACCGCTGCCAGACATGCCGGCTCCGCCCCCGGCGCGCGCCTGGCGCCGCCTGGACGCGCCGCCGGGCTACGAAGCCCAGTGGCGCCGCCTGGCCGAGGCGGCCCTGGAACTCGGTCTGGGGCCCGAGCAGCTGAGCGAGACCGGCCTGGAACCGCTCACCGCGGCGCGCGGCTGGAAACCCGCCACCGTGGCGCTGTACAGCAAGGTGGCCCGCTACGGAGGCATCGCTCTGCCGAGGGTGCCGACGCCGGAACCCGATCCACCGGAACTGGATCTGCGCCCGCTCGCCCAGGTCCGCAGCGAGGATCCCGAGCACCTGCGGTCCGTCGCCTGGTGTGCGATCGCGCTGGGCTGGCCGGCACCGGTGGCCACGTTCCGGTCGCTGCGGAGGGACCAGGTGCGGGCGACGGTGCGCCGGCTCCTGATCTCGACCGACGAGGGCGAGTGGTCAGTGCCCGGAGCCCTGACCGCCTGGCACGCGTGGGAGGCGGTCAGGGGACGCTTCCCGGCGCTGGCCGAGAGCCCGTGGGTGCTGCCGGCCCTGCGCCGTGGTCCCGGTCCGGATTCACGGATCGGTGGCCGGCTGTCGAACCAGGCGCTGCAGACCACCTTCGCCAAGCACGCCGTCCGGACGGCGCAGCACCTGCGGGTCACGGCTGCCCCCTCGCGCCGGGCGTACGCTGAGGAACTGGCCCTGACGTACCGGCAGCTGTCCTACGACTCCTACCGGCGGCTGGCCCTGGCCGCCGGCGCTCCCCCGGTCACCCCGCGCGGCGCCGTCCGGGCGGCGCGGGCGGTTAGCCGCTCCTCCCGCCTCGCCGGCTGACCGCGGTCACAGAGGACCTGGCCGTCGGACGGACGAACCCGCCCGCTCCGCGCCCGTCGCGACCGGTCACATGAGGGCGAGCTGTTCCCCAGCCGCAGGCTTCGCCGGGACGCACGTGGGAGAGCCCACCTCGCCCTTCGGCCGCGCTCCGGGCAGACCACCGGTCGGGAGGCTGCCCTCCGGGAAGCCCACCTCCGGATCGCCGGGAACGCCTACGGCGATGGCGGGGTCGGCCTTGCGGGCCGCGCCGCCGCTCTGCCGGTCCAGGCCGTGCTTCGCCAGCAGGGGTGCCACCCGCCGGGAGAGCCAGCTCCGGTAATCGGCGGGCACGTAGGCCCGCCTCGCGTAGAGCTGCTGGTAGCGCGGTACCAGCTCTGGGCGCTCCCGGGCCAGCCATGCCGTGAACCACTCCCGGGCACCGGGCCGCAGATGGAGCGGGATGACCGTCACGCCCGTCGCGCCGGCGGCGGCGATGGCCTCGAGCGCGGCGTCCAGTTCCGCCGTCCCGTCCGTGAGCCCCGGCAGCACCGGGGCGAGGAAGACACCGCACGGCAGGCCGGCGTCGGCCAGCGCCTTGACGAGGTCGAGCCGGGCCCGGGGCGAGGGAACACCCGGCTCCAGGCCGGCATGCAGGTCGTCGTCCCAGATGGCCATCGAGATCCCGAGGCCCAACGGGACGTCGCGTGCCGCCTCGGCCAGCAGCGGGACGTCCCTGCGGAGCAGGGTGCCTTTCGTCAGGATGGAGAACGGCGTGCCGGACTCCGCCAGCGCCCTGATGACGCCTGGCATCAGCCGATAGCGGCCCTCCGCGCGCTGATAGGGGTCGGTGTTCGTCCCGAGTGCGACGTGCTCTCGCTGCCAGGTCGGCCGGGCCAGCTCCCGCCGCAGGACCTGCACGAGATTGGTCTTCACCACGACCTGGGTGTCGAAGTCGCGCCCGGAATCGAGTTCGAGCCATTCATGTGTTCGGCGAGCGAAGCAGTAGACACAGGAATGGCTGCATCCCCTATAGGGATTGATGGTGTAGGGAAATGGCATCGCCGATTGCCCCGGCACCCGGTTGAGCGCGCTCTTCGCGCGGACCTCGTGGAACGTCAGGCCGGGGAACTCCGGCACCTGCACGCTCCGGAGCAGGCCCCGGATGCTCGGCATGCCGGGGAGCGTCGTGGGGTCGTCGAGGTCCAGCCGCTGTGCGTCCCACCGCATGAACTGATCCGAACACACGTTCGAACGCTTTGTCCAGGCCGGGGCGCGGTCAGATCGGCGGGCGGTCCTCGTAGAACGTGGAGAGGACGACCGTCGTCCGCGTGGTGACGTTCGCGGCCGCGCGGATCTCCTGCAGCAGGTGCTCGAGGGCGTCGGGCGAGGCGACGCGCACCTTGAGGATGTAGCTCTCCACCCCCGCCACGGAGTGGCACTCCTCGATGGCCGGCAGGTGCGCCAGCCGTGCGGGCGCGTCGTCGGGCTGGGCGACGTCGATGGGCGTGATCGACACGAACGCCGTCAGCGGGAGGCCCAGGGCCTTCGCGTCGAGGGTCGCGCGGTAGCCGGTGATGAGACCGCGCTGCTCCAGCCGGCGCACGCGCTGGTGGACCGCCGACACCGACAGCCCCACCTTCTCGGCCAGGTCGGTGTAGCTGGCCCGGCCGTCCCGGGCCAGCGCGGCCAGCAGGGCCCGGTCGACGTCCACGGCGGCGCTGCCCCCGCCCGGCTCAGCCGGCGAGTTCGACGAGCTCACGCCGGCCCTCGTTGAGCGTCCGGACGCCGTCGTCGGTGCAGACCACGATGTCCTCGATGCGGGCCCCGCAGCGGCCGGCCAGGTAGATGCCAGGCTCGACCGAGAAGGCCATGCCGGGCACCAGGGGCAGGTCGTTGCCGGCCACGATGTAAGGCGCCTCGTGGGTGTCCAGGCCGATGCCGTGCCCGGTGCGGTGGATGAAGTGCTCGCCCCAGCCGGCGTCGGCGATGACCTGCCGCGCCGCCGCGTCGATCTCCTCCGCGGTCACCCCGGGGCGTACGGCGGTGGTGGCGGCCGCCTGCGCGGCCTGCAGGACGCCGTACCACGCCGCCACCTCGGCGTCCGCCGGGCCGCCGACGACGTACGTGCGCGTACAGTCCGACCGGTAGCCGGTGGCCGTCTCCCCGCCGATGTCGACGACGACGAGGTCACCGGCCTGCACGGTGCGCCCGGAGAGCTCGTGGTGCGGACTGGCGCCGTTCGGGCCCGATCCGACGATCGTGAAATCCACGCCGGTGTGTCCCTCGGCGAGGATGGCGGCGGCGATGTCGGCGCCGACCTCCGCCTCCGTGCGACCGACCCGCAGCCACTCCCCCATCCGGGCGTGCACCCGGTCGATCGCCGCGCCGGCGAGGGCCAGCTCCTCGATCTCCGCCGCGGACTTCACCATGCGCAGCCGGTCGACGACCGGGCTCGCGATCTCCAGCGCCGCGCCGGGCAGCGCCCGCTGCACGCCGAGCGCGTGCTCGGCCCACGTCCGGCTGCCGACGGCGACGCGACCGGGTGCGGTACCCAGGCGGGCCATGGCCGCCCCGGCCAGCAGCGCGAACGGGTCGTCGGTCTCGTCCCACGCCAGCAGCTCCAGGTCGAGGGCGCCCGCCGGGCTCGCGTCCACCATGGGCGCCTCCAGCCGCGGCACGACCAGGAACGGCTCGCCGCGGCGCGGGACCACCAGTGCGGTGAGCCGCTCCATCGCGTGCGCGTTGTAGCCGCACAGGTAGCGCAGGTCCGAGCCGGGGGTGAGCACCAGGAGGTCGACCCCGGTCTCCTCGGCGATGTCCCTGGCTGCGTGCACGCGGTCGATCGTCACGAGCGGGCTCTTCCCGGCCGGTGCAGTCGCGGTTCCCACGAGCGCAGACTAGCCACGAGGACGCCCGATCTCCGCGCACGTCGCCGGACCGCTACCGTCCGCGACCGTGACGACCATGCTGCTGGACGCGGCCAGCCTCTACTTCCGGGCCTTCTACGGCGTCCCGACCAGCGTGACGACGCCGGACGGGCGCCCGATCAACGCCGTCCGGGGCTTCCTCGACATGACCGCCCGGCTGCTCACCGCGCACCGCCCCGATCGGCTGGTCGCCTGCTGGGACGACGACTGGCGGCCGGCCTTCCGGGTGGCGGCCCTGCCGTCGTACAAGGCCCACCGGCTGGCCCCGGAGGGCTCGGAGGAGATCGTGCCCGACGAGCTGGGCCCGCAGGTCCCCGTCCTGGTCGACGTCCTGGCCGCGGCGGGCATCGACCGGGTGGGCGCGCCCGGCTACGAGGCGGACGACGTGATCGGCACCCTGGCCACGCGCGCCCGCGGGCCGGTCGACGTGGTGACCGGCGACCGCGACCTGTTCCAGCTGGTGGACGACGCGCGCGGCATCCGCGTGCTCTACACCGCCCGTGGCATCACCGACATCGAGTTCGTCGACGAGGCGGCGGTGCGGGCGAAGTACGGCATCCCGGGGCGCGCCTACGCCGACTTCGCGGTCCTCCGCGGCGACCCGAGCGACGGGCTGCCCGGGGTGGCGGGGGTGGGCGCGAAGACGGCGGCGGCGCTGATCAACGAGTTCGGGGACCTGGCCGGCATCCGGGCCGCCGTCGCGCGGACCGTCGTCGCGAGGCCGCCGCTGACCGCCGCCGTCCTCAAGAAGTTGCACGCGGCAGCGGACTACCTGGATGCCGCACCGGTGGTCGTGGCGGTCTGCCGGACGATCGACCTGCCACCGGTCGAGGGGACGCTCCCCCGCGCGCCGGCCGATCCCGCCGCGCTGGCGGGGCTGGCCGCCCGGCACGGGCTGGAGTCCTCGGTCCGGCGGCTGGGTGCCGCCCTCGGCTGGCCGGCCGATGCGCTGACGTGAGGGCCAGCGGCCACCGGCCGTCAGGGTTCGGTCCAGGTGTAGGCCGCCGTGTCTTCATCGGTGATCGCGATCTGCAGCGTGACGTCCTCGCCGTCAGCCGTCGTCCCGGTGCACTCGTAGGTCGCCCCCGACTCGACCTTCATCTCCTCGGCGCAGTCGAGGTCGATGGCCACGCCCTCGCGCTCCTCGAACTGGGCCGCGACGTCGCGCTCGACCGCGTTCCGGTCCAGCACCGTCGAGGACAGGCTCAGCGCCAGGACGACGACACCGGCGATGAGGACGACGACTCCGGCGGTGACCGTGGCGACGAGCCCCACGCGGGACTTCCTCTCCGGTGCCGGCGCCCCGTACGGGGGCCCGTACTGGGGCGCCCCGTACTGGGGCCCGTACTGCGGCGCCCCGTACTGGGGCCCGTACTGCGGCGCTCCCTGCTGGGGTGCTCCCTGCTGGAGTGCTCCGAACTCGGGCGCTCCGTACTGCGGTGCCCCGTGCTGCGGTGCCCCGGGCTGCGGTGCCCCGGGCTGCGGTGTCCCGTACGGCGGCCCTGCGTACGGCGGGGGCTGCCCGTAGGGCTGCTGCGGCTGCCCGTACGGCGGGGGCTGCCCGTACCCGCCGGGGGTCGGCCGGGGTGAGCCGTAGGGCGGGGTCGGGTACCGCTCGGACGGTCCGTCGGGCTGCTGGGGACGTCCGGGCGACGGCACGGGGCGGGTCGCGTCGCGATCGACCCCGGTCGTACCCCCGCGCTCCTCGCCCCGCTCCTCGCCCCGCTCCCCGTGGCCGTGCGGCGGGTTCGTCATGGTCGCTCCCCGGTCCGGCGTCCCCCCGTGACGAGGGGTCCCGGGGCGCTCGAATTGTGCCGCACCACGGCCCGGCCCGGCCCGGCGCGGCACACCCGGGCCGTCCCGGGACCGCGGATCAGCCGCCGACCGCGACCGCGACCACGCCGCGGCGCACCCGGCCCACCGCGGCCCGGGCGACGCCGGCGACCGGCTCCTCGGCGACCTTGGCCAGCTGGTCGAGCAGGTCGATGAGCTGGCGCATCCAGCGCACGAAGTCACCGCCGGAGAGCTCGGTGCCGGCCTGCTCGGCACCGGCCAGGACGCGGTCGAGGCTCTGCCCGTCGGCCCAGCGGTACGCGGCCCACGCGAACCCCAGGTCGAGGTCACGGGTCACCCGGACACCGTGGTGGGCCTCCACGTCGTGCAGCCGCGACAGGATCCGCCGCATCTCGCCGACGGCCGCGGCGACCTTGCCGGCGGGGATCGCGGGCAGGGACGGCGTGTCGCGACGGGCCTCGAACACCACCGTGGACGCCGCCGCAGCGAGCTCGGCCGGGGTGAGCCCGCGCCAGGCACCCGAGCGCAGGCACTCGGCGACCAGCAGGTCGGCCTCCGACCAGATCCGGGCGAGCCGGCGTCCCTCGTCGGTGACCAGGGGGACGTCGTCGGCCGCGCCGAGGACCTCCGTGTCGGCCGGAACCAGCGGCGCGACCTCCGGCACCAGGTAGCCGAGCTCCTCCAGGACGTCGCAGATCGCGTCGAACTGACGTGTGAGGGACCCGGTCCGCTCGGCCATCTTCCGCTGCAGCGCGTCTGCCTCATGCACCGCGCGCAGCCACCGCTCCGCGACCCGCACCCGATCCTCGCGATCGGGCAGCTGGTGCACCGGATGGTTGCGCAGCGCCTGGCGCAGGTCGGCGAGCACCGGGTCGTCGGCGGCCGCGGACCGCTGCTTGATCCGCCGGGCCCCCAGGTCGTTTTCCACGCGGGCGTTCCGGAGGGTGGCGGCGAGGTCGCGTCGGGCGTGCGGGCTGCGGTGGTTGAAGTTCTTCGGCACCCGCACCCGGGCCAGCGCGGTGACCGGCGTGGGGAAGTCGACCGAGCCGAGCCGGCCGGCCCACTTGTCCTCGGTCAGCACCAGCGGGCGCGGATCGGCGAGGTCGGTGACGCCCGGGTCGAGGACGACCGCCAGCCCCTGCCGCCGTCCGGAGGGCACCCGGATGACGTCACCGGGACGCAGGGCGGCGAGCGCGTCGGCGGCCTCCATGCGCCGCTTGGCCTGGGAGTCGCGCGAGAGCTCCTTCTCCCGGTCGGCGATCTCCCGCCGGATCTGGGCGTAGGCACCGACGTCCCCGCGGTCGGAGTGCATCTCGGCGGCGAACCGCTCCGCCTCGTGCTCGTGCCGGGCCGCCGCGCGTGCCAGGCCCACCACCGACCGGTCGGCCTGGAACTGCGCGAAGGAGGAACCCAGCAGCTCGCGAGCCCGGGCCCGGCCGAAGGAGCTGACCAGGTTGACCGCCATGTTGTAGCTCGGCCGGAAGGACGACCGCAGCGGGAAAGTGCGGGTGCTGGCCAGACCGGCGACCACCGAGGGATCCATGCCCGGCGCCCAGATGACCACCGCGTGGCCCTCGACGTCGATCCCACGGCGCCCGGCCCGGCCGGTCAGCTGGGTGTACTCCCCCGGCGTGATGTCGACGTGCGCCTCGCCGTTCCACTTCACCAGCCGCTCGAGGACGACGCTGCGCGCGGGCATGTTGATGCCCAGGGCCAGGGTCTCCGTGGCGAAGACGGCCTTGACCAGGCCGCGGACGAAGCACTCCTCGACCGTCTCCTTGAACGCGGGCACCAGCCCGGCGTGGTGCGCCGCGAGGCCGGCCAGCAGGCTCTCGCGCCACTCCCAGAAGCCGAGGACGTGCAGGTCCTCCTCCGGGAGGGACCCGGTGCGCCGGTCGATGATCTCGGCGATCTCCGCGCGCTCGGCCTCGTCGGTCAGCCGCAACCCGCTCAGCAGGCACTGGTGGACGGCGGCGTCGCACCCGTTGCGGCTGAACACGAACGTGATGGCCGGCAGCAGGCCGGCGGCGTCGAGCCGAGCGATGACGTCCGGCCGGGCCGGGGGCCGGTAGCGCGGCCGGTGCGCACCGTTGTCCCGGCGGGAGTTCCCGCCGCCGCCGTGCCAGGAGTCGATGCGCCGCTCCTGCTCCCGCACGTACCGCACGAGCTCCGGGTCGACCACCGAGGCGCCGCGCTCCCGGGTGGACAGCTCCCGGGGCTGGTCCCCCTGCTCCCCCGCGTGCGCGGCGGGACGCAGGCTGAACAGGTCGAACACCCGGTTGCCGACGAGCATGTGCTGCCAGAGCGGAACCGGCCGCACCTCGCTGACGACGACCTTCGTGTGCCCCCGGACGGTGACCAGCCATTCGCCGAACTCCTCGGCGTTGCTCACCGTCGCCGACAGCGAGACGAGGGTGACCCACTCCGGGAGGTGGATGATCACCTCCTCCCACACCGCGCCGCGGAACCGGTCGGCGAGGTAGTGCACCTCGTCCATGACCACGTACCCGAGGCCTTCGATGGCCGGGGACTCGGCGTAGAGCATGTTGCGCAGGACCTCGGTGGTCATCACGACCACGGGGGCGTCGCCGTTCACCGCGTTGTCGCCGGTGAGCAGGCCCACCGTGTCCGGGCCGTACCGCTCCACGAGGTCCGCGTACTTCTGGTTGGACAGGGCCTTGATCGGCGTCGTGTAGAACGCCTTGCGGCCCTCGGCCAGCGCCTTGTGGACGGCGAACTCGCCGACCACGGTCTTGCCCGCGCCGGTGGGCGCGCAGACCAGCACGCCGGAGCCCTCGTCGAGCGCCTCGCAGGCCTCGACCTGGAAGGGGTCGAGGGAGAACCCGAGCTCGGCGGTGAAGTCCGACAGCGTGGGATGAGCGGTCCGCCGCCGGGCAGCTGCGTAGCGCTCAGCGGGGCTGGACATGCCCCCACAGTAAGGACCTCCCGGCCCCCCGCCACTCGCAGGCTCGCGGCGGGCCCCTGCAGGAAGGCCGTCGGCTCAGCGCCGGGTACCCACCACGCGAAAGGCGCCCTGGACGCACTCGGCCACGGCCGGCAGCGCCGCCACCGGCTCACCGTCGGCACAGGTGGTGACGCCCGGGCTGGACAGCTCCACGCGGGCGGCGCGGATGACCGACACCGACGGGTGGTCGACGTGAGTGCCGGAAGCCAGCCGTGGTCTGGTGCGGATCAGCTCCCGGCGCGTGGTGGCGCCGACGACGGTGACGTCGAAGAGGCCGTCGGTGGGGTCGGCCCCCGGGCAGATCTTCATCCCGCCGCCGTACCAGGCGGTGTTGCCGACGGCGACCATCGTGACCGGCAGGGTCCGCGACTCGCCGTCCAGCACCAGGGTGAGCTCGCGTGGCCGGAGACGGGCCAGCTCCGCCAGGACGGCGACGTCGTACCGGCGGCGTCCGCGCGGCCAGCGCAGCCGGTTCGCCCGGTCGGTGACCGGGGAGTCGAACCCGCAGCACAGGACGGTGGCCCACCACCGCTGCCCCGTCCGCCCGGCGTCGACGATCCGCGTGGTCCCCGCCCGCAGGTCGGCCGCCGCGGCGCGGGCAGCGGCGAGGGGCTCCCGCGGGATGCCGAGTGCCAGCACCAGGTCGTTGCCCGTGCCGGCCGGGACCGGCGCCAGCGGGATCGGCGTCCCCGCGACGGCCTGGAGCGCCGCGTGCTGCGTCCCGTCCCCGCCCACGGCGACGACCGCCCGGGTGCCGGCGGCGACGGCTGCGGCCACCTGGCGCTCGGCCTCAGCGGCGCTGGTGGCCGGCAGCAGCTCGGGCGAGAAGCCGGCCTCCCGGAAGGCCGCGAGGACCTCCACGGCCAGCGCGGCGCCCCGTCCGCGGCCTGCGGCAGGGCTGACCAGGACGGCCACGTCGGCCGACGAGGTGCCCACCCCTCAGCCGCGGAACGGCGTGGTGGACGGGTCGCGGGAGTCCTCCAGCCGGGACGGGCGGGCGTCCAGCGGGGAGGCCTCGTCGTCCCCGAGGTCGTGGAAGTGCTGGGCGGCGTCCCGCTTGGCCCGCCGCTTGTCCACCACGCGCGCGATCTGGATCGCCGTCTCGAACAGCAGAATCATCGGGCCGGCCATCGCGAGCATGGTGAAGGGGTCCTGCGTGGGCGTGACGAACGCGGCGAAGACGACGGTGAGGAAGAAGATCCAGCGCCTCGACCGGCTGAGCGCCTCATGGCTCAGCACCCCGACGAGGTTGAGGGCGACCGCGATGAGCGGCAGCTCCAGCGACAGCCCGAAGGCCACCAGCAGGCTCACGACGAAGCCGAGGTAGTCCGGTGCGGTCAGCTGGAAGGCGACCTCGTTCCCGGCCAGCGAGAGCAGCAGTTCGAGGCCCTTGCGGAGCGTGAGCCAGGCGAGGAACGCCCCGGCCGCGAACAGCAGCGTGGAGGCCGCGACGAAGCCGACCGTGTAGCGCTTCTCGTTCCGCTTCAGCCCGGGGGTGATGAAGGCCCAGAGCTGGTAGAGCCAGAAGGGAGCGGAGAGCACGGCCCCGGCGATGAGGCCGATCTTGAGGCGGAGCAGGACGCCGCCGAACACGTCGAGCACGACGAGACGGCAGTCCTCGTCCCCCTGGAACCGGAACTGGCCCGGCAGGGCGCAGTACGGCTCGGTCAGGAAGGTGAGCAGCCCGCGGTCGTACCAGAGGAAGCCGACCACCGTGCCCAGCGCCAGCGCGAGCAGCGCCTTGGCGATGCGGTTGCGCAGTTCGGTGAGATGGGCGACGAGGGTCATCGTCGCCTCGGGGTCCCGGGGCGCGCGGCGTCGTCGAAGCCGCGGCCCCCGAGGGGCGGTCGTCACCGTCGTCGTGCCCGGGGCGGAAGGGTCAGCGCGGGCCGTCGGCCGCGCGGCTCTGCTCGGCGCGGGCCCGCAGCTCGGCGGCGCGCGCCTCCTCCTGCAGCTGGGCGGTCAGGTCACCGCTCGCCGAGGAGGCGGCAGCGGTGGGGGCCGGGGTCACAGGGGCGGAGATCTCGCCGCGCACCGGGGTGCCGGCCCGGGCGGCCTCCTTGCCGCGGACCGCCGAGCCGGCGTCGTCGTCCTTCATGCCCTTCATCTCGCCCTTGAAGATCCGCAGCGAGCGGCCGAGCGAGCGGGAGGCGTCGGGCAGCTTCTTGTAGCCGAAGAGCAACAGGATGGCCAGGATGATCAGGCCGATCTCCAACGGGCCGAGATTCACTGGTCCTCCAGGGGTGGGTGGGCACCGGCGATGCTACGCCGGCGGGGGTTCGGATCCCGCCTTGCGCGCGGATGTCGGCCCGGACGTCGCCGGGCATTCAGCTGCGGTTCGCGGGCCGGTCGCCGAGTTCGCCGGCGCGGGCGGCGGTGGCCTGCGCCCGCTCCAGGAGCGGCCGCACGTCGCGCTCGGCGGCCTCGAGCTCGCGGTCGAGCCGGCCGAACGCGCCCAGCACGCCGTGGGCGACGACGGCCAGGACGACCACCGCCAGCACGACCACGGCGCCGAGCACGATCCAGAACAGCACGGGGACGACCCTAGCCGGTGCCGGTGCTCCCGTACCGGGCCAGCGCGGCGCGGGCGTCGGCGGCCACCTGCGCGGCGAGGTCCGCGGGCTCGTCGACGAGTGCCTCGCCACCGAGGGAGGCGACGAGGCGCCGCGCCCAGGCGAGGTCCTGGGTGCGCACGGTCACGGCCAGGCCGCCCGGCGGGTCGTCCACCGCGGCGACGGAGTCCACCGGGTAGTAGTCGGCGACCCAGCGCGCGCTGCGGGACAGCCGCAGACGCACCGCCGGCGATCCCGGATCGGGCTGGTAGACCCCGTTGTCGACGTCGCGCTCGTGGGCCTGCGGTGGCGGCGCGGCCGGCTCGTCGAGCACGACGACGTCGTCCACCCGGTCGAGGCGGAACAGCCGCACGCCCTCGACCCGCCGGCACCACGCCTCCAGGTACCAGTGCCCCTCGACCAGCAGCAGGCGCATCGGGTCGACGGTGCGCTCGGTGCGCTCGTCGCGGGTGGGGACGTAGTACTGCAGGTGCAGGGCCCGCTTGCGCTCGAGCCCCTCCCGGACGACGGCGAGGGCCTCCTCGCGGGCGTCGACGCTGACCGCGACCGGGGTGACCCGGTCACCGGCGTGCCCGGCGGCGGCCGAGACCTTGGCCAGCGCCCGGCTGACGGCGTCGCGCTCGGCCAGGCCGGGCAGCTCCAGGAGGGTGCGGAGGGCCACGACCAGGGCGACCGCCTCGTCGGTGGTCAGCCGCAGCGGCCGGACCATGCCGGCGGTGAAGGTGACGCGGACCCGCTCGCCCTCGAACGACAGGTCGATGAGGTCGCCGGGGCCGTAGCCCGGGAGGCCGCACATCCACAGCAGCTCCAGGTCGCTGCGCAGCTGGCGCTCGGTGACCCCGAAGTCGCGGGCGACCTCGGCCACCCGCACCCCCTCGGGCCGGGCCGTCAGGTACGGCACCAGAGCCAGGAGGCGGGTCATCCGGTCGGTGGTGCCCGTGGTCGTCACTGCGCCGTCCCCATCGCGGCGAGCCGCGTCAGGCGGGCGATGACCGCCTCGCGCATCTCGGTGGGCGCCTCGACGAGGACGTCGGCGCCGTAGGAGGCCAGTTCGTCGGCCAGCCGCCACGGCTCCGTGGTCCGCAGCTGGAGCAGGTCGTCGGGACGGTCGCTGCCGTCGTCGACCGGCCCGAGCGGCGTGGCGTGCCGGCGGAGGCCGATGGCGGTCCCCGGCCGGGCGCGGACGACGACGAGCTGCTCCTCGCCGGAGACCTGGCCGGCCACCAGCTCGGCGAGGTCCAGCTCCGCCGGGGGCTCGAAGGCCCCCGCCGGGCCGGTGGCCTTGGGGGTGCCGACCACCCGCGACAGCCGGAAGACGCGCGGGGCGCCCCGGTCGAGGTCCATGCCCACCAGGTACCAGCGGCCGTGCCAGGCCACGACGCCCCACGGCTGGACCCGGCGCCGGGCGGGGGTGTCCTCGTCGGGGCGCTGGTAGCCGAACTCCAGCTGCCGCCGGTCGCGGGCGGCGGCGTAGCAGGGCTCGAACGCCGGCTCCCCGGCGTCCAGGCGCGGCTGGAGCGGGATGGCCCGGGAGGTGTCGACGTCGATGCCGGCGGCCTTGAGCTTGACCAGCGCGCTGTGCGCCGCGCCGGCCAGCTGGGCGGACTCCCACAGCCGCAGCGCCAGCCCCACGGCCGCGGCCTCCTCACCGGTGAGCCGGATCTCGGGCAGCTCGTAGTCGGCCCGGGCGATGCGGTAGCCGTCCTCGGTGTCGAAGGCGCTGGTGCGGCCGGTCTCGAGCGGCACCCCCATCTCGCGCAGTTCGGCCTTGTCGCGCTCGAACATCCGCTTGAACGCCTCGTCGGCGCGCTCGGTGCCGTCGTCGGCCTCGTATCCGGGCACGGTGGCGCGGATGCGGGCGGCGGTCACGTACTGCCGGGTGCTGAGCAGGGCGATGACCAGGTTCACCAGTCGTTCCGCCCGCTTGGCCGCCATGGCGCCCAGGCTAGTCAGCCCCCGCAGCAGGGCGGGGGCGGACCGGTCGCCGGTGCGCCGCCGTGCGTGTGGCTGGCTAGCCTGCCTGCATGCCCTACTCCGCCTCCCCACCCCCGCCCTCGCGCATCCGCTGGCGACGCGGACGGGTGACGGCGACCGGACGCCGGGGCCGGGACAGCCTCGAGCTGACCGTGGAGGTGCCGGACGAGGGCGCGCTGCGGGCGCTGGCCTATCCCTCGCTCGTCGGCATCCCGGAGACCGGCGACGAGGTGCTGCTCAACACCACGGCGCTGGCCCAGGGCCTGGGCACGGGGGGTTTCGCGCTGGTCGTCGCCGTCCCGGACCGGCTGCCGCCCGACCCCGAGGGCTCCGGGCACCTGGTCAAGGCGCGGTACACGCCGCTGCAGGTCTCCGTGAGCGGGGTCGACGAGCAGGACACCAAGCACCACACCCTGCTCGCCGAGGCCGACGACCTGGGCGGCATGCCGGTGGTGGTGGCGGACCTGCACTCGGCGCTGCCGGCCGTCCTCATCGGGATGCTGGCGACCGATCCGGACCTGAAGGTCGCCTACGTCATGACCGACGGTGGAGCGCTGCCGGCCGCGTTCTCGAAGACGCTGGACGCGCTGGCGAAGTCGCTGGTCGGGGTCATCACCGTGGGGCAGTCCTTCGGCGGCGACCTCGAGGCCGTCACGCTGCACACGGGGCTGCTGGCGGCCCGGCACGTGCTCGGCGCCGACCTGGCGATCGTGACGCAGGGGCCGGGCAACCTGGGCACCGGGACGCCGTGGGGCTTCTCGGGGGTCGCGGCCGGCGAGGCGTGCAACGCCGTGACCGTGCTGGGGGGCGAGGCGATCGGCGCGCTGCGCATCTCCGACGCCGATCCGCGCACACGGCACCGCGGGGTCTCGCACCACTCCCTGACGGCGTTCGGGCGGGTGGCGCTGGGCGGGGTCACGCTCATCGCGCCGCGCGGCCTGTCGTCGGAGCTGGGCGGGCAGGTCGACGAGGACCTCGCCGGGCAGCCCGAGCGCAACCCCGTCGTCTGGGTGGACACCGACGGCCTCGACGACGCCCTGGTCCTCTCCCCCGTACCGCTGCGCACCATGGGGCGCGGCTACCCGGAGGAACGCGCCTACTTCCTGGCCGCCGCGGCCGCGGGCCGCTACGCCGCGCTCCGCGTTCCGGTGCCCGACGGCGAACCGGAGCCGGCGTCGTGATCATCGTCGCGGGCCAGATCCGGGTCGCGGCCGGAGACCGGGACCGTTACCTCGCCGCGGTCGCCGACGTGGCCCGCCTCGCGCGGGTCGCCCCGGGGTGCCTCGACTTCGTCCAGGCCGCCGACCCGCTCGACCCGGAGCGCATCAACATCTTCGAGCGCTGGGAGACCGACGATGACCTGATCGGCTTCCGCGAGTCGGGTGACCCGGACGCGCCCGAGCCGGCCCTCCCCGACGTCCTCTCCGTGGAGGTCGTGAAGTACCGGATCGCGTCCGTCGAGGCACCCTGAGCGGTCGCAGCCGACAGCCGTCCCCTCACATGCTGGCGATGAGCTTGTCGACGCGGTCGTCGACGGCCTTGAACGGGTCCTTGCACAGGACGGTGCGCTGGGCCTGGTCGTTGAGCTTGAGGTGCACCCAGTCGACGGTGAAGTCGCGGCGCTTCTCCTGGGCCTTGCGGATGAACTCGCCGCGCAGGCGGGCGCGGGTGGTCTGCGGCGGCACGTTCTTGGCCTCGAAGATCCGCGGCTCGTGGGCGACCCGCTCCACCTGGCCGTTGCGCTCGAGCAGGTAGTACAGGCCGCGGCGTCGGCTGATGTCGTGGTACGCCAGGTCCATCTGGGCGATCCGCGGGTGCGAGAGCGGGAGGTCGCGCTTGGCGCGGTAGCGCTCGATGAGACTCAGCTTGGTGGCCCAGTCGATCTCGCGGTCGATGAGGCTCAGGTCCTCGGTGTCGACGGCCTTGAGCACCCGCCCCCACAGCTCCAGCATCTGCCGGTGCTCGGGGTTGCAGCCCTCGCGGTCGGCGAACTCCGCGGCCCGGGTGTGGTACTCGGACTGGATCTCCAGGGCCGACATCTCGCGGCCGTTGGCGAGGCGGACCTTGCGCCGTCCGGTGATGTCGTGGCTGATCTCTCGGATGGCCCGGATCGGGTTCTCCAGCGTCATGTCCTTGATCGGGGTGCCGGCCTCGATCATGCGCAGCACGAGGTCGGTCATGGTGACCTTGAGCAGCGTCGTGGTCTCGTTCATGTTCGAGTCGCCGACGATGACGTGCAGCCGCCGGTAGCGCTCGGCGTCGGCGTGCGGCTCGTCGCGGGTGTTGATGATCGGCCGGGAGCGCGTGGTGGCGCTGGAGACGCCCTCCCAGATGTGCTCGGCGCGCTGGCTGACGCAGTAGATGGCGCCGCGCGGGGTCTGCAGCACCTTGCCGGCGCCGACCACGATCTGGCGGCTGACCAGGAAGGGGATGAGGACGTCGGCGAGCCGGCTGAACTCCCCGTGCCGCCCGACGAGGTAGTTCTCGTGGCAGCCGTAGCTGTTGCCGGCCGAGTCGGTGTTGTTCTTGAACAGGTAGATGTCGCCGGTGACGCCCTCCTCGGCCAGGCGCTGCTCGGCGTCGACCAGCAGGCCCTCCAGGATCCGCTCCCCCGCCTTGTCGTGGACGACGAGCTCGGTGAGGTCGTCGCACTCGGCGGTGGCGTACTCGGGGTGGCTGCCCACGTCGAGGTACAGGCGGGAGCCGTTGCGCAGGAACACGTTCGAGCTGCGCCCCCACGACACCACCCGGCGGAACAGGTAGCGGGCGACCTCGTCCGGGGACAGCCGGCGCTGGCCCTTGAAGGTGCACGTGACGCCGTACTCGGTCTCGATGCCGAAGATCCGTCGGTCCACGATCCGAGCCTAGGCGCCGGGAGCGACGGAGGCGCTGTCCTCGCGCCTCCGGCGGGTACCGATCCGGTGACGCCGCAGGTCAGCCGCCATGGTTCCGGTCGAGATGCTGGAGGAGATCGTCGGCGGCCCGCTCGATCTCGGCGTGGTCGTTCTGGGCGGCCCGCTGCTTGGCGTGGATGAGGGCCGCCCGGTTGACCCGTGCGAAGTCCCCGTACGGGAACTTGTACCGGCCCTTGGTCTCCTCGTTCGCCTCCGGGTCGATGGCCAGGTGCCACGCGCCGTAGCCCTCGTAGCCGTGCTCGTCGATCTCGGCGTTCCCGTCGTCGGCGGACGGCGCGGCGTCGGACCACTCCGTGTCGACGTCGACCTTCCCCGCGTCGATGAGCTTCCGTGCCTGCCTGACGGCGTCCTCGTTCACCCGGTAGGTGGTCATGGACGTCCCCTACCCGGTCCGCGGGGTTCAGTCGCGCGTGTCGCTGCCGCCGTCGGTGCCGCCGCCCACGCCGTCCTCGGAGGTCGGCTGCGGGCCGGCGCCCTCGCCGCCGCCCTCGGTGCCGCCCGCGGTGTCTGGCGCGGCCGGCTCGCCCAGGCCCGCCGGCGTGCCCGGAGCCGGGGCGCTCGGCACGTGCGCGTGCGTGGTGGCCTCGGGGGCCTCCGGCGCCGCCGGCTCGTCGCCGAGGAGCCGCCGCAGGGCCGCGCCGGTGATGCGGCGGAACGCCCGCTTGGGGCGGCGGCGGTCGAGGACGGCGACCTCCAGCTGTGCGGCGGTGAGCCGGGTGGGGCCGCCGTTGGCGGCGCCGGCCGTGACCGGGCTGACGGCCGACAGCGCCCGGACGCCGACCTCCAGTGCGTCGGACAGGCCCATGCCCGAGTGGAAGTGCTCGCGGAGATTGCCGGTGACCGCGTCGGCCTGGCCGCCCATGACGACGAAGTCGGGCTCGTCGACGATCGAGCCGTCGAAGGTGAGCCGGTACAGCTGGTCGTCGTCCGGGCGGTCGCCGACCTCGGCGACGCAGAGCTCGACTTCGAAGGGCTTGGTCTGCTGCGTGAAGATCTCGCCCAGGGTCTGGGCGTAGGCGTTGGCGATGATCCGCCCGGTGACGTCGCGGCGGTTGTAGGAGTAGCCGCGGACGTCGGCGAGGCGGACGCCGGCGACGCGGAGGCTCTCGAACTCGCTGTACCGCCCCACGGCGGCGAAGGCGATGCGGTCGTAGAGCTCGCCGACCTTGTGCAGGGTGGAGCTGGGGTTCTCCGCGATGAACAGCACGCCGTCGGCGTAGGTCAGGACGGCGACGCTGCGGCCGCGGGAAATGCCCTTGCGGGCGTACTCCGAGCGGTCACGCATGAGCTGCTCGGGCGAGGCGTAGTAGGGCATGGTCATGGGCTCACGCCTCCCGCGGCATGTTCTGGCGGTCCGCCTCGGCCCGCTCGGTGACGATCGTGTCGGCGATCGCGGCGACCTCGGCGTCGGTGAGCCGGACGGCGCCCTCCGCGTCGACGCGGTAGACGATCGGGTACAGCCGGCGGACGGGGTCGGGTCCGCCGGTGGCCGAGTCGTCGTCGGCGGCGTCGTAGAGGGCCTCGACGAGGGTGCGGGTGGCGTCGTCGGCCCCCAGACCGCTGCGCCACGTCTTCTTGAGGGAGTTCTTGGCGAACAGCGAGCCGGAGCCGACGGCGGCGTAGCCGCGCTCCTCGTAGTTCCCGCCGGTGACGTCGTAGCTGAAGATCCGTCCGGGGGTGACGCCCGGGGCGGCGTCGAGGTCGTAGCCGGCGAACAGCGGGACGACGGCCAGACCCTGCATCGCGGCGCCGAGGTTGCCGCGGATCATCTGGGCGAGCCGGTTGGCCTTGCCGTCGAGGGACATCGTGAGGCCCTCGATCTTCTCGTAGTGCTCGAGCTCGACCTGGTAGAGCTTCACCATCTCGATGGCGATGCCCGCGGCGCCGGCGATGCCGATGACGCTGTAGGAGTCGGCCGGGTAGACCTTCTCGATGTCACGGGACGAGATCAGGTTGCCCATGGTGGCGCGCCGGTCGCCGCCCATGAGGACGCCGTCCTCGTAGGTGACGGCGACGATCGTCGTGCCGTGCGGCGCGATGTCGCCCACGGGCAGCGTCGGCACGGGACGGCGGCCGGGCAGGAGCTCAGGCGCGGTGGTGGCGAGGAAGTCGGTGAACGAGGAGCCCACCCGGTCCAGATAGGCGGGCGGGAACCCGCTCCGGCCGATCGACTGCTCGCTCACTCATCCGCCTCTCCCGCCTGCGTCCGCCGGCGTGCACCGCTGCTCCGCCCGGTGCTCCGCGTGCTGGTTCCGCGGGCGCTCGGGCGTCGCTGCGACCCTACCGGCGGCTCCCCTGGTCGGATGGCCCGGACCGGACCTATGCCAGCAGCCGCGCAGGCAGCGAGCACGTGCTGGCGCAGTGTGTGGAAACGGACGTAATCGGCCGCGGCGCGCAACACGTCCGGATCGTCCCTGAACTGGCCCAGGCCTCCGTTGCAGTTGAAGCAGAGGAGCGCGCGGACGGCGCCGGTGGCGTGGTCGTGATCGACGTGCACCGCGGCTGACTTCTTGCAGATCGCGCACAGACCACCTTGCTGCGACAAGAGGTAGTCCGCCTCAGCGGCTGTGATTCCGTACCGCCGACTCAAGTGATAAGTGCGTGACCCGCCCACTTCTTCCCGCGAAACTTTGCCGCGTTTGCTATGGCATGGCTTGCAGTAGGCGTGGTATCCGGAGCGTGTACGGACTGTGCGAACGAAGTCCTCCAACGGAAGGACGCGGTCGCAGTCGGCGCACCACTTCGATCCCTCGGGAACCACCAGGTCTTTCGCCGGTTGCCGGTAGACGCGTGGTTTCGTGCGCCGCGATTCCCGACTGCGCAATGAGCGCTCGGCGAGATGCATGCGGCAGTAGAAGGCCAGGCCATCTCGCGATCGGGCGTTCTTGCTGAACTCAGAGACAGGACGGTAGTCGCCGCAATCTCCACAGAACTTCGTACTCACCATCGTTTAGCACGAAGTTACTCACTGGCCCCCTTTTTGTACGTATTGCCTAACGAATTCCTCGCTATTCTCCTCGAGCACCTCGTCGATCTCGTCCAACAAGGAATCGACGTCTTCCGTCATTTCCTTGTGGCGTTCGGCGACCTCGGTGTCGACCGAGGCCTCGACCTCGTCGGCGTCCTCGCGCGTGCGCGTCGCCTTCTGCTGTCCGCCGGTGTCCCTGGTGGCCATGCTGCCCTCCGGTCCTTCACGTGACTGCTGCTGGGCTGAAGTTACCCGCCGGATGTGACATCCCGCGTCCGCCGGACGGGTGCGACCGATCAGCCACCCGTGATGGTGTCCACCAGCTCCTGCGCTGTCGAGGTGGACTCGAACAGCGCACCCACGTGCTCCCGCGTGCCACGCAGCGGCTCCATGGTCGGGATGCGGACGAGGTTTTCCCGGCCGAGGTCGAACACGACCGAGTCCCACGAGGCCGCCGCCACCTGGGCCGGATAGCGCCGCAGGCACTCCCCGCGGAAGAAGGCCCGGGTGTCCGCCGGCGGGGTGACCATGGCGCGGGTCACCTCGTCGTCGGTGAGCAGGCGCTGCATGGAGCCGCGGGCCACCAGCCGGTGGTACAGCCCCTTCTCCGGCCGGACGTCGGAGTACTGCAGGTCGACCAGGTGCAGCCGCGAGTCGCCCCACGACAGCCCGTCGCGAGCGCGGTAGCCCTCCAGCAGCCGCAACTTGGCCGGCCAGTCCAGCCGGTCGGCACAGCGCAGCGGGTCGATGGAGAGGTCCTCCAGCACCTCGGCCCACCGGCGCAGCACGTCGGCGGTCTGCTCGTCGCCCTCACCCCGGTGCTCGACGAACTTCTCCGCCTGCTCGAGGTACAACCGCTGCACGTCCAGCGCCGTCATCTGGCGCCCGTCCCGCAGCCGGATCAGGTGGGTCAGGGACGGGTCGTGGCTGATCGCCTGCAGCGCCTCCACCGGCTCCTCGATGGCGAGGTCACGGGGCAGCGCGCGCGCCTCGATCATCGCCAGCACCAGGGCCGTCGTCCCCACCTTGAGATAGGTCGACAGCTCGGAGAGGTTGGCGTCGCCGATGATCACGTGCAGCCGCCTGTATTTGTCCGCGTCCGCGTGCGGCTCGTCGCGGGTGTTGATGATCGGCCGCTTCAGCGTCGTCTCCAGGCCCACCTCGACCTCGAAGAAGTCGGCTCGCTGCGACAGCTGGAAGCCCTGGGTGCGGCCCTCCGTGCCGATGCCCACCCGGCCCGCGCCGGCGAACACCTGCCGGGTGACGAAGAACGGCACCAGCCCGCGGATGATCTCGATGAACGGCGTCCTGCGGTCCATCAGGTAGTTCTCGTGCGCCCCGTAGGACGCGCCCTTGCCATCGGTGTTGTTCTTGTAGAGCTGGATCGCCGGCTGTCCGGGGATGCGGGCCGCCCGCCGGGCCGCCTCGGCCATCACCTGCTCCCCCGCCTTGTCCCAGAGGACGACGTCGCGCGGGTTGGTCACCTCCGGCGTCGAGTACTCCGGGTGCGCGTGGTCCACGTAGAGGCGGGCGCCGTTGGTCAGGATGACGTTGGCCATCCCGGTGTCCTCGTCGAGGTCGTTGTGGTCGAGCGCCTGCGCCGGCGAGAGGTCGAACCCGCGGGCGTCCCGCAGCGGCGACTCCTCCTCGAAGTCCCAGCGGGGACGGCGGGGTGTGGGGGCCTCGGCGACCGCCCAGGCGTTCACCACCTGGCTCGACAGCGTCGTCGGGTTGGCGGTCGGCTGCCCGGGCACCGAGATGCCGTACTCGACCTCGGTACCCATGACCCGCCGCACGCTCATGGACCAACCCTAGGCGTCGGGTTCGGGACCGGCCGCACGCACGCCGACGGCCCGGCCCCGTGCCGGGACCGGGCCGTCGTGGCCTCGTCCAGGAGCCCGCCCCGAGCTTGCCGAGGGTCGGGGGACGAGGCCTCCTGCTACAGGTACTGGCCGGTGTTCGTGGCCGTGTCGATGGCCCGACCCGACTCGTTGCCCTTGCCGCTGATGAGCGTGCGGATGTAGACGATCCGCTCGCCCTTCTTGCCCGAGATCCGCGCCCAGTCGTCGGGGTTGGTGGTGTTGGGCAGGTCCTCGTTCTCCTTGAACTCGTCGAGGCAGGCCGCCATCAGATGGCTGACCCGGAGCCCACCGTTGCCGGTCTCCAGCTGCTCCTTGATCGCCATCTTCTTGGCCCGGTCGACGATGTTCTGCAGCATGGCGCCGGAGTTGAAGTCCTTGAAGTACAGGACCTCCTTGTCACCGTTGGCGTAGGTGACCTCGAGGAAGCGGTTCTCCTCGCTCTCGGTGTACATGCGCTCGACGGTGCGCTGGATCATCCCGGCGATGGTGGCCTCGCGGCTGCCGCCGTGCTCGGCCAGGTCGTCGGGGTGGATCGGCAGCGACGTCGTCAGGTACTTGCTGAAGATGTCGCGCGCCGCCTCGGCGTCCGGCCGCTCGATCTTGATCTTCACGTCGAGCCGGCCCGGGCGGAGGATCGCCGGGTCGATCATGTCCTCCCGGTTGGAGGCGCCGATGACGATGACGTTCTCCAGGCCCTCCACGCCGTCGATCTCGCTGAGCAGCTGCGGCACGATCGTCGACTCGACGTCGGAGGAGACCCCGGACCCGCGGGTGCGGAAGATCGAGTCCATCTCGTCGAAGAACACGATGACCGGCGTGCCCTCGCTGGCCTTCTCTCGCGCCCGCTGGAACACCAGGCGGATGTGCCGCTCGGTCTCGCCGACGTACTTGTTCAGCAGCTCGGGGCCCTTGATGTTGAGGAAGTAGGACTTTCCCTGGCTGGTGTCGTCGTCGCCACGGACGGCGGCCACCTTCTTGGCCAGCGAGTTGGCCACGGCCTTGGCGATCAGCGTCTTGCCGCAGCCGGGCGGGCCGTACAGGAGGATCCCCTTGGGCGGGCGCAACTCGTACTCGCGAAACAGGTTCGCGTGCAGGAACGGCAGCTCGACGGCGTCCCGGATCTGCTCGATCTGCCGCGCCAGCCCCCCGATGTCGCTGTAGTCGATGTCGGGGACCTCTTCGAGGACGAGCTCCTCGACCTCGCTCTTCGGGATGCGCTCGTAGACGTAGCCCGACCGCGACTCCAGCAGCAGCGAGTCGCCGACCCGCAGCGGCTGATCGGTCAGCGAGTCGGCGAGGTAGACCACCCGCTCCTCGTCGGTGTGCCCGATGACCAGGGCTCGCGGGGTCACGCCGTCGATGGGCTCGAGGAGCTCCTTGAGCATGACGATGTCGCCGGCGCGCTCGAAGCCTCGTGCCTCGACCACGTTCATCGCCTCGTTGAGCATGACCTCCTGGCCGGTGCGCAGGTCGTTCACCTCGACGTTCGGCGAGACCGACACCCGCAGCTTGCGGCCGCCGGTGAAGACGTCCACCGTGCCGTCGTCGTGCCGGGTGAGGAAGACGCCGTAGCCGGACGGCGGCTGCCCGAGCCGGTCGACCTCCTCCTTGAGCGTGACCAGCTGCTCCCGGGCGTCGCGCAGCGTGCCTGCCAGCTTGTCGTTGCGCTCGGACAGGAAGGCCGCGCGGCCCTCCGCCTCGGCGATGCGCTCCTCCAGGAGCCGCACCTGCCGGGGGCTGTCGGCCACCTTCCGCCGGAGGAGACCGATCTCTTCCTCGAGGTAGGAGATCTGGCTCAGCAGTGCCGCGACGTCACGTTCACGCCGCGCTCGAGTCTCGTCGGGGTTCAGACCCATCGCGCACCTCCACACACATCGAGGGAGTCAAGACGCAAATCTATACACGCGCCACGACAGTTCGCCGTGGGCTCGCGCGGAGCTGTGACCGGCCTGTCACCTGAGCCCCCACGACGGCTCCCGCCCAGGCCCGCCGCGGCCCCGTACGGGGTCCCGCCGTGGACCTGCCACGTCCGGCGATGGCGGACTCCCGCACCGTGGCGGGACCACCCCGCCCTCCTCCGCCGGCCTCGGGGGCTCGGCGCGGGCCTCCGCACGGGGCCGGCTCACGTCTTCTGCGGGCGCCGCTGCCGCATCGGTGCGACGGTGCCCTCGGCCAGCCGCCGCGCGGTGACCAGGAAGGCGGTGTGGGCCACCATCCGGTGCTCGGGGCGCACCGCCAGCCCCACGGCGTGCCAGGGCCGCAGCAGCGACTCCCACGCGTGCGGTTCGGTCCACACCCCCTGCGCGCGCAGCGCCTCGACGTAGGTCGACAGCTGCGTCGTCGTCGCCACGTAACCGATCAGCACTCCGCCGGGGCGCAGCGCGGCGGCCACCGTGGGCAGGACCGCCCAGGGCTCCAGCATGTCGAGGACGACCCGGTCGACAACCTCCGCGGCCGGGTGCTCGGCGAGATCGCCCAGCCGCAGCGACCAGTTGCCCGGCACCTCGCCGAAGAACGCCCCGACGTTGGCACGGGCCACGTCGGCGAAGTCCTCGCGGCGCTCGTAGCTGGTCACGGTCCCGGCCGAGCCGACCGCCCGCAGGAGCGAGCAGGTGAGCGCCCCCGACCCGGCCCCGGCCTCCAGGACCCGCATGCCGGGGCCGACGTCACCGAAGCCGACGATCTGCGCGGCGTCCTTGGGATAGATGACCTGGGCTCCACGAGGCATGGACAGCACGAAGTCGGCCAGCAGCGGCCGGAAGGCCAGATACCCGGTGTTGGCGGTGGAGTGCACGACGGAGCCCTCCGGCGCGCCGATGAGGTCGTCGTGGGCGATGGCCCCGCGGTGGGTGTGGAACTGCTTGCCCGGCTCCAGGACGACGGTGTGCAGCCGGCCCTTGGGATCGGTGAGCTGCACCCGGTCCCCCGGGGCGAACGATCCGGGGACCGGTTCCCGCGAGAACGGCGGGATCCCCCCCGGCTCGGGGACGGCGTCGACCTGCTCCTGCTCCGTGTTCACAGGCGGCCAGCGTACGGACGGGGGCGGATGTGACCCCCGGTACGTACGCGGCGCGGCACCCCGAACTGTCGGGGGTCCGACCTAGCCTCGGATGCATGACGGCGGTGGCGCAGGACTCGGCGCGGGGCAGCACGGCGCAGGACCCGGCGCGGGGCAGCACGGCGCAGGACCCGGCGCGGGGCAGCACGGCGCAGGACCCGGCGCGGGGTGGCACGGCCGGGGCCAGCACGGCGCAGGACTCGGCCGGGGTGGGCGGCGGGGTCCCGGCCTCGGACGTGGGAGCCATCGACGCGGCGGTCGCCGCGGCCCCGCGTCGTCCCTCGCTCTCCCCCAGCCGCGCGGCCGACTTCAAGACCTGCCCGCTGCTCTACCGCTTCCGGACGATCGACCGGCTGCCCGAGCGCAAGAGCCTGGCGGCCGTCCGCGGCACGCTGGTGCACGCGGTCCTGGAGCGGCTGTACGACCTGCCGCCGGCGGGACGCACGGTGGAGGCGGCGCAGGAGCTGCTGGAGCCGGCCTGGGCCGAGCTGCGCGACGATCCGGGCATCGCCGAGCTGTTCGAGACGGCTCAGGACGACGGCGCGGAGACCGATGCCAACGCCCCGGAGTCGGTCCAGGCGTGGCTGGCCTCGGCGGCCGAGCTGGTCGGGAAGTACTTCACGCTCGAGGACCCGACGCGCATCCAGCCGGCCGGGCGCGAGCAGCTGGTGGAGGTCACGCTGCCCGACGGGCTCCTGCTGCGCGGGTTCGTCGACCGGCTCGACGTGGCACCCAACGGCGCCCTGCGCGTGGTCGACTACAAGACCGGCTCGATGCCGCGGGAGGCGTTCGAGGCCAAGGCGCTGTTCCAGATGAAGTTCTACGCGCTGGTGCTCTGGCGCACCCGCGGGGTGGTCGCCGCCCAGCTCAAGTTGATCTACCTCGGAGACGGCGACACGCTCACCTACGCACCGGACGAGGCCGAGCTGCTGCGGTTCGAGCGAACCCTGCAGGCCATCTGGGCCGCGATCGAGCGGGCGGTGGCCACGGGTGACTTCCGCCCCAACAAGACCCGGCTGTGCGGCTGGTGCGACCACCAGGCCGTCTGCCCGGCGTTCGGCGGCACTCCCCCGCCCTTCCCCGCCGAGGCCGCCGCCGCGGCCGGATGGCAGACCCTGCTGCCGGTCGTCGAGCGGGACTGAGGCAGCCGCTCCCCGATCACGCGGGCACGGAGCTCAGTGCGCCTGACCGCCGAGGTTGACCAGGACGACGCCGGCGACGATCAGCAGGATGCCCGCGACCTGCCAGGTGGAGATGGGCTGGCCCAGGAACGTGGCCCCCACGGCGACCACGGTCAGCGTCCCCACGCCGGCCCAGATCGCGTACGCGATGCCGACGGGCATGGACTTGACGACGTGCGCCAGGAGGAAGGCGGCGAACCCGTAGCCGCCCACCACGACGACGCTGGGCACCACGAGGGTGAAGCCGGCGGTGCGCGGCAGGGCCGAGGTGGCCAGCACCTCCGCGGCGATCGCGACGGTCAGCAGCAAGTAGACCAAGGACGTCCCTTCCTCGACATGGGCCCGGACCGGCCCGGCCGGCCCGGCGTCCCGGAGCACCGTCGGCGCCGGGACGGCGACGCGGCCCGCATCTCCGGGCGCAGGAGCGGCCCCGGGAGATGCGGACCGCGTCGGGCGGTACCGCTGGTCAGATCACGGCAGCCAGGCCTGGACCTTGTCCTCGTTCTCCGAGATCCACTTCTTCGCGGCGTCCGCCGAGCTCATCCCGTCCTCGGCGATGTACTTGGCCACGATGTTCTGGTCGTCGTTGGTCCAGGTGAAGTTCTCGATCAGCTGGAAGGCCGGGCCGTTCTCCTCCGCGAACTCCTTGCTCACGATCTTGTCCAGCTCGTACTCGGGGTAGTCGCAGGCGACCTTCTCCGGGTCGGCGTCACAGCCCTCGGTGTACTCGGGCAGGTTCACCTTCTGGAGATCGACCTCTGAGAGGAACCACTGCGGCGCGTAGAAGTAGCCGATCAGCGGCGTCCGGTTCTGCTCCGCCTGCCGGAAGGCCGTGATGAGGGCGGCCTCGGATCCGGCGTACACGACCTCGAAGTTGAGGTTCAGGTTCTTCACCAGGGCGGCGTCGTTGGTCACGAAGGACGGGTCGCCGTCCAGTAGCTGTCCCTTGCCGCCCGACTCGGAGGTCTTGAACAGGTCGGCGTACTTGTTCAGGTTCTCCCAGTCGGTGATGTCCGGGTACTCCTCGACCATCCACGGCGGCACCCACCAGCCGATGACGCCGATGTTGCCGGTGGGCCCGGCCTCGACGGCGACCTGCTGGTCGGTGATGTACTTCTGCTTGAGGTCCTCGTGACCCCAGTTCTCCACGATGGCGTCGACCTCACCGGTGGCGAAGCCCTGCCAGGCGACCTCCTCCTTGAGGTTCTTCAGCTCGACGGTGCACCCGAGCTCGGACTCGGCGACCTCGGCGATCACGGCGGCGTTGGCCTCGTAGCCGACCCAGGGGTTCACGGCGATGTCCACCGTGCCGCACTCGCCGGAGCCCCCGGAGCCGGAGCCGGAGCTGCTGGACTCCTCGATGGTGGCGCCGCCGCACCCGGCGAGCCCCAGGGACAACACGGCAGTGACCGCCGCGGCACGCGCGGCACCACCGCGACGGGAACGAGCAGACAGGAGCACGCGGCTCACCTTTCGGTCGCGACCGCCACCAGCGGGCGGTCTGAGGCGTCCTCGTCGGCCGAGGACGGGTTCCTGGGGGCGGGGGCGGCCGGGCCGGCGGAGCGGCGCGCGTCCACCCGGCGGCGCGAGGGCGCCGCGGTGCCGGTGCGCGCGGCGGCGGCCTGCGCGACCCGGTCGAGCATGATGCCGAGCAGCACGATCGCCATGCCGGCAGCCAGTCCCTTGCCGTAGAGCTGCGCCTGGCTGAAGCCGGCGACGACGTCGTAGCCCAGCGCACCGGCCCCGACGAGACCGCCGACGACCACCATGGCCAGGACGTAGATCAGCCCCTGGTTGGTGGCCAGCGCGATGGCGTGCCGGCTCATCGGCAGCTGGACCTTGCGGATCAGCTGCCAGGGGGTCGACCCCGCCGCCGTCGCGGCCTCCACCGTGGCGCCCGGCACGGCGCGGACGCCGTCGGCGATGATCTTCGTGGCGACCGGCACGGCGTAGACGACCGCGGCGACGATCGCGGTGAAGCGGCTCGCGGCGAAGAGGGCGAGGAACGGCACGAGGTAGACGAACGACGGCATCGTCTGCGCGGCGTCCAGGACCGGCCGGAGGGCGGTGTCCATGCGGTAGCTGCGGCCCATCGCCACGCCGAGGACCACGGCGACGGCCATGGTCAGCGCGGTCGCCAGGAGGGTGGCCGCGAGCGTGGTCATGGCGTCGCTCCACAGCCCGAGGCCGATCACCAGACCCAGGCAGACGACCACCGGGACGACCGCCCGCAGCCCCCCGAGGACCCCGGCCAGGGCGGCGAGCGCGGCCAGGACGACCCACCACGGGCTGTCGGTGAGCAGCGACTGCAGCGGGTTGATCACCCCGGTGGTGACGCCGTCCTTCAGGCCGAGCGTGAGCACCGAGAGGTTCGTCTGCACCCAGTCGCTCACGTCGGTCGCGGTGCGGGTGATCCAGGGCCCGACCGGCGAGCCGGGCGGGAACTCCGCCGCCCACACGTACGTCCGCGACAGCCAGACGGCCACCGCCGTGAGGACGACACCCACCGCGACGGCGGCGCGGCGGACGGTCCGGGAGGCCGGGGAGCGCCCGCCCTGGGCCGCGGCGTCGGTGCGGACGCTGATGGCCGTCGTCGTCCGGTCCAGCACGATGGCCAGGACCACGATCGCCAGGCCGGCGTTGAACGCCACGCCGACGTTGAGCGTCTCCAGCGCCTGCAGCACCGTCTGCCCCAGGCCGGGCGCGTTGATCAGCGCGGCCACGGTGGCCATGGCCAGCGCGGCCATCATGGTCTGGTTGATGCCGGTCACGATCATCCGCCGGGCGAGCGGGAGCCGGACGGTGCGGAGGGTCTGCCGGCGGTCGGCACCCAGGGAGACGGCGGCCTCGACGACGCCGTCGGGGGCGTGCCGGATCGCGTGCGCGGTGAGCCGGATGACCGGCGGCGCGGCGTAGATGATCGTGGCGATGGTCGCCGAGGCCGGGCCGATGAGGAAGAAGAGGGTGAGCGGGACCAGGTAGACGAACGACGGCATCGTCTGCATGAAGTCCAGCACCGGCGTGACCACGCGGTTGACCCGCTTCGACATCCCGGCCCAGACGCCCAGGGGGATGCCGAACAACAGGGAGATGATCACCGCGGCGATGGTGAGCGCCAGGGTGTCCATGGCCTCGGTCCACAGCCCCTGCAGGGCGATGAAGACCAGTCCGGCGGCGGTCAGGGCGGCCACTCGCAGCGACCCGGCGACGGCGGCCACCAGCGTGAACAGGGCGACGACGCCCAGCCAGCCGATCACCGGGACCGGGCGCCCGAACGACGGCTGCACGATGAGGTCCCGGATGAAGGTGACGAACAGGTCGATCACCAGGCGGATCTCGTTGAACCCGTACAGGAACAGCGGGTTGGTGTTGCGGCCGGCGCTGATGGAGTCGGAGAACGCGGTGATGTCCCGGTGCAGCGGCGTGAGATCCGCGGGCGCCAGCGCGAGCGTCCCCTGGCCCCGGAACAGGAAGTAGAGGCCCACCCAGGCCAGCAGGATCCCGGCGGTCACCCAGCCCCGCCCGGGCCGCCGGACGACCGGTCGCGCCGGTGTCTGCGCCACGGCGGCCATGCTCAGTGCCCCTCGTCGGGGCCGGCGACGACGGCCAGGATCTCCGCGTCGTCGACGATGCCGAGCAGCTGGCCGTCGCGGACCACCTTGACCGGCCGGTCGGAGGACAGGACGGCGCGGATGGCCTCCCGGACGACGACGTCGGGGCCGAGCTCCGGGCCGTCGAGCGCGTCGTCCGGGCGCACCTCGCGCATGATCCAGCGGAGGGTCAGCACGTGCGAGCGCGGGACCTCGCGGACGAAGTCGCGCACGTAGTCGTCGACCGGGGCGCCCACCAGCTCGTCGCCCGTGCCGCACTGGACCGGGCGACCGTCGCGCATGATGAGGATGCGGTCGCCGAGCTTGAGGGCCTCGGAGAGATCGTGGGTGATGAAGACCATCGTCTTGCCGACCTCGTGGTGCAGGCGGATGACCTCCTCCTGCATGTCCCGGCGGATCAGCGGGTCGAGCGCCGAGAAGGGCTCGTCGAAGAAGAGCACGTCGGGGTCGCCCGCGAGCGCCCGTGCCAGGCCGACGCGCTGCTGCATGCCCCCGGAGAGCTGGTCGGGGTGGTGGTTCTCGTACCCGGAGAGCCCGACGAGCTCGGTGACCTCACCGGCCCGACGTCGCCGCTCCGCCCGGGACATGCCGCCGATCTCCAGGCCGTACGCCACGTTGTCCAGCACGCTGCGGTGCGGCAGGAGGCCGAAGTGCTGGAAGACCATGGAGAACTTGCGGCGGCGCAGCTCGCGCAGCCGCTTCTCGTCGCACGCGAGGATGTCCTCCCCCTCGAACAGCACCTGCCCCGCGGTCGGTTCGACGAGCCGGGTCAGGCAGCGGACGAGGGTCGACTTGCCCGATCCGGACAGGCCCATGACGACGAAGACCTCACCGGGCGCGACGTCGAAGTCGACCTCCCGGACGGCGGCGGTGCAGCCGGTCCGCTCCACCAGCTCGCGGCGGGAGAGCTCGCACAGCTCCGGCGATGCAGGGATGGACGCGGCCTTCGGCCCGAAGACCTTCCACAGGTTCCGGACGGAGATCACCGGCGAGTCCGGAGCACCGGCCGTGGTCGACGGCACGGCCTCGGGAGCGGTCACCACACCCGCGCTCACGCCCGGGCCCCGGCGACGCGACCCGGCGAGGCAGACTGGACCGACCGGCCGCCTCCGGCCGCCGGTCGGGGGTGGCGAGCGTGATGGCAGGCCATGGCCTCTCCTTGCCTCGCGGCGGGCCTCGTGCTGCGGCCCGTCTCCGTCGGATGGGTACTGCCGAGCTGTTGCGCTATGCGCAAACGTTGCGCGGAAAGATACGGGCGGGCGCGCGCCGCGCGGAAGACCTGCGCGGGAAGAAGATGTGACCGTAACCGTCCGGCGCACGCGCCCTGCTGTCGCAACCCGGAAGGGCGGCGAGCGGCGGCCCCGGGACACCGTCCCGGGCGAGAGGGGACGACGGCGCGGGACGAAACCCGGGACGACCGAGCCGGCCGGGGGCGGGCGATCACCTGTGCGCCGGCAGCTGGACGGCGCCGAACGCGCGGAGGGACCGGAGCCGTGTCCAGCATCACTCGCGCAAACCCTCCCGCTCTGCCAGCCACCTGGTATATCAACTGGAGCTGCACGATATGTCTTCGTCGCCTGCTGGGCAAGGATCTTCTCGTCGTGCACCTGCACAGCGGCGCCGAGCCGGACAGCGCCCGCCCACCACGCCACCTGTCGAGCGGCCCGCGCCGGGGCCGCCCCCGACCCACGACCCCCGGGCGAGCCGGGGCGGGCCGGGGCGGGCCGGGGCGGGCCGGGGGCGGGAGGGCCGCGTCCCTGGCGGGAGGGCCGCGTCGCTGGCGGGAGGGCCGCGTCCCTGGCGGGAGAGCCGCCCCCGTGGCGGAAGGAGCCCCGAGGTCGGCGACACTAGGCTGGCCGGGTGAGCCAGCGGACTGCGAACGCTGACGAGAAGGTGGACCGGCAGGCGCTGATCCTCGAAGCCGTGGTGAGCCTGCTGTCGCGCCACGGCATCTCCGGCCTCAGCATGCGGGCGGTCGCGCGCGAGGCGGGCGTCGCCTTGGGCCTGGTGAACTACTACTACGCGGACAAGATCAGCCTCATCCGCGCGGCCCTCCGCCGGATCGAGGAGGAGGACGTGGCGATGGTGGAGCCGGATCCGGCCAAGTCCCCGGACGAGCGGCTCCGCACGGCACTGCGCCGCGTCGCGGGCCCGGAGTACCTCACGACCGAGTACCTGTCCCGACGGCTCCAGCTCTGGGCGCTCGCGCACGCCCACGAGGACTTCGCCGCGATCAACACCGAAGCGCAGAACCGGTACCGCGCGGGGCTCGCCGCGCTGATCAGGGCCGCGAGACCCGAGCTCTCGGCCGCCGAGTGCAAGAGGCGCGCCCTCGACATCGTCGTCCTGCAGAACGGCATGTGGCTGACCGCGCTGCTCGGGCTGGACCGTGCGTCCATCCGCAGGAGTGTCGCGCGGTGCGAGGAGATCGCACTGGCCGACTGAGGACCGCGCGCCGGACACGTGTCAGGTGCGCGCCCCGAGCCACGCCGCTCCGATCCTCAGCTCGTCGGCACCGCCGCCCCGCAGGCTCGCGCCCATGACCCCTGGGCGGTCGGACGCGTGCACCCGGAGGCTGCCACCGGGCCAGGAGATGTCGAGGAACCCTCGCCCCTCCACCACCCGTCCCCCGAGGACGTCTCCGAACAGGCGCCGGGAGAACTGCAGGTCCGTGGACCCGAGGTGGGTAGCGCCCAGCCTGGCCGTCAGCTGCGGAGCCTCGTCCCACAGCGGTGTCCACCACAGCGGGTCCGTCGCACCGCGCGTGCTGGGGAAGCGCGCCGTGTCCCGGTCGCGGGTGCTCAGCAGCTCCTGCGCGGACGGGTAGGCGAGGTCGGACTGGGCGAGCTGGACGACGACGCCGTGCCGGTGGTCCGGCGCGAGAAAGGCCTCCCGCCAGGGCGGGTGGTCGTAGGTCTCCCCCACCACCGTCGCCCCCAGAGCCCGGACGCGGTCCACCATGGCCTCGAGGTCGGGCACCGTGAACGTCACGTGGTGCGGCCCCTCACCACGCTTGTCCAGGTGCCGCGTGAGGAAGCCCGGCCCGACCGGCTCCAGCAGCTCCAGCCGACCCCCCGCCTCTGCCGTCCCGACGTGGAGCAGGAGATAGCGGAACTCCGGCAGCGTCTCGCCGGCGATCGGCGTCGCGCCCAGTAGCCGGCGCAGGAGGCGCGCCCAGTCCATGGCGTCGTGGACGGCGAAGGAGGTGTGGTCCAGAGCCACGCCGCCGTCGGACCGCCCCGTGCGCTCGAGGCCGGTCATCGGAACATCCCGGGGTCGAGGGGTGAGGCCGCGGTGAGACCACCGTCGACCGTGAAGCACTGCCCGGTGACGTGGCGGGCGTCGTCGGAGACGAGCCACGCGACCAGGCCGGCCACGTCCGCCGGCTCGCCGAGGCGGCCGGCCGGGTGCCGGGCCAGGGCGTCGCGGCGGGCCGCCTCGGGGTTCCGCGCCAGCGCGAAGGCCTCGTCGGCCATCCCGGTGGTGATCCACCCGGGCCGCACCGCGTTGCACCGGACCTCCGGCCCGTGGTCCACCGCCACCGACCGGGCACCGACGAGGACCGGGGCATGGGGGTGGCGACGGAGCTCGAGTGCGGCATCGCGAACGTCAACACCTGGGCCTGGGAAGGACCGGAGCTGCCCTTCGGCGGCGTCAAGCGCAGCGGCTGCGGCCGGGAGCTGGGCCCGCTCCGCATCGATGAGTTCGCCAGCAAGCGGCTGCTCTACGTCAGGTGAGCCGGGGATCCCGCCCGGAGGGAGTGCGCCGAGGCCCCGTTCCCGCCGTGGGAACGGGGCCTCCGCGCACTCGGGCGGGGTCAGTCGGCGATGCGCCCGGTGACCCACTCGTGGAAGGCCCCGATGTGGTGCTCGGAGGGCACCAGGACGCCGCCACGGGCGTACGCGCGCGACGACATCGCGGGCTGGGTGCGCTCACAGGCTTCGAAGTCCTGCTCGTTGACCCGGTGGAACAGCTCCACGGACCGCGAGACGTCCTTGCCGGACGCCACGACCTCCTTGGAGTACAGCCAGTCGCAGACGACGATGGTGCGGTCCTCGGCGATCGGGAACATGCGGTGGAAGATCGCGTGGTCGGGCACGAGGTTGACGAACACGCTCGGCTTGATCGTGATCGCGTAGTAGCGCCGGTCCTGGTCGTCGGCCACACCCGGGAGCTTCTCGAAGCCCTCGCTGCCGTCGACGGTGAAGCCCTTGACGTCGCCGCCGAACTCGGCGCCGTGGCCGACGTAGTACTGCGCGGCGTACCCGTCGGCGAACTCCGGGAGGACCTCGGTGAGCTCCGGGTGGATCGTCGCGCAGTGGTAGCACTCCATGAAGTTCTCGACGATGAGCTTCCAGTTGGCCTTCACGTCGTAGGTGATCCGCCGGCCGACCTCGAGCGTGTCGAGGTCGTAGCGGTCGATCGACTCCAGGTCGCCCAGGCGCTCGACGACGGCGCCCATCACGTCCTCCTCGAAGGAGGGGGGCTCGTCGGCCAGGCAGACCCAGGCGTAGCCCAGCCACTCCCGCAGGTGCACCGGCACCAGGCCGTACTGGACGCGGTCGACGTCGGGCATGCTCGTCAGGTTCGGGGCGGCGATCAGCTTGCCCGACAGGTCGTAGGTCCAGGCGTGGTACGGGCACTGGAAGGCCCGCTTGACCTCGCCGGAGTCCTCCGTGCAGATCTGGGCACCGCGGTGCCGGCAGATGTTGAGGAAGGCGCGCAGCTGGCCGTCACGGCCGCGGACGACGAGCACGCTCTCCCGACCGACCTGGACCTTCTCGAACTTGCCGGGCGTCGGGAGGTCGGCGGACCGGACGGCGCAGAACCACATCTGCTCGAAGATCTTCGACTGCTCCAGCCCGAAGACGGCCGGGTCGGTGTAGTGCTGCCCGGGCAGCGTCGGGATCAGGCTGGCGGGCAGGTCGGTTGCGGTCATGCGACACCTCGGGTTTGCGTCGGAGACAAGGGTGGACGGGCTGGACGAGAAGACGAGAGCTAGACGGGAAGGACCTGCTGGGCGGTCGGCGAGGCCAGGCCGCGGCGCCACTTGGTGAACGACCGCGCCCGGTCGAAGGCGACGACGCCGACGGTTTGCCCCTCCCGGCGGTAGGAGGCGAGGAAGTCGAGGTCGAGGGGATCCCCTTCCTCGACGACGAGATCGTCACCGGGGCGGCGACGACCGGCGAACTGCAGGCGCAGCCCGAACTGGTCGGACCAGAAGTAGGGCGGCCGCCCGGACGCCGGAGCGGAGCCACCCAGCAGCGAGCCGACCGCGACGGCCGCGCGCTCGCGGGCGGCGGTCCAGTGCTCCTCGCGGCGGAAGTCGGCGCCCTCCGCGTCGTACCAGGCGGAGCAGTCGCCCACCGCCACGACGTCCGGGATGCTGCTGACCCCGGTGCCGTCGCAGAGCACGCCGCGCCGGTCCACCTGCACGCCCGACCCGTGCAGCCAGTCGACCGCCGGTCGTACGCCGATGGCGAGCAGGACGAGATCGGCCGGGATCCGGCGCCCGTCCTGGAGCTGGACACCCTCCACGCCCCCCGCCCCGGACCCGACGAGGGACTCGACCCGCGCACCGCTCAGCAGACGCACCCCGTTGCCCTCGTGCAGGGCTGTGACGACTCCGGCCACCTCCGGCCCCAGGGCGGCCCACAGCGGTGCGGCGTGCGGGTCCACCACGGTGACGTCCACGCCCAGCGCCCGCGCCGTCGAGGCGACCTCGAGCCCGATGAGCCCGGCGCCCACGACGACCAACCGCCGACCGGGGAGCAGCTGCTCGCGCAGCGCCACGGCGTCCTCCAGCGTCCGGAGGACGTGGACGTTGTCGTACCCGTCGGAACCGGGCAGCCGGCACGGCACCGCCCCGGTGGCCAGGACGACGCCGTCCGCCTCGACCGCGCTCCCGTCGCGGAGCCGGACGGTGCGGGCCGAGGGCTCCAGGCCCGCGGCGGGGCTGCCCAGCCGCCACTCCACGTCCAGGTCCTCGTCCTCCGCCTCCAGCGCGAGGTCCGGCTCCCCCAGGGTGCCGGCGAGGAAGTCCTTGGACAGCGGCGGGCGGTCGTAGGGCCGGTGCGGCTCGCCGCCGACCAGGACGAGGCGGCCCTCGAAGCCCTGGCGGCGGAGCGCACGGACGGCGCTCAGGCCCGCCAGGGAGGCGCCGACGACGGCCACGCTCCTCATGCCAGGCCCGCGGTCGACGGGGCCGACCCGCCCGTCGGCGCCCCGACGCCCGGCGGCAGGTTCGGTACCGCGTCGGACAGGGTGATGTAGACCTCTCCCCCGTCGATCGTGACCTCGTGGGTGCGCACCGGCTTCTTGGCCGGAGGAGCATCGACGCGGCCGGTGCGGAGGTCGAACCGTGACGCGTGCAGCGGACACTCCACCTCGCAGCCCTCCAGCCAGCCATCGGCCAGGGATGCGTCCTGGTGGGTGCACGTGTCGTCGATGGCGTAGACGTCGCCGTCGTCGGTGTGGAAGACGGCGACCGGGGGGTCGAGCTCGAGGCGACGAGCCTCCCCCGGGGCCAGCTCGCTCAAGGCACAGACCCGCATACGCCGCCCATTCGGTGCGTCATGCGAAACATTCACCGTCATGCGCAACATCGTCGCGGTGCGGCATTCCTGTGTCAAGCATCACGTGCGCTGCTCGCCGGCTCCGGACATCACACCCCGCAAGCACGTCCGTCCACTCCCGCTGACGGCCGGGCGCGGAGCGACCGGACCGCCTCCGGAGTCCGAGGTGGTGTCTAGCGGAAGAAGCCCAGCCTCCGGCTGAGCCCGTCGGCCGCCGCCACCACGCGGGGCGCCACGTCGCCGAACGTCTCCGGGGCCAGGCGGAACGACGGTCCTGACACGCTGACCGCCGCGACCACGCGCCCCTCGGCGTCGCGTACCGGAGCAGCCACGGCGTTGAGGCCGACCTCGTACTCCTCCGCGGTGGCTGCCCAACCGCGGGCCTCGATCTCGGCGAGCTCCCGGTGGAGCGCCTCGAGATCGGTGATCGTCGAGTCCGTGAAGCGCTGCAGCTCCCCGCTGAGCAACTCCTTCCGCACCGGCTCGGGGGCGAACGCCAACAGGACCTTGCCGCTGGAGGTCGCGTGCAGCGGCGTCGCCTGGCCGACCCAGTTGTACGACGTGATCGATCCCGCCCCCCGCACCTGACTGATGTTGACCACCCGGTCGCCGTCGAGGATCGCGATGTTGACCGTCTCCCTCAGGTCGACGGCCAGCTCCTCGCAGGTACGGCGGCCCTCCCGGGTCAGATCCATCTGCGCGGCGGTGGCACCGGCGAGCCGGACGATGCCGAAACCCAGGCGGTACTTGCCGCGGTCGACCAGCTGCTCCACGAAGTCGTGGCTCTCGAGGACGGCGACGAGCCGGAACGCCGTGGACTTGTGCACGCCGAGCTCGGCCGCGATCTCGGTGACCCCCGCCTCGCCACGGGAGCCGAGGATCTCGAGGATCATCAGCGCGCGGTCCACCGACTGCACCAGTGCCGCAGGAGCGCGCTCGGCGACGTGGTTCTCCTCGAAGTCCATCCACCCAGCGTAGGGACCAGCCGTCGGATCACCGCCCGGCGGAGCGCCATCCGGATCTCCACGTCGCCCTGTCGAGGGAGTCCGCTGCGAGGGGCCGGACCCAGGGCCTGCACCGCGCCGTGGGACGCGGCCGATCGCCAGGCTCTGTGCGCGACCGCCTCGGACATTCGTTCAAAAACCCCGCCGGAGAGTGTTGCCCCATGAAGAACACCGCCCTTAATGTGCAACGAATCACGCTGACCGGATCCACCGGCAGCCGACGGCCTCGTGCACGGAGGAGCGACACATGGGCGAGCAGCGGTACGACTTCGTCGTCGTCGGGGGTGGATCGGCCGGCAGCGCCCTGGCGAACCGGCTCAGTGCCGATCCCGGGCGCTCCGTCCTGGTCCTCGAGGCCGGCCGCAAGGACTCCCTGTGGGACGTCTTCGTCCACATGCCCGCGGCCCTGACCATCCCGATCGGCAACCGCTTCTACGACTGGAAGTACGAGACGGAGCCGGAGCCGTGGATGGGCGGCCGGAAGGTCTACCACGCCCGCGGCAAGCTGCTCGGCGGCTCCAGCAGCATCAACGGGATGATCTTCCAGCGGGGCAACCCGATGGACTACGAGCGCTGGGGCGCCGACGACGGCATGCACACCTGGGACTTCGCCCACTGCCTGCCGTACTTCAAGCGGATGGAGAACTGTCTCGCGGCCGAGCCGGACGACCCGTTCCGCGGCCACGACGGCCCGCTCGTCCTCGAGCGGGGCCCCGCCACCAACCCGCTGTTCCAGGCCTTCCTGTCCGCCGCGCAGCAGGCCGGCTATCCCCTGACCGACGACGTCAACGGCTACCGGCAGGAGGGCTTCGGGCGGTTCGACCGCAACCTCCACCGGGGCCGTCGGCTCAGCGCCGCCCGGGCCTACCTGCACCCGGTCCTCTCCCGCAAGAACCTCACCGTGGAGACCCGCGCCTTCGTCACGAAGATCCTGTTCGAGGGCGACCGGGCCGTCGGCGTGCAGTACCGGCACGGGCGCGGGCCGCTGCGGACCGTCCGCGCCGGCGAGGTGGTGCTGGCCGGCGGTGCCATCAACACCCCGCAGCTCCTGCAGCTCTCTGGCGTGGGCAACGGCTCGGAGCTCCGCGCGCTGGGCATCGACGTCGTGGCCGACCTGCCGGGTGTGGGCGAGAACCTGCAGGACCACCTCGAGGTCTACATCCAGCACGGCTGCAAGAAGCCGGTGTCGATCGCGCCGGGCATGAAGTGGTGGCGCAAGCCGGGGATCGGCGCCGAGTGGCTGTTCCTGCGCAAGGGCCTGGGCGCGACCAACCACTTCGAGGCCGGCGGGTTCGTGCGGAGCAACGAGGACGTCGACTACCCGAACCTGATGTTCCACTTCCTGCCCATCGCCGTCCGGTACGACGGGTCGATGCCGGCCGGTGACCACGGCTACCAGGTGCACATCGGCCCCATGTACTCCGACGCCCGCGGCACGCTGAAGATCACGTCGACCGACCCCCGGGTGCACCCGGCGATGCGGTTCAACTACCTGTCGACCGAGCAGGACCGCCGCGAGTGGGTGGAGGCGGTCCAGGTGGCGCGCGAGATCTTCGCCCAGCCCGCGTTCTCGGAGTTCAGCAGCGGCGAGATCTCGCCCGGGCCGGAGATCGAGACCCCGGAGCAGATCCTCGCCTGGGTGGCCAAGGACGCCGAGACGGCATTGCACCCCTCGTGCACCGCGAAGATGGGCACCGATCCGCTGTCGGTGGTCGACCCCACGACCATGGGGGTGCACGGGCTGAAGGGGTTGCGCGTCGCCGACGCCTCGGCCATGCCCTACGTGACCAACGGCAACATCTACGCCCCGGTCATGATGCTCGCCGAGAAGGCCGCCGACCTGATCCTGGGCAACGAGCCCCTGCCGGCCGAGCACGTCGAGTTCTACCGGCACCGCCGGGCCGCCGCGCAGGAGGTCAGCCCGGAGAACCGCCCGGAGACCGCGAACCTGGGCTGATCCCCGCACGGACGGAAGAGGCCCGCCACCCCTCGGGGTGGCGGGCCTCTTGCGTATGCCCGGGCCGGCGGCGGTCAGGCGGTGAACCAGCCCGACGGCTGCGGTGCGGTGTTGTGCCAGATGTGCTTGGCCTCGCGGTACTCGTTGAGGCCCGAGGGGCCCAGCTCGCGGCCGTTGCCGGAGCGGCCGAAGCCGCCCCACTCCGCCTGCGGCAGGTACGGGTGGTAGTCGTTGATCCACACCGTGCCGTGGCGCAGTGCCCGCGCGACCCGCTCCGCCCGCCCGGCGTCCGCCGTCCAGACGGCGCCCGCGAGGCCGTAGTGCGTGTCGTTGCCGAGCCGGATCGCATCGGCCTCGGTGCTGAACCGTTCCACGGTCATCACCGGGCCGAACGACTCCTCCTGCACGATCCGCATGTCGCCCCGGCAGTCGGCGAACACCGTCGGCCGGTAGAAGAAGCCCCCGGCGAGCTCCGGGTCCTCGGGACGGCGACCGCCCGCGACCAGCCGCGCGCCCTCCTCGATCCCCGTCGCGACGTACCGCTCGATGGTCTCCCGGTGCTGGGCGGACACGAGCGGTCCGCTCTCGGTCGCGTCGTCGAAGCCGCTGCCCAGCCGGATGCGCTCGGCCCGCTCGGCCACGGCGGCGACGAAGGCGTCGTGGATCTCGTCCTGCACGATCAGCCGCGCCCCGGCGGAGCACACCTGGCCCGAGTGCAGGAAGACGGCGGTCAGCGCGTGGTCGACGGCGGTGTCGAAGTCGACGTCGGCGAAGACGATGTTGGGGTTCTTGCCGCCCAGCTCGACGGTCACCTTCTTCACCGTCTCCGCCGCGGCCCGCAGGATCCACTGGCCGGTGGCCACGCCCCCGGTGAAGGACACCATGTCGACCGCCGGGTCCTCGACCATGGCCGCGCCGACCACCTTGCCGTCGCCCAGCACCAGGTTGACCACGCCCGCCGGGGCGCCGGCCTCCGCGAGCAGCTTCACGAGGTGGATGGTCGTCAGCGGCGTGACCTCGCTGGGCTTGACGACGACCGTGTTGCCGGCGGCGAGGGCCGGGGCGACCTTCCAGGAGATCTGGAGCAGGGGGTAGTTCCAGGGGGCGATCAGCGCGCAGACGCCGACCGGCTCGTAGACGACCCGGCTGACGACGTCGGTGCGGCCGGCGTCCACGAGCCGCCCGGGGTCCTTGTCAGCCAGGTCGGCGTAGTAGCGGAAGACCGCGGCCACGTCGTCGACGTCCTGCCGGCTCTCCCCCAGCGTCTTGCCGGTGTCCCGCGTCTCCAGCTGGGCGATCTCCTCCTTGTCGCGCAGGAGCAGGTCGGCCACGCGGTCGAGCAGGTCGCCCCGTTCCCGCGCCGGCGTCCGCGCCCACTCCCCCGCGTCGAACGCGTCGCGCGCGGCGGCGACGGCGGCCGCGACGTCGTCGGCCGTGGCCTCGTCGACCTTGGCCACGACGCTCTGGTCGAAGGGGTTGACGACCTCGCGCTGGGCGCCGGAGGACGCCGCGCGCCAGGCGCCGCCGATGAACAGGTTGGCCATGTCACTCCTCGTGTCGTGGGAACAGCGTGCGTGCGCGGTGCGACGCCGCTCAGCGGGGCGGGACGCCGGAACCCTCGGAGGCTCCGGCGAGCACCTGTCCAGGGCTGAGGTCGACGAGGCGGGCCGGGCGCCAGCCACGCAGCGAGCTGACCACCGCCAGGGCCTCGGCGCGCTCCAGGTCGTCGAGCACCAGCACCCGCTCGCGCAGCCGCCCGAGGTCCAGCAGCCGGGCCCGCTCGACGCCGGGCAGGCAGCCGGACTCGACCGGAGGCGTCCACCACTGCCCGTCGAGCCGCACGGCGAGGGTGGCCCGGGTGGTCTCGGTGAGCTCGCCGCGCTCGTTGACCAGGATCGCGTCGTCGGCGGCACCCCGGCGGGCGAAGCGCCGCTCGTAGGGCTCCCGGAGCGTGGTCTTGTGGAACAGCGCGGTGTTCCGCGAGTCGACCGGTTCGGGATCGACCACGAGCGTCACCGGCGGAACGGCCGGCGGGGGCGGGGGCTCGACGTCGACGGACAGCCGACCGTCGCGCCGCAGCCGCAACCGCACCCGGGCGGGGCCGGCCGATGCCAGCCGCGCGTCCAGCGCCGCCTCGGCGGCGCCCGGGTCCAGGCGGAAGCCGAGGTGGGCGGCCGAGCCGGCCAGCCGCCGCAGGTGGCGCAGGCGGTTGCGGAGCCCGGTGCGCGGGTCGAATCGCATGGTCTCGAGGAGCTCGAAGTCGGTCGGGCGCCGCTGCAGGACGGCGGCCTTCACGAGGACCTCGGCGTGCTCGGCGGCCGCGTCCGAGCCCCAGGTGATCCCTCCCCCGGTGCCGTAGACGGCGGTGCCCGTCGCCCGGTCGAGGACGACGGTGCGGATAGCGACGTTGAAGCGCGCGCGCACCGGGGCGCCGGGCGGCCCCACCAGACCGACGGCCCCGCAGTACACGCCGCGAGGTGTGGGCTCCAGGTCCCGGATGATCCCCATGGAGCTCGGTTTGGGCGCGCCGGTGACCGACCCGCACGGGAACAACGCCCGGAACAGCTCGACCAGGCCGGTGCCGGGCCGCAGCCGGGCGGTGACGTCCGAGGTCAGCTGCAGCACGGTGCCGTACCGCTCGACCGAGAACAGCGCCGGCACGGCGACGCTGCCGACCTCGGCGACGCGGGCGACGTCGTTGCGCATCAGGTCGACGATCATCACGTTCTCGGCGCGCTCCTTGGCGCTGGCACGCAACCGCCGGGCGAGCTCGCGGTCCTCCGCCGGGAACCGCCCGCGCCGCGACGTGCCCTTCATCGGCCGCAGCAGGACGTCGTCCCCCCTGCGCTCGAAGAACAGCTCGGGGCTGGCGCTGGCGACGACGAACCGGCCGAGGTCGAGATAGGCGTTGCAGGCGCCGCCCTGCCCGAGGGCGAGGTCGCGGTAGAGGGCGACCGCATCCCCCTCGAACCGGCCGCGCATCCGGACGGTGAGGTTGCACTGGTAGGTGTCACCGGCCGCGATCCGGTCGCGGATGCGGGCCACGTCGGCCGCGTGCTCCTCCGCCACCCAGGCCGCCGCCCAGTCCGCCTCGTACGCGTCCGGGACCGCCGCCGGATCGGCCGCGTCCAGGGTGGGGACGGTCGTGGGCTCGTCGCACAGGCCGAACCAGGCCAGGGGTGGTCCGTCCGGGTCGGGCGGGTGCACGGCGACCCCCGGGTCCAGGCCCGCCGCCGCCTCGTACGCCACGTACCCGAAGGCCCAGCTCCCCGCGTCGGTGGCGCGCTGCACCTCGGCGAGCACCTCGACGACCTCCGCGGGCCGGTCGGCGACCAGGACCCGGTGCGGAGGCGGGCAGAGCACCGCGGTGTCGGCGCGCAGGTCGTCGAAGCGGCCCCACGGGACGTGGGCCGGGGTCACCGCAGGGTCGGGGGGACGCCGGTGCTCATCGGAAGATGACGGTACTGGAACCGTTGAGGAGGACCCGCCGCTCGCAGTGCCAGCGCACCGCCCGGGACAGAGCGAGCGCCTCCGCGTCCCGTCCCACGGTGGCCAGCGCCCGAGGGTCGTGGGCGTGGTCGATGCGGATCACCTCCTGCTCGATGATCGGGCCCTCGTCGAGGTCGGGGGTGACGTAGTGCGCCGTCGCGCCCACCAGTTTGACCCCTCGGTCGAAGGCCTGGTGGTAGGGCTTGGCGCCCTTGAAGCCGGGGAGGAACGAGTGGTGGATGTTGATGGCCCGGCCGTGGAGGGCGCGGCAGGCCTCGTCGGACAGCACCTGCATGTAGCGGGCGAGCACGACCAGGTCGGCGTCGAACTCGTCCACCAGCTCCAGCAACCGCGCCTCGGCTGCGGCCTTCGTGGCCGGGGTGACCGGGACGTGGAAGAAGGGCAGGCCGGCGGCCTCCGCCATGGGACGCAGGTCCTCGTGGTTGGAGACGACGGCGACCAGCTCGCCGCCGAGGCTGCCGGCGCGCCAGCGGAAGATCAGATCGTTGAGGCAGTGCCCGAGCTTGGACACCATCACCAGGATCCGCTGGGGGTGCGCGCCGGTGAGCGAGTAGGTCATGCCGAACTGCTCGGCCACGGCGGCGAACTCCGCGTGCAGCTGCTCCGGGTCGGTCTCCTCCGCGCAGGCGAAGGCCGTGCGCAGGAACAGCTGACCGCGCACCGCGTCGTCGAACTGCTGGTGCTCGACGATGTCGCAGCCGTGCTCGAACAGGAAGCTGCTCACCGCCCGCACGATGCCCGGTCGCTCGGGGCAGCTCAAGGTGAGCGTGTAGGTGTGGGACACGGGTGCCTCCTCAGCACTCGACGATGTTGAGCGCCAGCCCGCCGCGGGCGGTCTCCTTGTACTTGACCGACATGTCGGCGCCGGTCTCCCGCATGGTCTTGATCGCCTTGTCGAGCGAGACGTAGTGGCTGCCGTCGCCGCGCACGGCCATGCGCGCGGCGGTGATGGCCTTGACCGATCCGACGGCGTTGCGCTCGATGCACGGGATCTGCACCAGGCCGCCGACCGGGTCGCAGGTCAGGCCGAGGTTGTGCTCGATGCCGATCTCGGCGGCGTTCTCGACCTGCTCGGGCGTGCCGCCGAGCACCTCGGCCAGCCCGGCGGCGGCCATGGAGCAGGCCGAGCCGACCTCGCCCTGGCAGCCGACCTCGGCGCCGGAGATCGAGGCGTTCTCCTTGAACAGCAGGCCGATCGCGGCCGCGGTCAGGAGGAACCGGACGACGGCGTCGTCGTCGTGGCCGGGCACGAAGTCCCGGTGGTAGTGCAGGACGGCGGGGACGATGCCGGCGGCCCCGTTGGTCGGGGCGGTGACCACCCGACCGCCGGCGGCGTTCTCCTCGTTGACCGCCAGCGCGTACAGCGTCACCCACTCCATGGCCCGCAGCGGGTCGGCGTCGTCGCGCGCGCTCTCGAGCTGCTCGCGCAGCGCCGCCGCGCGACGACGCACCTTGAGCCCGCCGGGGAGCACCCCGGGGGTGCGGGTGCCGCGCTCGACGCACTCCTGCATGACCGACCAGATGTGCAGCAGACCGGCGCGCACCTCGGCCTCGCTGCGCCAGGACAACTCGTTCGCCAGCATCACGTCGCTGATCCGCAGACCCGTTCGCCGGGTGTGCTCCAGCAGTTCCTCGGCCGTGCGGAACGGGAAGGCGACCGGCGTCGGGTCCTCGACCAGCACCGGCGCGCCGGTGTCGTCCTCGTCGAGGACGAAGCCGCCCCCGACCGAGTAGTACTCGCGCCGGGTGAGCTCGGTCCCGTCGCCGTCGAAGGCGGTGAAGACCATGCCGTTGCTGTGGAAGGGCAGCCGCCGGTTGCGGTGCAGGACCACGTCGTCGTCGACGGCGAAGGCGACGGGCTGCTCGCCGGCGAGCCGGAGCTTGCCCTCCGCCCGGACCGCCGCCACCCGGGGGTCGGCCGCGACGGGGTCCACCAGGTCGGGCTGCTCGCCCTCCAGGCCGAGGACGACGGCCTTGACGCTGCCGTGGCCGTGGCCGGTCGCGCCCAGGGAGCCGAAGAGCTCGCAGCGGACCCGGGCCGTGCGGGTCAGCAGGTTCTCGCTCCGGAGCCGCGAGGCGAACGTGGCTGCGGCTCGCATGGGGCCCACGGTGTGCGAGCTGGACGGGCCGATCCCGACCTTGAACAGATCGAACACGCTGATCGTCAACGGTGGACCCCCCATCCGCAGTCTGCACGACAACTGGTATATCAGCTAGTGCTGCGACGATATGTCGTTCCCCCGTGCGAGGCAAGGATTCTGGCCCAACAGGGCTTACGATTCCTCCGTGATGACCGCCGCCCCTGACGTCGAGGGCGCCTCCGCCTCCCTGGCCGAGCGCGCCTACGTCGCCATCCGTGACCAGCTGATCATGCTCGAGATCCGGCCGAACGAGCCGATCGACGACGACGCGCTGGCCCGCTCCCTCGGCGTGGGCCGTACCCCTGTGCGCGAGGCGCTCAAGCGGCTCGAGGTCGACCGCCTCGTGATCAGTTATCCGCGCCGCGGCACGTTCGCCACCGGCATGGACATCACCGACCTGGCGCACATCTCCGAGATCCGCGTCCAGCTCGAGCCCCTGTCCGCCCGCCGCGCCGCGGAGCGCGCCCCTCGCGAGGTGCGCGCCGAGCTGAGCAAGCTGGCCGGCCGGCTCGAGCAACTCGAGGTCGCGGCCGTCGACCGCAACGAGCTGATGCGGTGGGACCTCACGGTGCACCGGGCCATCTACCGGGCCGCGGACAACCCGCACCTCGAGGACGTGCTGGTGCGCTACGACAACCTGGCGACCCGGATCTTCTGCCTGTTCCTCGACCGGCTGCCCACGGTCGACGAGCACGTCGGAGAGCACGTCGGCCTGCTCCGCGCCATCGCCGCGGGCGAGGCCGACCGCGCCGAGGAGCTCGCACGGGAGCACGTGATCGGCTTCGAGAAGGCCATCCGCGCGGTCATCTGACGAAGGACCCCCCGCCCCCCACCGCTCGCACGCCCGCGGCGGGCCCCCGCGGGGGCCGGGGAGTCCGCGCCTGGTTCAGTCGCGGGGGTCCCGCGGCCGGCCGGTGGTTTGCACGCTCGGCTCCTGGCGCCCGGGCCCGCCGTCGTCCGCCAGGAGCGCGGAGTCGGCATCCGGTCGCGGGCTGATCAGCGGAGCCTGCGCCGGCTCGGCCGCGTGCCGGAGGCCGTCGGCCCCGTGCGCCCGCTCCACGGCGATGACGAAGTCGTCGCCGTGCCGGCTGATGCCGTCCACCACCGCCTGCTCGATGGCCACGCTGGCGTAGTTCCCGCGCAGGACCACCGGGTCGCGGCGCAGGTCCTTCACCAGGCCGACCGCCATGCCCACCATGACCAGGATGAAGGGCAGGGCCGCGATGATCGTCAGGTTCTGCAGCCCGGTCAGGGCCTCGCCCTCGTCCCCGAGCAGCAGCATGATGGCCGCGACCGCGCCCATCACCACGCCCCAGAAGACGACGATCCCGCGGCCGGGCTCCAGGGTGCCGCGCTGGGACAGCGAGCCCATGACGATCGAGGCCGCGTCGGCGCCGGAGACGAAGAAGATCCCGACCAGGATCATCACGAGCACGGTCGTGGCCGTGGCCAGGGGGTACTGCTCGAGGACGCCGAACAGCTGACCCTGTGCGCTCCCCGCACCGGCGACGTCCACACCGCCCCGCTGCGCGGCGATGCCCGCGCCCCCGAAGACGGCGAACCACAGCAGGCTCACCAGGCTGGGCACGAGCAGGACCCCGGTGACGAACTGGCGGATGGTCCGGCCACGGCTGATCCGCGCGATGAACAGGCCGACGAAGGGGGTCCAGCTGACCCACCACGCCCAGTAGAAGACCGTCCAGCCACGCAGCCAGGTCGCCATCGGGTCGCCGCCGGTGGCCTCGGTCCGGGCGGCCATCTCGCCCAGGTCGGAGAAGTAGCTGCCCACCGCGTCGGGGATGAGGTTGAGGATGAACACCGTCGGACCGGCCACGAACACGAACAGGGCCAGCAGCAGGGCGAGCACCATGTTGGTGTTGGCGAGCCACTGGATGCCCCTGGCGATGCCGGAGACCGCCGAGGCCACGAAGGCTGCGGTCAGCACGGCGATGATGCCGACGAGCAGCCCGTTGCCCACGTCCCCGGCCCAGCCGAGGATCTGCGCGCCGCTGCCGATCTGGAGGGCCCCCAGCCCCAGCGACGCCGCCGACCCGAAGAGGGTCGCGAAGATCGCCAGCACGTCGATGATCCGGCCCGTCGGCCCGGCGACGCGCCGCTCGCCCAGCAGCGGGACGAACGCCGAGCTGATCAGCTGCGGGCGGCCACGCCGGAACGTGCCGTAGGCGATCGCCAGGCCGACGACGGCATACATGGCCCACGGGTGCAGCGTCCAGTGGAACAGGCTGGTGGCCATCGCCGTCTCGATCGCGGCAGCGCTCTCGGCCTCGACCGTCATCGGCGGCGGGGACACGAAGTGCGACAGCGGTTCTGCCACCCCGAAGAACATCAGGCCGATGCCCATGCCGGCGCTGAACATCATCGCGATCCACGAGATGGTGCGGAACTCCGGGCGCTCCCCGTCGCGCCCCAGCGGGATCCGGCCGTACTTGCCGGCCGCCAGCCAGATGACGTAGACGACGAACGCGGTGGCCAGGAGCACGAACAGCCAGCCGAGGTTGCCGGTGACCCAGCCGAGGACGGAACCGCTGACCGACCCCAGCCCCGTCGGGGTGTAGAAGCCCCAAACGACGAAGCCCAGCGCCATCACCGCGGCGACGGCGAACAGCACGCGGTCCACGGTGCCGTGCCGGTCGGCCAGGCAGGGCGGGGTGTCGGCGATCGCCGGGTGGGCGCCGGGGGCGGCGCCGTCCGGGTCCGGCTCGGCGACGTGCCCTCCTCCGGACGGCACAGCGACGTGCCCTCCTGCGGACGGCGGGGCTCCGGCACCGGAGGCCGGGGGCTGCACGGGACCGTCGTTCATCGCACTCCCCTAACTGTTGCGCAAGTCGCAATGAGTTGCGCAGAGCGAACCAGAGAAGCTCTCCCGGCACAAGGGTCGGTTATGAGCTTGCTCACAATGGAACGCCTCCCTGACCGCCGGACTCCACCGCAGCCAGCACGGTGAGGGCGTCGCGGGTCGCGGCGACGTCGTGCACCCGGAGCACCGCGGCCCCCCGCTGGGCGGACAGCAGCGCGGCGGCGAGGGACCCGGCGAGCCGGTCGCCCACCGGGCGGCCGGTGAGCTCGCCCACCATCGACTTGCGGGAGACCCCGACCAGTATCGGGACGCCGAGGCCGCCGAGAAGCGGCAGGGAGCGCAGCAGCTCGAGGTTGTGCTCGAGGATCTTGCCGAAGCCGAATCCCGGGTCGACCACGAGGTGCTCGAGCCGGACGCCGGCGTCGAGGCAGGCCCGCAGCCGCAGCCCGAGGAACTGCCGGACCTCGGCCACGACGTCGGCGTAGCGCGGGTCGCGCTGCATGTCCCCCGGCGAGCCGCGCATGTGCATCAGGCACACCGGCACGTCGAGGTCGGTGGCCGCCTGCAGCGCGCCCGGCCGCGTGAGTGCCCGCACGTCGTTGACCATGACCGCGCCGGCCGCCACCGCGGCGCGCATCACCTCCGGCCGGGAGGTGTCGACCGACACCGCCACGGATGTTCGTGCGGCGAGCTCCTCGACCACGGGAACGACCCTGCGCAGCTCCTCCCCGACCGAGGGCGGCCGCGCGCCGGGGCGGGTGGACTCGCCGCCGACGTCCAGCAGGTCGGCCCCCTCCTCCGCCAGCCGGAGCCCGTGCGCCACGGCGTCGCGGGCGGCGAGGAACCGGCCGCCGTCGGAGAAGGAGTCCGGCGTGACGTTGACGATGCCGCAGACCAGCGGGACCGCCGGCGACCGCAGCCGGTCGGCGAGAGCGCGGGACGCCGGCGCCGGGGTGACCGGCACCGGCGTGGTCACGCCGAGCCGGCCGACGCCCGCGCTGCCGCGACGGTGTGCCGCAGCAGCAGCGCCGTGGTCACCGGGCCGACGCCGCCCGGCACCGGTGTCAGGGCGCCCGCCCGGCCGGTGACCGATGCGGCGTCGACGTCGCCGACGAGCCCGCCGTCCGGGGTCGGGTTGGTGCCGACGTCGCCGACGACAACGCCCTCGGCGACGTGCTCGGCGGTGACCAGCCCCGGGCGGCCCACGGCCGCGACGAGCACGTCGGCGGTCCGCGTGACGTCGGCGAGCTCCTTGGTGTGCCGGTGGCAGATCGTCACCGTGGCGTCCCGCGCCAGCAGCAGCTGGGCGACGGGCTTGCCGACGACGTTCGAGCGGCCGACCACGACCGCCCGGGCGCCGGCCAGGGGCACGCCGTGCGCGTCGAGGAGGACCAGCACGGCCTCCGCCGTCGCCGGCGGGAACGACGGCAGGTCGGCGGCCAGGCGCCCCAGGCTCAGCGGGTTGGCACCGTCGACGTCCTTGGCGGGGTCGATGGCCGCCGCGAGGTCCTCGAAGTCGGCGTCCGGCGGCAGCGGCGTCTGCAGGATGATGCCGTGCACCGCGGGGTCGTCGCTCAGCGCGGCCAGCGCGGCCCGGATCTCCTCCGGGGCGGCGTCCGGGCCGAGGTCGACGACCGTGCAGGCGATGCCGGTCCTCTGCGCCGCCCGGGCGATGGACCGGACGTACGAGGCGCTCGACCCGTCGTCGGTCGCGACGACCACGGCCAGCCGCGGCGGAGTGCCGGCCGCGGTGAGCCGTGCCGCCTCGGCGGTCACCTCCGTGCGGATGCCGGCGGCGACCTCGGTGCCGCTCAGGACGGCGGTCATCGGGCGATCTCCTCGCGCACGGCGGCGGTGACCTTCTCCGCGCGGACGGCGAGGTCGTCGACCGGGTCGACCGCGGCCGCCAGCTCGGCCCGCACGGCGGGGTCCTTGATGCCGCCCAGGTTGATCTCGACGTTCACGCGTGCCGTGGTGGCCGCGGCACGCGCGGCCTCGGCGGCCGCCGCGACGTCGCTGAGCACGTTGCGGTTGCCGATCGGCAGGAGCTCCTCGGCCAGTCCGAGGACGCGGTCGGCCACGCGGACCACCGCCGCGGGCACCCGCGCGGCGCCGACGAGCGCGTCGGCGATCGCCGCGGAGCGGGCCGCCTTCTCCGCGTCGGTGCCCTTGGGCAGCCCGTAGGCCTCGGTGACCGCCGTGAAGACCGCAGCGTCCTCCTCGGCGAGACCGAGGGCCTGCTCGCGCAGGTCGTCGGCCACCGCCGTCACGGCCGCGATGGCGTCGGCGTGCTCGGCGAACCGGGGCGCGTCGCTGTAGCGGGCGACCATCGCGACCAGCGCGGCCGCCTGCGCGGCGTGCAGGCCTGCGGCGGCGCCGCCGCCGGGTGCGGGCACCCGGGCGGCGAGCCGCTCCAGGTACGCGGGGAGCGCATCTGTGCGCACAACGGCTCCTTCGGGAGTCGAGGAGGAGAAGCGGGCCAGGTATCGCCCCCTCCAGGGCACCGCCCCGAGCGTGCGAGGGGTGGGGAGGAGGGGGTCCTTTCTCAGCCGCGGATGCGCGTCATCTCCGGGTCGACCAGCGGCTCGGCGGCGACGGTCGCCGCGATCCGGCGGTCGAAGTACTGGATCTCCACCGCGGTGCCGACCCCGGCCGACGCGGGCAGCCAGGCGTAGGCGATCGGCCGGCCGACGGTGTGCCCGAAGGCCGCGCTGGTGACGTAGCCGGCCGGCGCGCCGTCGACAAACACCGGCTCGTGGCCGAGGACCACGCTGGTGCCGTCGTCGATCGTCAGGCAGGACAGCCGCCGGCGGGCGGTCTCGTCGCTGCGGTCGGCGACCGCCTCGCTGCCGACGAACGCGCCCTTCTGCTTGCGGACGGCGAAGCCGAGCCCCGCCTCGTACGGGTCGTGCTCGGTGGTCATGTCCGAGCCCCAGGAGCGGTAGCCCTTCTCCAGCCGCAGGCTGTTGAAGGCCGCACGTCCGGCGGCGATCACGCCGAGGTCCTGGCCGGCCGCCCACAGCACGTCCCAGAGCTTCTGCCCGTGCTCGGCGCTGGCGTAGATCTCCCAGCCCAGCTCGCCGACGTAGGACAGCCGCATGGCGGTCACCGGGACGCCGCCGAGGGTGGCCCGCTTGGCGCGGAAGTACTTCAGCCCCTCGTTGGTGAAGTCGTCGTCGGTGACCTTCTGCACCAGGTCGCGAGCGCGCGGGCCCCAGAGCCCGATGCAGCAGGTGCCGCCGGTGATGTCCCGCACCTGGACGCTGCCGTCGGCCGGGGCCGCGCGGCGCAGGTGGTCCAGGTCGAGGTTGCCGTTGGCACCGATCTGGAACAGCTGCTCGCCCAGCCGGGCGACGGTGAGGTCGCTGCGGACGCCACCGGTCTCATCGAGGGCGAGGGTGTAGGTCACCGAGCCGACCGACTTGTCCATCTTCCCGGTGGTCAGCCGCTCCAGGAGGTCCAGCGCCCCGGGGCCGCTGACCTCCAGGCGCTTGAGCGGGGTCATGTCGTACATCGCCACGGCGGTTCGGGTCTTCCACGCCTCGGCGGCGGCGATCGGCGACCAGAACTGCGCCGACCAGTCATCCCGCGCCGGCGGCACCCACTCGGCCGGGAGCTCGTCGAGCAGCCCCGCGTTGGCCTCGTACCAGTGGGGGCGCTCCCACCCGGCGGCCTCCAGGAAGACCGCGCCCAGCTCGCGCTGGCGGGCGTGGAAGGGGCTCACCCGCAGGTCGCGGGGCGAGAGCTTGGGCTGCAGCGGGTGGAGGATGTCGTAGACCTCGACGAAGTTCTGCTGCGAGGTCTCCCGCACGTAGGCGTCGGTGACCTGCACCTCCTCGAAGCGGGCGACGTCGCAGCCGTGCAGGTCCAGCTCGCTGCGGCCGTCCACCAGCAGCTGGGCGACCGACCGGGCGACGCCGGCGGAGTGGGTGACCCAGACCGCCTCGGCGATCCAGAAGCCGGCCACGTCCGGTGACTCGCCGATCAGCGGTCCCCCGTCCGGGGTGAAGGAGAAGATGCCGTTGAAGCCCGAGTCGACCTTGGTCGAGCGCAGCGAGGGCAGCAGCTCACGGCTGTGCTCCCAGGCCTCGGCGAAGTCCTCCTCGGTGAACGGGAGCATCGAGGGCATCGCGGAGTCGCTGACGTCGCCCTCGGGCAGGTCGGTGAGCTCGACCGGCATCGGCCGGTGCGCGTAGGAGCCGATGCCCAGGCGGTCGCCCCGCTCGCGGTAGTACAGGTCGCGGTCCTGGTGGCGCAGGATCGGCATGCCGGCCTCGGTCAGCTCGTCGTTGCGGCCGACCAGCTCGGCGACCTGCCCGGTCCAGACGAACTGGTGGGCCAGCGGCAGCAGCGGCACCCGCATGCCGACCATGGCGCCGATCGCCGGGCCCCAGAAGCCGGCGCAGGAGACGACGATGTCGGCGGGGATCACCCCGTCCGGCGTCCGGACGCCGGTCACCCGGCCGCCGGCCTGCTCGATGCCGACCACGCGGGTGTCGCCCTGGAACGCCGCGCCGCGCGCCTCGGCCCGCCGGGCGAGCGCGACGACGGCGCGCGAGGCCTTGGCCAGGCCGTCGCTGGGGATGTGCAGGCCGCCGAGGATCTGGTCCGGGTCGACGAGCGGGTGCAGCCGCACGCACTCGTCGGGCCCGATCACCTCGCTCTGCACTCCCCAGGAGGTGGCCCAGCCCTGCCGCCGGTGCAGCTCGGCCAGCCGCTCCGGCGTGGTCGCCACCTCCAGGCCGCCGACCTGGTTGAAGCACCAGGCGCCGTCGACGTCCAGGCCGAGGAACTTCTCCACCGTGTAGGAAGCGAACTGCGTCATGGTCTTCGACCCGTTGGTCTGGAAGACCAGGCCGGGGGCGTGCGAGGTGGAGCCGCCGGTCAGGGGCAGCGGGCCCTGGTCGACGACGGTGACCCGGTCCCAGCCGCGGGCGGTGAGCTCGTCGGCCAGGTTGGCACCGACGATGCCGGCTCCGATGATCACCACGCGAGGGGTGCTGGACATGGCGGTTCCTCTCAGGAGATCAGTGCGGGGTCGGCGTACTCGAGGCTCGCGTCGAGCAGCCAGGTGGCGAGGTATCCGGCGAAGGAGGAGCGGACCAGGATGGCGAACTCGTCCCCGCCCAGGGCCAGCAGGACGACCCCAGCCTGGCCGAGGGCGGTCTGGGCGCTGGTGCCCGGGACGAAGACCCGGGGGTGCAGGTCGAGCGAGCAGCCCTTGGCCAGCACCTCGCGCACGCGCGGTCCGCCGAGGCGCAGGACGGTCCGCTGCGCGGAGACGTCGACGGCCACCCCACCGGCCGGGCGCAGCGCCTCGGCCAGCTCGGCCTCGAGCGCCTCGGGCGCGGTGCCGGGGCTGGTGAGCAACCACTCGTCGGGCCCGAGCCAGACCAGCCGGCCGTCACCGGCCGGCACCCAGGTGTTCGGGGTGGTGGGCAGGGCCGCACCGCGCACGCGCGCGCCGGACGACGGATCGACGCGGACGTCGGCCATCGCGACGAACGGCTCCGCGGTGATCCGGACGGCGTCCGGCAGGCCCTCGAACGCCGCGGTGTACGGGTCCAGCGGCGAGGTACGGGGAAGCAGGTCAGCCGTCACGACGGGCTCCTTCCGGGTCGACGAGCACGGATCCGGTGATCTCGACCGGGACGAGCGCCCCGCCCACGGGCACGGAGACGGTCTGGCCGATGCGGTCGCGGCCGCCCTTGACCAGCGCGAGGGCGAACGGCCGGCCGAGCTCGGCGCTGCGGTAGCTGGAGGTGACGTGGCCGAGCATCGGCACCGGCGGCGGCGGGAGCTGCCCGTCCGGGGTGTGCTCGACGATCTGCGAGCCCTCCGGCAGCACCGTCTCCCGGTCGACCGGCAGCAGCCCGACCAGCTGCTTGCGCAGCGGGTCCTGGTTGGCCGGCCGCGAGAACGAACGCTTGCCGACGAAGTCCTTCTTCTTCTTCGACACCGCCCAGGCCATGCCCAGGTCGTGCGGGGTGACCGTGCCGTCGGTGTCCTGCCCGATGATCGGGTAGCCCTTCTCGGCGCGGAGGACGTGCATGGTCTCGGTGCCGTACGGGGTGATGCCGTACGGGCGGCCGGCCTCGACCAGCCGCTCCCACACCGCGCGGCCGTACCAGCTGTTGACGTAGACCTCGTAGGCCAGCTCGCCGGAGAAGCTGATCCGCGCCAGCCGCACCGGGACGCCGCCGAGCGAGGTGTCCCGCCAGGTCATGAACGGGAAGGCCTCGTTGGAGACGTCGACGTCCCCGAAGACGGCGCCGATCACGTCCCGCGACCGGGGGCCGACGACCGGGAAGGTCGACCACTGCTCGGTCACCGAGGCGAGCCGGACCCGCAGGTGCGGCCACTCGGTCTGCAGCCACTCCTCCATCCAGTCGAGGATCTTCGCGGCCCCGCCGGTGGTGGTGAGCACCAGGAAGCGCTCGTCTGCCAGGCGCAGCACCGTGCCGTCGTCGATGACCATGCCGTCGACGCCGCACATCACGCCGTAGCGGACCGAGCCGACCTTCAGGCTGCTCATCAGGTTCGTGTAGAGCAGGTCGAGGAAGGCACCGGCGTCCGGGCCCTGGACGTCGATCTTGCCCAGCGTCGAGCCGTCGAGGATGCCCACGCCGCCGCGGGTCGCGGCGCACTCGCGCAGCACGGCGGCCTCCATGTCCTCGCCCGGCTGCGGGTAGTAGCGCGGCCGCTTCCACTGGCCGACGTCCTCGAAGACCGCGCCCTCGGCGACGTGCCAGTCGTGGACGGCGGTGGTGCGCTCCGGGTCGAACAGCCGCCCCCGGTCCCGCCCGGCCAGCGCGGCGAAGGCCACCGGCGTGTAGGGCGGGCGGAAGGTCGTCGTCCCGGTGGCCTGGATCGGCACGCCGAGCAGCTCGGCGGTGATGCCGGAGGCCAGGACGCCGGAGGTCTTGCCCTGGTCGTGGGCGGTGCCGATCGTCGTGAAGCGCTTCACGTGCTCCATCGACCGCAGGCCCGCTCCGGCCGCGCGCGCGAGGTCGGCCACGGTGGCGTCGCGCTGGAGGTCGACGAAGGACGTGCTGCCGTCGGCGCCGTCGGGCACCCGCCACAGCGTCATCGGCGCCAGCCCCGCGGGCGCGGCGTCCGTGGACGGCAGCGCGGGCTCCTCGGGGACGGCGAGGGACAGCCCGGCCAGCGCGGCGGCCCCGGCCCGGCGTCCGTCCGCCAGGCAGCCGGCGAGGTCGAGCCGGCCCGCGGCCGCGCCGGCCACCGTGACCCCGTCGAGCTCCTCGGCGGGCAGGAACGCGCCGAGGCCCTCGTCGAAGCGCAGCCGCCCGCGGGCCTGGCTGAACAGGTGCACGGCCGGGTTCCAGCCACCGCTGACCAGCAGCAGGTCGCAGTCCATGCGCTCGGCCGGGCCGGGCCGCCCGTCGGCGAACGGGGCCACGTGCGCGGCGGTCACCCGCTCGGTTCCGTCGGTGCCGGTGACCACGCTGCCGCTGCGCACCGGGATGCCGCGCTGCGCGCAGGCGGCGGCCCAGTGCGCCGGCGCCTGGGGCCGGGCCTCGACGACGGCGGCGATGTCGACGCCCGCGTCGGCGAGGTCGACCGCCGCGGCGTAGGCGCTGTCGTTGGTCGTGAAGACGACGGCCCGGCTGCCGGCCAGGACGCCGTAGCGGCGCAGGAAGGTGCGGGCGCCGCCGGCCAGCATGATGCCGGGCCGGTCGTTGTCGGCGAAGACCACCGGGCGCTCGTGGGCGCCGGCGGCGACGACGATCCGCGCGGCGCGGATCCGCCAGACCCGCTGCCGGGCCACGTGCCGCGGCGCCGCGGCACCGAGGTGGTCGGTGCGCCGCTCGAGGGCCAGGACGAAGCCGTCGTCGTAGAGGCCGAAGGCCGTCGTCCGCTGCAGGTGCAGGACGTCGGGGTGCGCGGTCAGCTCGGCGACGGCGTCGGCGACCCACTCCAGGGCGGGGACGCCGTCGAGGACGTCGGCGGTGCCCAGCAGCGAGCCGCCCGCCTCGGCCTGCTCGTCGACCAGCGCGACGCGGGCACCGCCGCGGGCGGCGGTCAGCGCGGCGGCCAGGCCGGCGGGACCGCTGCCGACCACGAGCACGTCGACGTGCGCGTGCATCGCGTCGTAGCGCGCGGAGTCGGCCACCTCGGCGAGCCGGCCCTGGCCGGGCAGGCCGTGGGCGACCAGCCCGTCGTGCAGCTCCACGGTGCTGGCCAGCAGCATCGGCTCCGGGAACGGCTCCTCGATCTGCACGAGGCCGCTGGGGTCCTCGGCCCAGGCCGCGGCCACGCCGCGGGGCCGGCCCAGCTTGACGCTGGTGGCGATCGAGTGCCGCCCGGCGGCGAGCAGGGCGGAGGCGAGGGTGTCGCCCGGGTGGCCGGTGAAGGACTCCCCGCCGAAGGTGAACTCCAGCGTGGCGCCGCGGTCGACGCGGCCGCCCTCGGGCGTGCGGAAGGGAGCGTTCACGAGATCACCGGCTTGGGCTCGTCGAGGCGGTAGACCCGCTCGAAGCGGTAGGTGGCGGTGTCGCGCACGGCGTTGAACCAGCGCCGGCAGCCGGCCGCGTGGCTCCACCGCTCGGCGAAGCGGCCCTTCGGGTTGTCGCGGAAGAAGACGTAGTGGGCCCACTCCACGTCGTCGAGGGCGGCGGGGTCCTCGGGATAGGCGACGTGCGCCTGGCCGCCGTAGTGGAACTCGACCTCCTCGCGGGGGCCGCACCACGGGCATTCGATGAGCTGCACGGGAACTCCTGCGGTCGGTGGGCCGGTCAGTGGGCCGGTCAGTGGGCCACGGCGGCGGCGCCGTGCTCGTCGACGAGCGCGCCGCTGACGAAGCGGTCGAGGGCGAAGGGCGCGACGTGGGGGTGCGGCTCGTCGTGGGCGATGGTGTGCGCCATGCAGTCGCCGATGCCGGGGGTCGCCTTGAAACCGCCGGTGCCCCAGCCGCAGTTGAGGTAGACGTTGTCGTACGGGGTCCGCCCGACGATGGGCGAGGCGTCGGGGCTGGTGTCCACGATCCCGCCCCAGGTGCGCAGCAGGTGCGCGCGGGCGAAGACGGGGAACAGCTCGACCGCCGCGGCCATCTGCCGCTCGATGATGTGGAAGGCGCCCCGCTGGCCGTAGCCGTTGTAGGAGTCGACGCCGGCGCCCATCACCAGCTCGCCCTTGTGCGCCTGGGAGACGTAGACGTGCACCGCGTTGGACATGACGACGGTCGGGTGCACCGGCTCCAGCAGCTCGGAGACCAGCGCCTGCAGCGGGTGGCTCTGCACCGGGACGCGGAAGCCGAGCATGTCGGTGAGGACCGAGGTGTGCCCGGCGGCGCAGAGCGCCACCTTGCCGGCGGCGATGGTGCCGCGGGTGGTCTGCACGCCGGTGACCCGGTTCCCGTCGGTGGTGAAGCCCGTGACCTCGCAGTCCTGGATGAGGTCGATGCCGGCCTCGTCGGCCCGGCGGGCGAAGCCCCACGCCACGTAGTCGTGCTTCGCGATGCCCGCGCGCGGCTGGTAGGTGGCGCCGAGCACCGGGTAGCGGATGTCGGCCGAGGTGTTGACGATCGGGCAGATCTTCTTGACCTCGTCGGGCTCGACCCACTCCGCGTCGACGCCGTTGAGCTTGTTGGCCTCGACCCGGCGCACGCTGTCGCGGACGTCCTGCAGCGTGTGCGCGAGGTTGAGCACGCCGCGCTGGCTGAACAGGATGGGATAGCCGAGGTCCTCCTCGAGCCCCTCCCAGAGCTTGAGCGAGTGCTCGTAGATCGCCGCGCTCTCGTCCCACAGGTAGTTCGAGCGGATGATCGTGGTGTTGCGGGCCATGTTGCCGCCCGCGAGCCAGCCCTTCTCCAGCACCGCCACGTTCGTGATGCCGTGGTTCTTGGCGAGGTAGTGCGCGGTGGCCAGGCCGTGCCCGCCCCCGCCGACGATGACGACGTCGTAGGACTTTTTCGGCTCCGGGTTGCGCCAGAGGAAGTCGGGGTGGTCGGGCAGGTCCGCGCCGGGGGTGCGGGGGCTCATCGGGTGCCTCCCGCCAGGTCGGGGTAGAGCGGGTGGCGCTCGGCCAGGCTGGTGACCCGCGCGCTCAGGCGGGCCAGCCGCGCCTCGCCGACCGTGGGGCGCAGCGCGCCGGCGATGATGTCGGCGACCTCGGCGAAGTCCTCGGCGCCGAAGCCGCGGGCGGCCAGCGCCGGGGTGCCGATCCGGACCCCCGAGCTGACCATGGGCGGCCGCGGGTCGAAGGGGACGGCGTTGCGGTTGACCGTGATCCCGATCGAGTGCAGCCGGTCCTCGGCCTGCTTGCCGTCCAGCGGCGACTCGCGCAGGTCGACCAGGACCAGGTGGACGTCGGTGCCACCGCTGACCACGCTCACGCCGGCCTCCCGGCAGTCGGCCGTCAGCAGCCGCTCGGCCAGGATGCGCGCGCCCTCGAGGGTGCGCTCCTGGCGCTCGCGGAAGGCGGGCTCGGCGGCCAGCTTGAAGGCGACCGCCTTGGCCGCGATGACGTGCCCCAGCGGACCGCCCTGCTGACCGGGGAAGACCGAGGAGTTGAACTTCTTGCCGAGCTCCGCGGTGGCCAGGATGACCCCACCGCGGGGGCCGCCGAGGGTCTTGTGCGTGGTGGAGGTGACCACGTGGGCGTGCGGCACCGGCGAGGGGTGCAGCCCGGTGGCCACCAGCCCGGCGAAGTGGGCCATGTCGACCATGAGGTACGCGCCGACCTCGTCGGCGATCCGCCGGAACTCGGCGAAGTCCAGGTGCCGCGGGTAGGCCGACCAGCCGGCGACGATCAGCTTGGGCCGCCGCTCCTTCGCCAGCCGCTCCACCTCGGCCATGTCGACCCGGTGGTCGTCGCGGCCGACGTGGTAGGCGGCGACGTCGTAGAGCTTGCCGGAGAAGTTGAGCTTCATCCCGTGCGTCAGGTGACCGCCGTGGGCGAGGTCGAGGCCGAGGATGGTGTCCCCCGGCTCGAGCAGCGCGGACATCGCCGCGGCGTTCGCCTGCGCGCCCGAGTGCGGCTGGACGTTGGCGTACTCGGCACCGAACAGGGCCTTGAGCCTGTCGATGGCCAGTTGCTCGACCACGTCGACGTGCTCGCAGCCGCCGTAGTAACGCCGGCCGGGGTAGCCCTCGGCGTACTTGTTGGTGAGCACTGATCCCTGCGCCTGCATGACCGCGACCGGCGCGAAGTTCTCGCTGGCGATCATCTCCAGCGTCGACTGCTGCCGGTGCAGCTCAGCGGCGATCGCGGCGGCGACCTCCGGGTCGGTCTCCCCCAGCGGGCGGGTGAGCACGGGGTCGGCGACGGCGGGACCCTCGGCGGACCCGGTGAGGCTCCGATCGGCGAGCACGGACATGCGGTTCCCCTCGACGCGGCATATTCGACGACTGGTATATCAGTCATCTGCACACTAGGTTCTCACCATGGCGGAGGTCAAGGGACACCCCCGCCACGCGCCGGGTGGGATACCGGAACACTGGGACCCGGGTCAGAACGCAGTCGACGATCGAGGAGAAGCAGTGCCGTACGAGGTCAAGGGCGTCGTCGCCCTCAGCAAGGGTGCGCCGGTCAGCGTCGAGACGGTCGTGGTGCCCGATCCGGGTCCGGGTGAGGCGGTGGTCGACGTG